>CACAYM010000003.1:77500-193889 GCA_902536765.1 uncultured Pelagibacteraceae bacterium
TTACAGTCAACTTTTTTAAATAGTGATTGTTACTATAAACATCATTTAAATTTCTCGGTTGCAAACCTGTGTACCCAACATCACACTTTAAGCAAATAAATATTGGTATATTGTATTTTACTTGATAGATTTCTCTTTTTGCTGATTTACAAATTGGGCATTTATCAATCTTTCTATTACCATTTCCTTTTTCCACGTTTAATGCCATTATTTGATTTTGTTTAAATATTTTTGAATTAAAATTGTTTGGTCTTAGTTTTGTTAAATCCAGTTTCATTATAATATTAAATTTCTTTAAAATATTTTTGATTAATTTTATTCCACATAGAATTGTTTTTCGAAATAATATTTATAAATTTTTTATTACTATTACCTGCTCCAAAATATCTTATTTTTTTAAATTTAATTCCTGAATATTTGTCAATACATTTTAATATTTTTTTTTCAGAAAAATCACAATTAATTACTGATTTAATATTGGCTCTTTTATTTTGCCTATCTCCAAGGTTAATACACGGTGTTCCATAATATGGAGCCTCTACAATTCCAGCACTGGAATTACCTATTATAAATTCTGAATTTTTCATAAAAGTCAAAAAATATTCGAATCTTATTGATTTAAATATTTTAAATCTTTTATTAAATTTAAGTCTTTGCAAACTTTTGAAAATAAAATTTCTCCCTTCGTCATTATTCGGATAAATAATAATGTAATTTTTCTTACTTTTTAATAATGTTTTAACAAAAATTTCAGAGTATTTTTTTTGATTTTTTAAATCGGTTGTAACAGGATGCAAAATACCAATTGCGTAATTTTTATACGAAACATTGTACCTTGTCTTGGTTTTATTAAGGCTTGGAAGGTTTTTTTTTAATATTATATCCACATCCGGTGAGCCTATAATAAAAATCGAGGATTTTTTTTCACCCATTTGAATAAGCCTTTTTTTTGCATGTTTATTTGTAACAAAATGAATATTGGAGATTTTTGATATTGAATGTCTAATCATTTCATCAACAGTCCCAGTAATTTCACCTCCCTCTATATGACCAACTTTAATATTATTTAAACATCCTACTATTGCACAAGCTAAAGCTTCAACTCTATCACCATGAACTATAATTAGGTCAGGTTTTTTTTTTTTTAAAAAACTGCTGAATTGGACAGATGTTGTTGCAAAAATTTTATCCATTTGATTAATATTTCTTTGATTATTTACTATTATTAAATTTTTAATTTTATCTTTTATTATTTCATTATATGTATAACCATATTCTCTTAAATTATGCATTCCTGTGACATAAAGCATTATTTTAAATTTTGAATTTTTTTGAAGCTTGAGAATTATCGATTTTATTTTTCCATAATCTGCTCTTGTTCCAGTTATAAAAAGTATTTTTTTCAAATTAAGTCCTTTTTTTTTATTTGGCAATTTTGATTTATTTTTCTTTTAACTCTTTTTCCATAAAGATAATTAAGATTGTTTACGTTAAAATTACCATTACCTGGCCTTTTTAAGCATAAATTTTCTTTAGTTAGTTTTTCACCTTTTTCTATATTTTTACTTGATACAACTGAGGAAAATGCAAACTTTAATGTAGATTTTTCTTTTGAAACTGGCTTTTTTTTTGATCCTTTTGATCTAAATACAATTTTACTAGCTTTTATAAGATTTTTAAGTTCTTCATAATCCATTGAAGATGATGTATCTGGTCCTTTATCATTTTTTCTATCAAAAATAAAATGCTTTTCTATAACACATGCGCCAAGTGCAATGGATGCAATACTTGGATATATCGATTTTGAGTGATCAGACAAACCGACTAAAACATTTGGAAATGCTTTCTTTATTTCAGTAATACAGTCTAATTTTATATATCTTTCAGGTGTAGGGTAAATGTTCGTGCAATGCAAAAGTACTAAAGGAATTTTTTTTCTTAAAATAATATTAACAGATTTTGTTATTGTTTTAATTGTATTCATGCCTGTGCTCATAATTATAGGAATTTTAAATTTAGTGAGATATTTAACAAAATCGTAATTATTACACTCACCTGAACCAATTTTAAAAGCTGGCACTTTAAATTTAACCAATCTATTTGCTGCAGCTTTTGAAAAAGGAGTACTGATGAAAATTTTATTTTTACTTTTTATATATTTCATGAGTTTGAACTCCTCTTTTTCACTTAGTGAACATTTTTTTATAAGATCATAAATTGAAATATTTGTGTTTAAAGGAATTATTTTCTTTGCCTCTAATGACATTTCCTCATCAGCAATGTGAGTTTGATGTTTTATAACTTCAGCACCTGCTTTGATTGCTTTATCAGCTAAATAAATAGCTTTATCTAAAGATCCGTTGTGATTAATACCGATCTCAGCAATAATTAGTGGTTCTCTGTTTTCTCCAATTAATCTATTGCCTATTTTAATATCTTTCATTGAGATTTTTATAGATTATAATTATATATTAATTAAAATAATTGATACTAAATATCAACATAAACCTTAATTTGTTTGAAAAAAGTAATTATTATAACCAGCCGCGAACTAAGGCATAAGTTTTTATGTCATTTTTTGAGCTCAAAAAAAAACATAAATTTATTATATGGAATTCATGAAAATAATATAATTCTATCAAGCAATAAAAAATTGAGAAAATATAAAATTTTTAGAAAACATTTAAAGCTAAGAAGTATATCAGAAAAAAATTACTTCGGCAGTTACACTAAAAAATATAATAAAATTTGCGTAAAAAAAGACATGATAAATAAACCCTCATTTATCAATAAAATAAAACGAGATGATCCAGACTATATAATAACGTTTGGATGTTCAATTTTAAAAAACAACTATTTAGACAAACTTAAAAATAAAACTATCAACATTCATTTAGGTTTGTCACCTTATTATAAAGGATCAGGAACAAATTTTTTCCCATTTGTAAATAACGAACTGCAATTTTTAGGATCTACATTAATGAAAATCTCAAAAAAAATAGATGATGGAAAGATAATAACTCAGATAAGACCAAAAATTTATAATTCCGATAAAATCCACGATATTGGAAATAGAATTATATTTAATACAGCAAAAACTTTGGCTAAAATAATTTTATGTAAAAAAATCCAGATTTCAAAAAAAAAGTTTAAATATAAAAGTAGATATTTTAAAAGAAAAGATTTTACCTTAGAAGCATTGAAAAAAGCCTATTACAACGTTGAATCAGGCATAATTAGAAATTATTTAAAAAATGCAAAAAAAATGGAAAAAAAATTTCCAATAATTGAGAGATATTAATATGTCCTCAGTAGTAATGTATCACTATATAAGAAAATACGATAAAAAAATAAAGAATCTCAATTTTCTCCATCAAAACAGTTTTTTAAAACAATTAAATTATTTTAATAATAATTTTAAATTTTATAAATTATCAGAAAATATTGAACAATTAAGTTATAATAAAAAAAAAATTCTTTTAACTTTTGACGATGGATTGAAGGAGCATCTACAAGTTGCCAAATGGTTGAAGAAAAAAAATATCAAGGGTATATTTTTTATTCCATCAAAACCCTTAATTACCAAAGATTTTTTGACTGTACACAAAATACATCTGATTTTAGGCACATCGAATAAAATTAAACTAAAAGAATTATTTTTTAAATTTAAAATAGAAGAGTACTTCGAAAAAAAAAATTTTGGAGTTTTTTTAATACAAAAAAATTTACTTGAAAAAATTAAAAATAAAAAAAAAAGAGATGAAGTATATCCTAAAATTCAATTAAATATTATATCTCAAACAAATCCCCAAATTATTGATGAATTGTTTAATTATTGTTTTTCAAAAAAAAAACAAAAAAAAATGTTTAAAATGTTTTACTTAAATAAAAAAGATATACTTCAAATTAAAAAAATGGGTATGGAAATAGGTTCCCATGGACATAGCCACAAGGTGTTGTCGTTATTGAACAAAAAAGAGCAAATCGCAGACATTAAAAAATCATTAAAGATTTTGAGCAATATAACTAAGGCACCTATTAAATTTTTTTGTTATCCATATGGAGGAAAAAAGGTCTATAATAAAAATACTATCTACAGTCTCAATAAATTAAGTATAGTTTATGCTTTTAGTGTTGAAAGTAGAAGTTTTAAAAAAAAAGATAATTTATTAGAAATACCAAGATTTGACTGTAATGATTTTCCATTCGGAAAAGCTTTTATAAAAAATGGAAAAGCAATATAATTTAATAATTGGCGGCACAGGGCAATTTGGAATTACTCTAGGTAATCTGCTAAAAAAAAATAAAAAAAAGGTTATAATTACCTCTAGAACAAATTCACGCAATTCAAAAATTAAAAATATTAAAATAACTAAATTAAATATCTATAACAAGAAAGAAATATTTTCTTGTTTAAAAAAATTTAAACCAGCAAGAATATTTTATTTTGCTGGTCAAAGTTCACCAAGTCTTTCATTTAAAAAAAAAAATGAAACTATGAGAAGTAATTATATAGGATGTAAGAATATTTTAGATGTGATATATTCTTTTGATAAAAGCATAAAATTTTTACATGCAGCTTCCTCAGAAATGTATGGAAAAGTGAGTGGTAAAATTTCACTTAAAACACCCAAACATCCAGTCAACCCATATGGAGAGGCAAAACTCAAAGCTTTTAATATTACTAAATTTTATAGAGAAAAATTTAATTTGAAAACTTATAATGCTGTAATTTTCAACACTGAGTCTTTACTAAGAAGGAAAGAATTTTTAATTCCTAAAATTTGTCTAGCAGCAATAAAAGCAAAAAAAAAAGAAATCAAAACTGAATTTGGAAATTTAAATATCAGCAGAGAATGGAATTGGTGTGAAGATCAGTGTGAATTGTTAATCAAATTTTTAAATAAAGCTCCACAAGATTTTATTTTGTCAAATGGTAAACCATACAGTGCTAAGCAAATGCTAAAATTTGCATTTGGATATTTTAATTTGAATTACAAAAAATATGTCTATGAAAATAATACGAAATTTCTAAGGCCTAGAGATATTTTAAAAAAAAAATCTTACTTTAATGAAAGTCTAAAAAAAAATAATATAAAAAAGAAAAAATTTGTGTATGGTAAAAAGTTAATATTTTTAATAATTAAATATTACCTTAAAAAAGAGTATTATAAAAATAAAAATTATTATAGTCTTTAGAAATGAAAAATACCACTTCAATGAACAAAGAAGAAATTATAGCTGGAATTCAGAACTTTAATGATTGGGAGTGGGGATATAATCTTGGTGGTATTATACAAAAACCAAACAACCCTAAGCATGTAACTTTACAAAAACTAAAAACCAATCACTTATTTAATGGTCTTAGATCAATTTTAAAAATGGATAATAAAGAGGAAAAACCTTTAAAAGGGTTAAGAGTATTAGATGTTGGTTGTGGAGAGGGAGTATTTTCTATAGCAGCAAGACAACTCGGTGCAGAATATGTGTTAGGTTTAGAGCCAAGACTAGAAAAGGTAGATCAGGCTAGATTTATATGTCGTGCCCAGCAAATTGACTGTGTCGAGTTCAAACAATTAAGAGTGATGGAAATAAATAAACAAATTGGACAATTTGATATTGTTCTTTTTATAGGAGTCCTATACGTAATGGAGAAACCGTTTGAGGCAATTAGCAAGTTATCTGAAGTTACAAAAGATATATTGGTCATAGACACTGAGTTAATTCCAATAGATTATCCAATTTTAGCTGCAAAAGAATCTTTCCCTAACGTTGCTTATAATACATTTGATTCAGGTTTGACCTTTACACCATCGCCAAATTCGGTTGCATTGATGTTAAAATATAATGGTTTTAAAGAACCAATAAAACTTTTAGCAAAAGGTAAAGAATGGAAAAATAATTCATATACCCGCCATTATCTCACTGGACATAGAGGATCATTTGTTGCAAGAAAATCATCTCAGACACCTTCGAATAGATTATGGCCAAAAGGTGCATTACATCCACCTAATCGTGTTCATAGCGCATTGTTTAGGACTATAATAAAACCTAGTTTTATAATTTCTTCGATAGGAAATGAAATACGTAAGTCTATTTCTAAAATCTTTGATTTGTTCAAAAATAAATAATGAAAGAAAAAATAATAGATATAATAAAATCAGGATTAAATGAAAGTATAAATTTAAAATCGGAAATTTCAAATTCTGTTATAATAAGTCAAATTGAAAAAGTTAGCATGTTATTGATTGATTGTTTGCAAAAAGGTGGCAAGGTATTTTTCGCTGGAAATGGAGGCAGCTTTGCAGACTCGCAACATATCGCGACGGAATTTACTTCTAAGTTTTTATTAGATAGAAGTGCGTTACCTGCAATAGCTCTTGGAACTAACAGTTCTTCAATGAGCGCAATAAGTAATGATTATGGCTTTAAAAAAATTTTTTCACGAGAATTAGACTCTCTAGGTAGCAGCAAAGATGTGTTTATTCCTATTTCTACTTCTGGTAATAGTCATAATCTTATCGAAGCTGTCAAAACAGCAAATAAAAAAGGATTAAAAACAGTTGCATTGACAGGATCTACCGGAGGAGAGTTAGCAAATATATGTGAATGCATTAAAATTCCATCTGACAATGTGCCTAGAATACAAGAATGTCATATTTTGATAGGGCATCTGCTTTGCCAAATCGTGGAAGAAGAAATATTCAATCAAAAAGATTAAAAGAATGGAAAGCTTAGAAATATATAAGGATTTATTTTATCAATCCCTACGAATCAGGTTGGTAGAGGAAAAAATTATTGAGTTATATCCAAGTGATTTAATTCAAAGTCCAGTTCACTTATCCATTGGACAAGAAGCTGTAGCTGTTGGTGTTTGCGCTAACCTAAATTTAGATGATTGGGTTTTTATAAATTATAGAGGTCATGCGTTTTATTTGGCAAAAGGTGGCCCACTGCCTGAATTTTTTGCTGAATTAATGGGTAAAAAAAATGGACAAAGCAAAGGAAAAGCTGGCTCTATGCATTTAGCATCACCAAAGCAAGGTATAATGGGTGCTTCAGCTGTTGTAAGTTCTACTATCTCGCATGCTGTAGGAGCCGCATTAATTTCTAAAATCAAAAGGGAAAATAGAATATTTGTGACCAATTTTGGAGACGGAGCATTAGAACAGGGAGCTTTTCATGAATGTTTAAATTTCGCATCTCTTCATAAAGTTCCAATACTTTTTTTATGTGAAGATAATAATCTTGCTGTGCATTCACATAAGAAGGAAAGACAATCTTTTACTTTAGAAAAACTTGTTGGGTCGTATGGTATTCCTTTTCATGAAATTGAGGAGGGGTATGATTTTGTTAAAGTGCAAAAGTTATCTAAAATTTCTATCGATGAAGTAAGAAATACCAAAAAACCTGTTTTTTTAAAAATTAAAACTTCTAGATATAAAGAGCATGTTGGGCCAGGAGAAGATTTTTCAGCTGGATATAGAGATAAAAATGATATTAACAAATGGAAAAAGTTAGACCCTCTCTTACAAGATAAAAAACTCTATGAAAGTTTTCTAGGAAAAATAAATAATGAAATTGAAAATGCTGTAAAGTTTGGACTTGAATCTCCATTACCTGATAGAGAGGATCTTTTATCTGATGTCTAAAACTTATAAAGCTGCTCTTTTAGAGGCCATGCAAGAAGCAATGGATAATAATCCTCGTTCATTGATTATTGGTCAGGGTGTAACAGACTTTAAAGGAATATTTGATACGGTAAAAGGTTTTGTTGATAGATACCCAGATAGAGTTATTGAAACCCCTTTATCAGAGGATTCAATTGCTGGAATTTGTATTGGAGCAGCATTAAATGGTGCTTATCCAATAAACACGCATATAAGAGCTGATTTTGGATTACTAATTTTTAATCAATTAATTAATTTAGCTGCAAAATATAAATATATGTTTGGTGGTCTATTTGAAATCCCATGTATGTACAGAATGGTAATTGGAAGAAGCTGGGGTCAAGGCGCACAACATTCTCAAAGTCTACAATCTTTAATGGCTCATATTCCAGGATTAGTTGTAGTTATGCCAGCAGATCCCAAATCAATTATTGAAAGTTACAGATACTCAATTCAAAAATATAAAGGGCCAGTTGTTATGTTAGAACATAGATTGCTTTATGAATTAAATTTTGAAAATGACGAAACAAAATTATCACACCCTATTTTTGGATCAAAATTAGAAATTGAGGGAACTGATATAACTATTATAGCCACCTCTGTGATGGTTCTTGAGGCAAAAAGAGCTGCTAATCATTTAAAAAAAAATGGTATATCTGTTGAATTAATTAATCTTCATTCTATTTCTCACCCTGACAAAAAAATTATATGTAAAAGTGTTGAAAAAACCGGAAAAATGCTAGTAATTGATACTTCCTGGCCAGCATACGGTGTTTGCGCTGAAATGAATAGAATAATAAACGAATACAAGCCTTCAATTCTTAAAGTTCCCTCGAATTCAATGGGCATGGTATCAACACCTTGCCCAACTGCAAAAGCTTTAGAGGAAATGTATTATCCTGATGTACATGATATTTGTAAAGAAGTTATTAAAATGGTTAAAAAAGATGGCTCAGAAATAAATCTGCCAAAAAAAATTTCTATGACAGATTTTTACAAGCATTTTAAAGGTCCATTTTAATGTCCCAATTAACGAGTTACAAGCATTTTAAAATTGATCCACAGCAACAAACTATTAACTTAGAAATTGATTTTTCAAAATTTTTAGGTTTGCAAAATATGACAAAGTTTATACTCAAACCAAGATCTTTAGTTTTAAAACGAGTTGATAAAGAAAAATATCAAAGCCTACTTAATCATGCTCGAAAAAAACTAGCATCTGAAATTAAACCTTCAGGAAGAGAATACTATAAGAAATGGGAAGATGGCTGGGGAGAAAACCTATCTGAATTTTGTAGTACTGGTAAAATAGAGAGCTTATACCCTTACTATATTAATAATAATAAATATTTTAGATTTTCAAATAGCTACTTTACTTCTGAAAATATTTTTTTTGAAGTCGACTTTGCAAAAACCGTGATTAATTATTTTTTTGATAAGTATCTTGCAAAATCAAGCAATATACTTGATGTTGGAAGTGGAAGTAACCATTACGTTATTGATTTAAGCCTACAATATCAAAATAATAACTTTTTTGCGTTAGATTGGTCAAGAAATTCATATAAAATTATTGAAGAAGCAAATAAAAGATTTTCAATTAATATAAAGCCATTTCATTTCGATATGTTTAAGCCTTTCGAACAAAACTTTAAAATAAGAAATTCTTCATCAGTCTACACTATTGGCTCTCTAGAGCAATTAGGTAGTTCTTACAAAAACATGTTGTCTTGGTTTTTGAAAAATAATTTTGACTGGATTATGAATATAGAACCAATTTATGAATTCTATGATATTAATGATCCTTTTGACTCAGTCGCTGCCGAATATATAAAGAAACGTAATTGGTTAAAAGGTTATTATAGTTCTTTGTTAAACTTAGAAAAAGCAGGAGATATCGAAATTCTTGAAAGATTAAGATTATTCGGATCTTTATATCATGAAACATATAATTTTATTATTTGGCGAAAGGTGTAATGTCTGGATTTGATTTGTTAAATGCTAAATGTTTGATCTCAGGCACATCATCTGGGATTGGAAAGTTTCTAATTCAAAAATTACCTCATGCTGAAAGTTTTGACAGATCTGCTCCAATTTC
Source organism: uncultured Pelagibacteraceae bacterium (assembly GCA_902536765.1). GTDB lineage: Bacteria > Pseudomonadota > Alphaproteobacteria > Pelagibacterales > Pelagibacteraceae > Pelagibacter. The sequence goes on from CACAYM010000003.1 coordinate 87,266, forward strand.
TAAATATAAGAAAAATACATATGACTTAATTATCCATTGTGCTTACGACGCTGGTTCTCTTCGAGGACATAAAAACATATATGAACAAACAAAATCCAATATAAACCTGGTTGAGGAGCTATGTGATATAAATACTAAAGTATTTATTTTTTTTTCATCTATCGATGTTTATCCAAAAGAAGCCTCAGGAAATTTATTAGACTTTGAATTAGGGTCGGGAGAATTACTAAATAGACATGCTTTTTTTAAAATAGTTGGTGAGTCTATTGTTGTTTCAAAAGTTAAAAATCATATTATCTTGCGTCCATCATTAATGATAGGGAAGAATGCAAGAGTGAGCACTCTTGTCAACATTGTGAAGGGTAATAAAGGTCCTTTTACTCTAACAAAGAACTCGAGATTTAATGTTATTACTCATGATCAAGTATTATTTTGCATTCAAGCAGCGTTAAAAGTAAATAAAAAAGGGATTGTTAATTTATGTTCTGGTCTTGAATTTTCATTAGAAGATGTGGCCAATTACGTAAATAATAAAAATATTACGTGGGGGAAATATAAATATATAACACCAAAGATTGAAAATTCAAATGCAATACAGTTCTATGGAGCCGATGATATTAAAATGAGTGAATTAATTTCTACAATTAAAGATTGGTAGTTGATATATTGTAAATTAAGTACTTAGACTAAACTATAAACATTCACATCTAGCTTAATTTATTTATTTAAAATTTTTAAAAAATCATTTATTAATAAAAATAACAATAAAATATAAAATTATGCTTAGAGCTTCAGATTACAGTCTTTTACAAAAAATATATTCTAAAAGTGAAAAAAAAATATCAAAAGATAAAAATCATAAAAAAACCAAAGTTCTTAGTAAAGATAAAATTAATCTTAATAATCTAAACCAAAATGGTTTCTGCATTTTAAGAGGAGTTTTTTCAAAAAAATATATTGATAATCATCGGTTAGAATTTCAAAATCAAATTGAATTGTTAGAAAATATATCAATTCCAAGAGATTTAACTAAGCAAACTAAAAAAAAAGATGATATTTTTCTTCCAAAATTAGAAAAAAAATTATTTGATTTAGGTGAAAAAAAGTTCAAAAAATATACTGATAGTGTAAAAATTAGAGATCCGCTTATTAATCTACCGAAAATTTTAGATATAGTTCTTAATGAAAGAATTATTTCAATTTGTTCAAATTATTTTGGCTTCAAACCTTATCTAACATTTATAAAGTGTGTTAAGTCCTATGCAAATAAATTAAATGATCACGACACACAACACTTTCACATAGACGAAAGTGCAATTAAATTACTCAAGGTTTTTGTATATTTAAATGACGTTAACTCGAAAAATGATGGACCCTTTTACTATATTAAAAAATCTTTTTTAGATGCAAAAAAAAAATGGGGTTTAAAACTTAGATGGGATGAAAAATATTTAAAATCAATTTATGGTAAAAAAAATTTTATTCCAATTTTGGCAAAAAGAGGAGATGTTATAATAGCTAACACTATTGCATTCCACAAAGGCTTAAAACCACTAAAAAAAAATAGAAATATTTTAATTTTAAATTATGGACTCCATATGGATTATTCACTTAACAATAAACCAGACATTAAGGCTAGAATATTAAAAAAAGATTATAATTTACAAACAAAAAAAAATCGTACAGTTTTAGATCTGCTAGAAAAAGTTAATTAACAAATAAAAAAACATTATAAAACCTTGACAAAGAAACTTTTGCCTTTTTTTAAACGAATTTTTTTGAAAAAATATTTATAGGTTTTAATTATGCTTAATCAAAACATTAAAAACTACTTCAAACAAAAAAATTGTTTGGTTACTGGTGGCACAGGGATGATAGGAAGAGAAATATCAAAAATTTTGGTAAATTTTGGTGCAAATGTTAAAGCAATCTCTTTAGATAAAATAAAAATTCATGACAAAGTTGATCATGTTTATGGTGATTTGACCAGTCTTGAATTTTGCAAAGATCAAACAAAAGATATGGATTGCGTTTTTCATGTTGCTGGTATTAAAGGATCTGTCAAAGTAACAATCGAAAAACCAGCAAGTTTTTTCGTACCTTTATTAATGTTTAATACAAATGTCTTAGAAGCTTCTAGAATTAACAAGGTAAAAAAATTAGTTTATACTAGTTCAATTGGAGCTTACTCAAATAATGAAGTATTTGTTGAGAGTGATGATAATGATCAAGGTCCACCTATGGACATGTATCCAGGTTGGGCCAAAAGAATGGCAGAAATGCAAATCAAAGCATATCAAGCTCAATACAATTTAGAAGATTATTCTATTGTTAGACCTTGCAATGTGTATGGTCCTGGAGATAATTTTGATCCTGAAAATGCAATGGTAATACCTAGTTTAATGTTCAGAATAAGATCTGGAGAAGATCCAATGCGTATTTGGGGTGATGGTTCAGCTATAAGAGATTTTGCTTTTGCAAGGGATGTTGCAGAAGGAACAATCCAAGCTTTATTCCATGGTACAAGAGGTAAATACTTGAATCTTGGTAGTGGAAAAGCAGTTACGATAAAAGAACTTGTAGAAACTCTTAATTCATTTTTAAAATTTAAATATGAATTTGACACATCTAAATCTTCGGGTTGGCCAAAAAGACTTATGGATATATCTCTTGCAAGAGAAATGATAGGTTATAATCCAAGTACATCGCTAAAAGATGGTCTATTAGAAACTTGGAATTGGTTCTTGGATAATGAAGGTGAGCACAAACTAAAAAAAAATTATTTTAAATAATGAAAAAAAACAAAATAGCATTTATTACAGGAATTACTGGTATGGTTGGATCACATTTAGCTGACTATTTAGTTCAAAATACTGACTGGGATGTATACGGCTTAATAAGATGGAGAAGCTCTCTTGATAATATATCACATCTTCTTAAGGATATTAATGAAAATAAAAAAATTAAATTAGTTTACGGTGACTTGAGAGATAGTACGTCAATTGACAAAGCTATAGAAAAAGCGAGACCTGATTACTTTTTCCATCTTGCCGCTCAGTCTTTTCCCAAAACAAGTTTTGACTCCCCTTTAGATACAATGGATACTAATATTCAGGGAACCAATAGAGTTTTGGAATCTTTAAGAAAATATGCTCCCAAAGCCTATATACATGTATGTTCCTCATCAGAGGTTTTTGGTCGAGTTACTAAAAATAAATTACCAATTGATGAAGAATGTACTTTTCATCCAGCCTCTCCATATGCAATATCAAAAGTTGGAACTGATCTTATAGGCCGCTTTTATGCTGAAGCTTACAAAATGAATGTAATGATCACTAGAATGTTTACCCACACTGGCCCCAGAAGGGGCGATGTGTTTGCAGAATCATCCTTTGCTAAACAAATAGCTTTGGCAGAAGCAGGATATACAAAGCCAGTAATAAAAGTAGGAAATCTAAAAAGTTTGAGAACAGTTGCAGATGTAAGGGATGCTGTAAGGGCATATTTTATGTTGTTGACAATAAATCCAATAGCTGGTGAATATTATAATATTGGCGGATCCCATAGTTTGGAGATAGGAGAACTTCTAAATTATCTTATATCCATTTCATCAATAAAGTCTGATTTAAAAATTCAAGTAGATGAGACAAGATTACGGCCGATTGATGCTGATCTTCAAATACCTAACACAAAAAAATTTCAAGATCATACTGGCTGGAAGCCAGAAATACCATTTGAAAAATCAATGCTAGATCTTCTTAACTATTGGCGAAAAAAAGTAAAAACTGAGGGTAATAACTTTCTTGATAGATAAAAATTTTTATAAAGGGAAAAATATTTTAGTTGCTGGTGCTTCTGGTTTTATTGGAACTCATCTTACTAAAAAATTAAGTGATTATAATGCAAAAATAGTTGGATCATATCTAAATCATTCTCCTAAACTTAAACTGCCAAACGTAAAATTTATAAAAGCTGATTTTACGAATTATAAAGAGTGTTTAGCTGCTACGAAAAATATTGATTTTGTTTTTATGGTTGCTGCTAACAGTTCTGGTGCAGCTGTGATAGAGAAAACTCCATTAGCTCATCTAACACCTAACATTGTAATGAATTCACAGATATTAGCTGCAGCATACGAAAATAAAGTTTCAAAATTTTGTTTTATAAGTAGTAACACTGTTTATCCTGTTACAGATTTTCCTGTAAAAGAAGACGACATTAATTACAATTTTTTTTCTAAATATTTTATTGTTGGATGGATGAAATTGTTTTCAGAAATTATGAATAAAATGTACGCCAAGCATATTAAAATTCCGATGAAAACTTTAGTGGTAAGGCCTGGAAATCTTTATGGACCCTATGACAAGTTTAGATGGAATGAGTCGAAAGTTATTGCAGCCTTAATTAGAAAGAGTATTGAAAGACATGATCCACTTATAGTATGGGGAGATGGCAATGATTTAAAAGATTTTTTATATATCGATGATTTTATTTTAGGATTATTAATGGCATTCGAAAAATTTGATGATTTCGATACAATCAATATCGCCTCAAGTATTCCAGTCACTATTAAAGAGGTTCTAGGAACAATTTTAAAAGAAGAGAATTATCAATCAGCTAAATTAAAGTATGATTGTTCTAAGCCAACTATGTTACCAAAACGACTTATTAATACAGATAAAATTAGAAAAAAATGTAATTGGAAACCCCAAATTACCTTGAGCGAGGGTTTAAAATTGACTATTGACTGGTATAAAAAATTTTACAAAAACACTACGCCTGAAAAAAAATATGGTAATTTCTAGAACACCATTACGAATATCTTTTTTTGGGGGAGGAACAGATTATCCTGTTTGGTATGAAAAAAATGGGGGCATGACCTTAAGTGCAACTATTAACAAATATGCATATATTACAGTTAGAGAATTGCCACCGTTTTTTGAATACAAGCACGTAATTCAATATTATTTGAAAGAACAAGTTAATTCCTTGGAGGAAATTAAGCATCCAGTTGTTAGAGAGGCCGCTAAGTTATTAAATATAAAAATGGGCATAGAAATGGTATACAACGCTGACTTGCCAGCAAGATCTGGATTAGGTTCTAGCTCTACATTTACAGTTGGATTTCTTAATGCTCTATATGCTGTCAAAAATCAAAAAATAACCAAAAGGAAACTTGCCTTAGATGCAATAAATCTTGAACAAAATATTATTGGTGAAGCAGTAGGCTCTCAAGATCAAACCATGGCAGCATTTGGAGGTTTCAAAATAATAAAATTTAATAAATATAAAACTTTTCAGGTCAAAGATGTTTTGATAAAAAAAGCAAGACTCCAATCTCTTGAAGAAAATCTATTGTTATGTTTCACAGGTTTCTCTAGAACTGCAGAAAAAATAGCGAAATTTCAAATTGAATCTACACCAAAAAAAGAGAAAGAATTAAAAAAAATGATGGAAATCGTAAATAAAGCAAAGGATATTATCATTAATAGCAAAATTTCATTAGATGAGTTTGGAAAACTTTTAAATGAACAGTGGTATTTAAAAAAAAATTTAACTAGACATATATCCAATCAAGCCATTGATGATATTTATAACACTGCAATCAAAGCGGGGGCGATAGGTGGAAAACTTCTCGGTGCGGGGGGTGGAGGTTTTATGTTATTTTATGCAAAAAAAGAAAATCACGAAAAAATTAAAAAAAGCCTAAAAAATAAGCTTTTTGTACCATTTAAATTTGAAAAAACTGGTTCACAAATAATATATTTTTCTAATGAATAATTTTTTGGTTTATCAATATAAAATAAAGATAATTTCTAAGATATTATAGTTTAATGAATAAAAATCCAATATTATCTATTGTAACTACTAATAAGAATGATCAATATCATGAAAATCAATTACAAAGAACCAAATTCATTTTAAAATATTTAACATATTCGTTAAAAAAAATGAATGCTGTTCATAAAGTTGAGTACTTGGTTGTTGATTGGGGATCAGAGGAACCTTTATCAAATTATTTTTATAAGGAGATTTCTGAGTGCTCTGCTATTAAGTTTATAAATGTACCAAAAGAAGAAACAACAAAATGTGAACTGAGCTTTGATTATTCTAAGGCAATAAATATAGGTATAGATAACAGCTCTGGTGATAATGTAATGTTGACGGGATCAGATGCTTTTTTTCCTCTCTCAATTTTTAATAATCTTTTGTCTCTTTTAGAAAAACCAGAATTATTTGGACTTGGGGGGGACGAATACAAACTTGTGCCTAGAAAGTTTCTTCTGGATGATTTTTTCATTTATGAAAAAAATATGGAAAAAGTAGACCAATATTTTCAAAGTTTAAACCATTCAGCCATACCGCATCCCAATGTTCCTTTAAATGGTGGAGGTGGAGCTGGTGGAAATCTTCTTAAAAAAAAACAATGGATACAAATTGGTGGAGTTAAAGATACAATAAAACACAATAGAGGACAGGATATTATTAATATGCATGAAACTACAAAGTTTTGTAGACATATAGATACTGCTACATTTGGTTCTTTTATTTTAAAATTGCCAAGAACAACCTCCGGTTTTCGCAAGACACAAGTAATAAATGAAAAAAAAGAGCTAGACTTTTTAACGTTTGAGAAAAATGAAAATTTAATTAATGCGAACAAAATTGAGATAATTAGTAGCTTGAACCTCCCCCCAAAAAAAAAAGAATTTGAATTTAAAAAAATTTCAAAAAAAAAAGAAATAGTTTCAAATAAAGAGATTTTTAAAACCATATTAGATTGTATTTCGTTAACACAATTTTCAAATATAAGTTTAAATAGTCATGATATTGAGTTTATTTTAAAAACAAAAAGAATTATTAGTACAGAAAAAGTGAAAAATATTATTTTTGATGAGTATCAAGCGATTAGATTTATTTTATATTTAGCAAGAAGTATACCAGACTTAAAATTTATAATTTTTGTAGACCCTGCAAATAATAACCCAATGAATATTCTTAAATTACGCGCTTTGCTTACAAGTACCATTAATCGAAAAGTTTCTAAATATTTTGGACATATAAAAGTTATAAGTTTTGAGCAAAACTTCCTCAAATATCTGAATAAAAATCAAGATGTGTGTATTATTCAGGATTTTTCCTTTGGAAATAATTCAAGTTTTAAAAAAGAATTTAGCTCTGTTAAAATTAATTCTTATCGAACAAAGATAGGCAATACAAAATCAGTAGAATACGTCACTGAGAGTGAGTCTGATATTTTATATGATAATTCCAAAATACTTAGATCAGAGATTTTAATTAATTTCTTAATTTATGTTTTAAAAAGTTTACGAAAATTTAAAAGGATTTTCATATTTGAAAAAAATAAATAAAATTGATTTGGTTATATTAGCTGGTGGAAAAGGCAAAAGAGTAAAAAGATTTTTAGCAGGTAATCCAAAACCATTATTAAAAATAAATAGTATTCCGTTTCTTCAAATCTTATTAAACGAGTATGCAAAGTATCCTTTCGAAAATATATATATTTTAGCAGGTTTCAGAGGCAATCAAATTTTTAGAAAATTTAATAATAAATGTTTAAATTTTATTAAAATTAAATGTTATGTCGAAAAAAAAATGCTTGGAACAGCTGGAGCATTGAGAGTTCTGAAAAAAAAAATAAAAAATGACTTTCTATTAATTAACGGAGATAGTTTCACTGATCTAGAACTAAATGACATCTTTTATAAAGTTAATAAAAAAAATAAAATATATTTAACAAGTAATAAAATTTACAAAAGTAATAAACAACTTTCAAATTTGTCTTTAGACTCAAAAAAAAAAGTTTATTTTAAAGCAAATGGAAATTTAATGAACGCAGGCGTTTATTTTTTAAAAAAAAACTTTCTTAATTTAGTAAAAAAAAATTCTTTTTCTCTTGAAAATGAAATTTTAATAAAATTAATTAAGCAAAATAAAATATATGGTGAGATAAATAATGGGTACTTTATAGATATAGGAACTAAAAAGAATTTGTCATATGCTAGAAAAACTTTAGCTCGATATTTAACAAAACCAGCAGCATTTTTAGATAGGGACGGTGTAATAAATCATGATTTTGGTTATGTATCCAGTGTAGAAAAATTTAAATTTAAAAATGGAGTTGTTAAAGCCCTAAATTATCTTTCGTCTAAGAAATACTATATATTTGTAATTACTAACCAAGCAGGTATTGCAAAGGGAAAATTTAGATTAATAGATTTTTTTACATTACATAAATACATTAAATCATTTTTAAACAAAAGAAATATTAACTTAAATGATGTTCAATTCTGTCCATTTCATAAAAACGGTACAGTAAAAAAGTTTAAGAAAGACTCAAAGCTAAGGAAACCAAACAATGGTATGGTTTTAGAAATTTTAAAAAAATGGCCAATAGACAAAAAAAATAGTTTTTTTATTGGTGATCAAAAAGTTGACGAAAAATGTGCAACAAAAAGTGATATTTATTTTGAATATGCAAAAAAAAATCTTTTTAAACAAGTGAAACAAATAATAAAAATATGAAAGTTTTTTTTGATCATCAAGTTTTTTTAGAACAGAGTTTTGGGGGAGTATCAAACTATTTTGTGAATTTAGTTAATAATTTCTCAAGTAATGTTGAACCACTAATTGTGTCACCTATTTATAAAAATAAGTATTTAAAAAATACAAAAAACACTCATAAATTTTTTTATCTCAAGAAAACCGGATTATTAAATAAATTTTTCCAAAATTTAAATAGATTTTATTTTGAAAAATATTCAAAAATCAAAAAACCTGATTTTGTACATTATACCTATTTTAATGAAAAACTATCTTATAATTTAAATACAAGATTTATAACAACAGAATATGATCTTATAAAAGAAAAATTTTATAAAGATAAATTTAAAGATCAAATTAATTATAAAAAAAAAATATTTAATAATTTAGATCATATTTTCTGTATATCTAATAATACGAAAAATGATTTATTAGACCTTTATAATTTGAACGATAAAAAAATTTCAGTTACCCATCTCGCAGTTAATAAATCGAAAAAATATATAGAAAGAAAAATTAAGGTAAGACCCTTCATTCTTTATGTTGGGAAAAGAGATAGATACAAAAATTTTGTTAATGCAATTAAAGCATTTGCATCTTCAGAAAGATTGTTAAAAGATTTCGATTTTGTTTGTTTTGGTGGCGATAAATTCACAAGTTATGAAAAAAACTTATTTAAAGAAATCAAATTACCAAATTCAAGGATTCACTATTTTCAAGGAGATGAGTATGAATTAAATTTTTTTTATAAAAGTGCTGAAATATTTATATTCCCATCTTTATACGAAGGTTTTGGAATACCACTTTTAGAAGCCATGAATATGGAATGCGTAGTTTTATGCAGTAACACAAGTTGTTTTCCAGAGATAGCTGGAAATGGTGCGTCTTTTTTTAATCCAAACGACTTAGGTTCGATAAAACATTGTATAGAGGAGACTATTTATGACGAAACAAAAAAATTGAGCCTTAAAAAAAGAGGGAACATAAATTTGTCAAAATATAGTTGGAAAAAATGTGCTGAAGAGACTGAAGCAATTTATAAAAATTTATTTTAGTACATGCTGCCAAAATTCTTGAAACCAAAAGTAAAATTGAAATTAATTAGAGTAGGATCCTCAAGAGACGGAGGATATTTTGTTCCAAAGAAAATAATTAGCAAAATCGATAAAATAATTGCTTTAGGTTTAGGTTCAGACTGGTCGTTTGAAGAGCAATTTATAAAAAGAAAAAATTCAATAAAAGTAGTTTTTTATGATCATACAATAAATAAATTGTTTTGGATTAGACTATTCTTTAACACTATGTATTTTGCACTAAGATATAAAAGTAGTTATAAAAACCTATTTAAATATTTTAGTTATATAAGCTTTTTTAAAAATGATAATATTGATCACAAAAAACTTAAAATTTCAACTCACACTAATTTAAAGAGAAAAAATATTTCAATTAACGATGTACTAAAAAAAGAAAGAGGTGGTTTACTCCTTAAAATTGATATTGAAGGGGACGAATATAAAGTAATTAATCAAATAGCAAAGTATCAAAAAATTATTCATTGTCTTATAATTGAATTTCATAACATAAATAAAAATTTAAAAAAAATAAATAAATTTTTAAAGAAGATTGAACAATTGGTAAATTGCAATATATCACCAAATAATTCATTTGGGTTTGATAAAAACAATAACCCACATGTTTTTGAAATTATTTTGATAAATAAAAAATTTTTGAAAAAAAGGGATTACACTAAAGCTATATCTTTAAAGAGTTTTCCAAACAATCCTTATAAAATAAATTTTGAAATTACTTTTAAAAAATGAAAAGAAAATATGCTCCAATAGCTTTATTTGTTTATAATAGACCTGATACTTTAAAAAAAACGTTATCTTCTCTTGTTAAAAATAAATTAATAAAAAATGCTGATATTTATATTTTTTCAGACGGACCAAAAAAAAAAGAGGATAGTCAAAAAATTAAAAAAGTTAGAGAAATTATTAATAATATAAAAAAACTTAGAATTAAAAAAAAATTTTATTTTAAAAAAAATCGTGGTCTAAAAAAAAATATTTTAGGAGGAGTAAGTTATGTTTTAAAAAAAAATTCTAAAATTATAGTGATTGAAGATGACCTATTATTAAGTCCTTATTTTTATCAGTATATGAATAATGCTCTTGACTTTATAGAAAAAAAGAAAAATATCTGGCATGTAAGCGCATGGAATTATCCTCTTAAAGTTTCAAGATCATCAAAAAATTCCACTTTCTTGTGGAATAATATGAATTGTTGGGGTTGGGGTACTCACAAAAAATATTGGAGAAAAATAATTTTAAACTCAGATTTTTTTATAAAAAAATTTTCAAAAAAAAATATTAATCGTTTTGATATGAATGGTTACTTAAATAATTGGAATCAAATAAAAAAAAACAATAAAAATATAATTAGTTCTTGGGCTATCTTTTGGAATGCGAGTATTTTTTTGAAAAAAGGTTTATGTTTAAATCCTGTAGTAAGTTTTTCAAAAAATATCGGATTTAGTGAAGATTCAACAAATACAAGGGAAAGTATTCCACAAACTTCACACTTGAATCAATCTAAAAATATAATTTTTCCAGAAGTAGAAAAAATAAACCCTTTTTATGTAACAAAAATTAAGGCTCATTTAAATTTAAACAAAAAAATCAAAAAATATTCAATCCTAAAAAAAAGAATTTATGAAATTTTTAAATAGATCTTTAAATGATATTTATATATGAGATTTTTAATTAAATGATAAAAAAATTTTTCACTATTTTTAACGTTTTAGGAAATGACAACAAATTAAAAGCTTTTAAATTATTGCTAATACTTTTATCAATATTAGTACTTGAGCTACTTAATCTATCTTTAATTATCCCGATGCTAACTGTAATTTTAAGTGAAAATGTAAACTTAAACTTACCTTTTTTTTCAATATTTGAAAATTTTTTTAACATTGATTTTAATAATATTTTAACAATAGGTTCATTATTTTTGATTATTATAATTATAAAAATTATTTTTCTTCTTTTATTTGAATACAAAACTCATAGCTACAGCAGAGAAATATTAATTGATGTATATTTGAAAGCGTATTCATACTTTCTATATTCACCTTGGCAAGAAATATCAAAAAAAGATCATGCTTATATAATGAGAAACATTTTATCCGATACAGGCACATTTGTAATGGAAGGTGTTTTGAAGTGTATATCTATTATAAAAAACACTTTTTTTTTACTGTTTATCACAGTTTATCTTTTTACTATTAATTTTAAAATAACATTATCTCTATTAATTTTACTAATCGTTTTCACATTTTTTTTTATTGTTGTATTAAAAAAAAGATTGCTTGAGTTATCTTTCAAAACAGCAGCTTTTGATAAGCTGAGACTTAAGTACATCTCTGAAAGTATTTTAAACCTAAGAGAAATTAAATTAAATAGAAATTATCAATATTATATTGATTTATTTCGAAACAATGAAAATAAAGTAACAAATGTTGTTATTACAAATGAAATTTTAAGGGTTATACCAAGATATCTATTAGAAATAATAATTGTAGCAACTATGTTGGTCGTTTTAGTAGCACTTGAGTTTCAGAATTATGATATAGTAAGTTTAATTCCAATACTAGGACTTTACGGATTTGCATTACTAAGAATGATACCGATATTTATTGTATATAATGCTGACATTCAAAACATCAGAACTGCCAAATTTCAAATCGATGAGGTTATAAAAAATGCTGCAAGATATAAAAAAGTTTATGAAGAAAATTTAAAAATTAAAACTGAAATCGATATTCAAAAATTAAACTTTACAGATGATATAAGTTTAAAGATTTCAAATTTATATTTTTCCTATCCCAACAGGAATATTTTATTTGAAGATGTTAATTTAGAATTAAAAACAAATAATACAATATACTTAGAGGGATCAAATGGTTCAGGTAAGAGCACTTTTGTTGATTTGCTAGCAGGTCTTCTTAAACCAGAAAAAGGTAAAATAGAAATAAATGGTTATAAATTAGATGAGATTTTAAATGAATGGCTTAAGAATGTTGGATATGTATCTCAAACGAATTTTTTAACAAACGATACAATTAAAGATAATATTTTGTTTGGTAGAGACAATATTTCAGAAAAAAGGGTTTTGGAAGTTTTAAAAATTGTTGAATTAGATGAAGTAATAAAAAATTTGCCTGATGGAATAAATACAAAAATTGGTAGTTTAGGCAATTTTTTTTCAGGTGGTCAAAAACAAAGACTATCTGTTGCAAGAGCTTTGGTCAAAAATCCAAAAGTTATTATTTTGGATGAAGCTACAAATGCCTTTGATATAGAGGGAGAAAAAAAATTTCTTGAAATAGTGAATAAAATAAAAAAAGGAAAAATAATCATATTTATTGCACATTCAAGTTCAATTAAAAACTTTTGCGACATAAAATTTATCATCAAAAATAAAAAAATTGAGAATTATGAAGCATAAAAATAAAATCTTAGTAACAGGCGGTAATGGAAGATTTGCAAAAGTTATGAAAAAAAATTTTACCCATAAAAAAAATTATATTTTTTTGGATAAAAAAAAATTTAATATTTTAAGTAGAAACAGTATTCAAAAAAATTTAATCAAATATAAACCAAAAATTGTCATTCATTTGGCTGCATTATCTAGACCTATGGCTTTACATTATGAGAATATTCAAAAAAGTATAAGTATAAATATTATTGGTACATCAAATTTGGTAATTGAATGTTCAAAATTAAATATAAAATTGGTTCATTTTTCCACTCAATACGTTTATCCAGGATTAAAAGGTAATTATTCTGAAAATTCACCTTTATTACCAATGAATAATTATGCTTGGAGCAAACTAGGCGCAGAGTCTGCTGTTCAAATTTATAAAAACTCGCTTATTTTGAGAGTTGCAATGATAGAGAAGCCATGGACTTATAAATACGCTTACAAAAATATTAAATCAAATTATTTGTACCATGATGAGGTTGCAAAATTATTACCAAAATTATTATCAAAAAAAGGTGTGATTAACATAGGAAGTGAAAGCGACTCTATCGTTAAATTTGCGAGAAGAACTAAAAAAGATGTGAAAGTTTCAAGGTTTTTTCAGAAAAGCAATGAACCAAAAACTCCTATAAATTCTTCAATGAATATCAGTAAACTTAAAAAAATTTTTAAAAATTAGCCCTTTAATTTTTTATAAAATTTATTGATTAAAATTGGTAAATCTTTTTTAATATCAAGTTGAGATTTAAATTTAAACTCTTTCTGGATTTTGCTGATATTTATTTTGGGCTCGTAAATTTTTTTTCTTTGATTTTTTAATATTACTTTACAGTTTAGCTTGTCTTTTAATATTTTTGTAAAATTTTTTATTGAAATATTATTACCACTTGCAACATTATAAATATCGTTTTTTCCACTTTTCAAAATACTAAAAATTATTTTAATAACATCATCTATATGAATATAATCTTTAGTTGAATTTTGGCTAATTATGATTTTAATCTTTTTTTTTTTTATACCATCTCTTATTAGAGTTGGTAATAATAATGGTGATTTATAATTAAATCCAAATACATTAGATAACCGAATTATTTTAACCTTTTTATTTAACCTTAGAAGCAAAGATTCAGATGCTAACTTTAACAAATTATAATAATCATTATTTTTTTTACTACTAACCAATACATTTTTTTCTTCGTATGTATGTCTTGAGTTTAAATATATTCTAGTTGTGGAAAGAAAAATAATACTTTTAAAAGTGTTATTAAATACTATCTCTTTTAAATGACCAAAATTTGAATAAAAACCTTTTTGTGGTTTTTTTTGCCAATCATCAGATCCAACACAGTAAATTATATGTCCTAGATTTTTTTTGAATTTAGTTCTTTTCTTATTTGGTAAAAATACTTTTTCCCTTTTGTTTTTAAGATATTTACAAATTTCATTTCCAATAAACCCAGTTGATCCAAATATTGTGTACATTATTTTATGTTAATTCTTCTAAATGATTTACTTCCTAAATAGGAATTTATTAGTCCACTAATTCGATTTAAATAAATTATTCTTTTTCTATAATCAAATGAAAAAAATATGCAAAATTTAATCATATCAATAAACAAATCTAATACGGTTTTTTTGAATGCGAATAATGTGGTAAAGTTTTTCTTAAAAAAATAAAACTTTGACCACATAAAGTGCCAATTTTTATTTGCTTCTATCTCGATAGTATTTGGTAAATTCACTGATTTTCCTCCAAGATGTTCAACTTTTATCTTTGGGAGTACATAAATATTTTGCTTTTTTCTGTAAGCCCGTAAACAAAAATCTGTTTCATCATAGTAAAGAAATATTTTCTCATCGTATAAACCAACTTTTTTTACATTTTTCATTTGAAAAAATAGAAACTGACCATGAACAATTTTCATAAGTTGATATTCTTTGAAATTATTTTTTCTAGTTGAAAGAAAATCATTTATATATTTACTTTTTTCATGTTGAGGAGCTAAAATAACAAAATTATCTATTTTTTTTGCTGCATCTAAAAATTTATCTATAATACTTTTTTTAAAATCTATATCAGAGTCCATGTAGATCGCATATTTAGAGCTTATATTTTTAAAACCTAGATTTATACCTCCTGTTTGACCAGTATTATGCTTGCTTACAATAATTTTTACATTTTTAAATTTTGAAAATTTTTTTTTCAACCCTTTTTCTTTTGCATTATCAATTACCAAAACTTTAACTCGTGGATCTATTTTTTTAAGAACCTTTTTAATACTCAATGACGAAAAATATGAAACAAAAAAAATAGTCAAATTTTTATATTTATTCATTTATTAAATATTTGTAGATAGTTTTTTTAAAGTAATCTTAATATCTCTAGATATTTTTGAATTTAGTTTTAAGCCAAACTTTTGAATTTTATTTTTGCTTATTTTATAAGAATCTTGGTTCAAAATTCTTGAATTTACAAATTTCAATTGAGGCTTATAATTATTTTGTTTAATAATATTAATAATTTCTCGAACGGTTCTATTTTCTGACAAAATATTAAACACATCAGATGGAAAGAAATTATTTTCTATAACAAATTTAAATGTCTTTTGAGCATCATTAAGACTTAAATAAGGTCTGAAAAGTTTAAGAGCCTTACCCCAAATTGGTATTTTAAGCCCCATTACAGAATTAAAGCAAAATTTATTAACTGCTGTATGAAATCTCATTCCCTCAGAATAGCCACTGATCGTGCCAAATCTTAGCGAAATATATCTTACTTTTTTCTGAGTTTTTAAAAGTTTCTCTTCTTTTAATTTTATCATTGCATATGGACTCTGTGGAGAAAGTTTTTTTAGTTTTTCATTTACAATGTTATTTTGTGGTCCATAAACACTAGTCGAAGATATATGTATAAGTTTTGAATTATTTTTTTTGCAATATTGGACTATATTTTTAAAAGATCCAAAATTATTTCTATAAATCTCTTTTTTTATGTCAAAACTTTTTTCAGCATTAGTAATTGATGCTAAGTGTAAAACAATATTAACTTTTGGAATTTTCTTATATAAGTTTTTATCTGCCGTATCTCCATAAAAAAACTTTATTTTTGGACTTTTCATAGATAATAATACTGAAAATCTTTGGTTACTAATATTATCAACAACAAAAATTTTTTTGATTTTTTTATATTTTACAAAATTCTTTATTATAAAACTTCCAATATGTCCTAGACCACCAGTAATTAAAATTTTCATTCTTTAATTATTTTTAAAAAATTCTTGTAATTAGAAATATATTCCCTTTTGTCATATTTAAAATCGCACAATGTTAAAAGTGAATCTTCATTTTTTTGAAACTTTATTTTAATCCAGTTGTATGGTGGAACTAAAAGACATTTTTTTTTATGTACTTCTAAGATAAATTTTTTCGTATATTTTCGACTTTTTATAGTAATATAAATTTTTCCACGCAAAGGTATTATTATTTGACAACATTTTTTATGAGCATGATCAGCTCTAAAAAATTTACTTTTTCCGTAAAGTAAAAAAAACCTTTTTAATTTGAAATATTTTGGAAAATGCTTGTTCGTATAAAAAGGTATTAAAGTTCCATTAAATTCTGGATAAATGGAATATCTTATTATTCTAGGTTTATTAATTTTTATCACTTTCAAATTTAAAATGTCTCATCAAAAGTCGGCATCAAACTATCTCTTTTAGATAAAATTGGTTTTTTAATGCCCCATTTTATTTTAAGTTTTTTATCGTTATAAATTATCCCTCTTTCATACTTCTGGTACCTATATTCAGATAGATGATAAAGAAGTATATTTTCTCTGCTGAAAAATCCTATACCGTGTGCAAAATTCTTAGGGACATAAAGTAATAACCCAGGTTTTAGAATAAATTTATACACTTTACCAAAATTTTTTGACTTTTTGTCTATATTCACGCAAATATCAATAGCACTCCCTTTCAAGACAGAAAGTATTTTAGCTTGTTTTTTTTTAATTTGATAATGAAGTCCTCGTATGACATTTTTTTTTGATGACGACATGGCTGTAAATTTACAATTAAATTTAATTTTTTTTTTTAAATAAAGCTCTTTAAAAAAACCCCTGTTGTCTGGATAAACAGATGTTTTGATTAATAATGGTTTCATTTAGTGTTTATTTTAATTTAAAAATATGTTTTATAATTTAAATTAATGTATTTCTTTAAAAAATCAATTTATTATGAAAGTAAAATTCACTAATTTATATAAATTAATCCCTGAAAAAAAAAAAATCATTAACAAAATAAACTTATTAATAAAAAAATCAAATTTTGTAGGTGGACAAGAAGTAAAAAATTTTGAAAAAAATTTTGCGAAATTTGTTGGAGCAAGATTTTGTGTAAGTCTTGGAAATGGTACCGATGCACTAGAAATTGCTATCATGTCTTTAAATTTAAAAAAAGGGTCAGAG
This sequence comes from uncultured Pelagibacteraceae bacterium, assembly GCA_902536765.1. GTDB lineage: Bacteria > Pseudomonadota > Alphaproteobacteria > Pelagibacterales > Pelagibacteraceae > Pelagibacter. The sequence continues at coordinate 104,838 of CACAYM010000003.1, forward strand.
GTTATTATACCAGTTAACACCTGGATTTCGACTGCAGAAGCTATTCAAAATAATGGATACAAAATCATTTTTTGTGATGTTGATTTGAATGATTACTCAATTTGTATTAAAGATTTAAAAAAAAAAATCACAAGGAAAACATCAGCAATTATTGCCGTTCACTTGTATGGTAATCCAACTGATATGAATCTAATAAAAAAAATAGTTAAAGGAAAAAAAATCAAAATCATCGAGGATTGTGCACAAGCACATGGAAGTAGAATAAAAAATAAACACGTTGGAACTTTTGGAGATGTCGGAACATTTAGCTTTTTTCCTGGAAAAAATTTAGGAGCCTTTGGTGATGGGGGAGCAATAGTTACAAATTCGAAAAGTATAGCTGAATTTAGTGAAAGAGTCAGAAATCATGGAGCTTTAAAAAAATATGACCATAAATTTTCGGGAAGAAATTCAAGACTAGATACGTTACAAGCAGCAGTTTTAAATATTAAGCTAAAAAATTACAATAAAGCAATTTCCAAAAGAAATAGTTTAGCAAAAGTTTATTTTAAAGAGTTAAAAAAAGTTAAAAAATTAGATTTATATAATCTAAAAAAAAATTATATATACACTTTTCATCAGTTTGTTGTGAGAACATCTAATAGAAATAAATTACAAGAATATCTAAACAAAAATGGAGTGAGTACCATGATACATTATCCTTACATGCTAAATGAACTTAATTTCTTTCCTGGAGCAAATTTAAGAAAAGCGAAGCATCTTGGAAAAAAAATATTGAGTTTACCAATTTCTGAGGAGCACTCTTTTAAAGAAATAAAATATATATCTAATTGTATTAAAAATTTTTTTAGTAAATGAAAATATTAATTTCAGGTGCCGCTGGATTCATAGGGTATCATTTAGCAAAACAATTATGTCAAATTAAAAAATTTAATGTTTTAGGTATTGACTCAATAAATGGATATTATTCAAAAAAATTAAAAAAAAAAAGAGTAAGTTTATTAAACAAAAATAAAAATTTTTTTTTTAAAAATATAAACTTAAATAATAAGAAAAGCTCAAAACTTCAAATAAATAAATTTAAACCTGATATTATTTATCATTTAGCGGGACAACCTGGAGTTCTTTATTCTTTCAAAAATCCACAGAGCTATTACAAAAATAACGTTTTGGCGACTAAAAATCTGGTAAAAATTGCGAAAGAATTAAATATTAAAAAATTTGTATTCGCATCATCCAGTTCAGTTTACGGTGATCAAAAAAAGTTTCCAATTAAAGAAAATTTCAAATTAAATCCAAAAAATCCTTATGCAATTACGAAACTTAAATCTGAAAAAATAATTAAAAAAAAGTTCATAAAAACAAAAATAGAATTTATTATTTTTAGATTTTTTACAGTTTACGGACCGTTTGGTAGACCAGATATGTTTATTCACAAGTTTTTAAATAGTATTAAAAAAAAAAATAAAATTTATCTTCATAATAATGGGTTAAATTATAGAGACTTCACATATGTAAATGATGTATCTAAAATTCTTAAAATTTGTTTAACAAAAAAACTTAACGGAAAAATAATTAATATTTCAAGATGTAATCCAGTTAGAACCGATAAACTTGTTGAATATATCTTAAAACTTCTAAAAGTTAAAAAAGCAAATGTTGTAAAAATACCCCCTGTAAAAGGTGAAATGTTAAAAACTCATGGTAGTAATAAAAAATTAAACTTATTTTTTGGAAATATAAAATTTACTGAAATTAAGACTGGTTTAAAAAATACTATACGGAATTTTAAATCTACTGGTTTTTAGTAAATAAAATATCAAGCTGATAGGTTTGACCTGTATTTTTATTTCCTACAGCTCTGTCAACTGACCAAACCGAAAACCCGAATTTTTTAATAAAGTCCAAAATTTCATCAAATAATGGTTGATTTTTGTAAAGCTTTACAAGTGACACTTCTGCATAAATTGCATCTACAAACTCAAGAGTTTTTTTTGCCCCTTTCAAAATCTCCAATTCATAACCTTGGGTATCAATTTTTATTAATATTTTTTTTTTCATGTTGATTATTTTATTATAAAATTTATCTAAAGGAAAAATATCAATTTTTTCTTTACCAATATTTATACTTTCAGGATAAAGATTTGTATGAATCTCAGAAATATCTAGAATACTACTTGATTGTCTCATTCCAGATATATTAATTTCTAGTTTTTTATCTGACGCTCCCAACCCACATCTCTCTGCAATTTCCCAATTATATTTATTCATTTTAAATTTTTTATCTAAAAGATTAGAGTGTTCAATTTTTAAAGGCTCAAAACTTAAAATATAACCGTCGAATCCGTTTTTAAAAACTTCCTCAGCAAATTGCCCATTGTTTGCTCCTACATCAATTATAGAATAAATATTATTATTTCTAAGAGACTTAATTAAATTTAAATTTTTTTCGTATAACCACTTTGTATTTTTTAATTTATAGCCAAACACTGAGGTTATTGAATTAACAATTTTTTTCATTTTTTATTGCTTTAATAAATTTAATTGGTTTTTTTAATATCTTAAAAACAAATAAAAAGTAAACAAAAAAAATATTTTGATTATTATTTAATCTTATCTGATTTAAATCTTTTAAGTGATCAATATAATTTACTTTGGATGAAAAACCTCCTTTTTCAAATTTTCCAAATATTTCGCTTTTTTCTGATGAAATACCATTTAATTTATATTTTTTAATCATTTTATAAAAAAAATCTAAATCAGCACTTAAAAATTTTTGGTTATAAAAACCAACCATTTTATGTTTTTCTGTCTTGATAAAGAAACCTACTGAGTGCGATGTGTAAAAACCGAAACTCCATGATAGTTTCCATGGCTTGTAACCATACATAAGCTTATATTTCTCAACACTTCCAAACAAGAAATCAATTTTGTTTTCTAAAAAGTAACGATTTACAGTTTTTAAGGTATTTAGGTAATAAATATCACCTGAATTTAAAAAGCCAATTAAATTTCCACTTGCCAGCTTAATTCCTTTATTCATTGCATTCCAAATACCACTATCTTTTTCACTTAAAAATAATGATATATTTTCTTTATATTTTTGAATAATTTCTAAAGTACCATCTGAAGATCCACCATCTATAATTATGTATTCCAGATTTTTATACTCTTGAGCGAGAACACTTTTTATAGTTTTTTCTATTGTGTTTGATGAATTTTTTACAACAGTAATAATTGAAATCTTATTTTTTTCCATTAATTGTTAATTTAATATATACCTCAGAATTAGTAATATAAATATATTTTTAAATTAAAATGATGAATAATTTTTTTGTTTTTTTTATAATATTTTCATTTGCTCTAATATTCTTCTGTAAAAAATATAATATTCTTGTTGATCAAAAAATAGAAAAACATAAAAAATATTCCACAAAAAGTAAAAGTTTTTTAATTGGTGGAGTCTTATTTGTCACTTTTTTAAATTATTACTTCCTAAAAGTACAACAAGATCCTTTACTCTTGATATTTATAATATCAATTTTTTTTATAGGCTTTATGTCAGATCTTAAACAACTAAATAGTGTTAGTTTAAGGTTTTTTCTTCAATGTATTTTAGTTTTAATTTTCGTTAATTTTTTAAAAATTGAGATTAATTACACAAAAATCAATATTTTCGATCAGTGGCTTACAATATCTTTAATTAACATTATCTTTGTTACTTTTTGTTTACTAGTTTTAAAAAATGGTTCAAATTTCATTGATGGAATAAACGGTATAACTATTGGATATTTCCTTGTTATTTTTTTAACTATACTTATTAATTTAAGTCATTTTGAATACGACAAAAATTTATTAACAAATTTAATTTCCATTTTACTTATATTACTTCTATTAAATTTGTATGGCATTATTTATTTGGGGGACTCAGGTTCATATTCATTATCATTATTCTCAGGCATTTTTTTAATAGAATTTGTCAATACAAATATTTCAATATCCCCTTACTTCATTATTGTGTTGTTATGGTATCCTTGTTTCGAACTTTTGTTTTCTATCATAAGAAGATTATCTCAAAAAAATCAAACTTATAAACCTGATACAAATCATTTACATCAATTGATTTATAAAAAAATAAAAACTAATTTTAATATTAAAAATGACCCTATTATTCATCTCATAACAATGATTATTATAAACCTATATAATTTAATGTGTTTTTTTATATCTGCGAAATATATTTATTTTTCTGAAATCTTAATAATAATTTTTACGTTTAATATACTAGTTTATATAGTTTTATATAATTTATTAAAAAGGAATTAAATTATATTTTTCTTTTTATTGAATTAATACTTAATAAAGTAACATAATATAAAGATTTAAAAAGATTAAAATTTAAAAAAGTATAATAAACCCTAAAACTATCAAATATTTTTTGAAAAAAATTAGAAGATAATGAATTTTCAGAATAATTCCATTCTACTAAAAATTCTGGGTAATTATGTGCAAATTCGTTTTTTTTTGTAATTTTAAGCCATGCGACGAAATCTTCTTTTGTTTTTAATGTTGGAAATAAATTTTCGTCAACCAAATTTCTTTTCACGAAAACGGTAGATAAACCAATATTACAATCAGTCAATAGATCAAAGTAAGAAATTTTATCTTTTTCACTTACTACATCAATTATTTTGTGCTTATTTTTTTTTCTATAGTTACAGAAGGTAAAATTATACTCGTTATCTTGCATAAATTTTAGTTGCTTTTCCAATCGATCTGGCTCCCAATAATCATCTGAGTCTAAAAACGCAATGACGCTACCAGAAGAATTTTTAATACCAGTATTTCTAGATGCACCTGCTCCAATATTATTCAAGTTATCAATTATTTTAACCTTTGCATTATTTTTAACCAATGTCTCTATAACTTTCAGATCATTTTTTAATTCATCATCATAAATCAAAATGATCTCAAAATCCTGGAAGGTTTGTTTAAAAACTGAATTTAAAGTTTTTTTTATGTGATTTATCTTTCTGTAATAAGGTATTATTACACTTACTAAGGCCATATTTAAATTTTAATAAAATAATGAATAATAATATATAATTTAATAATATTAAATAATAAATAATGTATTATAATTTAGCAAAACAATTTTTAACTTACTTCGATACATATAATAAAAAAAAAATTAGCAACTTTTTCTTAAAAGAAAATAATGGTAGAATTCGGACATTAGTCGATGTTGGATCTCATCATGGAGAAAGTATATTTTTCTTTAAAAAAAATTTTTCTATAGATAGGATATTTGCATTTGAACCTGGAGTTGAGAATTTTAAAATATTGAAAGAAAATACAAAAGATCTGGAAAACACTCAAATTTTCAATACAGCATTAGGTGATAAAACGGGACATATAAATTTTCAAGATCATTACGATTCAGAATCCTCAACACTTGTAAAAATTAACAAAAAATCCAATTATTACAAAAAAAAAAATTTATATCTTAATTTTTTTAACACACATAAAATAAACAGCAAAGGTAAAAAAGTTGAGATTAATACTTTAAATAATCTTATAAATATAAAAAAGTCTGAGTATATAGATTTAGTTAAAATTGATACCGAAGGTTATGATTTTCACGTAGTTAAAGGTTTAGGAAAATTAATTAATAGAGTTAAATATATTTACTTTGAACATCATTTTCATGATATGCTTATAAAAGGTTATAAATTTAATGACATAGACGGGTATTTAAAAAAAAATAATTTTTGTAAGGTTTTTAAAACAAAAATGTTTTTTAGGAAGACATTTGAGTACATTTATAAAAATAATTCAATAAACAAATGAAAAACTTAACACTTATCATACCAACTAAAAAAGAAGTGGAATCTTTGCCTATATTTTTAAGAGAAATTGAAAATTTAACATGTAGAAAATTAATTGTATTGCAGGAGGAAGACGTAGAAACCAAAAATGCAATTAGCTTTTTTAATAACATTGAAATTCTAGTCCAAAAAAAAAATGGATACGGGAATGCATTAATTGAAGGCATTCAAAATGTTGAAACAACTTATTGTTGCATAATTAATGCTGATGGATCAATGGATCCAAAGTACTTAACTGAAATGCTTGACTCATGTAAAGATAAAGATTTAGTTTTTGGTTCAAGATATCAAAAACCAGGTGGTGGAAGTGACGATGACGACATAATTACTTCACTTGGAAATCATATTTTCACATTTATTGGAAATTTTTTGTATAATCTAAACATCACAGATATCTTATATACGTACATCCTTGCTAAAACTTCTTCACTTAAAACACTACAATTAAATAATAGCGACTTTAGAATATGTGTAGAACTTCCTATAAAAGCAAAGTTTTATAAAATGAAATACATCTGCTTACCTTCTTACGAAAGAGAAAGAATAGGTGGTAAAAAAAAAGTTAATGCTTTAAAAGATGGAATACTTATACTTTTAGAAATTATTAAGTATTTTTTTAAAAGAAAATAATACAATACATATTTATGAAAAAAAAAGCTTTAATATTTGGTATAACTGGACAAGATGGCTCGTATCTAGCAGAATATTTAATTAAAAAAAATTATATAGTTCATGGTGTAAAGAGAAGATCCTCATCTATTAATACAGGAAGAGTTGATCATATTTATCAAGATCCACATGTAAGCAATAGAACATTTATATTACACTATGGAGACATCACAGACTCTTTATCTGTAGCTAGATTAGTAAAACAAATTAAACCCCATGAAATATATAATCTTGCAGCTCAATCACATGTTCAAGTATCTTTTGAATCTCCAGAATATACCGCAAATGCTGATGCCATAGGAGCTTTAAGAATACTAGAAGCTATTAGATTTAATAAGTTAGAAAAAAAAACTAAGTTTTACCAGGCTGGTACCTCTGAACTTTATGGATTAAATGAAAAAACTCCTCAAAATGAAAAATCATTTTTTCATCCTGCAAGTCCATATGGTGTAGCAAAACTTTATGCTCATTGGATTACCATTAATTACAGAGAGTCATACAATATGTTTGCGTGTAACGGTATTCTTTTTAACCATGAAAGTCCAAGGAGGGGTGAAACATTTGTTACTCAAAAAATTGTACAGGCTATGTGCAGAATTAAACAAAAAAAACAGAAAACGTTATATTTAGGCAATTTGTATGCCAAAAGAGACTGGGGTCATGCAAGAGATTTTGTACATGCAATGTGGTTAATAATGCAAAGAAAAGATCCAAAGGATTTTGTAATTGCAACAGGAAAACAAACAACAGTGAAAAATTTCGTAAATTTAGTTGCAAAAAAACTTAAAATTAAATTAACATGGAAAGGCAAAGGTATTAAAGAAAAAGCTTTAGATCAAAAAGGACAAATATTAGTTGCATGTGATAAAGCCTACTTCAGGCCTTTAGAAGTTAATAACTTACTTGGAGACTCATCTAGAGCACGAAAAATACTAAATTGGAAACCAAAAACTTCAATAAGAGAGCTTGTATCTGAAATGGTTGATAAAGAAATGAATGAAACTATTGGATAAAAAAGTACTATTAATAAATTTTATTATTTCGTTAGTATTATCAATATTAATTTTTTATTTATCAAACAATCAATACCTCTGGTCGTTTTTTTGGCAATCACTCAGTATACCTCCACAGGCTCCTTTTTCAGATTTGAAAGCACACGTATATTTTTTTAATTGTTTTGAAGATGGAATAAATATATATAAGCAAAAGTGTAACTTAATACCATTAGGAGGTGGAGCAATAAGCACACACCCACCTATATGGTTGAAAATAATTCAAGTTTTTAATTTAAATTCTGAAATAAATTACAATATATTTATTTTAACTTCATATGTATTATATTTCCTATTATTTTTAAATTTTTTTTTTATATTTAAAAACTTTGACAGTAAAATTTTTCTTTTAATTTTTTTTTTTTCAACAACAAATTTTCTACTAATTGAGAGGTTTTCTACAGATTTATTAATTTTTATCTTTGTTGGCTTAATTATTTATTTCAATTCAAAACTTATCAAGGCGTCAATAATATTTGTGATTTCTCTCTTAAAGTTTTACCCAATCTTTTTAGTATCAATATTTATTGATAATAAAAAATTTTTTTATATTTTCTTTTTAGCAATAACATCTTTTATTCTCATATTTTATTTAGATGAAATAGCATCTACAAATGAAAATTTGATTGATATGGCTTTGCTAATTGCCTATGGATCAAGAACAATGATTAGAGCACTATTTTATTTATCAGATAAGTACAATCTTTTTTTAAATGAAGGAAATTATGAATTTTATAGGAATATTTTTTTATTAATACTTTTATTTTACTCTTTTATCATTACAATTTTAAGTTATTTAAGCTCATTCAAAACAACAGAAAACATCCTGAATTCAAATGAAAAATTATTCTTAATTGGTGGTTCAATTTATATTGGAACATTTATTTTTGGTGCAAATGCCGATTATAGGCTAATTTTCCTTTTGTTTACAATCCCGTATATAATTGAATTAAAAAATGTTTTTATCAAATCTATTTTAAGTTTTAGTATTATTTTATCAATAAACAGTTTTATATTTCAATCAGGAGAACCTAATAGTATAAATTACTTCTCTAAAGCTTTTTTAATATTTGGATGTAAATTTTTAATTTTTACTTTATTTTTAATTTTTTTTGGTAAAATATTGAAAAAATTAAATTTTTTAAAATTATAAATTAAATGTATAAAAAAAAACAGTTTTTAAAATTAGATAAAAAATATAAAAAATACCAAGAAGGTGGTTCTGTTGGCTTTATGATGGATATCTGCCATAAAGGAATGGAAATTGATAAGTATTTCTTAGGTAAAAAAACTGTCATTTTAGAAATTGGTGCTGGCTCATCTCCACACATTCACTATTTAAATCATAATTATAATCGATATTATTTTTTAGAGAGTTCAAAATTCGCAATTCAGCACTTAAAAAAAAATTTTAGAAAAAATAAAAAAATTTATTTTAGATATTACAAAAACAACAAAATACCTTTCAAAAAAAATTATTTCGATAGAATAATAATTTCACATGTTTTAGAACATATCCCAGATCCAGAGCAGTATCTTTCACAAATATTTTCAAAACTAAAAAGGAACGGAATTCTATCCATAGCACTTCCGAATGATCCAGGTATATTTTGGAGATTAGGAAGGTATTTTTTAAAAATGTTTAAAGTAAAAAAAATTCTTAAAATTTCTGAAAAAGAGTATAATTACATGATAGCAACTGAACATATAAATTCTATTTTTAATTTAATATCAATAATAAAATATAAATATGAAAAGAATATAATTGATGAGAAATATTTACCATTTAGAATTAAAAATATTGATTTAAATTTATTCTATAACGTTACACTAAAAAAATAACTAATATATTTTTCTCAAAATTAATATTCTTAGATTTAAATAAATTGTTTTAAAAATTTTCATTTTTGATTTACCTTTTTTCAAATCATATCTAAGATTAATTGGTAATTCACAAAAAGATAAACTATTTTTATAACTGTAAAGTTTTAATAGAATATCAACTGAGGCAGAAAAACCTGTTTCAGAAAAAAAATGTTTATTTTTTTTAATTATGTTTCTTATTTTTTTGACTTTAAAGGCTCTAAAGCCAGAGGTATAATCTTTAATATTTTTAATTGGGTAAAAAATTTTGAATAAAATTGCTGCAGCAAAACTTAAGAATTTTCTTGATGTCTGTAGACCTTTGATCTTAGAGTTTCGAACATACCTTGAGGCAATTGCCACATCTTTATTCTCATTTTCTAATTTATTTACCAATGAATAGCTTAGGGCAACAGTATGAGAATTATCCGTATCCATTGTAACTATAAAATCTTTGTCATTTGCATTATTAATTACATACTTAAAGCCAGTTTCTAAAGCTTTACCAAATCCTTTGTTAGTTCTGTGATTTATCACTTTTATTTTAATTTTTTTGGAAATTTTCTTTTTAAGATTTGATATAATACTTAAAGTATTATCAGTAGAGCCATCGTTAACTAAAATAATAAAAATAGAGATTTTTTTTCTTTTATAAAATTTATTGAAACTTTTTAACAAAGGCTGGATATTTTTACTTTCGTTATAAGAAGGCAGTACATAAAATATTTTAATTTTCATTTTTATATTCTTTTATTAAAATCTTTACAATTTTAGCAGAAACATATTTTCCGTAGGGATTTTCCCAACTTTTTTTTGATTTAAGCATTTTGTAAATTGCTTTTTTAATTAGTTTTGCGCTATATCCAGTTAGTATATTGGATTTAATTTTTATTGTTTCTGGTCTTTCTGTATTATTTCTGATAGTTACGCACGGTGTTTTAAGTATACATGCTTCCTCTTGCACGCCGCCAGAATCTGTTAAAACCAATTTTGATTTTTTTTGATATCCAAGCGATTCGTTGTAACTACAAGGTTTAATAATAAATAATTTTTCTAGATTATTAATCTTTAAATTTTTTATTTTCTTTTTTGTTCGTGGATGTATAGGAAAAATGATTTTCGTTTTTAATTCCTCTGTCAAATTTATAATTGTTTTAATTACGGTTTTTAATCTTTTAGGATTGTCAACAGTTTCAGGTCTATGAAGAGTCAGAAAAAAAAATTGTTTATAGTTATTTTTTTTTTTAAATTTGGAAAAATTTTGTGTAATAGTATCTGATATAGTATTACCAACAACATAAACTTTTTTTTTAGTTAATTTTTCATTAACCAAATTTTTTTTTGCTATGATAGTCGGAGCAAAAAGAATATCGCTGATTTTATCAGCTTTTATTCTATTGATTTCCTCAGGCATTTTTTTATCAAATGATCTTATTCCTGCTTCGACATGTACTAATTTTGATTTAATCTTATTTCTTATTCTTTTATAAGCTAAGGCGGAAGCCAAAACTGAGTTTGTATCACCTTGATTTATAATATAATCCGGATTTATTAATTTATAATAATCAATCAATTTCAATACTGCCTTTTTAATAAAATTCTTATTATAAGATCTTGAGTTATTCAGTTTTAAAAAATAGTTTGGCTTTAAGGAAAAATCTCTAAAAAATCTTCCTTCCATATTATAATCAAAATGTTGGCCAGTATGAATGATTGTGGATTTAATTTTTTTTTTTTTACACAATTTTATTAATGGTGCAAGTTTAATTATTTCCGGTCTGGTTCCAAGAACAAAACAAATACTTATCATAAAAAAAATAATGTAATATAATAGTTTTTTCTGGAGATTTATCTATATAATTGATAGTGATAATGTAAATTCATGAAAATTTTTTTAGCAGGACATAAAGGGTTAGTAGGCTCAGCTATTTATAGAAAATTAATTGAAAAGAAATATAAAAAAATAATTACGATTGATAAAAAAAAACTAAACCTTCTTGATCAACGTAAAGTTTTTAAATTTTTAAAAAGCAATAAACCAGACGTAGTAATAATTGCAGCAGCAAAAGTTGGAGGAATATATCACAACAGTATTCACGGCGCAGATTTTATTTATGAAAACTTACAAATACAAAATAATCTTATCCATGGAAGTTATAAAAATAAAGTCAAAAGACTTCTGTTTCTAGGGTCAAGTTGTATTTATCCTAAATTTGCAAAGCAACCAATCAAAGAAAAATATTTGTTAACAGGAAAACTAGAAGAAACGAATTATCCTTATGCAACAGCAAAAATTGCGGGTGTAAAAATGTGCGAAGCATATAATGATCAATATAAAACCAATTTTACCTGTTTAATGCCGGCCAATTCTTATGGACCAAATGATAATTATCATAGTTTGAATTCTCATTTTTTCCCTGCTTTAATAAAAAAAGCACATGAGTGTAAAATTAAAAATAAAAAAAACTTTATGGTTTGGGGCTCAGGTAAACCATTAAGAGAGCTAATATTTGTAGATGATATCGCTGATGCTTGTGTTTTTTTTATGAATAAAAAAACTAAAAGCCCACTGATAAATATTGGTACAGGAAAAGACATGTCAATAAAACATTATGCAAAGTTTTTAATAAAAAAATTAAAATTAAAAGCAAAAATAAAATTTGATAAATCAAAACCTGATGGTGTCCCAAAAAAACTTTTAGATACGACATTAGCTAGAAAATATGGATGGAAGTCAAAAATCTCGTTAGATAAAGGCTTTGATATAACTTATAAAAGTTTTTTAGAGAATAATAAATAGTAAAAGTGAAAAAATTAATATTAGTTACTGGAGGAGCTGGATTTGTTGGATCTAATCTAATTAAGTATCTGTTAAAAAAAACGAAATATAAAATTTTATCAGTTGATAATTATAGCTCAGGATCAAAAAAAAATCATATTAATAATAAAAGAGTAAAATACTTAAAAGCTGATACTAAGGATATTAGCAAGGTTATATCAAAACCCCAATTCATTAAAGTTGTTTTTCATTTTGGTGAATTTTCAAGAATATATCAAAGCTTCTTACAAATGGACAAATGTATTAGTTCTAATTCAGTTGGTACAAACGCCGTTTTTAATTTTTGTTTAATAAATAAAATTAAGCTCGTTTACAGTGCAACATCCGCATCATTAGGAAACAGAGGTAAAGATAAAAATTTATCACCATATGCATTTACAAAAGCAAAAAATTTAGAATTATTAGAAAATTTAAAGAAATGGTTTAAATTTAATTACGAGATAATTTATTTTTATAATGTATATGGACCAGGACAAATTTCTAGAGGCTCTATGGCTACTGTTATTGGTATTTTTGAAAGTTGTTACAAAAAAAATAAACCATTAACAATTGTAAAACCTGGTACTCAATCCAGAAGATTTACTCATATAAACGATACAATAGAGATATGTTACAAAGCCTGGAAAAAGAATTTATGCAGACATTACAGCATTTCACATAAAAAAAGTTATTCAATTATTGAGGTTGCAAAATTATTCGGAAAAAAAATTAAATTTTTACCTAAAAGAGATGGAGAGAGATACGCATCTGCATTAACAAATATGAATTTATCCAATAAGGTGTATAGACACTTTGGCAACATAGATTTAAGAGAATACATACAAAAATTTAAAGAAAATAATCACTAATTTACAATTGATTTTTTGATTTTTTTTTATATAAGTTCATGGCCTGGTGATTATTGCGGAGGTGTAATACCCGATCCCATTCCGAACTCGGAAGTCAAGCCCTTCAGCGCCGATGGTACTTTGTCTTAAGGCATGGAAGAGTAGGACGTTGCCAGGCTATTAATTATGAAAGTCAAAAGTTCTTTAAAATCATTAAAAAAAAGAGATCTTAACTCTAAGTTAGTTAGACGCAGAGGAAGAGTTTATATAATAAATAAAAAGAATCCAAAGTATAAAGCTAGACAAAAATAAACCTTAATTAATTTATGATAATTGGATCAATTTCAGAAAATAAAATGATTGAAAAAAGAGTTTCGATAACTCCTGAGATTGCTAAAAAATATATTTCCAATGGATTTCAAATAAAAATTGAAAAAGGAATTGCTGAGCATCTTGGTATATTGGACGATGAATTTGTTAAAGAAGGTTGTGTTTTAGATACAAAAGAAAATGTTTTAAGAGAATCTGACTTATTGTTACAAATGAATTTGCCATCGGATGAGAATTTAAATATTGTTAAAAAAAAAAATATTCTTGTAGGCAGTTTTAATTTAAGTAATAACGAGGAAAAAATTAACAAGTACAAAGATAAAGTTTCAATTTTTTCCCTTGAACTTTTGCCTAGAATTACGCGAGCTCAATCAATGGATATTCTCTCTTCACAAGCAAATTTAGCTGGATACAAAGCTGTTATAGACTCTTTTTCTTTATTTAAAAAAGCAATTCCTATGATGATGACAGCTGCGGGGACTATTCCAGCAGCTAAAGTACTTGTGGTTGGAGCAGGTGTTGCTGGATTACAGGCTATTGCTACCGCAAAAAGAATGGGCGCCATTGTTTTTGCTACCGATGTGAGACTAGCATCAAAAGAGCAAGTTGAGAGTTTGGGTGGAAAATTTTTAGTTGTTGAGGGTTCAGAAAATCTTGAAACGGAGGGTGGTTATGCAAAAGAAGCATCTGAAGATTTTAAAAAGAAACAAGAAGATCTAATATTAGAAACTTTAAAAAAAATAGATGTAGTTATTTGTACGGCTCTAATACCTGGCAAAAAAGCTCCAAAAATTATAAATGAAAATATGATAAATAATATGCAGCCCGGATCTGTAATTTATGATTTAGCTGCTTCACAAGGAGGAAATGCAGCATTTACAAAAGCTGATGAAATTGTAGAAAAAAATGGCATAACAATTGTGGGAGAAAGTGTTATACTTAATAAACTTCCAGTTTCAGCATCAAATTTATATGCAAAAAATTTGTTTAACTTTGTTTTAAATTTATACGACAAGAAAAATAATAAAATTAATATTAACATGGAAGATGAAATTATTTCAAAAACTTTGGTAAAATAGTATGGAAATTGACCCATTTATATTCAGGCTGAGCATTTTTATTTTGGCAATATTTGTTGGATATTATGTTGTATGGAGCGTAACGCCTTCACTTCATACTCCGTTAATGTCAGTAACCAATGCAATATCTTCAGTAATTATTGTGGGCGCAATAGTTGCAGCGTTAGCTGGTGATGACAGTAAAATTTTTGATACAGCAAATATTTTTGGATTTCTAGCTATAATTTTAGCAGCAGTAAATATTTTTGGTGGGTTTCTCGTCACTCAGAGAATGTTAGCAATGTATAAGAAGAAAAAGAAAGAAAAATAAATAATGTCCGCAAATCTTTTAGCAATATTTTATCTTATATCTGGTGTCCTTTTTATATTAGCCCTAAGAGGTCTCTCTTCACCAGAAACGTCTCGACAAGGTAATTTTTTTGCGATAATTGGAATGGCCATTGCTATTGGTGTCACTATTATTTCAATAGGTAATTTTTCAACTGGGTTCATATTTTTGTTAATTTTTTTAATAATAGGCGGATCTATAGGTGCATTTATAGCTTTTAAAATACCAATGACTGCTATGCCTGAGCTTGTAGCTGGTTTCCATAGTTTGGTAGGTTTAGCTGCAGTATTTGTTGCAATATCTGCTTTTTTAAATCCTGATGTTTTTAATTTAGGTTCTCCTGGTAAAATTAAAATTGCAAGTTTGATTGAAATGTCTTTGGGAGCAGCCATTGGGGCAATTACTTTTACTGGATCAATAATTGCATTTCTTAAATTAAGAGGTTTGATGTCAGGGTCACCAATAACATTTACTGGTCAACATTTATTAAATCTTGCATTGGGGATAATAATTGTTGGTCTAATCATTTATCTCTGTAATACGCAACAGGAATATTTATACTGGTCGTTGATAGCAGTATCTTTTCTTGTAGGTATACTTCTAATTATTCCAATAGGTGGTGCTGACATGCCTGTTGTTATTTCTATGTTAAATTCCTATTCAGGTTGGGCAGCAGCCGGTATCGGCTTTACTTTAGAAAATAGTGCACTGATAATAACAGGCGCATTAGTAGGTTCTTCGGGTGCAATATTATCTTACATAATGTGTAAAGGTATGAATAGATCTTTCTTTAATGTAATTTTAGGAGGCTGGGGAGCAACTGAGGAAAGTTCAAAATCAATTTCAAAAGAACAAAAACCTGTAAAAAGCGGAAATGCAGACGATGCAGCTTTTTTAATGAAAAATGCTTCCTCAGTAATTATCGTTCCAGGATATGGTATGGCAGTTGCTCAAGCACAACACGCACTTAGGGAGATGGTTGATACACTAAAAAAAAATGGAGTTAAGGTATCTTACGCAATACACCCTGTAGCTGGAAGGATGCCTGGGCATATGAATGTATTGCTTGCAGAAGCAAACGTGCCCTATGATGAAGTTTTTGAATTAGAGGATATAAATAATGATTTTGCTAATTGTGATGTAGCTTATGTAATTGGCGCAAATGACGTGACTAATCCAGTGGCAAAGACAGATCCACAAAGCCCAATTTATGGAATGCCTATTTTAGATGTAGAAAAATCAAAATCAGTATTATTTGTTAAAAGGAGTCTATCACCTGGATATGCTGGAATAGATAATGATTTATTTTACAGGGAAAATACTTTAATGTTGTTTGCTGATGCTAAAAAAATGACTGAAGATATAACTAAAAGCTTATAGGGAAAACTTTTGAGCACAAAAATATTTTGTGATATTGCAGATATAAAAATAATAAAAAAATTCACTAAAAAAAAAATAGTTAAAGGTTTCACAACAAATCCATCTTTAATAAGAAAAGCTGGAGCTAAAAATTATTTAGATTATTGCAGAAAAATTGTTCACACATCCAAAAACAAGCCTGTTTCCTTGGAAGTATTTGCTGATAATTACAATGATATGAAAAAGCAAGCATTAGTGATAGATAACTTAGGAAAAAATGTGTATGTAAAAATTCCAGTTTGTAATTCAAAAGGAGTGTTTTCTGGAAAGATAATTAACTTTTTATCAAAGAAAAATATAAAAATTAATATCACTGCGGTTTACACAGCCAAACAAACAAAAAATATTTTAAGTGTAATAAATAAACAATCAGATGTCATAATTTCAATTTTCGCCGGAAGAGCAAGTGATGCAGGAAAGGATCCACTGCCAGAATTAATCAAAAGTATATCATTCGCAAAAAAATTTAAAAATGTAAAAATTCTTTGGGCCAGTGTTAGAGAACCATATAATTATTTACATGCAAAAAAAATAGGTTGTCATGTGATAACAGTCCCACCTAAAATAATAGAAAAAATCGAGAATTTTGGAAAATCTTACTCAAAATTAACTTTGGACACAGTAAAAACCTTTTTGGTTGATAGTGAAAAATCAAAGTTTAAAATTTAATGAAAATTTTTAATTATTCGTTATCATTTAATTTTATTAAACATACATATCTTTCTTTTAAAAAAAAAAATTCGTTAATACGACTTACTCACAATTATTTTCTAAAAAAAATTTGTTTAAAAGGTAAAACAATTGATCTTGGCGCAGGAGATGGTTCAAATTTGACGTATTACGATTTTATTAATATAAGTGAAGCAAAAATAGAAAAAGCTGACTTTTATAAAGAAGCGAAAAATAAATTTAATTTGGAAAATAAAATTTCCATTGATAATCAAAAATACGATAATATTATTTTATTTAATACTATCGAGCATATTGAAAATTACAAAAATCTAATATCTGAAACGCACAGAATTTTAAAAAATAATGGTAATCTTGAAATATTTGTACCATTTCTTGTTTTATACCACCCTGACCCAAAAGATGTGTTTAGACCTACGCATTTTTATTTAGAAAAACTTTTAAAAGAACAAGGATTTCTAGTAGAAATTACACTGATCGGAGTTGGACCTTTTTTTGCTTCATATCAAAATTTATTTAGATATTTTAAGTTTCCATTATTACAGACAATTTTTTTTATTTTTTTTGATATTCTTAATAGGTTAATAAAAATTTTTTCAAAAGATTTTTCTAATTATTATTGTGGTATTCATGCGTCGTGTATTAAAAAATAACTTAAAAAAAAATTTATGAATTCAGCAATAGTAGTTCTTACTTGGAATGATTGGAAAAACACTATTGATTGTTTAGAGAGTATTTATCAAAATGAGGGAAATTTTGATGTTTTTTTGATTGATAATGGCTCTAAACTTCAAAATATACTTAAAATATCAAGTTGGTACAGAGGCCAGATTATATCAAATAGAACTTTTATTAAACCGAAAATAAAAAAATGTGGTGAATTTATAACAATGAATCATAAAAATAATATTTATAATATTAAAAAAAGCACAAGAAATCTTTATTTAATTAGAAATAAGAATAATTTAGGTTTAACTGCTGGGCTAAATTTAGCATATGTTTTTTTAATAAGAAATAATTATGATCAAATACTTAGAATAGATAATGATTTCATAATTCAAAAAGATTATTTTAAAAAAATTTCAAATACAATTAGACCAAAAAAATTTGTAAGCGCATCACCAAAAATAATGCATGCTTATATTAAAAAAAATATTTGGTTTAAGGGCTTTAAAATGAGATGGTCATATTTGAAATTTCAGAAAACGATGAATTTAAAAAAAAAGAGATATTTTGATAATGAAAATCTTAACAAATTAGTTGAGACAGATGTTATAAGTGGATGTTGTTCCATATATAAAACAAACATCTTAAAAAAATCGGGTCTAGGTGATGAAGATTTTTTTTATGGTCCAGAAGATATTGAATTGTCTTATCGATTAAAAAATTACGGTAAATTAGTTTGTGATCAAAAAATAAAAACTTTTCATAAAATAGGCAGGAGTTCTGCAATCGCTGACCGAACTGACAGAATATTTCAATCAACTTATGGTTTTTTAATGTTAATTAAAAAAATAGGTACTTTTTCAGATAAATTGATCGGATACACTTTTTTTATTTTGAGGGGCTTTTTTTACTTTTTTGTAGAAAACGACAAAAATAAAAAGAAAGGTTATAAAAAGGCATTAATAAAATTCTTTATTAAATAATGTATAGCAAAAAATTTATTAATAGAAATAATATTTTTTTTTTTATCCTACTATATGTCTCACTTCTTGTAGGATTCTATTTTGGAGAGAACCTTAATTATGGAGCTAAACCAGACTGGTACTATACAAACTTTCCTGTAATAAAAGATTTCTCAGAAAATTTTACTAAAACATTTTTTAATTATGATTTATATAATCATAGGCATTCACCTTCTTACCTAATTTTTTTAAGTCTTTTTGCGAAAATTGGTATAAATTTTGATTTAATTAGATTT
Organism: uncultured Pelagibacteraceae bacterium; assembly: GCA_902536765.1. Classification (GTDB taxonomy): domain Bacteria; phylum Pseudomonadota; class Alphaproteobacteria; order Pelagibacterales; family Pelagibacteraceae; genus Pelagibacter. Next base: position 123,746 of record CACAYM010000003.1, read on the forward strand.
TTTCATTTACATTTATGCATCGGACTTATTTTTATTTTTTTTAAATGTTTATCTTTAAAATTTAATGATAAGGATAAAAATATTTTATTTTTATTGTCTATTTCAATTTTTTTATCTCCAACATTTCGATCTTTAGCAATTTGGCCTGATACACGAATTATAGGATTAATTTTTTTTACTTTATCAATTTACGAGTTTTTAAAATTTAATGCCTCAAAAAAAATAAGTTCATTTTATAATAATATCATTTATCTTATTATAGCATCTTACATCAGCCCAAATTTTTCTGTATTTATTATATTTTTTTATTTTTGTTTTTATAAAAAAGTTAAGATAAATCATATTTTGATCAGTCTTGTAATATGTGTGTTATCTTGCTTGCCGGCGCTTTATTATTTATTTATCTTAGATATAAATTTTCTATTAGCGGAAACACCTGGAGAAAATATAAACGAACCAGAAAGTTTAAATTTTAATTTTTCAAATAAAATATTAATTATAACTACAATAATAATTTTTCACTTAATTCCCTTTCTCTTTGAAAAAAAATTCATTTATAAATTTTTTTTGTCAGTTAAAAAAAATTTTTTTTATATACTAATTTTTTTAATTTTGAATGTGTATTATTTTGATTATTTAGAATCATTTACAGGTGGAGGTTTCTTTTTTCAATTATCTTTGATTTTATTTGATAATAATCTGATTTTTTATTTTTTTAGTTTTATATCGCTTCTTATAATCGCCAACTTTGTAATATCTAACTTTAATAATCTAATTTTATATTTGTTGCTAATTATGTCGAATATACAAAATACAATATATCATAAATATTACGATCCTTTAATCATGATATTATTTTTTCTTTTGTTTGTTCATGCTTTACCAGGAAAATTTTTAACTAATAAAAATAATTTGTTATTTCTATATCTATTTTATTTATCGTTTATTTCTCTAAGAATTGTAAAAAATTCTTTTTTATAAATTAGATTTTTCATATAATTTACTGTAAAGATAATAATATAATAAATGTTAGATCAAGAAATTCTTCATTTTTCAAAAAACCTCAAAAGTAAATTTTTGTCCAACTATAATATTAAAAAACTAAATTGGTTTAATATTGGCGGTATAGCCAAATTTTATTTTAAACCCGATAACTTAAATGATCTAGTACAATTTTTTCAAAATTTTGGTAGCAAGGTAAATATATTCATTTTAGGAGCCGGATCTAATATTTTATTAAACGATGAATTATTTGATGGTGTTGTTATCAAATTAGGAAAAAATTTTTCGAATATTTCACTTATGCCCAATAATATAATAGTAGCTGGCGCTGCGGCATCAGATAAGAAATTATCAGATTTTGCATTAAATAACTCCATTGGCGGTTTTGAGTTTTTATCTTGTATACCTGGTACAGTTGGAGGTGGATTAAAAATAAATTCTGGATGTTATGGAAAAGAATTTAAAGATATTTTGGTATCAGTTCAGGTTATAGATAAAAAAAACGGTTTAATTAAAACAATTCCAAGTTCAAAAATTAACTTTGAATATAGAAAAAGTGACTTACATAAAGACTACATATATTTAAGTGCTTCTTTTAAAGGCAAAAAAAAGAAAAGAGAAGATATTGAAAAAGAAATTAATAATATGAAAAAGAAAAAAATTATTTCACAACCCTCAAATATTAAAACAGGAGGAAGTACTTTTAAAAATCCTAAAGATCAGACTTCCGAGAAAGTCTGGGAATTGATTAAAAAATCTGTTTCGTTAGATACTTCATTTGGAGGAGCATCGATATCAAAAAAACATTGCAATTTTTTGGTTAATACAGGAAATGCTTCTTTCAAAGAAATGCTGAAATTAATTCAATTTATAAAAAAAAATGTAAAATCTAAAACAGGTGTTACATTGGAAACAGAAATTGAGATAATTAATTAAGTGAAAAAAAAAATTTTAATTCTAGGAGGAGGATTATCAAAAGAAAGAGAAATAAGCCTTGAAACAGCAAAGCAGGTAAAAAATATACTCAAAAAAAAATATAAAGTTTTTCAATCAGATTTAGATGAAAACCTCGAAAAAAAACTAAAATCTTTTAAACCAGATATTGTATTTAATGCGCTTCACGGAAGATTTGGAGAAGATGGATACGTACAAACATTATTAGAGTTTAATAAAGTAAAGTATACACATTCTGGCATTCTATCATCAGCACTGGCAATGGATAAGGCTACTTCAAAAAAAATATTCATTAAAAATAATATACTAACACCAAGATTTTTTAAGTTTGAAAACATTCCGGGAGCAAAGAAAAACCTAATAAAAAGAATAAAAAAAAAATTAAGATTTCCTGTAATACTTAAGCCCATTAATGAAGGCTCAAGTGTTGATGTTTATATTTCAAATGAAAAAAATATTTTTAAAAATTTATCTAAGTTAAATAATTATAAAGAATTTCTTGTTGAGGAGTATATTGGTGGAAAAGAGATACAAGTTGCAATACTTGGAAAAAAAAAGCTTGGGATTATTGAGCTAAAACCAAAAAGAAAATTTTATGATTATAAAGCTAAGTATGACTTTAAATCTAAAACCAAACATATTATTCCAGTAGATTTGTCAGAAAAAAACTCAAAGAAAGTATTAAATATTGCATTAAAAGCACATAAGCTTCTAAAATGCAGGGGTGTTACAAGATCTGATTTTAAATTTTACAAAAATAAATTTTATTTACTAGAATTAAATACACAACCAGGTATGACAAAGTTATCATTAGTTCCTGAAATAGCTGCATATGAGGGTATTAGTTTCTCAGAATTAATAGAATGGATTTTAAATGATGCTTCTACTAACAGATAAAAAGCTAAAAATTTATTTTTATTTAATTTTATTACTTTTATTCTCAACAATCAATAATCACAAGTTGACAAACTATTTTAAAGAAGAATTTAAAATCAAAAAAATTAAATTTACAAAAAGTGATTTGATAGACTATAATTTAAAAAATAATATTATTAATCAAAATATATTTAGTATAAATAAAAATAATTTAAAGAGTATTTTGGAAAATTTTACTATTTTGAATTCGTTTGAGGTAAAAAAAATATACCCTAGCACATTAGAAATAAATTTGATTAAAACAAAACCATTTGCCAAAATTATTTCAAATTCTAATTATACCTATTTAGGAGAAAATGGAAAAATATTTGAATCTTATGAAACTTATAATAATATTCCAAGTATTTCAGGTAATGTTAATTTTAAAAATATTAATCATGTAATAAAAACTATAAATAACTCACCTTTCAAAAAAAAAATTGAAACAATAAAATTATTTCCTTCAGGTAGATTTGATCTAGTACTTAAAAACAAAAAAGTTATAAAATTACCAATTAAACTTGATAAAGAATTTATGCAAAGCGTATTTTTTTTTATAGAAAATAATAATGATCAGAAAAATATTTTTGATTTTAGGCTGTATAATAAAATTATTTTGAGAAATGAATAATTTTCAAATTTTCATAAATATTAATATTATTGATAGAAATTTTATATTTTTGTTGAAAAAAATTTATCAATCAAAACCTCTTTTTCAAAATATATTGAAATTAGACACAATCAAGAATATAGAACTTTTAGTTGAAAAAAATTTTGGAACATTTTTGAAAAACAACATACTTGAAGTTGAAAAAAAATACCGAATTTCTGTTGATAAAATTAATTTAATGATCGAAAATGAAAAACAAAATAATATTGAAATTACATTTAAAAAAAACTTCGAAAATAAAAATATAGACGTAACATCGATTGAATATCTATTCCAAGACATAAGACAAAAAGTAACGAAAAATCATCCAGAAAAAAAAATTGTACACATAATTATTAAAAAATGTTTTGTGGATGACGAGGAATACAACAATATTCCTTTTGGAAAAAAATGTAAAAATTTAGTTATTCAAATTTGTTTTATATATTTACAAAACCAATTAGTTTCAAAATTAGAATTATTACTACAAGAACATCAAATCCAGATAAATAAAGTAATTTGCTCAAAATACGCAAAATCATTGTTGAGCGCTGACCATGATGATTTATCAAAAGCCGGGATGGCTATTCTCAATGACAATAATTTTAATGAAATTGGTATTTATTCAAAAAAAATAACAAAAATGGGATTTTTTGAAAAATTATTTCATATTTTATCTTAATTGTATTTTATCGTAATATTTGTTGTTTTTTACACTCAATATTAACCTCATATAAGTCTTAAATGGCAATTTTAAATCAAAAAACTATTAATGAAGCTATAAGTTTTAGCGGTGTTACGTTGCACAAAGGTAAACAAGCTAAAATGAAAATATTACCTTCACCTCCTAATAGCGGCATAGTTTTTAAAAGAGTAGATTTAAATAAAGATAATTTGATTTTAGCAAATTTTTGCAATGTTAGTGAAGCAACGTTATGCACAACATTAAGTAATGATGCTGGAATAACTGTTTCTACAGTCGAGCATTTAATGGCAGCCTTTTACGGACTTGGAATTGATAACGCTTTAATTGAAATTGATCAAGACGAGATACCGATCATGGATGGATCTTCAAAAAATTTTGTAGAAGCTATTAATAATATAGGTTTAAAAAATTCATCTACTCCAATTAAAATAATTAAAATTTTAAATAAAGTAAAAATAGAAAACGAAAAAAAATTTATATCTATTGAACCAACAAAAGCAAGTTTAGAAATAGACTTTGAGATAAAATTTAGTAATCAATTAATTGGCAATCAAAGAAATAAAATTAATGTTTACGAAAATGATCTAACTGAAATATACAATTCAAGAACTTTTTGCCTATATGAGGATATTGAAAAATTAAGGAAGATGAACTTGGCTAAAGGTGGTTCATTAGATAATGCAATAGTAGTTAAAGACAATAGCATTTTAAATGATGAAAAGTTGAGGAATAGTAAAGAATTTGTAAATCATAAAATTTTAGATTGTATTGGAGATTTGTATCTTTCTGGATATAAAATTATTGGTAAAGTAGAGTGCTCGCAAGGAGGACATAGATTAACAAATGAATTATTAAAAAAAGTTTTTATGAATAATGATAATTTTTCAATATTTGAATTAAAAGAAAAAATTATACCAAACACTTTTATCAACAAAAAAAGTCTCAAATCTATAGCTTAAATTATTTTTAGTTTTGCTATTAATCTGATAAAAATCATTAATGCAACGAATTATAATTCTCATAATTTATACTTTTTTATTAGTTGGCCTTAACTCGTGCAAGTCAAATAAGGAAAAAATATCAATTCTCAGCGATGATAACTTAGAATTGCAAATGATTGACGCTTATAAAGAAGCGTATAAAGAGCTTGAAAAAGGTGATGCAATTTACGCTGCAAAAAAATTTAATGAGGCAGAATTACTTTACCCTCAATCAGAATGGGCACCTAAAGCTGTATTACTTTCTGCATACTCATATTACTCTCAAAACTATTATGATGACGCTTTACTGGAATTAGATAGGTTTTTCAAAAAATATCCAAAACATAAAAGTACAGATTATGCACATTTTTTATATGCGATGTGTTTTTATGAAAATATAATAGATGAAAAAAAAGATTTAGAGCCATTGTTAATTTCAAAAACTAGATTTGAGTTTGTTGTAAACAATTACCCAAATACGGATTTTGCGCAGGATGCTAAATTCAAAATTAATCTTATTAATGATGTTTTGGCTTCTAAGGAGGTTTATTTAGGAAAATATTATTTAAAAAAAAAAAAGTGGGCTGCTGCAATTAATAGATTTCAAAATATTTTAGAAAACTATGGAACTACAATATATGTTGAGGAAGCGTTACATAGGTTAGTAGAAATAAATTATAAATTAGGGCTAATTGAAGAGGCCGAAAAATATGCCAATGTCTTAGGGTATAATTACCAATCAAGTGAATGGTACGAGCAATCATATAAGATTTTTAATAGGGAGTATCAAACATCAAGTGAAATTAAAAAAGAAAAAAGTTCAGTTTTCAATAAATTTAAAAAATTGTTTAAATGAAAAATAAGCATCCTTTAAAAATTAAGAAAAATTACTTTAAAAAAATCAAAATGTTTAAAAAATATAATGAGGCTTATTATGATAAAAGTAATCCTTTAGTGAGCGATTCTGTTTTTGATATTTTAAAAAGGGAAATTCTTGATTTAGAAAAAAAATACGAATTTCTAAAAAGTAAAGACTCGCCGTCAATTAGCACTGGTTACAAACCTTCGAAATACTTCAAGAAAGTAAAACATAAAACACCAATGTTATCTCTAAGTAATGCTTTTGATAAAATTGATTTATTAAATTTTGAAAAAAAAATTTTGAATTTTTTAAGTTTAGAAAACAATAATATTATTGAATATAGTGCTGAGCCAAAAATTGATGGAATTTCTGCTTCTTTATATTATAAGAATGGAAAGTTTATCCAAGGTTTATCTAGAGGAGATGGAGTTGAAGGTGAGGATATTACTGTAAATTTAAATACTATCTCTGATATTCCTAAAAATCTGAAAGGTTCGAATATTCCAAATGAAATTGATATTAGAGGAGAAGTTTTTATTAAAAACTCAGATTTTAAAAAACTGAGTGACAAATTTGCAAATCCAAGAAATGCTGCGTCGGGCTCATTAAGGCAAAAAAATCCAGAAAAAACCAAAGAAATCCCATTAAAATTTATTGCCTACACTTTTGGTTTTGCAAAAAATTTTAATGTTTTAAAGCAATCCCACTTTTTGGAAATTCTTAAAAATTGGGGATTTAAAGTTAATAAATTTAATAAACTTATAAAAGGAATCGATAATTTGATTAAAAATCATTCTGAATTAGAAGCTAAAAGAAAAGAGATTGATTTTGATATTGATGGAATTGTTTATAAAATAAATAATTTTGACATTCAAAAAAGATTGGGTTTTGTTGCTAATGCTCCTAGATGGGCAATCGCGCATAAGTTTTCATCAGACAAGTCAATTTCAGAGATACTTAACATAGAAATTCAAGTTGGAAGAACAGGTGCATTAACACCTGTAGCAAAAATAAAACCTATTAATATTGGCGGTGTGCTTGTATCAAATGCTACTTTACATAACGAAGATGAGATACAAAGAAAAGATATTAGAATAGGAGATGTGGTTACTGTAGAGAGAGCAGGTGACGTAATTCCTAGAGTGATTTCAGTAGATTTAAAAAAAAGATATAAAGATTTAAAAAAATTTGTTTTTCCAAAAAAATGTCCTTCTTGTGGAGCTTCTACAATAAAGGAATTTAATAAGACTACAAAAAAATTTGATGCTGTAAGGAGGTGTATAAATAATAGCTACGATTGTGAGAAAATAGCCATTGAAAAAATAAAACATTTCGTATCGAAAGAGGCATTAAATATTGAAGGTTTAGGAAAAAAAATTGTTGAAAATTTTTGGGAATTAAAACTGATTAGATATCCTCAAGATATATTTAATCTTGACTATAAGAAAATTTCTGAACTTGAGGGTTGGGGAAAGCTGTCAGTTGCTAACCTAAAATATTCGATTGAGCAAAAAAAAAATATCACACTAAGTAAATTTATATATTCAATCGGCATAAGGCACATCGGTCAAGAAAATGCAAAGCTTATATCTAAAACACTAAAAAATGCTAAAGACTTCTTTGAATTAGGTAAAAATAACAATTTTGATGATCTGTTAAATATTGACGGCATAGGTGATACTCAAATCAAATCTATCAAAGAATTTTTTTCTCAAAAAAAAAATATGTTCGTTTTGGAAAAATTAAAAGCAAGTTTAAATATAATAAATGAAAAAGAAATTTCAAAAAATGGTATTTTAAGAGAAAAAACATTTATGTTTACTGGAAAACTTGCGGGCATAAGTAGAGCAGAAGCAAAGTCTTTAGTAGAGAAAAATTCGGGAAAAATTGTTAGTAACGTTAGTCAAAAACTTAATTTCTTAATTACGGGTATTAAACCAACATCTAGAAAAGTTAATGAGGCAAAAATTTTAAATATAAAAATAATTTCACAATCAGAATTTTTAAAAATGCTTGATACTAAAGACTCTTAATCAACCATTTTTTTTCATTTTGATTCAAATATTTAGAAATTTTCGAATACACTAACAAGTGATAATTAAACAAGTATTCTTCCTCTTTTTTATTTAATAGCTTGAAATTAATAAGTTCTCTATCTATAGGTGCCAAAGTAAGGTTTTCAAAAAATAATCGTTTTTTTTTTCTTTTCACATATATTAAATTCTCAATTCTAATTCCAAATTTTCCTTCTCTATAAAACCCAGGTTCATTACTCAAAACCATTCCTTCTTTAAGTTTTATTGGATTGTATTTGGAAATAGATTGTGGACCTTCATGCACATTTAAAAAATAACCAACTCCATGACCAGTGCCATGGCCATAATCAAGTTTTTGTTTTTTTAAAAATTTTCTTGCTTGAACATCTAGCTTTTTTCCGGTGTTATATTTAAGTAAATTACTGGTTGCAACTGCTATATGACCTTTAAGAACCAACGTAAAAATATTCTTTATTTCATTAGATTGTTTTTTGAAGCAAACAGTTCTTGTAACATCAGTTGTTCCGTATTTGTATTGCCCACCAGAATCAAATAAAAATAAGTCTTTTTTGTTTATCACTTTATTTGTTTTTTTTGTAGCTCTGTAGTGCACAATTGCGCCATTAGACCCTGATCCAGCAATTGTACTAAAACTTGGATAAAGATATTTTTTATTTTTTTTCCTGAATTTTTCTAATTGTCTTTCAGCACCAATTTCAGTTAATTTTTTTTTTTTAAAGTTTTTTATCCAAAAGAGAAACTTTGTTAATGCTACTCCATCTGACACGTGGCTTTCTATCATATTATTAATCTCGGTTGAATTTTTTATGGATTTCAAAAAGTAACATGGATCACTTCGATTAATAATCTTAAATTTTGAACTAATAATATCTTCTTTTAGAACTGATAAGGTTTTATTATCAATAATAAATTTTTTACCTTTTAAATTTTTTATGAATTTTTCAAATTCATCTTCTTCAATAATTTGATTTGAAGATATTTTTTTTTCTATTAATAATTTCTTAGCCTTAAATTTTTTAGTAATCAGATATATTTTTTTATTTTTTGTTACTAACAAATTACAGTTAGGCAAAGGAGAGAAAGGCGTGTCGGATCCTCTAATATTTAGTAACCAGGCAACGTTTTCAGACGCACTTATAAACAAAAAATCTGCTTTTTTATTCGATAAGTATTTTGATACTAAATTAATTTTCTTATGATGGCTCTCTCCACTAAACTTATTTGAAAGGGAAAAAAATGGCTTACTTTTAATTTTTTTATTTTTGAAAATTTCATCAACCAAGTTTTTTTTTAAAGGTTTTAATTTAATTTTTTTGCTAAATAAATAATCCAGCTGATCGTAAGTAAAAAGATTTGGATCGAAACCTAATTTAATATTTTTAAATATTTCTTTTGGTAACTTTTCATGTATTTTTATAATTTTAAAATTTTTACCAGACTCAATTTTTGCTTGTATAGTGTATCTGCTGTCGACAAAAAGGTAATTTTTTTTTTGTAAAATAATCGCTAATCCAGCTGACCCACTAAAGTTTGATATTGTTTTAAGTCTGTCATTTTTAACCTGTTCAGTAAAAAAGCTATCATTTTTTGGTACTATATATCCATCTAAACTGTAATTTCTTGATATCTTTCTTAATTTCTTGATATTAATTTTTGTCATTTAATTCTTTTTTGATATCTAATCCATCCTGGGCTCCTGGTCCCTTCTTCAATTTCAAAATCTTGATTAAATTCAAAATCTTCATTTTGATTTTCGTCATTGTGAATAATGTCTTTTTCTATAAATTTTTCTGGGAGTTCTTCCACAAATCTTGACGCCATACTATCAATCCAATCACCCTGATAAAATCTATTCATTGAAAATGAAATATACGCTTTTTTTTTTGCTCTTGTGATACCAACATAGGCAAGTCTCCTCTCTTCCTCTAGACCTTTCTCTCCTTTTTCCTCTAGAGATTTTTGGTGAGGGAACAAACCTTCTTCCCAACCAGGTAAAAAAATTACATCGAATTCTAATCCTTTAGACGCATGCATAGTCATTAAGTTAATTTTTTGGCCATCCCAGTCTTGGTCTATTGAAGTAGCTAATGATACATGCTCTAAAAAACTTTCTAAGTTATCAAATTCTTTCATAGCACTTAAAAGTTCTTTAATATTTTCTAATCTATTTTCATTTTCCAAATCTTTTTTATTTTTCAGCATTCCAGAATATCCTGACTCATCAAGTATTATTTGCAGTAATTTCACATGATAAGTATTTTTTAATTCATAATCATTTTTCCATTTATTTAATAAATTTAAAAAATAAGATAATCCTAATTTTGCTTTTGGTTTTATCTCATTATTTTCTATCAGGATCTTTGATGCTGAAATAAGTGACACAGAATTTTTTTTTGAATATTCATGAATTATTTTTATAGTATTTTCTCCAATTGATCTTTTGGGGTTATTTACAACTCTTTCAAAAGCTAAATCATCTTTTTCTTGATAAACTAACCTCAAGTAGGCAATACAATCTTTTATTTCAGCTCTTTCATAAAACTTAGTACCCCCTATAATTCTATATGGTAGGCCAATTTTTAGAAATCTCTCCTCAAATTCTCTTGTTTGAAATATAGCTCTTACTAAAATGGTAATATCATTTAAAGAATAACTTTTTTTCAAATTTTTTTCAATTTCATCACTAAGTCCAATTGCTTCCTCTTTGCCATTTCTATAACAACTTAGTTTGATTAAGTCACCAGTCTCTGAGTTTGCTCTCAATGTTTTGCCGACTCTTTTTTTATTATTTGAAATTAATTCTGATGCAATAGATAAAATATTTTGTGTAGATCTATAGTTCTCTTCAAGTCTAATTACTTTCGTATTTTCATAAATTTTATCAAATTCTAAAAAGTTTTTTATCTCCGCACCTCTCCAACTATAAATTGATTGATCATCATCGCCAACACAGCAAATATTTTTATTCAATTTTGCGAGAATATTTAACCATTTACTTTGAATATAATTTGTATCTTGGTATTCATCTACTAAGATATATTTAAAATTTTTATTATAAATTTCACAAATATCTTCATTTTTCTGCAAAATATTTACGCAGTGTAAAATAAGGTCGCCAAAGTCACAACAATTTAGATTAATTAATTTTTGTTGATAAATTATATATACAGGAAGAATTGTTTTTTCAAATATATCTTTTTTATTTAAAATAACATCTTTTGGAAACCATCCATTATTTTTCCATCTATCAATTATAGAAAGAATTAATTTAGGCGATAATTTTTTTGAATCTATATTTTCTGACTTACAAATATTTTTTATAAGTCTTACTTGATCATCAGTGTCTAAAATAGTAAAATTAGAGTTTAGCCCTGCAGCTTTTGCATGTTTTCTTAAAATTTTTGCACATATCGAATGAAATGTTCCTAGCCACGAAAGTCCTACAGCTTCAGACCCAAGTATTTTGCTAACCCTTAAGTGCATTTCTTTTGCTGCTTTATTAGTGAAAGTTACTGACAATATTTGGTTCGGAAAAGCCTTTTTTTTTTTAATTATATGCGCAATCCTAGATGTAAGTACTTTAGTTTTTCCTGAACCAGCTCCAGCAACTACCAAAATTGGTCCTTCCGTGTTAATTACAGCCTCTTTTTGTGCAGAATTTAAATCTTTTAAATAATCAAAGTTTATCATTTATAAATAATCATTATAAATCATTTTAAATTTATGAAAAAAATAAATTTTAATATAAAATTTAATCCTAAAATTGGGATATTTACACTCACTAGTTTATTTTTTTTGTACTTGTTATATTTATCAATACCAAGTTTATACGATAGTGGAAGAGTACAAAAAGACCTTAATAATAAAATTGTAGATGAGTTCGGGTTCAATCTTAGTCTATCTAGTGAAATTTCTTACAGAATCCTCCCTCAACCACATTTTCATGTCAAGGACTCAAAAATTTTAGGAAAAAATAAAATAGCAGAGGAGATTGGAGAGATTAAAGATATAAAGATTTTTATAAACCAAAGAAATTTATTAAAAAAACAAGATATAAATATTAAACAAATAGTTTTCTCGAAAGGTAATTTTTTTATTAATAGAGAAAATTTTAGCTTTATAATAAATCTTCTTAATGATGAATTTTCAAAAAAAAAACTTATTATAAAAAAAAGTAAATTATTTTTTAACGATAAAAATAGAGATATAATTTTTATATATAGTATCGATAGTCTTAACCTTTTCAAAAATATAAAAAAAAAAAATCAAGGGATAAAAACCAAAGGAAGTATTTTTAAAATACCAATTAAATTTTATTGGGAAAAAAATTTAGAAAATAAAAAAACTATTTCAAATTTTAAAGCTGATAAATTAGATATTGATTTTCAAAACAAAGGTAATTTTCAGAATGAAGAATATATTTATGATAATAATTTAAATATTTTAACAAGTAATTTTAAAACAAATTATAAAATTTCAAAAAATCAAATTGAATTAAAATCACAAAAATCTCTTATAAAGAATACTCCAATCAGTTATTTTGGTAATATTGATTTATCACCTTTTAGTTTCCAAATATATATTAATGCTAAAGAAATCGATCTTGAGTATTTTTTCAAAAATACTTTTTTCCTGAACGAAATAGTATCTTCAAATATTTTACTAAACCAAAATATTAATGGAGTTTTAAAAATCAAAACCGAAAAATTAAATAAAAATAAATTTTTTAATAGCGCCCAAGTAAATGTTAATTTTGAGGAAGGCTATTTTAATTTTAATAATTCTTATGCAATAAATAATAAATTTGCTAAAATTACCGCAAATAACATCAAATTTGAGGAAATAAATGCCACATCATACCTAAATGGAGATATTTTTTTAGATATTTTTAACAAAAACCAATTTTTTAAATTTTTTCCAATTCAAAAAAAAAAAAGATTTAAAAGAAATTTTGATAAGATAAAATTTTATTTTACGTTCAATTTAAATAATTCAAAATTTTCTATAAATAGAATTAATTTTTTCGATAAACAAAATAAAATTATTCAATCAAAAAATGTGGATGATTTTGTTGAAGATAATTACGAAACTCGTTTTAATTACTCAAATAGTGTTTTATTTAAAAACTATATAAAAAAAGTTATCAACGCTTATTTAGACGAGGGATAAATCATTTTCTTTGGATCTACTATTTTATCATATTCACTTTCACTAATTAATTTCGTTTTTAAAGTTTCATATCTTAAAGATGTGTTATTAGTAAGAGCATTTTTTGCAATCTTCGCTGCTTTATCGTACCCAATTTTTGGCGTTAACGCAGTTACCAGCATTAATGAATTGTTAAGTAGCTCCTTTATTTTTATTTTGTTTGCTTTAATTCCATCAACACAATACTTTGCGAAGTTTTTTGAACTATCTGATAACAACGTTATGGATTGTATAATATTATGAGCAATAAGAGGTTTAAATACATTTAATTCAAAATGTCCATTCGATCCGGCTATTGTAATTCCATAATGATTACCCATGACTTTTGCACAAACCATCGTTATTGCCTCGCACTGTGTTGGGTTTATCTTGCCAGGCATTATTGATGAACCTGCCTCATTCGCTGGCAATTCTAATTCTGAATATCCAGCTCTTGGTCCGGATCCTAAAAATCTTATATCATTTGCAATTTTAGTCAAACAAACTGCAGTTGTATTTAAAGTTCCAGAAAAATTTACTATTGGATCATGAGATGCAAGAGCTGCAAATTTATTTTTTGCACACTTAAATGGAAGTTTAGTAATTTTTGATATCTCATTGACAATTTTTTTATCAAAGTTTTTTGAACTATTTATACCAGTTCCGACAGCGGTTCCACCTTGAGCTAGAAAATAAATTTCTTTAAGGCTTAACTTTATTCTATTAATTGAATCTTGAAGCTGGGATTGGTAACCAGAAAATTCCTGACCAAGTGAAATTGGTGTAGCATCTTGAAGATGTGTTCTTCCTATCTTAATTATTTTATTAAATTCTGAAACTTTTTTTTTAAGTTTTTTATTCAACAATTCTAGATTAGGTAAAAGATCATTTATTGTTTTAGTCGCAATAGCTATGTGAATAGCTGAGGGAAATACGTCGTTGGTAGATTGAGACTTGTTTACATGGTCATTCGGATGTACGGGATTTTTAGTACCCTTTTTTCCTTTCAAAATTTCTATTGCTCTATTAGAAATGACTTCATTAATATTCATATTTGTTTGGGTTCCAGAGCCAGTTTGCCAAACTTTTAATGGAAAATGATCTTTTAATTTTCCTGATATTACTTCCTCAGATGCTTTAATAACAGCTCTTGCAATTTTTTTATCTATTTTTTTTTCTTTTAAATGCACAATCGCTGCTGACTTTTTGATTATCGCAATAGATTGAATAATCAAAGGATTAATTAAAATATCTCCAATATTGAAATATTTTTTTGACCTTTCTGTAGACGCGCCCCAATATTTATCCACAGGCACACTTATTGAACCGATGCTATCGTATTCTTTTCTAGTTTTCATAAACTTTAGTTTGAGTTCATTGATGTATTTCTTATACAATATGTTGAAAGAGAATCAAATAGGAGTGATATGACAAATTTTGAAAAAGTTGAATTGTTTATGAAAACTTTTGGCCAAGAAGTTAAAACTTCGCCTAGCCTAAGTAATAAAAAAATAAACGATTTGAGGTTGAGCCTTATCGAGGAGGAGTTAAATGAACTTAAAGATGCAATAAAGAACAATAATTTGGTTGAAGTAGCTGATGCACTTACGGATATTTTATATGTTACTTATGGAGCTGGTCACGCGTTTGGTATAAACTTGGATGAATGTTTCGATGAAGTTCAAAAGTCTAATATGAGCAAACTAGATATGAATGGTAAGCCAATTTTTAACAATAAGGGAAAAGTAATGAAAGGACCAAATTATTTTATTCCAAACTTTTCAAAACTTATAAAAAGCTAATTATTTTTTTTTTAAGAATGCTATATTTGAGGATAAAGGCGATTTTTGATTTCCTTCATAAGTAAATATTTCCTCAATATTTTTAAATAAATAATCTTGATCCTCTTTATTGAGTATCTGCGACTCAAAATAACTTTTATTTTTTATATTTGTAAGCAATTCCTCAATAAATATTTCCTTACCATTACTATCATCCAAATGTTTTTGATCATTGGGTGCTTTAAAATCCTCAATTATATAATAAGAATTACTTTCAACTTTTTTAAAAAAAAACTTTAAATTTTTAATAATGTGCGTAAGTATATGAGAGCCATCATCTATAATTATTTTGAATTTTTTATTATAGATTTTTTTTTCTAAATTTTTAAATTCATTTTCAATTGTTAGATCGCAATTTATAAATTTTAACCTTTTTGATTTATAACTAAACTTAAAATTTCTATCTACTCCACATACATATGCATTGGGAAAATATAACACAAATGCAGCAGATGATGCACCTTTCCATGTCCCAATTTCTAGAAGGTCAAACTTTTGATTTTTATATGATGACAAATGTTTTTCATAATATTTCGCGAAACCATGTCCAAGAATAAGATCTGAGTTTTTATCGTATTGATTTTTTACATTTGTACCTTTGTCAGTCCCAAAATAATTAAATATATCATCTAATGAACTAAAATTATTAAATATCTTATCGACATCGATTTTAGGTTTGAGATTAAAAGTAATTTTTTTATAAAGTCGTGTAATTTTTTTCATAAATAATTAAGCTATTATTATACTAAAAAATTTTCTTTAACTATTTTTTTAATTCTAACAATACTTCTTTAGCATGATCTTTAACTCTTACATTTGACCATATTTTTTGAATCTTACCATTTAGGTTTATTAAGAAAGTGGATCTTATTACACCCATATAATTTTTTCCCAAAAATGACTTTTTACCCCATGCACCGTATTTCTTTATAACTGATAATCTTTCGTCAGATAATAAATCAAACTTTAATTTATATTTCTTCTTAAATTTGAGATGACTTTTGATATTATCTTTAGATAATCCAAGCACCAAAGTATTTTTTTTTTTAAAAATATTATTTAACTTATTAAAATCTTTAGACTCCAATGTGCACCCAGGTGTATCATCTTTTGGATAAATATATAAAACAATTTTTTGTTTACATTTATTTAATTCAAAAAATTTACCATTCGTACTAGGCAGTTTAAAGTTGGGAGCTTTTTTATTTAACTTTAACTTTATCATTTAATTTTTTATGAGGTGATATTATCACCTCATATCAACTAATTATTTAACATGCTCAAAGCTTTATTAAATAGCTTTTCAGATTTAGCATGATCGCCGTCGTCGTGTGCTTTCTTTCCAGCATCTTTAAGTTTTTCAATTTCATTTAGTTTATTTTCAATTTCAGTTAATAGCAAAGGACAAGACCCTGCGTTTGCTGCTTGAGCATAAATAAACAGAAATATAGATATTATTATTTTTTTCATATTCACCTCCAAATAAAAATTATTACACTTATTTCTTTTTAAAAGTATCAGAGTGTCACACTTTCAAAATTTAAAAAAAAAGAATACAAATTTTATTTTAATCTGAAATATGATTATAATTATAACTTTCTTTACAAATAAATAATGTAATTAAGTATTATCCTAATTTATAGGATGATATATATTTAATATTAAAAAAAATGTTTAAAATAATTAAAAAATTATCATATATTTTTACCAAAATTTTAATTTTTTTGGATAAGTTTTTATCAATATTTATAAAAAAAAATATATTTATTGGTTGGTGTAAGTTTTTTCTTCAGGAGCAGTCTTACAAATCAATTAGGATTTTGGATAAAAAAGTTAGTTTTTTTGTACCAAATCAGCTTACCAGTGATATGGTTGACACTTATTTTGAAAAAGAACCAGAAACATTAGAATGGATAGATAATTTTGAGAAAAAAGAAAATATAGTTTTTTGGGATATTGGAGCTAACATAGGTTTATATTCTATCTATAATTCTTTAAAAAATGTAAATTCTACGACAATTGCTTTTGAACCATCAAGTTCAAATTTAAGAGTATTAACAAGAAATATATCAATAAACAATTTAGAGAAAAATATTAAAGTCATGCCAATACCACTTACAAATAGAGAAAATATTTTTCAAACGATGAATGAAGGTCGTTTTCAAGAAGGTGGTGCTTTAAATTCATTTGGTGAAACATTTGATTTTGGAGGAAATAAATTTAATTCACAAATGAGTTATAGTTTATTTGGAACGACAATTAATAACTTAATTGAAAACTGTAAATTTGATATTCCAGATTACATTAAAATCGATGTAGATGGCATTGAGCACTTAATACTTGAAAGTGGTGATAGATATCTTACAGACAAAAAAATAAAAAGTTTATCAATTGAAATTAATGAGGACTTTGAGAAGCAATACAACATGGTTATAAATTTAATGAAAAAATATGAATTTAATATTTTACATAAAAAACGTAATGACAAGTTTTATAAAGGAAAATTTTCAAAAACTTACAACTATATTTTTATAAGGTAAAATTGTTTTTTTGAATTTCTTTAAGACATATAATAATTAAAGGAGCGTTATGTTGCCAGGTGTTCCGAACTTTGTACTATTATACGCCGATAATTTGTATCTTAAAATATGATTTAACTTTCAAATAACACCACTAGGACGCCAAAAGAAAGTCATAAATTAGAATTAAAATATTAATATGAGAAGAATCCTTAAATATTTTTTTTTATCAATTATTTCTTTAATTACTATGATTGTAGTTCTTGCACCAGAAGATCCTGCATGGGTAAAATGTTCAGATGAGAATGATTTATATAGGTATGTATATAATGGTTGGAAAGTAGATAAAGTTATTAAAGATTATAAAGGAGAATATCCAAGAATATGGTTATCAAAAAACGATAGGATAAAAGCGTTGAACTTTGGTTGGAGATGTTATTATCTTGAAGGTGCAGAACTAAATTTTTCATCTCCATCAAGACGCCACTACGACGCCTACAAATATAAAAGTTAATTTTTTAAAATGATTATATTGGATTTTAAGGGGCGTTCTGTTTCTCGTCCCTTGATTAATAATATACAGAATATAACACTTTTTCAAAAACTTCGTGTAAAACTTCGTGTAGTGTTTTGCTCATTTTGCCGATTTCTTGACTTTCAACTTCGTGTATTTCTTTCTAAATTTTTATTCAAATGCTACATTAATCTATGGGTTCAAAAGAGACAGATGCAAGAATAAGAATTGATAAAATGTTACTAGAGTCTGGTTGGAAACTACCTGGATGGCACAAAGATAATGAAATTAATGTAAAAACTGAGATTAAAAACGAACATGGTGAAGCAGATTATGTATTATTAAATTCTAAAGGATTTTTTCTTTGTACAGTTGAAGCAAAAAATAGTTCCAAATCTCCACTAGTTGGAAAAGAAAAATCAAGAGAATATGCTCAATCTTTAAGATCAAGATTTATAATTTTATCAAATGGTATTAAGCATTATTTGTGGGATACAAAACTAGGTAATCCACATTTAATAGATAGATTACCAACTCAAAAATACTTAGAATTAAGAGGAGAGTCTTTTAATCCACCAAGAGATGAAGATGAAGATGTTAATAATGATTATTTAACATTAACTCAATTTCCTGAATATAAAAAAAATCCTGATTTTAATAATGAGGAAAAAAAAGCAAGTTTCATTAAAAAAAATAAACTTAAGTTTTTGAGAGATTATCAAGTCAAAGCAATTCAAGCAATTAAGGATAAAATTAAAGATGGTGGAGATAGATTTCTTTTAGAAATGGCAACTGGAACTGGAAAAACTAATACCTCTGCCGCAATAATAAAAATGTTTTTAAGATTGTATAAAGTAAAAAGAGTACTTTTCTTAGTAGATAGATTAGAGTTAGAAACTCAAGCAAAAAAGGAATTTGAAGAAGTTTTAAAAAATGATTTCAAAACTGTTATTTGGAAAGAAAATAAAGATGATTGGAGAAAAGCAGAAATTGTAATTTCAACTGTACAATCATTTACCAAACACAATAAATATAAGAGAATATTTCAACCAAATGATTTTGATTTTGTTATTTCAGATGAAGCACACAGAAGTTTAGGACTTAGAAGTAGAAATGTTTTTGAATACTTTGTAGGATTTAAATTAGGTTTAACTGCAACCCCTAGAGATTTTTTAAAATCTGTGGATGCTGACAACATGTCTGTATCTGATCCTAAACAATTAGAGAGAAGATTAATTTTAGATACATACACCATATTTGGTTGTGAAGATGGAGAACCAACTTTTAAATATACATTAGCAGATGGAGTAAAAGATGGATTTTTAGTAAATCCAACTGTTATAGATGTAGAAACAGGTCTTTCTGCTGAAATGATGAAAGAAGAAGGACTATCATTTAAGGGTGTTGATGAAGAAGGTAATGATGTTGAAGAAGAAGTTTTTACAAAAAAAGATTATGAAAAAAGATTTAAATCTCATGAAACGAATTTATCTTTTTGTACTGCGTTTATTAAAAACGCTTTATTAGATCCCTTTACGGGCGAAATTGGAAAAACACTAATTTTTTGTGTTTCCCAAAATCATGCTGAGAGAATTACACAAATTTTAAATGAACTTGCAGAAAAAGAATTTCCAGGTAGATATAATTCAGATTTTGCAGTTCAAGTCACCTCTAGCGTTGAATCAATGAATCCTCAACAGATGACTGTCGATTTTTCAAATAATAATCTTTTGGGAAACTCTCCATTAAACCCTTTATACAAAACTTCAAAAGCAAGAGTTTGTGTAACAGTTGCTATGATGACAACAGGTTATGATTGCAGGGATATATTAAATATTTGTTTAATGAGACCAGTTTTTTCTCCTTCAGAATTTATTCAAATGAAAGGAAGAGGAACAAGAATATTTGATTTTACTGAATGTTGGATATCAAAAAATGATATTCCTGAAATTAATTATCCAGAAAAACAAAGTTTTAAACTTTTTGATTATTTTCATAACTATCATTACTTTGAAAATGAGTTCAATTATGATGAAAAACTAAAATTACCTGAACCAAGAAAAATCCCTCCAGCACCTCCTCCGCCTCCGCCTAACGATCTAGTGTATAATTTAGAAAAGGACCCAGTTAAGAAAACTGAGGAAATTTTTATTCCTCAAACTGGCATGAGAATAGATAGAGAACTATATAAATCTTTTAAAGATAGAGTTATTAATGATGAGGTATTGAAAAAGTTGGTTGAAGAACAAGCATTTAATAAAGCAGATGAATACCTAAAACAAAACATACTTAATAAATCAGAGACAAAATTTTCTATAGATAAACTTAGAAAATCTCTTGGATTAGATATTAATATTTCGATCAAAGAACTGCTGTTATATGCATTTGGATTTATTGATAAAATTAAAAGTAAAGATGAAATAATTTTAGATGAGCATGAAAAATTGGATGATAAATTCAAATTTAATGATAATGAGTTTTACGAGAGTAAACAGGTTCTAGAAGCATATGTTACTGATAAAAGTTTTAGAGAAATAATTGATAGCAAAAAATTTGCTGAGTTAAATATACATCCGTCTGGTGTTTTTTTTAAAAAACTATCACCTGAAGTAAGAGAGAAATTACCTTCATATATTAAAGAAAATATTGATATAAACAGATTTATAGATGCTTGATAACGAAACAAAAAGACGGATTAACAGTTTAAGGGATATTCTTGTTGGTAAACTACCAGATCCAAAAGCACAAGTTGAACAAATTACAAATGGTTTAATTTATAAGTTTATGAACGACATGGATAACGAGTCAGTTTCTATGGGTGGTAAAGCAACTTATTTTTCTGGAAAATTTAAAAAATATTCTTGGAAACACTTGATGGATACTAAAACAAGTGGTGTTGAAAAAGTTTCTCTTTATTCAGAGGGAATTGAGCAGATGTATAACAATGAAAATCTTCCAGAGTTATTTAGAGAGATATTCAAAAACTCATTTCTCCCTTTCAAAGACGCTTCAACTTTAAATATGTTTTTGAAAGAAATTAATAATTTTAATTACTCTAATTCAGAAAAACTTGGAGATGCATTTGAATACTTATTATCTTTTATGGGATCGCAGGGTGATGCAGGGCAATTTAGAACACCAAGGCACATAATTGACTTTATCGTTGAGATAGTAAATCCACAAAAAAATGAGACTGTATTAGACCCTGCTTGTGGTACTGCAGGATTCTTAATTAGTTCTTACAAACATATTTTAAATCAAAATACTAAAAAAAATTTAGGAGATGCTTTATCAGCATCAGATAGAAAAAAAATTGGTGAGAACTTAAATGGTTATGACATTTCTCCTGATATGGTGAAAATGTCTTTAGTAAATATGTACTTACACAAATTTTCTAATCCGAAAATTAATGAATACGATACTCTTTCAAGCGAAGATAGATGGAATGAATACTATGATGTAATACTTGCAAATCCACCATTCTTTTCTCCAAAAGGTGGTATAACTCCTCATAACAGATTTGGGGTTAAATCTACTAAAGCAGAAGTATTATTTGTTGATTACATAAATGAACATTTGAAACCTAACGGTCGTGCAGGAATAATTGTTCCTGAAGGTATAATTTTACAAAATGGTGGCGCATATAAACAAATAAGAAAAAAATTGATTGAACAATCTTTGCTTGGAGTGATTTCTTTACCAGTAGGGGTATTTCTACCATATTCAGCAGTGAAAACATCAATACTTATAATAGATAAATTAAAATCAAAAAAGACAGATAGCATATTTTTTGTAAGGATTAAAAATGATGGGTTTGAATTAAATTCAAACAGAAAACAAATTAAGGAAAATGACTTACCAAGTGTAACTGGAAACTTAAATGGTAAAAACTATAAAGATTTAATTACATACATTAAAAAAGAAAAAGTTTTAAGTGGTGATTATTCTTTTAGTTTTTCAAGATATAAAAGTGAAAAAATATTTGAAACAAATTATAAGATAGTAAAGATAAAGGATTATGCAAATTTTAAAAGAGGGACATCAATTACAAGAAAAAATGCCAAAGACGGCAAAATACCAGTTGTTGCCGGAGGCAAGTCACCTGCATATTTTCATAATCAGTCAAATAGAAATTCAAATTGTATAACTATTAGTTCCTCAGGCGCTTATGCTGGATATATAAACTTTCATCGCCAACCTATATTCGCAAGCGATTGTTTTACAATCGAAACAAATAGTGCGTCTCTTAATCAAGAGTACCTTTTTTACATACTAAAATCTAAACAGAAAGAAATTTATGATTTTCAAAGCGGCGCTGCGCAACCTCATGTGTATCCGAAAGATTTTGACAATTTCAAAATTCCTTTACCTTCTATAGAAAAACAAGAAAGCATAGTGCAAGAATTAGATAATTACACAAAAATTATTCATGGATGTAGACAAATAGTTGAAAATTATAAACCATCAATTGAATATAAATTAGAGTATAAAAAAGTTAAATTAGGTAAAATATGTAAATTTTCTGGTGGAACTCAACCGCCCAAATCTACTTTTGTTAACTTAGAAAAAGACGGGTATATAAGACTTTTACAAATAAGAGATTATAAGACTGATAAATTTATAACCTACATACCAAAAAGTGAAAAACACAAGACATGTAATGAGGAAGACATTATGATTGGAAGATATGGTCCTCCAGTTTTTCAAATTTTAAGGGGCAAAAGTGGAGCATACAATGTTGCCTTAATGAAATGTTTGCCTGATAATAAATTAATTACAAATGATTGGTTATATTATTTTTTATCATCAAAAGAGGTTCAAGAAAAAATAATTTCTTTATCTGAGAGGGTTAGACAAAGTGGAGTAAGACCAGATGATTTAAATAATTTAGATGTACCACTTCCTTCAATAGATGAACAAAATCATTTAACGACTAAAATAAAAGACGAGATGAATATAATCTATTCAAATCAAAAATTGATTAATATTATAGAAAATAAAATTGATGAAAAAATATCATCAATATGGAGTTTTTAAGTTATACTTGCAAATGCGAGTATAACGGTCTAAATTTAATTAATCGCTATTCCAAGTGAATAAATCAGCATCAAAAGGTATGTTTCTAAATTTAAGTAAAATTTTATATTTTTCTAATCTTTCTTCCTTTTTAAATTTCCTTAAGTAGTTGAGTATTTGGTCATAGGTCAAACCTTTCAGGTATTTCTTTTTAACATCAATATACTCTTCATAATCCATACCACATATAGAGAATTTTTTTTTAGGATCTATATGTTCAGCATAACTTATTTCGTCTTTAGTTTCGCTAAGGACATCATAAAAACGAGCGATTTGATTATCTCTTTCAAAAAGAATATCTCTTCTGAAATCAAACAGTTCTAGTTGTTGCATATTTTGGAGTTATTAAAGTTTTGATATCAACTTTAACAATTTCTATATTATTGAATAATAGTGGCAAAAATTTGTAGATTTGTTATTATTGAATTAGTCCTGATTTAAAAAACTTTACTTGCTAGGACTATAAACAAAACGCTAAAGGAGAAAAATGAAACTAAGAATACAATCATTAAAAAACTATTTTAAATCAAAAAAAGATAGAGGTTTAAAACCAATATTTTTTGAAAAAATAGGCGATTCAAATACGTCTCGAGAGCAAAAGTTAAAAAATTTGATCAAAGTACTTGAGTCTCAAGGTTTTAAAATAAAAAATAAAAAATAAGTTCATAAATTTTTGATTTAAAACTTCGTGTAAACTTCGTGTAAAACTTCGTGCTGTTCCTAATTTAATATTTGAATTGGAATAACAGTTTCCGGTGGTTAAGGGGCGTTCTGTTGCCAGGTGCCCCAAAACCCCGTTACTTAATTAATAAATTAATTAAGCAGCAAGAGCAAATTTATCATTTGCAATTATAAAATAGCCCGTCACGGTGGAACAATCCCGAACGAAAGAAAAGCCTTTACACATCCGTCGATCCTAGTTCACCCCCTTAAGTAAAATATGGTGGAGGTGGTGGGTACTGCCCCCACGTCCGCAATGTTTATTACGAAATTCGTTTATCGTCATAGTTGGAAATCCAACATTTTGAATATATTATTAATTGTAAAAAATTCATTAGTTTTTTTACACATATTACTAAAGTAAATACGCAAATAAATAATGCTGAAGGGTAAAAAGTTAAATTTTTTATTTATAATTTTTGTACTTATAGTTTTACAATTAATTTTTTCAAATAACCAGCTCCACAGTTTAGTTTATCTAATGAACATCAGTCAAAATGAATTATTTGCTGATTGGAATGTAATCATTTCTGCAATACAATGTAAGATTTCAGGTTTCGACGTTTTTTTGGAAAATCCATGTGATAAATACAGACGTACCCATGTTTATGGTAGTATTTTTTTAAAAATACCTTTTTTTGAGAAATATTCTAATTTTTATTTAATATATTTTCCTTACACAATTATATCGGTTTATATATGTATAATTATTCTACACTTTAACTTGAAAAATACCATTGAGTTAATTTTGTGCACCCTTTTTATTTTTAGTCCACCTACACTACTTGCAATCGAAAGATTTAATAATGATATATTAGTATTTATACTTTTAATTACGGCATGCTATTCAAGGTCAAATTTTACTAATTTTCTACTTATATCGTTTGCTACCATGGCAAAGTTTTATCCAATAGTTTCGTCAATTATTTTGATTTTAAGAGGAAAAAATTTTAATAGATTTTTTTATTTTTTTTTATTTTGGGTTTCGATAATAATTTTTTTTTATTATGAATTGAATAATATTAAAAAAATTTTTTTAATGAAAGACCAATTTATTGGAAGCTGGGGGATGTCATTTTCAATTAATAATATTTTTGTATTATCATCACCACTTCAAATAAGTATATCTAGAATAAATCTTATAATTTTTACACTCTTAGTTGCATTTTTTTTAATATTTACGTTTTTTTCAAAGACAAAAAAAATCAAAATATTTCAAAGTTACGATTTTAATAATTACCAAAACCGCCTTTTTTTTGTAGGGCTTATAATCTGTATATTAAATTATTTTGTTTTTACAAATTATTTTTATAGAGAAATTTTTTTATTTTTTATATATCCATTTTTAATTACCAACAAAAATAATAATATCCTTATAAGAAATATTCTTTACTTTATAATTGGAAGACATATATTTTTTTTAATTTCGAACTATCTTTATTTGACGGTTTCAATAAAAAGTTATCCAGTGTTCTCTAAAATAAACTATTTTGTATCTATTAAACCCCTTTTAGATTTATTTTTAATATGCATGTTATCTGGAATTCTTTTAAGAATCTGTGCTAATTTACTTGAAGAGGTAATATTAAAAAAAAAATATGAAGTTAATTAGTAAAATAAATAATAACAATTTAGTACTTTTAATAATTTTTTTTTATTATTTTTTGGTTAGTGCCTTTCAAGCTTCTAATAATCATTGGAGCGCTAGATTAGATATGGATATTACCATGATTTACCAATCTTTGTTAATTTATTCTGGATACGAACAAAGTTATATAGATCATCCAGCTTTCACAGATTTTTTAATATTAGGAGCTGTATATAAATTTTTGTCATTATTTTTTTCTAATTTTACAGTTAATGAAATATTTAACTCTGACAATATAGATCAAAATTTGCAAAATCTTTATGCAGTTGCAAGGATATTAAATTCTTTTTATTTTTTTATTTATAGTGTTCTTATTTACAAAATCTTACAAGAACTAAATATAAAAAAAATAATATGCATCCTAAGCACTATAATTATCATTTCTTTTCACAGTGTTTATGAAATATTATTTCTTATTAGAACTGAAATTGTATCTATAAATTTTGGTTTGTTAGGTTTTTATTTTTTACTAAAATTTTTAAATAGAAAAGAAAATTCTATTAATTGTTTTTTGTCAGGTTTTTTTATTTGTTTGGCTATTTTCTCAAAAGTACAGATTATCTTCTTTATATTTATTATAATATCGATATTGCCTTTTCTATTTAATTATTATGAGGAAAAAAAATTTAATAATATAGCTATAATCAATAGAAAATTTTTTTTATATTCTTCAATTTTTTTTGGCATATTATTTTTGTGTTACATATTTCTTGAATTCAATTTTATATATCAGGAGTTAAATTTTGCTCTTACGCACAGAAGATACATACAAGGAATTCCACATTTTATTGATCCAATATTGTATTCTTTTTTTATTCTATTTTATATTTTACTTATTAAATATTTATCATTAAAAAAAATAACAAACTTAAAAGATAATTTATCGGTAGTTTTTGCTCTCTTGTATGGAATTCTTTTGTGTATTAGTTCCTTATTCGCTTTAGACCTAATCGGATTAATTGAATTTAGAAAAATTACTTTATTTTTTTTGACAAATCCTATCCATATTATGTCAACATTTACAACAAAAATTCTAATTTTTTCAGAGTCGGTTGGTAAATTTAATTTAAATGATATTTTATTAGCTTTTAATCAGTTATTTTCAGAAAATTATAAAATTTTCCAAAATAAAAAATTCGCTATTAAGTTTGGAACTATTTATGTTGAAGTTCTTGATTTATTCCGTTTCTTAATATCACTTATCGCAACTGTTTTAATTATAATTTTAATTATTTCAAAAAAATCTAAAAAAATTTTGGCTTTGTCGTTTTTATTATTTCTAGGAATGGTAATTTATATTGTAACATTTGGAGCAAGGTATTCTATAGGTTACAACATATACATATATCCGTTTTTTTTAATAATGGTCTCACTGATTTTAAATGCACTTGAAAGTAAAAAATTTACCTATGTTGTATTTTTAGTGATTCTTACTGTTTCACTCACAGAAATTTATCTTCTAAGAGATTTTCATAAATATCAATTTGCTCGCGAAAATAGAATATACGAAATTTGTAAAATTGAGCATTGGAAAAATTCACCAAACTATAATGAAAATAAGAATGCTAATTCATTCATACCCTTATCACGCCACCCAATGCTATTAATTCGACTACTCATAGATAATGCAGAAGAGGAATTTTTTGTGAGCCATTGTGAACAACTAGAAAAAAAAGCTAGTTGGAAAACAAACTTCTTTAATATAAAAATTGAATAATATTCAAAAATAAATATTCATGAAGTTAACTAAAGAACAACAGCAAGAGATAAAAGATCTACAATCTCAGGATAACAAAACCAAAAGAGTAGTAGCTCCACAACTTGAAAGTATACTATTTGAGGCAATTCCAATTTTAGACCATGGATTTGTAAGAGTTATAGATTATATGGGAGATGACACCTCAATTGTTCAAGCAGCAAGAGTTTCTTACGGAAAAGGTACAAAAAAAGTTTCAACTGACTCAGGCTTAATAAAATATTTGATGAGACATTGGCACAGTACTCCTTTTGAAATGTGTGAAATTAAATATCACATTAAACTGCCAATTTTTATTGCGAGACAGTGGATAAGACATAGAACAGCAAATGTAAATGAATATTCAGCAAGGTATTCTATTTTGGATAAAGAATTTTATCTTCCATCTCAGGAAAATCTTGCAGCACAATCTAAAAATAATAGACAAGGACGAGGAGAAGTATTAACTGGGGATCAGGCAGAGGAAGTTTTGAATTTATTAAAAAGTGACGCTGAGAGAACTTATGATAATTATGAAACGATGTTGAATGAAAGATATGATGGAACTGTAATAAATGAGAAAAAATCAGGTTTAGCAAGAGAACTTGCTAGAATGAACTTAACACTTAATACTTATACTCAATGGTATTGGAAAACAGATTTATTAAATCTAATGAATTTTTTAAGATTAAGAGCTGATAGCCATGCACAATATGAAATTCGAGCATATGCTGATGTAATGCTAGATACTCTAAAAAAATGGGTACCAATTACTTTTGAGGCTTTCATGGATTATAGAGTTGGTGGAACAGAAGTATCCTCAAAAGGTAAAAGGGTTTTAAAAGATTTAATTTCAGGAAAGAATATTAACATTGACTCTTCAGGTTTGTCCAAAAGAGAGTGGAATGAGCTAATGAATGCTTTCGATTTAGATAAAAAAATTGTAAAATAGTACATGCAACCAAAAATAAAATTGCCAACAAATAGAAACTTTGGAATAGTTTTTTCTATAGTTTTTTTAATTATAGCTTTGTGGCCTTTACTTAAACAAAATGATGTAAGATTATGGTCTTTATCTATATCCGGAATTTTCTTTGCACTAGGTCTATTAAATTCAAAACTACTTTTGCCTCTAAACAAAATTTGGTTCAAATTTGGAATACTTTTAGGAAGCATTATAGCTCCAATAGTTATGGGTATAGTTTTTTTTTTAGTTGTAACACCAACTGGTTTTATAATGAAACTTTTGAGGAAAGATTTATTAAATTTAAAGAAAAATGAAAAAGAAACCTATTGGCTTGATAAAGATAATTCAAATAGTAGTTTAAAAAATCAGTTCTAAATAAAAATGAATTTTTTAATTGAATTTTGGAATTTTTTAAAAGTTAGAAAAAAATTTTGGTTATTACCCATTATATTAGTTTTAGCTTTATTTGGTGGGCTAATAATTTTGAGCCAAGGTTCTGCTGTAGCACCGTTCATTTATACAATATTTTAATCTGTGGTTTCAATATTAGGAATTTCCGCATTTTATCATGATAGTGCAGCAGCAATTTTAGTTGATGGAAAAATTATAGCAGCAGCGCAAGAAGAAAGATTTACAAGAAAAAAACACGACTCAAGTTACCCTTATAATGCAGTTGAATTTGTATTAAAATTCGCAAAATTAAAACTATCAGAAATAGATCATATAGTTTTTTATGAAAAACCTTTTTTAAAATTTGAAAGACTTTTAGAAACTTATGTCGCATTTGCACCTAGAGGGTTTAAACAATTTACAAAGTCCATGCCTTCATGGTTAAGAGAAAAGCTCTTTCAAAAAAATATGTTATTTAAATTTTTACAGGAACATGACAACGAATTTGTTGATGAAAAAAAGATTTTTTTTTCTGAACACCATTTAAGTCATGCTGCTAGTGCTTTTTTTCCTTCGCCTTATAATGATGCAATTATTCTTACTGCAGATGGAGTAGGCGAATGGGCTACAACTACAGTAGCAATTGGTAACAGAGAAAATTTATCAATTAAAAAAGAAATTCATTTTCCTCATTCATTGGGTCTTTTGTATTCTGCTTTCACTTTTTATACAGGATTTAAAGTAAATAGTGGGGAATATAAACTTATGGGTTTAGCACCATATGGTGAACCTAAATATATTAATTTAATTAAAGATAATTTGATTGATATTAAAAAAGATGGATCATTTAAACTTGAGCAAGAATTTTTTGATTATGCAACAGGATTAAAAATGACCAGTAGTAAATTTGATAAGTTATTTAATCAAAAACCTAGAGATAGTAAAAAAGAAAAATTAACGCAATTTCACATGGATATAGCTGCCTCAATTCAGAAAGTAACAGAGGAGGTAATGATAAAAATGGCAAGATCTTTAAGAACTGAGTTTAATATAAAAAATTTGTGTCTAGCTGGAGGTGTAGCATTAAATTGCGTTGCAAATGGAAAAATTCTTGAGAAAAAAATTTTTGATAATATTTGGATACAGCCTGCTGCTGGTGATGCCGGAGGATCATTAGGTGCAGCTTTGGCTCTTTGGCATTTAGAACTTAAACGTGAAAGAAAAATATCAAATAATGATATGAAAGGCTCTTATCTGGGTCCAAGTTTTTCACAAAAAGAAATTGAAAACGAGCTAAAAAGTTTAAATGCAAACTTTGAGGTTTTAGATGAAAAAGAACTAATCGATAAAACAGCTGAGAGTTTAAAACTAGGAGATGCCATTGGATGGTTTCAGGGTAGAATGGAGTTTGGACCTAGAGCTCTTGGAGGAAGATCGATACTTGGAGATCCAAGATCGCCATCTATGCAAAAAAATTTAAATTTAAAAGTCAAATATAGAGAAAGCTTTAGACCTTTTGCACCTTCAGTCTTGCGAGAAGATGTAGATAAATGGTTTAAGATAAATGTAGATAGTCCGTACATGCTTTTAGTTGCAGATGTTTTGGATAGTAAAAAAATTAATATGACACCAGAAGAAAAAAAATTATTTGGCATAGATAAATTAAATATTAAAAGATCAGATATACCTGCTGTTACTCATGTTGATTATTCAGCAAGAATACAGACCGTTCACAATGAGACAAATCCTAAATATTATTCCTTAATTAAAAAATTTAAAGAAATTACAAATTGCCCAGTTTTAATAAATACATCTTTTAATGTGAGAGGTGAGCCGATAGTTAACACTCCTACTGATGCTTTTAATTGCTTTATGGGAACAGAATTAGATAAATTAGTTATTGGAAACTGCTTTCTAAATAAAAAGGATCAGAGCCCTAATTTAAAAAAAGATTATAAAAATGAATTCGAATTGGATTAGTTAGATAAAATATTTTTAATTAACGGAGCTAGTTCTGCGGCTCTTTTTAAATTTCAATCTCATAGTTTAACTTACTATACTTTATAATTTGAAATTCGAATTAATTTTTTTCGCTAGTTCCAAATAAATTTTAGAAATTTCATGTTCAGGTTCGCTTTCAACGATAGGTTTTCCTTGATCTCCATATTTACCAACTTCAGGATAAATAGGTATTTCACCTAAAAAGTCTTTATTAAATTCTTTTGCTGTTCTTTCTACACCTCCTTTTCCAAAGATTTCATGTTTTTTTCCATCTTCTGAAACAAAAAAACTCATATTATCAATTAAGCCTATAATTTTTGTACCCAATTTATCAAACATCTTTATTCCTCTTTTTACATCTTGAAGTGCTAACTCTTGTGGAGTTGAAATAATTATGGCGCCATCCATTTTAATTTCTTGTGCAAATGTTAATTGCGTATCACCGGTCCCTGGGGGCATATCTACAATGATAAAATCAAGATCTTTCCAATCAACTTTTTGAGTAAAGGTTTTTATTGCACTAGTCACCATTGGACCTCTCCATATCATAGGGGTTTGTTCATCTGTTAAAAAACCTATAGACATACATTGTATATCGAATTTATTTATAGGAATTAATTTACCCTCTTCACTTTTTGGCTTCTCATTAATAGAAAAAAGTTTTGGAAGCGATGGTCCATATATATCGGCATCTAATAATCCAACTTTGCATCCAGACTTTTTTAATGCTAAGGCAAAATTTGTTGCAAAAGTAGATTTTCCAACACCACCTTTTGCACTTGAAATTGCAATAGTAAATTTAGTACCCTGAATGGGGTTTTTTATAAACTTTTTTCTGGGTTTTGCTTGTTCCATTGCTTCAATTAGTACTATTTTGACCTTTTAACTTATCTTGTTTTTCAAATTAAAGACACTATATAGAGTGTCATGGTTGATGATTTTAGAGGCAGAGGCGGAAGTCCTTGGGGATCCCCCCCAGGAGGAGGTGGAAATGGTTCGGGTAGAAAAGGACCTACACCGCCAGATATTGATGAAATTATTAGGAGCCTCCAAGATAAAATAAATAAATTTATGCCAGGTGGAGCTGCTAAAGGTGGCAAACCTATACTTTTCGGGTTAATAATTTTATTAGTGATTTGGGCTTTGAGCGGACTTTACAGAGTCTTACCTGACGAGCAAGGAGTTGTTTTAAGATTTGGAAAATTTGTAAAAACTACGCAACCAGGATTAAATTATCACATACCATTTCCAGTGGAAAGTGTTCTTACCCCAAAAGTTACAAAAGTTAACAGAATAGATATTGGTTTCAGGTCTGAGAGAGATAGCGGGTTCACTTCTTCTGCAGTAGCTGACGTTCCCGAAGAGAGTTTAATGTTAACTGGTGATGAAAATATTGTAAATATTGACTTTTCAGTTTTTTGGGTAATTAAAGATGCTGGAAATTTTTTATTTAAAATTCAAGATCCAGAAGGAACCGTTAAAGCAGCAGCAGAAACAGCAATGAGAGAGGTTATTGCAAGAAGTAATATTCAACCAATTTTAACTGAGGGAAGATCAAAAATTGAGACAGACACGCAAGAAATTATACAATCAATATTAGATGAATACACTAGTGGAATTCAAGTTACGCAAGTTCAAACACAAAAAGCCGACCCACCAGATCAAGTTATAGATGCATTTAGAGATGTACAAGCAGCTAGAGCTGATATGGAAAGATCAAAAAACGAAGCTGAGGCATATGCTAACGATGTTATTCCAAGAGCTAGAGGAGAGGCTGCTAAAATTTTACAAGCTGCAGAGGCTTACAAAAAAGAAGTTGTTGCTAAAGCCGAAGGTGAAGCAAGTAGATTTCTAGCTATTTTTAATGAATACAAAAATGCAAAACAGGTAACTCAAGAAAGAATGTATTTGGAAACAATGGAAAAAGTATTAGCCGATATAGACAAGGTCATAATTGATAAAGAAGCTGGGTCTGGAGTTGTGCCATATCTTCCATTACCAGAATTAAAGAAAGCAACAAATTAATATGAAAAAGATAATTTTACCACTTATAGCTGTAATTGTCGCGACTGCATATTTTTCAATTTTTATTGTCAAAGAAGTAAACCAAGCAATTGTATTACAATTCGGTGACCCAAAAAGAATAATTACAAATCCAGGTTTAAATTTTAAACTTCCATTTATTCAAAACGTAGTTTTTCTTGATAAAAGAATTTTGAATTTAGATGCTCCACCAGAAGAGGTAATTGCGTCAGATCAAAAAAGACTTATTGTTGATGCATTTGCCAGATTCCAAATTATTGATCCTTTGAAATTTTATATTTCAGTTGGAAACGAAAGAGTTGCAAGATCTAGATTATCAACGATTATAAACTCTAGGATAAGAAGTGTATTAGGTACACAAAGACTTCAAACTTTATTATCAGAAGATAGAACAAAACAAATGGCTTTGATACAAGAAGGTGTAAATAATGAAGCTGAAAAATTTGGTATAAAAATTATTGATGTTAGAATTAAAAGAGCAGACCTTCCACAGGCTAACAGCGATGCTATTTTTGCTAGAATGCAAACTGAAAGAAATAGAGAAGCAAAAGAATTTAGAGCGAAAGGAGCTGAAATGGCTGTGACTATTACATCAACTGCTGATAAGGAAGTAACAGTAATTTTAGCAGATGCGCAAAAAAAATCTGAGATTATGAAGGGTGAGGGTGATGGTCAGAGAAATAAAATTTTTGCTGACGCATTTGGTCAAGATCCACAATTCTTTGCTTTTTATAGAGCGATGCAAGCTTATGAAAAAGCTCTTATTGGAGGGGAAACCTCTTTAGTATTGTCCCCGGATAGTGAATTTTTTAAATTTTTTGGAAACGTAAAATCTAAAGCTACTCCATAATTAATTCATGAATGAATTGATCATTGCTTTTGGTCTATTCTTATTTATTGAAGGTATTTTATATGCCATATTTCCATCAAAAATGAAAAATATGCTTAAAAAAATAGACATGTTGAAAATATCTCAGATTAGATTTTCAGGTCTGACATTTGCAATTATTGGATTTGTAATTGTATGGTACTTTAAAACATAAAATGAAACATAGATTTTTAAAAACAGCATTAATTTTTGTTTTGACTGTAAGTTTCACTTATAGTGTTAAGGCTCAAAATGTACCTAATTCATTCGCTGATTTAGCAGAAAAGTTAATGCCATCTGTTGTGAATATTTCAACAACTCAAACAGTTGTATCTAGACAAAACCCTTTTCCTTTTGAATTCCCTCCCGGTTCACCTTTTGAGGATATGTTTAAAGAATTTGGAACTCCACAAGAAAGAAAAGCGAGCGCTCTCGGATCAGGTTTTATAATTGATGAAAAAGGTCTTGTTATTACAAATAATCACGTAATAAAAGGTGCTGAAGATATTTTAGTAAGATTTAATGATGATAAAGAATATAGCGCTGAAATAATTGGTTCAGATCCATTATCTGATATTGCTGTTTTACAAATTGATTCTGACGATATATTTACTCCAGTAAAATTTGGGAACTCAGATAAAGCAAGAATAGGAGATTGGGTAATAGCTATAGGTAATCCTTTCGGTTTAGGAGGTACTGTTACAGCTGGAATTATATCTGCAAGAAATAGAAGTATAGGTCTCACTAGATACGAAGACTATATTCAAACTGATGCTTCAATTAACCAAGGTAATTCAGGAGGACCATTATTTGACATGGATGGAAACGTAATTGGAATTAATACTGCAATATTAGGACAGTCTGGTTCAATAGGAATTGGTTTCGCAATTCCTTCAAATAGTGCAGAATTAGTTATTGATCAATTAATTGAATTTGGAGAAACAAAAAGAGGATGGCTAGGAGTAAGAATTCAACAAGTTACAAAAGAAATTGCAGAAGCTGAACAATTAGGAAAGCCAAGAGGAGCATTAGTATCAAGTGTATCAGATGGCAGTCCTTCAGATAAAGGCGGAGTTAAAGCGGGTGATATAATTTTGGAGTTCGATGGCAAAAAAATTAATGAGATGAAAGAACTTCCAATGATAGTTGCTCAAACAAAAGTTGGAAAGATTGTTAATGTTAAGATATGGAGAAACAAGAAACTTATTAATAAAAAAATTACTTTAGGAAGATTAGAAACATCAGAAGATTTCAAAGAAACAAAGCCAAAACTAGTTAAATCTTCTAGAATTGAAAATCTTAAAATTGAAGTGAGACCACTTAAGAAAGAAGATATAACTAATAGAGGATTACCATCAAATACTACTGGAGTTGTTATAACTAAAATTGACAATGATAGTCCAATAGCTAATCTAGCAATAAACAATATAATAATAGAAGCACAAAAAAGAAAAATTAAAACACCTGGTGACTTAGATAATATTATGAAGTCAGCTGTGATGGCAAAAAATAAATCTATAGTTATTGTTATTTACAATAATCAAAATCAAAAGAGTTATATCGGCGTCAAACTTGACTAGGATATGGACAAAAAGTCCAAAATAATTTTAATTGCTGGACAAACTGCAACTGGAAAATCAAATTTTGCAATCAAACTTGCAAAAAAAGTAAATGGGGAAATTATCAATACTGATAGTATGCAGATTTATAAAGAAATCAAAATTCTAAACGCACGTCCAAAACCTACCGAAATTCAAAATGTTGCACATCATCTATATGGGTTTCATAGTGTAAGAAAAAATTTCTCAACAGGGGATTGGTTAAAAAAGACAATTATATTAATTAAACAGATACATAAAAAAAATAAAATCCCAATTTTAGTTGGTGGTACAGGATTATACTTTAGAGCTATTACAAATGGGTTAGCGAAAATTCCAATGATCCCTAAAAAATTTAGAAATCAAATTAGAAATCACCACAGAAAAATTGGTCAAAAGAAATTTTATTTAAATTTAATAAAATTGGACCCGTTCGCAAAATTAAAAATCAATCCAAACGATGTACATAGATCTTTAAGAGCATATGAGGTAAAGAAATATACAAAGATTTCTCTATATAAATGGTTTGAAAAAACAAAAAAATACTTTGATGAAAAAGATTTTTTTAAAATTTATATAGACTGTTCTAGAGATGATTTGATTAAAAGGATTAATAAAAGAGTGAGCAATATGATTTCAGTAGGAGCAATTGATGAAGTGAAAAAATTTAGGAAGCTTAAAATAAGTAAAGACAAAACATCAAATAAAGTAATAGGCATCTCTGAAATTAGTAAATACTTAGATGGATACCAAAATATCGACACAACAAAGGAGCAAATTTCCACAAAAACAAGACAATATGCAAAAAGACAGAGAACTTGGGCAAGAAATCAAATGATCAACTGGAAAAAAGTTGATTATAAGAAGCTTAGTTTGTTCTTAAAAAAAATCAAAATATCCTCTCTTAAACTTGACCAATAAGCACAACTTCAGCTAGATTGGTTAAATGTCAAAATTATCAACAGGAGCTGAAATTGTTTTCAAATGTTTAGAAGATCAAAATGTTGAATTTATTTTTGGTTATCCTGGAGGTGCAGTTTTACCCATTTATGATGAATTAAAAAATCACTCATCCATTAAACACATTTTAGTAAGACATGAACAAGGTGCGGGACACGCTGCAGAAGGGTACGCACGATCATCTGGTAAACCCGGTGTGGTATTAGTTACATCAGGACCAGGAGCAACAAATGTTGTAACAGCTCTTACCGATGCATATATGGACTCTATACCTTTGGTTTGTATTTCAGGACAAGTACCAACTCATTTAATTGGAACTGACGCATTTCAAGAATGTGATACAACTGGCATTACAAGGCCATGCACAAAACATAATTGGTTAGTGAAAGATATTAAAGATTTATCAAAAATTATCCATGATGCATTTAAAGTTGCAACAACTGGTAGACCAGGTCCTGTTTTAGTAGATATCCCGAAAGACATTCAATTTCAGAAAACAAAATATACTAAACCTAAAAGAGAAAAAAAATTAAATGGGAAAAGGCAAAACAACTTTGATCAAAAAGATATTGATGAATTAATAAAATTGATGTCTAAAGCCAGCAAACCAATATTTTATACTGGTGGTGGTGTGATTAACTCTGGACCTAAAGCAAGTACATTATTAAGAGAGCTTGTTGATGCAACAGGTTTTCCCATAACATCTACTTTGCAAGGATTAGGGTCTTTTCCGGGTGATGATAATTCATTCCTCGGCATGCTAGGAATGCATGGCACATACGAAGCAAATAATGCTATGCACGATTGCGACCTAATGATAAATATTGGAGCAAGATTTGATGATCGTATTACAGGTAAAATTGATGAATTTTCTCCTAAATCAAAAAAAGTTCATATTGATATAGATCCATCCTCAATAAATAAAAATGTAAAAGTTGATCTTCCAATTGTTGGCGACGTTCAAGATGTTATTACATCAACTATTAAAACTATAAAAAAAACTAAACCAAATTTTGCAAAGTCAAATAAACAAAAAATTTCAAAGTGGTGGGAACAAATACAAAAATGGAGAGAAAAAAAATCCTTAGATTTTATTAATAGTGATGAAACAATTAAACCGCAGTACGCTGTTCAAAGACTTTACGAGTTAACAAAAGGCAAAGATACTTTTATTACAACTGAAGTAGGACAACATCAGATGTGGGCTGCTCAGCATTATAAATTTGATAAGCCAAATAGATGGATGACCTCGGGCGGACTAGGTACAATGGGATATGGTTTACCTGCAGCGGTAGGAGTTCAAATTGCCCACCCAACAAAACTCGTAATTGATATTGCTGGCGAGGCTTCAGTTCTTATGACAATGCAAGAAATGTCTACCGCTGTTCAATATAATCTTCCTATAAAAATATTCATTTTAAACAACGAATATATGGGAATGGTAAGACAATGGCAGGAGCTTCTTCACGATAAAAATTATTCTGAAAGCTACACAGCGGCATTGCCTGACTTTGTAAAATTAGCGGAAGCTTATGGCTGTGTTGGAATTAGAGCAACAAATCCTAATGAATTAGATGATAAAATCATAGAAATGTTAAATACTGATAGGCCTGTTATTTTTGACTGTTTAGTTGATAAGCAGGAAAATTGTTTTCCGATGATTCCATCAGGAAAGCCACATAATCAAATGTTATTGGGTCCAAAAGATCAAGAGCAAAACAAAATAACTGGAAAAGGTAAAACCCTAGTTTAAAAAATGAGTAAATCAGCATATAGCACACCTGGTAAAAAGGGTAAATTCGACAAACATATTATTGTTGTTTGGGTTGATAACGAAGCAGGAGTTTTGGCAAGAGTCGTAGGTCTATTTTCTGGTCGAGGATATAACATCGAGTCCTTAGCTGTTGCTGAGGTAGATGCTAAATTAAATATATCAAGAATAACTATTGTCACTACCGGGACACCTCAGGTCATACAACAAATTAAGTTACAGTTAAAAAAATTAGTTCCAGTCCACAAGGTTGCTGATTTTAAAAGAGAGGATAAAAACGTAATTTTTAAAGAAATGGCATTATTTAAGCTAGTTGGAAATATCACAAAAAGAAAAAAAGCTTTAAATGCTTGTAAAAAGTATAATGCTGTATTATTGGATAAGACAAATAAATCATATGTTGTACAAGTTACAGCGCTAAGAAGAGAAATAGATTTAATGTCAAAAAATTTAAAAAAGCTTGGTTTAGTAAGTGTTTCAAGAACGGGAGCTGTAGCTATGACAAGAGGTGCAGAAATATTTAAATAAAGGAAAATTTATGAAAATGTTTTATGAAAAAGATACTGATAAAAATTTGATAAAAGATAAAAAAATTGCAATTTTTGGATATGGCAGCCAAGGCCATGCTCATGCTCTAAACCTAAAAGACAGTGGGGTAAAAGAAGTTGTTGTTGCATTGAGAGATGGATCTACGAGTAAGGCAAAAGCTGAGTCAAAGGGTCTAAAAGTAATGACCTTATCAGATGCAGCTGAGTGGGCAGATGTAGTTATGATACTTACTCCTGACGAACTTCAAGCAACAATTTATAAGAATCATATAGAACAAAGAGTCAAAGAAGGAACCTCAATTGCTTTTGCACATGGATTAAATATTCATTACGATTTAATTAATGCAAGAAAAGATCTAGACGTGTTTATGGTAGCACCTAAAGGACCAGGACATTTGGTGCGAAGTGAATTTGAAAAAGGCGGTGGAGTCCCTTGTTTATTTGCAGTTCATCAAAATGGTTCAGGGAAAGCAAGAGATATAGCTATGTCATATGCATCTGCAATTGGTGGAGGGAGGTCAGGCATAATTGAAACAACCTTTAAAGATGAGGTAGAAACAGATCTATTTGGCGAACAAACAGTTTTATGTGGTGGATTGGTTGAGTTAATTAAAAATGGTTACGAAACATTAGTCGAAGCTGGATATGAGCCTGAAATGGCATATTTCGAGACAGTGCATGAAGTAAAATTAATTGTTGATCTTATATATGAGGGTGGAATTGCAAATATGAATTACTCTATTTCTAATACTGCTGAATATGGAGAGTACACCTCAGGCCCAAAAATTATAAATAAAGAAGAAACTAAAAGAAGAATGAAAGAAGTTTTAAATAAGATTCAATCTGGAGAATTTACTAAAGAGTGGATGGATGAATGCAAGAATGGTCAAAAAAACTTTCTTCAAACTAGAGCTAAATTGGCTGAGCATCCAATAGAAAAAGTTGGTGCGAATTTAAGGGCAATGATGCCTTGGATTACAAAAAAGAAATTAGTTGATAGCGACAAAAATTAATAATGGAGAATATACAAAATCTTACAAGATCTGATCTCAATTTTTTTATAAATCAAAATATACAAATTGATATTCAAGGTTTTGTTATTAGCTTATTATGTGCAGCAATACTCAGTTTCTTAGTACAATTATTTTATATTAGATATTCCTCATCTTTGTCGAATAGAAAAGAGTTCTCAAAAAACTTTGTTATATTGGGTGTTACTACTACAATAGTAATTATGATAGTTAAAAGCTCTTTAGCGCTATCACTTGGTTTGGTTGGTGCTCTATCAATAGTTCGTTTCAGAGCTGCAATTAAAGAACCCGAGGAGCTTGTTTATTTATTTTTAATTATCGCAATTGGACTTGGATGTGGGGCTAATCAGTTGCTAATAATAACCACAGGTATATTTTTCTCATTAATAATCATAGTTTTTTATTCCGGATACTTAAAAAATTCAAAAGTTTCATTTGAGGAAAAAATAAGTGCAGGAATAGTAATAGATCAAAGCATCTCTGATAATCAAATAGATAATATAATTGCAGAATTGAAGAAAATTTCCAAGGAACTTAAATTCGTATCAATGTCTAGAAGTTTAGATAACACAACAATAAATCTAGATATAAGACCAAAAAATTTCCAAAATCTTACTAAATTTACT
The DNA here is from genome assembly GCA_902536765.1 of uncultured Pelagibacteraceae bacterium. Lineage (GTDB taxonomy): Bacteria > Pseudomonadota > Alphaproteobacteria > Pelagibacterales > Pelagibacteraceae > Pelagibacter. The sequence continues at coordinate 163,914 of CACAYM010000003.1, forward strand.
GGACTAATAAAAAAAAAGTTTAAAAATTCAAAAGTGATTCTTTCCTATAATGATGAATTATCATTATGATAATTAAAAAAGAGATTAAAAAAAAAAAATTTTTTAGCATTATAAACAAATTATTATTATTTTATTTTTTTTTTAGTATTGCAGTTATATCAATATCAGCGGCCATGATTTTAAAATCTTCAGGATTTAAAAAAGCTCAAGAAAATTTTTTAGATAAACTTTCAAGATCAGGAAGAATTAATTATGTTTATTTTCCAGAAATAATTTATGGAGCTATTAAAAGTAACTTTTCGAAATTTGATAAAATAAATTTAGAGATCGGTTTTGAGGATATTCTCATTCTTGAAAACTTGAGATCAGAAAGTTTGTCCAGAGGTGAATTACCACCAAGACATCTGCTACCTAGAGTGAATGTGGCAATAAAATATAATGATAAAACTTACAATGGAGACGCGAGATTAAAAGGAGATAGGGTCATTCATTTTGAAAAAAAAAAAACGACTTCGTATAAAATTGAATTAGATAAGGAGAATTATATATTTGGATTAAAAAAATTTTCTGTTCAAAAACCATCAATAAGAAATTATGTTCATGAATGGATATTTCATAAACTTGCTGAAGATTTTGGAATTATTAAGCTTACGTATAAATTCATTCAACTATATGTGAATGGAGAAAATTATGGTTTATTTGTTGTTGAGGAAGGTTTTGGAAAAGAGTTAATAGAAAGAAACAAAAGAAGAAATGGTCCAATTTTTGGACTAAATGAAGATCTGAATTACTCTAACATTGATCCGGTATTTGAAATTTATAATAAAAAATTCTGGGAGAAACCTGAAAACGAGCCAACAGCTTTAATTGCATCTCAAAAGCTTAGAAATTTTTTTAACAAAAAAACAAACGCTGAAGATGTTTTCGATTTGGATAAATGGGCATCTTATTTTGCAATTATTGATTTCACAGGAACTTGGCATGGCGCATTGTTAAAAAGTGTTAAATTTTATTACAATCCTATAAATGGATTGTTTGAACCAATTCCCTTTGATGGTCATAGATTTAAACCAAATTACAAAAAATTTAACTTATCATATGATAACAAATTAATAATTGATTTTTTAAATAATCTTTCTGAGGAGGATGAAAAAATTGGTCTTGGTTGGCTCAAAGATTTCTTTTTTATCAATGATAAACTAAATCAAAATTTTTACGAATTGTACGCTCAAAAACTATCAAAAATAAGCTCAGAAGATTTTGTAAATAACTTTTTATCAAATAATCTGAAAACTATAAAAAAAATTAATTCTCATATTTATAAAGATTCATTTTGGTTTCATGATAGAGGAAGTGAAATGGGATTATATTATTTTTCATTAGAAGATTTTCGTTATCAAGCTAAAAACATAGCTAGTAAACTTAACAGAGAGGGAGGTCTTCAAATCCTAAAAAACCCAAAAAAAGCAGAATTTATAGTACGTGATTATTTTAATAATTACTCAACCGCGATTATTGAGAAATTTATATGTTTTGATGATAATCAAAAGGTTGACGTCGAATTGAATAAAGGATTAATCAATTTTTCTGATACATACATATTCTTGCATGATGTTTATAATAGTAATTTAAAGTGTAAATTTGCGTCTATCTATAATAAAAATACAAAAAACAAAAATTTACAAAAAATAGACTATATAAATTCAGGCTACGATTACAAAAATTTTAAAAATTTCAATTCTTCTAATTATGAAAAGTATTTTAAAAAAAAAAAAAATAAACTATTTTTAATCGATGACATTACAACTATTGATCAAAATTTATTTATTCCAAAAGGATACAAAGTTATAATTAATGGTAATCAAAAAATAAATTTAATAAATAAAGCTTTCATAATATCAGATTCACCATGGCAAATTGGTGGATTAAAACAAAAGACTTTTATTGGTGGTTTAAAGAATAATCCTGGTGGAGGGATATTAATTAAAAATACTGAGGGTGAATCATTAATTCAAAATGTAAATTTTTCTTATCTAAGCGGATTAGATCTAGAAAAGCTCAAGGAATTTAATATTTTAGGTTCAATTAATTTTTTTGAGGCAGACGTAAAAGTTTATAATACTAATTTTGAAAATATTTATTCTGAAGATGCAATAAATGTATTCAGATCGAATTTTGAAATCTATAAAAGCAATTATAGAAATATTAAATCAGATGCTATAGATATAGACTTTAGTAAAGGAAAAATTGAGTCAAGTAAATTTGAAAATATAAAAAATGATGCCATAGATTTTTCAGGCTCTGATGCAATTGTCCAAAATTCAGAATTTAGAAATGTAAATGATAAAGTTATAAGTGTTGGAGAAAAATCCACTGTTGATATTTCAAATATTTATGCAATTGACTCGCACGCAGGAATTGTTAGCAAAGATGGTTCTCTTGTAAAAAGTAACGATATAAGATTTGACAGTGTTCTAGTTCCATTTTCTGCTTATCAAAAAAAGAAAGAATATAATTATGGTTCCCTTGTAGTAAAAAATTATGATTTAAAAAAATTTCATATTAAATGGCTTAAAGACAAGGGATCTAATATAATAGCTAATGATGAAACATTGAATAAAAGTACAACAGATATACTCAAAATAATCAACAATAAACAGTTTCAACTTATAAATTTACAAAATGACTCAAAAAATTAATAGATTCGAGAGAAAATGGATTTTAAAAAATGGTGATTATCTCAAATTAATTAATTCCTTATTAAGATCAAATTTTTTCTTTAAATCTCAGTATCCAAAAAGAAAAGTTAATTCTATATATTTTGATAATTCAAAACTTAATTCAATAAGAGAAAATCTAGATGGTGTATCAAACAAAAAAAAAGTTAGACTAAGATGGTATGGAAGACATACAAATTTAGTGGAACCTATTTTAGAGATTAAAAGTAAGCGAGGATATGAAACAAAAAAAGAAAGCCAGAGGCTAAAAAAATTAGATAAATTAAATTACTTAGAACCAAAAAATCTTGAGATAATTCTTGAAGAGATAAATAAAGTTATCAAATCTAAAAATATATTATACCCAATACTTACAACGCATTATGAAAGAGAGTATTTTATATCAAACCAAAATAAAGTAAGAGCAACAGTTGATTATAATTTAGAAAGTATCTATCTAAAAAACATGACCGAACTTCAAATTAAAAAAAATTTCTACCCAGAATGTATTCTGGAGTTAAAGTATTCTACTAAAATTGATAGGTTAGTAAGACATAAATTAAATGAAATGTCGCTTCGATTGAGCAAAAATTCTAAATTCGTTCAATCCTTCTTTAAAAGACCCAAATATTACATATAAGTAGACGAAACATTTTGCATTCTCTATTATAGATTGTATTATCAAAATACTAAAAATTTCAAAATTATGAGTGATAAAGAAAAAGTTTTTATATTTGACACAACTATGCGTGATGGAGAACAGTCTCCTGGTGCATCAATGAGCGTAGAAGAGAAAATTCAAATCTCAAGGGTATTTGATGAAATGGGAATAGATATTATAGAAGCAGGTTTTCCAATTTCATCTCCTGGTGATTTTGAAGCAGTTTCTGCCATAAGTAAAGAAATTAAAAATTCTGTGCCTTGTGGATTAGCAAGAGCAATGAGAAAAGATATTGATGCTTGTCATGAATCTTTGAAGTATGCAAAAAGATTTAGGATTCATACGTTTATTTCAACTAGCCCAGTTCACATGAAGCACAAACTTAATATGTCAGATGAACAAGTTGTAGATGCGGTAAAAGACAGCGTTACATATGCGAGAAAATTTACAGACGATGTTGAATGGTCATGTGAAGATGGAACAAGAACTAATTTAGATTTTATGTGTAAAACAATTGAACTTGCAATTAAATGTGGAGCAACAACAATAAATATACCTGATACGGTTGGATATTCTATACCTGAAGAATTTGCGAAAACAATCACACACATTAAAAATAATGTACCTAATATTGATAAAGCAATAATATCTGCTCACTGTCATAATGATTTAGGTCTAGCAGTTGCCAATGCGTTAGCTGGTTTATCAGCTGGAGTAAGGCAGATAGAATGTACAATTAATGGTATAGGTGAGAGAGCAGGAAATGCTGCCTTAGAAGAAATTGTAATGGCAATAAAGACAAGAAATGATTTAATGCCTTACGATACCGGCATTAAAACAGAATTGATTAGCAAGGCATCAAAAATAGTTTCTAATGCTACGGGTTTTCCGGTTCAATTTAATAAAGCAATCGTAGGTAAAAATGCCTTCGCGCATGAATCTGGTATTCACCAAGACGGAATGCTAAAAAATAGAGAAACTTACGAGATAATGACACCAGAAAGTGTTGGGGTAAAAAAAACTTCTTTAGTGATGGGCAAACATTCAGGTAGACATGCTTTTAAAGATAAATTAAATGACCTAGGTTATACAGATGTAACTGATGATGTTATCCAGGCTGCTTTTGGAAAATTTAAAATTTTAGCTGACAAGAAGAAACATATTTACGATGAAGATATCGTTGCTTTAGTAGATGATAGTTTAATAATCGATAATAAAATCAATGCTATAAATTTAAAATCTTTAAAAGTATTTGCTGGAACAGGTGAACCTCAAAGAGCAGAAATGACATTAGATGTTTTTGGCGAGGTAAAAAAAACAATTCAAACTGGCGATGGTCCGGTTGACGCGATTTTCAAATGTATAAAAGACCTTTATCCACATGACGTAAAATTATCTTTATATCAAGTACATGCAGTAACAGAAGGAACAGATGCCCAAGCTACTGTAAGTGTAAAAATTGAGGAGAACGACAGAACAACAGTAGGTCAATCTGCAGATACTGATACTTTGGTCGCATCTGCTAATGCATATTTAAATGCTTTAAATAAAATGTTAATCAAAAGAGAAAAAAAATCTCTATCACAAAATATCGAACATCAAAAAGTAAAAGGAGGGGTTTAAAATGGGACTTTTAGATAAAGTAACAGCAATGTGGAGCCAAGATATGGCTATAGACTTAGGTACTGCAAATACATTAGTAGTACTCAAAGGCCAAGGAGTAGTTTTAAATGAACCATCTGTAGTCGCAGTTGTTGATAATAAAGGAAAAAAATCTGTGTTGGCTGTTGGAGATGAAGCAAAAACCATGCTTGGAAGAACACCTGGAAATATTCAAGCAATTAGACCATTAAGAGACGGCGTGATCGCAGATTTTATAGTTACAGAAGAAATGATTAAACATTTTATAAAAAAAGTCCATAAAAGAAGTTCATTTGCAAACCCAAGAATTTTAATTTGTGTTCCTACTGGATCAACACCAGTTGAGAGAAAAGCTATTCAAGACAGTGCGCTTGCAGCAGGTGCGAGAAGAGTTCAATTAATTGAAGAACCAATTGCTGCTGCAATTGGTGCAAACTTACCAATATCTGAAGCGACTGGCTCAATGGTAATTGACATAGGGGGAGGAACAACTGAAATTGCAGTTATGTCTTTAGGAGGAGTTGTCTATTCAAACTCATTAAGAGTTGCAGGTGATGCAATGGATCATTCCTTGATAAGTTATATGAGAAGAGAATATAACTTAATGATTGGGGATAGTACTGCTGAAAAAATCAAAAAAGAAATTGGTACTGCGATCGCAACCAACAACAATACTTATGCTGTAAAAGGAAGAGATTTAAGATCTGGAACTCCAAAAGAGGTAAACATCAGTGAGGAAGATACTGTAGAAGCATTAAATCCAATTTTAAGAGAAATGATTAATGGTATCAAAGATGCTTTGGAAAATACCCCACCAGAATTATCAGCAGATTTGGTAGATATGGGCTTAACATTAACTGGAGGTGGAGCATTATTAAAAAATATAGATAAAAGATTTTCAAAGGAAACTGGATTACCGGTTCATATTGCTGATGATCCGCTTGCATGTGTTGCGGTAGGAACTGGAAAAGCTTTAGATCAAGAGGAAACTTTTAATTCAATGTTATCGGAGTATTAATTTGACAAAATGCAAGCTAGCAGAGATGACTTTGTAATTGCTATTCGTTCAGCCTTTTTAAAAAAAGAGAACAAACAGAAATTTTCATTAGTAGCTTTAATTTTTTTAACTTTTTTAATACTTGTTTTAGAAAAATTTAATTTAAAGCCAGTAGGCTATCTAAAAACTTCATTAAGAGAAATTGCTTATAGATCAACATTTATAGTTTCAATACCAGAAAACTTTATAAAAAAATCTTATATTTCAACCAAAAATCATTTTTCTGTATATAACGAAAACAAATTACTTAAAGAGAGATTAGATATTGAATTGTCAAAAAATTATAATTCTGAATATATTATCGAGGAGAATAAAAGATTAAGATCTGCTATCGAAGAATTGGAAAGCATGCCCTCTGAAATAGTTGCCAAAGTTCTTGTTGATAAAAAAAGTCCATTTTTAAGATCTATAATTGTTAACAAAGGCAGCAGAGATGGAATAGAGTTAGGCATGGCTGTAATGGACAAAAGTTATTTGATAGGAAAAATTGTTGAAGTGACTTTTACTACATCCAGAGTTTTGCTCCTTTCAGATTTAAATAGTAAAATTCCCGTTGATATAATGCCTAATAATATTCAATCAATTTTATCTGGCACAGGAGAGCATCATGGAGTAATTCAATATACAAGACAACAATCGCTTATTGAAAACGAAGCTATTGCATTTACATCTGGAGCAGGCGGATTGTTTAAATCTGGAATTCCAATAGGAAAAATTAATAGAGATCCTCTGAATTCAAGTATCATTGTTAATTTTTTCTCAGATTTTTCACAACTTAGGTTTGTAAAAATAGTCTCATATAAAGAAGAGGTCCAATAATGGGAGAAATAAATAAACTTAATAATTTTAGAAAGATTCTTGAAAAGGGACCAATTATTCTTCTTATAGTATCCGTATTAAACGAATTTGATTTTAATTATCTAAATTTAAAATATTTTTCATTTAATTTTCCATTTATTTTAATTTATTTTTGGAGCCTTAAAAGATCTGGAAGTCTTGGATATGGGTTAATATTTTTAAGTGGTTTATTAAATGATATTGTTACCGGATTGCCAATTGGCGTCAGCTCATTAGCTTATTTATTAATTTGCGGTTTTTCTGCATATCTAAGAAATATAACACTGAGACCAAGTGCTATTAAAGACTGGTTCTTTTTTGGATTTACAATTTTAGTTGTAAACTCATTAATCTATTTAATTATAAGCTTAATATTCAACGTAGAATTAAATTATTATAGTATACTAGTAAATATACTATTCACTTTTTTATTTTATATAATTTTTAGTGGACTTTTTAACTACTATTTAAAATTAATTTTCGGAGCACACAGTGTTTAGTGATGGTGATTCAAATGTTAGAAAATTTAATACAATTAACAGAAGAGTTTTTATATTATCAATTGCAAAAGGTGTTATATTCACTGGAATATTAGCTAGATTATTTACGCTGCAAATAAGTGACAGTAAAAAATATCTAACTTTATCTGATAAAAATAGACTTCGAGAGTGGAGACTCCCACCAGTAAGAGGGGAATTTAAAGATTATTTCAATAATACAATTGCAGGAAATACAGAAGTTTATCAGTTACATGTAATTCCTGAACAAGTTGAAAATTTTAAAAATTTAATGGTTAGATTAAAAAATATTCTTCCATTATCAAATAAACAGTTCTCAAAAATTATTAAGAAAAAAAATCAACAAAAGCCTTGGGAAACGCTTATTATATCTGAAAACTTAACTTGGGATCAATTTTCAAAAGTAAATTTTTATTTACATGAGTTATCAGGTGCAAAACCTGTTCTATCGGTTGCCAGAAGCTATCCTTTTAAGGAAAATTATACTCATGTATTAGGATATGTTGCTCAAGCTAGTGAAAACGATCTATTAAATAATGAAAATATCAAAAATAAACATGTTCCTGGTTTAAGAGTTGGCAAAACAGGTCTAGAAAAATCTTTCGAGAACGAATTAATTGGTACTAACGGAGTTCAAAGGTATGAAGTAAATGCATTTGGAAAAAGAATTAAACAAGTTAATTTTCAAAAAGGTAATAAAGGTAAAGAAATCAAACTTACATTAGATACCGAGGTTCAAAAATTATGTAACGAATTATTAGCTGATAAAGCAGGATCCATAAGTGTAATGGATATTTATACAGGTGAAATAATTGCAATGCATTCTTCACCATCTTTTGATCCAAATTTATTTTTGTATGGTATTAGTTATAAAGATTGGGATAATATAAGAAACAATCCAAATAAGCCTCTTATAAATAAAACTATTTCAGGCTTATATTCCCCTGGCTCAACTATAAAACCAGTAGTAGCTTTATCAGCTCTGGAAAATAATGTTATATCTCCTAATTTTAAAGTGAGATGTACGGGCAAGATGGAGATGTACGGACAAACTTATCATTGTTGGAAAAAAGAGGGACACGGAATCGTAGATTTAAAAAGTGCAATTGTTCAATCTTGTGATACTTATTTTTATGAAATGTCACGAAGGTTAGGTGTTGATCGTCTTAAGGTTACAGCATCAAGATTTGGTCTTGGAAATAAAGTTTTTAATAATCTATACAATGAGGAAAAAGGAGGATTATTTCCATCTACCAACTGGAAAAAAGCTAATCTTGGTCAGGGCTGGGTTTTAGGTGAAACTCTCATTACTGGCATAGGACAAGGCTACATCCAAACGACACCACTTCAGTTGTGTTTAATGACAGCGCAATTAGCAAATGGAGGTTTTAAAATTTACCCAACCCTTATTTCTAATAAAAATCAAGAAAGTTTGGAGAAGATAAAGTACAAAATGAGTCAAAAATTACTTCAAGAAGAAAAGTATGACTCATCCATAGTAAGAACAGCAGAAGAATTTTTTAAACCCGGTGAAAAGGATTATAAAAAACTCTTTAGAAATCAGGAAAATGTAAAATTTGTACTAGATGCGATGTTTGCATCTACAAATCAATGGAATGGAACATCTTATAAATCAAGAATAGAAGATAAAAAATATCAGTATGCTGGTAAGACAGGAACAGCTCAAGTTAAGAAAATTACAGAGAAGCAAAGGGAACTAGATTTGGATACAGCTCAAATCCCTTACGAAGATAGAGACCATGCTTGGTTTGTTGCTTTTGGTCCTTATAAAAATCCAAGATATTCAATATGTGTTTTTGTAGAGCATGGCGGTTCTGGAAGTAAAGCTGCTGCACCACTAGCAAAAAAAGTAATTAAAAAGGTAATTGATAGACACGAAGAACGTGAAAAAATAAGAAAAAGAAATTTAGTAGATATTTAAATGTTTCAACAATCATCATATACAGAGCAACTAACATTTTTTCAAAAATTAAGATCATTTGATTTTATATTAGTTTTGTGTGTGCTAATCTTAGGATTAGTGAGTAACTTATCGATGTTCTCAACAGATGGAGGAGAATTTCTATACCATACTAAAAGTCATTTAATTAGGTTTGTTGTTTTTTTTGTTTTGATGCTTTTTTTATCTTTTTTCAGTCTAAGGTTCTGGCACTCTACCGCATATCTTTTTTATATAGTTGTTCTTAGTTTCTTAATTTGGGCATCTTTATATGGAGTAACAGCTTCTGGATCCCAAAGATGGATAAATTTATATTTTATTAACCTCCAACCATCTGAATTAATGAAAATAGCTATAATAGTTTGTTTCGCTAGATTTTTTCACAGAGAACAAATCACAAGTGTAAGTAGCTTTAAAAATATAATTGTTTCACTTGCAATTCTAGTTATGCCAATAGTATTAGTTGTAAGTCAACCAGATCTAGGGACATCTATTTTAATTGCAGCAAGTGGATTAATTGTTTTATGGTTAGCTGGATTAAATATAAGATATTTTGTTTATAGTGGTTTAATATTGTTAGTATCTTTTCCTTTTGTGATATCATTTTTAAAACCTTACCAAAAACTTCGTATATTAAGTTTTTTTAATCCTGACCGTGATCCTCTTGGAGCGGGTTATCAAATTATTCAATCTAAAATAGCTGTAGGTTCTGGCGGTTTAACTGGTAAAGGATTTTTACAGGGAACTCAAAGTTACTTAGAGTTCCTTCCAGAAAAACATACCGATTTTATTTTTACACTTTTTTCTGAAGAACATGGATTTATTGGATCTGTATTTTTGCTTATAATATATGGAATACTTATTTACAGAATAATAAAGATCGGATCCATATCAAGAAGCTATTTTGGTAGATTATTTTGTTATGGTTTCGGCTCAGCAATCTTTATTTATATAGCTGTAAATATGAGTATGGTTTTAGGTTTACTACCAATAGTTGGTTCTCCTCTACCCATTATGTCATATGGTGGTTCATCAATGTTAGCGACGATGATAGGACTAAGTATTGTAATGAGCACAAAAATTTATCATAAGCAAATTATTAACTAATTAATAATACCGATTAATTTGTCGCGATAGATTCAATATAATAATGATGTATATTTAAATTATGAGAAAGTTGCGTGTAGGAATAATCGGTGCAGGTATTCAAGGTGTGTGTAACGCATTGTTCCTTCAAAAAAAAGGATATGAAGTGGTATTATTTGATAAAGAGGAGCCAGGAAGTTTAGCTTCTTATGGCAATGCAGGACATTTTTCTCCATACGCCTCAGTTCCATTAAATAGACCTGATATTTTAACAGATGTACCAGCTATGCTTTTAAGCTCCACTGGTCCTTTAGCACTCAAGTGGAATTATGTGCCGAAAATGATTCCATGGTTTTTGAAATTTATAAGAAACTGCACAAAGAAAAGAATGATGCACACCGCAAAGTATATGCATCAAATCCTAGATTTATCATTACCAGCTTACGAGGAATTATTTGATGAAATTGATACTGAGAACTTAGTTGTTAGCAATGGAATAATGTATATTTGGAATAATAAAAATCTATCAAGTAGAGAGCTTGAGATAAATATAAGAGATCAACTTGGTGTAAGACAACAACTGCTTAACCAAAAAGAAATCCATGATTTAGAACCAAATATAAAACCAATTTACGATGGCGGAGTATTTTATTCTTATGCTAAACACACGAACAACCCTAGGAGACTTCTTCTTAAGTTATTCGATTTATTTTTAGAAAAAGAAGGAAAATTTTACAAATACCAAATTAAAGATATAAACTTTGATCAAGAGAAACCTGTTTTAAGAACAGAGAGCCAAAGATTCGTTTTTGATAAAATTGTGATTGCTTGTGGTGCTTTATCCAAAAAGTTAACAAATGATCTATTTGAAAATATTCCACTTGATACTGAAAGAGGCTATCATATTCATTTCAAAGACTGTGAGCATTTAATTTCAAGACCAGTTGTGTTTTCAAATAGAGGTTTTGGAATGACACCTATGGAACAGGGATTAAGAGTTGTTGGAACTGTTGAATTTGGAGGTTTAAAAAATTCTCTTTCGAAAAAAAGGATTAAAAATTTAGTCGAAAACGCAAAATTTATGCTTGATGGCTTACCTGAACATGAAGACGAATGGTTGGGTTTCAGACCAACTCTTCCAGATTTTTTACCAGTAATTGGACCATCAAAGAATTATAAAAATGTATTTTATTCTTTTGGTCATCATCATTTAGGTTGGACTTTAGGAGCAATATCGGGGAAAATAATTTCAAAAATGATTTCTGATGAAAAGACAAATTTGGACTTAGATCCCTATAGTTCCTTAAGGTTCAGCTAGTGAGCCTTAATATAAAAGCTTATGTGATGCTAGTCCTAGCATCAATCTTTTGGGCTGGAAATTTTATTATTGGAAAATTTGCTTATGTCGAAAGTATTTCACCTTTCTCATTGGTTTTTTTCAGATGGTTAACAGTTTGGTTCATTTTATTACCATTCACTTACAAAGAAATTATTAGTAAAAAAAAAGAAATTTCTAACAACTTGCCCTTACTTCTATTTCTTGGGCTAACAAGTGTAGGTTTATTTAATTCATTCGTTTACGTTTCACTCCAATATACGCAAGTTATTAATGCATCTTTATTTAATACCGCTATTCCTGCGGCAATTATTTTATCTTGCTTTATTTTTAAAATAGAAAAAACAAATTTTTATCAATTGCTTGGACTTCTAATTTCAGTCTTAGGAATTTTAGTAATAATTACTAAATTTAATTTAAATATTTTATTAAATTTAGATTTTAACATTGGGGATATTTGGATGATAGGTGCTGTAATTTGTTGGGGCTTATATTCGTCTTTTCTTAAAAAATTGAAACTAAAAATATCACTTCTCAGTTTTGTTCACATTGTTTGTACTTGCGGACTTATTTTTTTATTGCCTCAATTTAGTTACGAATATTTTCAGGGTAATGCAGCAACTATTAATGAAAAATTTATATACTGTTTAATTTATTTAGCCTTATTTCCAAGCATTGGATCTTATTATTGTTGGGCAGGAGCGGTTTCAATTATCGGACCCAATAGATCGGGAATTTTTTTGTCACTAATACCTTTATTTAGTACATTTATGGCAATGTTCTTTTTCGATGAGCAATTTAGATATTTTCATACTATAGGTTCAATTTTAGTTATAATTGGTTTATTTTTATCAAATAAGAAAAAATAATATGTCTAAGATTGATAAGTCAAAACTTACAGCTGAACAAAAAATAGTTTTGTTAGAGGAGGGTACAGAGCCTCCTGGCTCAAGTGAATTAAATTCTGAAAAAAGAAAAGGGAGTTATCATTGTGCAGGCTGCGGTATTAAATTATTTGAATCCTCTACTAAATATGAAAGCGGATCTGGATGGCCGTCTTTTTTTGAATCTTTGCCAAATGTTTTTGAAACTAAAACTGATCATATATTAGGATATCCTAGAACAGAATATCATTGTAAAAATTGTGGGGGGCATCATGGTCATATTTTTGATGATGGACCAAAACCAACAGGAAAAAGATACTGTAATAACGGTATTTGTCTTGTTTTTAAGTCCAAAGATTAGATATTAAAAAGTATACAATCTACATTTAATGATTTAAAAAAAAGAACATGAAAAATATTATTATAGCAATATTTACAGTTTTCATATTTACATCATCTAATGCAGACGAATTAACAAATAATATTTCAAATATAATTGCTGATTTAATCCCAGGAGAAGGCACCACGGAAGTAAGTGTAGACTTAAGAGAAAATCACAAACCAGATTATAGTATTCTTGGCGTAAGAGAAATTGATAAGACTGATAATGGAAATCTTTTTACACAGTTCTCTTTATTCAATACAGAAAAAAATAACTCAGAAAGAACAGTAGGTAATATTGGTTTCGGTCAAAGAATGTTAAGTGACGATAATACAATGATGACTGGTTATAATGTTTTTTGGGATTATGATAGCTATGGAAACTCAAGAACTAGTTTTGGATTAGAGGCTAGAAATGCAGTTTTAGATTTTGCAGGTAATTATTATTTAAATCTTGGCGATGGAATAGATGAGGAAAAACCTTTAGAAGGTTATGACTTAAATTTAGCATCTCAAGTTCCATATATGCACTGGGCTGATGTATTTGTGAACGCTTACGAATGGTTTGGAAGAGATAGAGATGATATTAAAGGAACTAAACTAGGTTCAGAGCTTTTACTAAGTCCTAATTTAAACCTAGAATTAGCATATGATAATAAAGACAAAAAAGGTTTAGAAGATGAATGGTATGCAAGAGTAATGTTTGTGTATCCCCCAAGATCAGGTCCTTCGTTACAGGATGGCTTTTTAAGTGAAAGTCCATGGAAAGAGGAAAAAGATATGAGCGGGGAACTTTTAAGCAAAGTTAAGAGAAATAATAAAATAGTAGTAGAGTTTAAAGGAACATCTACAATTTCGAGAACAGATTAATGAATAAATTATTTAAATATTTTATCTTTGTAAAAATTTTATTTTATATTTTTATTAGCAATTTGTACTCAGCAAGCACTACAGGTGCTGCAGATGTATATAAAGTTACAATGAAAAAAGTCGAACTCTGCACAGCAAGTACAAGTGTTACAAGTTGTGAAAATGCTATAGTAATTGGAGAAACTGATAAAACAGTTGATATTGCATCAACTGATGCTGGTACAGCAGCAGCTTCATACGGTGATCCTGCACTTTTACCACTTGGTGTCACTTACACTCATATGAGAGTTACAATTGATAGGAAGTTTACAATAAAAGCTGACTTAAAAGTAACAGGTGTAGATGATAACTGCACAACTACTGCTGCACTATCTGGATCAGCTTATCCTGGAGGAAGTTTAGATAGCAATGAAAAATATGATAGAACCCCGGTAATCGAGGATGGTGGAACAGCTGCTGAAGCAGATTTGTATTTAAAAAATGATCAAATGAAACTTTGTGGCAATACAGAATGTGGTGCCGTAGGTTTGTCTGGTGCACAAACTGTAACCTATGATCAAGGTTCAATTTCTACTTTTCAAACTCAACACGCAGATGGTAGTACTTCAGACGATCATGTTATGGTATATGAACTTGCCGCTCCTTACACGGTAGCATTGATTGCACCTGTTATCGATATTTCTTTTGGAACTTCTACAGCAATTAAAGCAAGCGAACACCCTACTCAAGCAAATCTCTGCTACTTTGATCCTCAAGAGCCCAACGTAACAATAACAATTAAATAATTTTTAATAATTATATGTTGATAAAATATACTAGTTTTTTGATTGGAATAATTTGGTCCTATTCTTTAATTAAGACACAGTCTATTTTTAGTAAAAAAGCTGGTTTAATTTTTAAAGTATTTATATCTAATGTTTCCTGGCTAACTTTGATTGCTGCAATTTACTTTGGATATAAAAATTTTTCTATTAAATTTATTTTAATCGGTGTTGTTTTTTCAATTGTCTTGGTACATCTTGGATTTAAATTTTTAGGTAAATTTTTGGCTTCAAAATTTACTGAAAAACAATTGATGATGTCAAAAACTTTTTTTGAGTATTCTTTGATTGTTTGGGTTATTTATTATCTTTTTTATTAAATTTAGATCTATTTAAAAATTTCTATTAATTTCTTTGCTAAGACTTTATGTCCAATCTTATTAAAATGTGGGTCATTTTTGAAATAGTATTTTTTGTATGTTTCTAAATAAGACGAACTATTCATTTCATCAAAAAATATTGGAAAATAATTAATGAATTTCTCACATTTGCTTTCACAAAATTCTTGCCATATTTTTACATGAATAGAGTTTACAACATCATTTTCTAATTGATGTGGCCACGGATATACAGCTAGACTAAGTTTAATATTATTTTGAGATAAAATTTCATAAAGTTTTTCCATATGTTTAACCATTATTTGGTTACCCTCTTTAACCCCTAGATCATATCCTTCTATTTTATCTTCATCTGAATACGTCCATTTAGCTTTAAGATTTACTTTGTCGGTGAATATAGGTTTACCAATCGAGTTTTCCATTTTTACATTATTATTTATCAAACTATATTTTTTAATTACAAACATATAAAAATTTGTAAGTGGAAAATTATTTCTAAGAAATTTTCTTCTTTTAAGGTTTTTCTTTTCCGAATATTTTTCAGTTACTTTAAGATTTTGATCAATAGAGTAGAAATTAGTATCGTCATAAAGATCACTAATATCGATGAAGACAACAACATGGTTAAAATTAAAACCTTCTTGAATAAGATAATTTACTTTTGATAAATAAATTTTTGGTGAATATGAAACTATACCAAGATTTGCAGTTTTATATTGTGTTTTTTCATTGAATATTCCTACAAAACTATCCTCATATTCAATTGGTGTGCCCTCAGTAAAAGAATCTCCAATAAATGCAAAATCATAATTTTTGTCAGTGATTTGATTGCACTTTGATTTGAAACCATGGTTGTTGGTACATAATTCATATGTATCTATAAAACTTACGTTATTAGTATACTTAACATTTTCCCTCAAAGTATGATGATAAATAGGATGATCAATTCGAATTAATCTTTCATAGAATTGTGATTTTGCAAAGTAGGTATCAAAATATTTGAGAATTTTTGAACCTAGAAAAAAATCTATTACTAACGAAAATACAAAAGTTAAAATAAGAATCTTTGCTAAATCAAATAGTTTTTTTAAAAAAATCATCTAGATAAATTATTTTTCAAAGAATTTGTTAAAATTTATTGAAAAATAACAATTTTGTAGACTATTTTGGGCCAATTCTACAGTTTAAAATTTATTTCAACATGGCTATTATATAAATATTAAACATGTTTGAAAAATTAGAAGAATTAGCAAAAAACAACAAAAAAATTTCCGATTTTCATATAAGATCTGGTTCGCCTTTAGCATATAGACAGACTGGGGAAATTATTATGGTTAAAGATGTAATGGTTAAACCACAAGATTTAATCGACATGCTCACAACAAACTGTAATGAGCACGAGACAAAAAAATTTCAAGACACTCACGAATTAGACTCAGCTGTTACAATTAGTGGTTTAAGATTTAGAGCAAATTTTTATAAAACTTTAAATGGACCAGCTGCAGTTTTAAGAAGAGTAGAAAGTAAAATTCCTGAAATGGGACAGTTCGATCTACCCGATGCACTATATGATATTATAGACATGCATAAGGGTTTAGTTTTAGTAACTGGTCCAACCGGATCAGGTAAATCAACTACATTGGCAGCGATTGTAAATGAAATTAATAAAACAAGAACAGCAAATATAATTACCGTAGAAGATCCAGTTGAATTTATTCACACAGACTCAAAAAGCATTGTTTCTCACAGAGAAGTTGGAAAACAAACCCAAACTTTTGCAAGCGCATTAAAAGCAGCTTTAAGGGAAGATCCAGATGTAATTTTGGTTGGTGAAATGAGAGATTTAGAAACAGTAAGTTTAGCATTGACTGCTGCTGAAACAGGTCACCTAGTATTTGGTACATTACATACAAGCGGTGCACCTAATACAATAAATAGAATTATTGACGTATTTCCACCTGAGCAGCAAGCGCAAATTCGTGCGCAATTATCAACCTCATTAAAAATGGTTGTTACTCAAAGATTACTTAAAACTAAAGATGGTCTAGGTCGTGTTGGTGCTTTTGAGATAATGAAATGTACTGCTCCAATTCAAAACTTAATAAGAGAAGCAAAAATTCATCAAATTCCAAGCATCATGCAGACTGCCGTCAAAGATGGAATGGTTACTATGTCTAAATCTTTGGAGAATTTAGTGGCTGCTGGAAAGATTGATGCAAATGCAGGAAAAGAAAGTTAAAGGTTTTTCATTACTTGAATTATTAGTAGTAGTTGCAATAATTGGAGTTATATCTTCTGTATCCTTTCGTCCTTTTATGAAATGGAGATCTGATAGAATTGTTAGAACAGAAGCTCTTAATGTTACTTCAGTTATACAAAATATTTTTTCTCAAGTACAAAGAGGCAATTATAGTTTTGTACAATTTCAGGTAAAAAAAAGTGGTAATGAATATCATGTATCATCAAATGGAATGGGTATAGAAAGATTTTCTGATCTTGTAAGAGATAAATATTCTGGAAGTACTTTAAATCCTTTTCATGATTTTACAAAAAGATGCTCATCGCTAGAAGTAAATCTCACATGGGATCATCAAGGATCAATACATGAGGATGTTTTGACTGTAAATAAAATAGAAATTGATGCAACTAAAATAGAGCTCGGAGTGGAGGGAACCGAGGTATCAACCGAGGGGGGAATGGTATGCTTTTCAAAAGATGGTACGTATTATAGTCCTTCTGGGATATTTTTAGACGGTTCTTCACCAATAGAAAGGCTTTTTATTTGTTCAAAGAGATCTTCTGCAGACTGTAATTCAGGTGGAGGAGAAAATACTTTTGCGCTAGAATGGTCTAGATTTGGAAACATATCTTTAAAAAAATATAGTGAAAAATTTGGATGGATAGAACAGTAAAAAATTTTTTGAAAAAAAATTATGAAAAAGGTTTAAGCCTTTTAGAGGCATTGATATCAACAGCCATAGTAGGAATTGGTTTTGTAGCAGTATTTCAAATTGTTAATTACACCACATCCTCAATCAGTGTATCTTCTGAAAGAACGAAAATGAATTATATAATAAGTATGGTTGCTGAGGATTTAATTGGTTATAATAGTTCTTTAGTTGGAGAAAATCCTAAAACTACAGAAATACAAATAGACCAATATCGTAGACCAATTGAAAATGGAGTAGTTTCATCAGTTAAAAAATATCCACAACTCTTTGTGGATTCAGAGTACAAAATTGACCAATGTGATTCCAATAAAGATAGATTCAAAAAATTTGCCTCAAATTCAGCTCTTTATGACAATGATCCAGAACAAAGTGCAGCACATAACAAAAAAGTTAGAATGGAAAGAATTATTTCGCAGGACAGATATCTTAAATGTATAGGATCCTCAGACCCGGGTGATTCAGAAGATATAAAAAGTTTACAGGTTTTTAAAATTTGTAATGATACTGCAATCGGCTGCAAGCATAATCCAGGATATACTGATCATGTTTATGATGAAATTTACATAGGAAGAATGCAGATAAATACAAATGATGGCAAAAAACAAAAGATTTTGTATTTTCAAGCAGATTATATTTACAGAGAATAGAATATGAACAAAAAATTTACAAATGAATCAGGTGTAAGTTTAATTGAATTATTAGTTGGTGTTGCAGTTACTGCACTTATGATGGGTGCCATGTTTGCAACTTACAATGTGGTAAACAGTAGTTACAGACAGGTTCTAGATAAAGCATCAATCAGTTCATCTAGCAGAGATATAGTAGGTATGATGGTAAGAGATATAAGATTAGCTGGCTTTCAATACTATTACGGACAAAATGAGGAGGGAATAGCTCCATTTGATGACCTAAGGTATGTAACTGGACTAACGAACGTGGAGGAGATCAAGGATAGTCATGATCCAATAATTGTAGTGAGGAATGAGTTAGGATATGTCCCTAAAGACAATCTAAGTGGCAGCACACAAACTTCTACAAAACATAATTCAAATCATGTTTGTTGTGACAAAATTCATATTGTATATGGCGACTTTAACAAAAATGATGAACAAAAATATAAAAAATATAGAGTAACATATTTTGCTCTTCCAATGGATTATGATGAAGATACAACTGAAAAAAATAAATATTATGGTGTATACAAAACTAAAGAAAGCTGGATAGAAAATTCTGAGTTTCCATTGGGTGTATGGACTAGCGATGTATCAAAGTGTAATGAATGTTACAGGGATCAATTAGTAAGATCACACGTTGTTGATATGGAATTTTTGCTTTTTGATCAAGATGGTGTCGACCTTTTTAATACTAGTGGATCAGATACTTATCCTCAACCAAATAATGCTAGTAGGTTTGATTTAAATAAAATAAGACAGGTGGATATTGCACTATCATTTAGATCTGGAAGAGATTTTTATAAATCATCACCATCTACTGGTAATAAAAGATTTATCAAAACATTAAGAAAAGATAGGAATGATGATGATAGAGGGTATGAGGATAAATTTTTAAGAGAGTCAGTAGTTGTTAGCGTTTATACAAGGAATATCGGTGCACAATAAAAATAAAAAAAATAACAAAGGATTTGCTCTCATTTTATCAATTGTTTTATTATTAGTGATGTCGCTTATGGGAGGATCGTTAGTAGTTGTATCCTCAAGCGATCATAGAAGTAATAATTTTACAGACCACAATCAGCAAACTTTTTACGTCGCTGAAACAGCTCTATTAGAAGGTGAAAAATATCTTGTGAACACTTACTTAGGACTTAATAAAAGAGAGATAGCAGCTGATGGTACGGAATCTTTAGGTGCAGCAGTCCCAAGCGACAAGGGAAAACATCCACAAAATTCAAATTTAGCAGATACAAGTAGTGTTTGTTATAAAAGTTTTAAAAATGTGATAAATTTAACTGATGTAGTTGTTCATCATCAAAATGGAAGTTTTCTAAATATTAT
Source organism: uncultured Pelagibacteraceae bacterium (assembly GCA_902536765.1). Taxonomy (GTDB): domain Bacteria; phylum Pseudomonadota; class Alphaproteobacteria; order Pelagibacterales; family Pelagibacteraceae; genus Pelagibacter. The sequence continues at coordinate 183,987 of CACAYM010000003.1, forward strand.
ATTCCCTGCTCTTGCTAATTCAGATCACTCAAACGCTGTTGATGGTGACAGAGAAGTTGAATATTTAAAAAAATTTAAATATGAATATTTTATAGTAAATATTGGACAGGCAGATTTTAATGAAAGCGGATCTAGCATTGCAGCTGGATCTCTTGATGTAATTAACGCTGGAACCGCATATAGAATTCACGGCTGTGGCAGGTATGATGGCGATGCTATGATAGTGCCTCTTGAAAGTTTAATTGTATTACCAGGTTAAAATTTAATGTTGAGCTATGAATATATTTTAATATTATTTATAAAAAAATGAATAAAAATAATTTAATAATTCTAATATTATATTTCTTGCTTTGTTTTAATTCATCCTATGCTTGTAATCTTTTAGAGGTTGGTATCGGGCAAGATAAATCATCTATTGAAAATATATTTGGCAAAATTCCAGATAGTGAATTTGAAAAAGGTAATTTTTATAGAGTTGAGGGTGTTCATGAACATGTAGGGCAAATTGAAAGCTTTTGTGAAGATAGAAACATTTTTGGCAATGCATCAATGAGTGTTTATATTGTCGATGATATAGTGGGTGCCCTTAAAATTGAAAAACTGGGTCCATCAAAAACCGAAGATGGCACCAAAATTGATGGAGACTTTATACACAAATATGTTGAATTAAATTTTGGTAAAGTTGATACCGAGGATAGAAAATGGCCTGGATATAAATTTTGGGAAATGGGAGATAAACAAATATTTTATTATAAGTCTAAAAAAATAGATAACTACATAGAAGAGGGAGTGGTAGTAACAAATGAAAAGTATTTTGATGTTTTGTTAGCTAATGAAGATGTTATTGCCAAAGATTAGTATGAAAAATTTATTTAAAACAATTTTAATTTCAATATTTTTATTAGTAAATTTTTCATCTACAATAAATTCAAAACCAATACCACCTGGATCTGGTAAAGGTGATGTCCCTGCAAATATTTTAATTTTATTAGATAGCTCTGTCAGTATGAGAAATCCAGTTGAAGGTGGTACTGGTGTTAGGGGGATTGATTGGGCAGTAGAGGATAGCGATGGGAATTTAATAGTTTCAGAAAATAACCGAGGATTATTTAAATATCTTGTTGCAGATGAGGAACGAGATGGAGAATGGAATGATGGCGAGGGGGAATTCAGAGGCACTCAAATGTGTCCCGATATGATTACTTTTGGAAGTAACAAAAGTTGGGCTGGGGATATTACGGCAAATGATGAAATATGGTTTGCTACATATGGCGATGGTGGACAAATAATAAGATTAAATAGTGATGGTGTATGTACAGCTGTAATAAATAGAGTTACTGGTTGGTCAAGAATAGAAGAGGGTGGAGTAATCACTACGCCGAGTGGAACTGGTATAGCCATGGCATTTTTTCTTGAAGTAAGAGAGATAAATGGTGAAGAAATTTTGTTCGTAGGAGGACGTACATTTTCTGGAGGTAGGCATCGTGCAAAAATGTACGTTAGAAATTTAGCAACCGGTGCTTCAAGGAATTGTCCTGTAGGCGGTGGTACAATTAAAACGATGTTTGAGAATTTTGCTAGCTCAATGACAGTTAGCAATGATGGTGGGTATATTTATTTTGCAAAAGGTACAAAATTATATGCTTATCCCTTAACAAATAATGGGAGCAATCTCTATTGCCCAAGTAGTACTTATCAAATGGAACTAGATCCTCATAATGATCGAGTTAGAGATAGTTCTGGAACAGTAAGAAGCAATATTTCTGGAGTAAAAAAAATTAGTGGAATAGAATTTTCGAGGAATGAGAGTAATGTAATTTATCTCACGAGTATATGGGATCATGCAGTTCAGCGTATCCAAGTTGATCCAAGCACATTTACAGTAAGTATAGATGCAACAATTGGAAAATATGGTACAGAAAAAAATACAGGGGATCCCGGGACTAGATCTACCGAAAATGTTAATTTATCTCACCCTGGTAGATCGTCTAGTCAAGGTGCGATATCAAATAATATTTCTATTAGTGATAATAGAGACTCAATATTAGTGGGTGATAGAAATTTTACCGTTCAAAGATTTACCAAAACATTATTTACTACAGACGATCAAGATACATCTTGGCATTCTGCATACTTCAATCGACAGGTTTCAAAATTCGAAGGAGCTAAAGATGCTATAGAAGCAATCGTATCTGATAGTTCATTAAATGCTGGTGCAAACTTTGGCTTTGGACATTGGAATTCAGGAATGTATGACTTGCATAATAGAAACGGTAATCCAAATCATGCTAGTTATGGAGGAGAAGTTTACTGTCATCGAAATGGTGATTGTCTATATTATAATGGCTGGAATGGAACACCAGAGAATGGACGGTCAGATCCCTGCCTTCGTGATTATTGTATAATGGTCGGAGTTAGTCCATCTGGTTCAGCAAAAATATTAGAAGCGCTCGATTCCTTCTCAATGGCATGGGGAACTGATGGAAATTCATTCTCTCAAATGGCATTAGATTATTTTAGAGACGAAAATGTTGGAATGATCAATGAGGATTTAGCGTGTCAATTAAATTATGTAATTGTTATAAGCGATGGTCATATTAGAAATGCGTCAGAGGCATTTACTACGCTTGCTACCCTACGAGAAAATGAAAAGATTGGTGATCCCGATGATGATGTTATAACATTAATGGTTGGATATGGTGGATCATATGATAATGCAAACGCAAAAGTTATATTTGATAGATTAGCTCGAGCCGGATCTTGCGATGAGCCTGGTACTTACACTACACCTTCATCTAATGTAACTAACTGCCAAAATGCAATTGGAGCAAATACACCATCAGATCTAAAAACTGAAATTGGTGCAAAAATCAGGCAAATAATTGCGGATAGATTATCTTTTTCTGCGCCATCAATTACAGCAACACTCCAAGAAGGAGGAGCAATCTATCAAGCACAATTTGATTATTTACAACATTCAGAATGGTCAGGGAAACTTTTAAGAAAAACTATTTTGCCTAATGGTGAGATTAAACATGATCCAGATTACGGTGAAAATTGGGAGGCAGGAGCAGTAATGAAAGCCAATGGTTCAGATGCGAGAAAGATTTGGACACCATTAGTATCTGGAAGTGGAGGTACTACCAACTACGTTGGCTATTGGAATAATTGGAACGAGGACAATTATGTTCAAATAAATGATTTATTTGAAATGACAGGAAATATTGTTAGGGACTTTCATAATAGCAATACTACATGCGCAGGAACTGGGGATGTTGCTGATGGTAATGTTGATGATATCAAAGGATTAATTAATTTTATTAGAGGCGAAGACTATTTCGATTATAAAGGTGGTTGCGATATATATGATGATAGAAATTGGACGGATGATCCAGAGGCATCAATGTTAGGAGATATATATCATTCCCAACTTGTTGAAGTAGGTGAACCGAATGCCAACACTACTTTTACTGCAAATAATCAAGAAGCATACTGGAGATCAATAAATAATTATGCTGCGTTCAAAAAAACCCAAGCTGGTAGACCTAAAATTATTTATGCAGGATCAAATGCTGGAATGCTTCATGCTTTTAGAGCCGAAGGTCCAAAAAGTGTGCGTGGTAAAGAAGAGTGGGCTTTTGTTCCACCTTTGATTGCTGCTCAAATGCCACAAATGTTAAATACAAATCTTGAAGGAGCTTTTGAGCGTGACGGTGTAACTTATAGTGGATCAAATGCAATTTTTGGGGTTGATGGCTCTCCTATTATTCATGATGTTTTTATCCAAGGGCTAAATGAAGACGGGACTGAATATGAGGACGATAAATCTTGGAGAACACTATTAATGGTTCCTTATGGTCGAGGTGGCCCTGGGTTTTCTGTGCTTGATGTGACTAACCCAGTGATACTAGAAGGTGCAGTAGGTGCTGACGGTGTTAGAGCTGCAGGATCTGGACCTTTACATATGTATTCAATTTTTAATGACTCTTATAGAAATGAAGTAGTCAGAGTCGATCATAATGGAATGATTACAAGAATTCCTTATACAAGATTTTCGTTAACTATAGACGATACAGAGGAGGCCAAAAAAGCTCTTCAGGTATATGAAGCAGCTAAAGCATTAGACATAGAAAACGATCCTTTAGGATTTGACGTCACTGAAAGAAGTAAAGTTGCAGATTGTATTGGTAACGAGGATACTGACGATGGAGATTTCCGAGATAAAGGTACTAATTCTTGCTACACAGATAAAGTATTTGTTTTTGATACTATAATAGAGTCGCAACATCTTAACAGTGATAACACAGTTAAAGTTGGTTATTTGAAAATTAAGGAAAAAATAGATGGTGAATGGAAAGATCCAGTAGGTGGCGTTGAGGCAAAAATGGTTAGTAACAGGCTCCACATAACATTTTCGGGAGAACCAAGAACGATTAACGCAGGGTTAACAGATACAGCAACAACTATATTTAAAATTGAAACAGACTGTGGTGGCTCAGGAACAAGAGAAGTAAAATTTGACTACAGTGCATTGGGAGAGACATGGTCAACTCCTAGAATATTTAGAATTCCTACTGCATCAGCTATAGATATAACTGACGATAGATATGTAGCAGTCATGGGAGGAGGAATGGGAGCAAGTAATATGTGCGCAGGTTCAGGATTATATATAGTTGATCTTGAGGGGGGAGCAGATCCAAACGACGACGGTACAATTGATCATAATGCAGGAAGTTTATTTACAGACGGCCCGATACCAATTTTAGATAGCGATAACGATAGATCAAAAATGGGAAGTGCAGTAGCTGGAACTTTTGATAAAGGCAGTCCGATTACTAATTCTGTGCCAGCAACCCCAGTTGTTATTACTGCAGACAAAACAGATGCTAATTGGCGTGGTGCGATGGTTTATGTAAATGATTTAGAGGGAAAAATTTTAAAATTTAATTTAACATCAGAAGGTACATTGTTTGATCAGAAGATTCTTATGAATTTAAATGCTGATTTTGAAAATGCGAGACATAGTTTTTTTGAAATGGATGCAGCAATTGGAGAAACTACCAGAAACCTCTGGCTATTTGGTGGAACTGGAAATTTTAATAGAATTGCAGACACAGTAAATGCTGCAGGTTTGTCAACAATGGATAATATTGTTTATGGTCTTAAAGATCCAGACTTTCCAGACTTTGGACCAAGCTCTGGTCTTTTATATGATAGTGATGATTATATTGACGATGCTATAGATGCTTTAAGTCTTGCGGTTGATATTGATGAAAGTACTTTATGTAAAAGAACAAATGAGTCGCCAGGCGCACCAGTCTGTGAAGTTAGTCCAACCGATTTAGCATGGAGATATCATTTAGGAGCTCCTGATGATCAACCATTAGATCTGACTGGAAATAATTTTAGAAAAACTTCAGCTGCTCCGACAGTTTATAGAGGAAGAGTTTATTTTCCAGTTTACGAACCAAATAAAGATTTTGGATGTCAACTTGGTACAGCATATGTTTGTTCATACAATGATGAGTGTGGATACCTTGATACTGAAGGTATAGATCCGGAAGGCGAAGTTCCTGAAGGTAGCTGTTTTGAAGTTGGCTCAGGTATATTATCAAAACTTGTTGTATTTGGTGATAGTATGTTTGCTAACTTAGCAGGACCATCTGCTACCGAAGATACATTAGTTAAAATTCTTGCCAGCGATCAACAATTTAGATCTTTCAAGAGATCTTGGAGAGAGAATTTCTAGTCTATTGTTCTCCAATAATTATAATTTATTAAAATTAAAGCGGCCTACCTCTAATATCAGTTGTTAAAGCTTGGTAGACAAGCACACTAATAGTTTCTAAATTTTTTATTACTCTTTCGATATCCCAACCTAATTCAACGCCAGTACAGTCAAGCTCTTTGTAGTAATAAACCTTTGCCTTAGGGATTGTTGGATCAATTTCTTCAGTAATAATATTAATAATCTTTGTTTTTTTATCTATCGCAAAGTTATATTTACATACATTAGAGGTTGTCCAATATAAAATTGTAGAAATTATTATCGCAACAAATATCATTAAAGTTTTCATGTTAATGACTCTATTACGACAATTGTTAAATCATCTTTTTGTATTTTGCCAGATTTGACTATATCTTCAACTATAATTCTTAACCGTTGATTGATAGGTTTATCTTGGTATTTCTTTATATAATTTTGAAACCCATCTGAACCAAGCATTGAACCATCTGGATCTTTAATTTCAGTAATACCATCGGTAAAAATATACATTGAACTATCTGAAAATTTTAATGTTGTTTCTTTATATTTTATTTTTGGCATTATACCAAGAGGTGGTCCTGCTTCTGTGTAATTTGAAAATTGACCATCTTTAGAATAAATTAGAGGTGGTTCATGCCCAGCGTTAGATAAAAGTAATTCTTTTTTATTACTATCATAAATTCCAATTAGCATTGTTACAAACATTCCTCTAGCAGCTGTTTCACATATTTCCTTGTTGAGAAGTTCTAAAAGTCCAGAGGCTGAGAAGATTGTCTTACTTAAACATCTATACAGGCTTGATGCCTTTGACATTAATAAAGAAGACTTAATTCCTTTTCCAGAAACATCAGCAACCCCAAAACCAAATTTTCCATTGCCTAATTCTGAAAAATTATAAAAGTCACCAGAAACAACCTTTGCAGGAATATTTATTCCTGCAATTGGAAAGTTTTCCTCTCTATTTTTCGACAATAATGTTTTTTGTATTTCTCCAACAATCTCAATTTCTTTTTGCATTCTATTTTTGTCGATGAGTTCTTTAGCCATTTTTGCATTCCTTATAGCCAATGCTGCTGGCGCTGATAATGTTTCTAGTAACTTTCTATCAGATTCTTCAAAAAGTTTTTTATCTGTTTTTTTATTTAGACAGTGTATCACTCCTATACATTCATTTGCTGCAATAAGAGGAGAGCATAAAACTGAATAAGTAGTGAAATTAGTTTTATTATCTAAATCAAAATAGAACTCTGCTATTTCTCTTACATCTTTTCTGACATCTCCAACTCTTATACATTTTTTTTGTAAAACTGCTTTACCCATAACACCTTGTGTTAGAGGAATTTCATATTCCTCTAGATACGATTGATATTTAGAAGCTATACATTGAAAGACTTGTTTTTTATCTTCAATGAGAAATATATTTGCAGCTTGTGCTTTAATTCTTTTAATTATTACTTCTAAAGCAGTTTGCAAGGTATCGTTTAAGTCAAGTGAGGTTGCGAACTCTTGATTCATTTGAGTAATAATTGCTAAATCTTGATTTAACGATGTGTCTTGGTTCTTAATTTCTGGTTTTTTTGATTTAAAAAACATTTTTATAATTGGCATTCTAATGCTTTTTTGATATTTTTAACAACCATGGAAATTATTATTTACTCACCAAATTTCTATCTTCATATTCAAGATGCAGTAGTATTTATACAATATTGTGTTGATGGAATTTTAAATATCGCCTCGCAATTTAAAATATAATTGGTGATATTTGTATTTATTTTTATTTTTGGAAGTCTCTGGGGTAGTTTTTCAAACGTTTGTATTTATAGATTGCCCAAAAACGAAGGTGTCGTAAAAAATCGTTCGTATTGCCCAGGATGTAAAGAAATTATTAAATGGTATGACAACATTCCACTGATTTCATTTATCTTGTTAAAGGCAAAATGTAGAAGTTGTGAGTTTAAGATAAGCACCGAATACTTTATTGTAGAGTTTTTGACAGCCTTAATATTTACGATTATATACTATTTTTACGGTATCTCTGTTACTTCAATACTTCTTATTATACTGACTGTTTTCTTCGTAATAATTTTCTTTATAGATCTAAAGCATTACATCATCCCAAATGAACTTACTTTTCCATTAATGATTTTAGGTTTTATAAAATCCTTTGATCCAAATCTAAATCAAAATTTATTTCCAAATTATATTAACTCCTTAATTGGTGGATTAGCGGGTTATTTAATTATTTGGTCAATAATATTTTTGTACAAAAAAATTAGAAATAAAGAAGGTATGGGGCTTGGGGATGCAAAATTATTATCAGCAATAGGTTTTTGGTTTGGTTGGGCTAGCATTCCAATTGTAATTTTTTTCTCATCTATAATCGCATTGGTATCAGTATTGCCATCATTGCTAAATAAAAAACGAAATCTTTCTGCTGAAATCCCTTTTGGCCCATTTTTAATTATAGGTTGTGTTATATTTATCGCATATGGCAATATAATTAAATCAGTTATATTTAATATTTAGTAATTTAAAATAATGTTTTTAAAAGTTTTTATTTTTATTTTTATTTTCTTATTCTTCAGTAAGAATGTTTTAGCTTTAAATATTACTTATGAACAAATTTTAGATAATCCATCAGACTTAGAATTAAATTTAAATTATGCTAAGCAACAAGAAAAACAAGGTAATTTAAAACTTACTCTAGCAACATTAGAGAGACTTAGCATGTTATATCCAGAAAATTTAGATATCAAATTATACTTACTATCTATTCTAATTGAAATGGACTCAGCCGTTAAAGTTGATCTAATGGTAAGGACTATGATGAACGATCCAAATACTTCAGATGAAATAAAAAAAACTATTGCAGGGTTACTTTTAAATACTAAAGAAGAGGAGAAAGAAAATAAATGGTTTGCATATTTGGATTTAAAATATTCACAATCAAGAGAAAATAATATTAGTGGTGTCACAAAAACAAAAAAACTTATGCAAGAGGATAATTTACTTGTTTATCCACTTGTTGATGGAAAGTCTGTAGTAAAGAATGATAAAACTTCTACAAGAGCATTATCATTAACCTTTGGAAAAAATATTGATAACAGTTCATCTTTTTTTGTAAACTTAGCGGCCGATGTTAATACTATTAATAAAAAAATAAAAGGCGATAGTGATATCTTATCATCTTCATTAAGTTATTTTAAAATTTTAGGAAATCATTACGTCTCTCCATATTTTTATGTAAACAGTTTAAACTACAGAAGACAAGAAGATTATAAATCAGTAGGCTTAGGTTTTAATAATACTTATATTTTTAATGAGAAAAATAATATCAATTATAGTTTAGGTATCTCAGATACAGTTTATAATAATAATTCAAAATTTTCTGCTGCGAACGAAAGTAATAGCAATGTATATTCTAGTTCAATTAGACATAACTATAATTTCACAAATGATAAACAATTAGCCACCAAGTTTATTTTGAATAGAACTGAAACATTAAAAGCATATGATACATATTATTCTGCTGGATTAAGTCTAATGTACTCACAAATATATCCAATTGGAACTTTGAGAATTAAAAGCACTTATCTAGAGAATGATTATGATGAAAAAGATTCGTTTATAAGTACTTCAATTACCAGAAGTGACGAAAGTTTGGTTACGTCTTTGTCATTAGAGGGCCAAGTCAATCAAATATTACCTTTTGTAAGAACTTTGAACAAAGATAATAGCATCTTTTACTCTTTAAATTTAAAAAACTCTGATGTAAGCTCTAATATAGCTAATTATGATATTGAAAGAAATTTCTTCACTTTTAGCTTAACAAAAAGGTTTAATGTGGATGTCAATAAGTAAAAAAATATTAATAATACTTGTTTTTTTAACAGTACCAAATTTAAGCAATGCCAATACAGATTTTATTGGAGTGATAGGGGCCGCAGTTGGTGAAATAAAAAATCAAGATAATGAAAGTTTACAAAATGGTTCTAAAATATTCTTTGGCGACACAATAGTTTCAAAACAAAATGCTAATGCACAGATATTGTTTATAGATCAAACTGTTTTAACTCTTGGAGAAGATACAGAGATGACTATAGACGAATTTATATATGATCCAAACAGTAAGGAAG
>CACAYM010000004.1 GCA_902536765.1 uncultured Pelagibacteraceae bacterium
AATGGTTCTTGCCATCGTGAAGGAACAACTGAAATTGCCGATTTTTTATAATAATTTAATATTTTTGAATGTGTTACCCAATCAAGAATTTCAAAACGATTATGTTTAAAATTATATTTTTCTCGTGGTTCATTACCAATTGCTAATGCTTTCCAATCAGAAAATTTATTTAAAATCTTTATTATAGATTTACCATATGTGTCAAAGCCTTTGGATGAATTTAATTTTCCTGTAAAAATAATTAATTTTTCTTTTTTTGGAAATCTTTTTATAGGACTAATAGCAGGATATAAAATATCACAATTATTCCTATGTTTATAAGGTAAACCCTCAAAAAATTTATTTTTAACCCAATTACTAACAAAATAAATTTGATCTGTATTTTCTGCTATAAAAATTCTTTCATTTATGGAAGACGAGGATCTTAAATCTTGGGGGTTATTATGATAAATGAATATAAGTTTTGATTTTACTTTTTTTTTAATTAAATAAAGAAGTGACTCTGGTCTGTTATGAATTTCAATTATTTTAAAATTATATTTAAGATATTCTTTGTACAACATGTCAGTATAAGAAATGTTTTTTTTTACGAATGAATTACCCAATTTAAGATTTTTAAAATTTTTAAGTAATGGTTTGGATTTATTGCTAAGATACCCATATACGGTAGACCTACTTTTTAAACTACTTTTGTTTAAATAATCTTTAACCCAGATAGATGCAGCACCTGCGCTATTTTCAGTAAAATTTTCTTTATATGGTAATAAAATTGCGATCTCTCTCATTTGTTTTTTAAAATCTCCTTAAATCTTATATTTTCTAACATTAATTTCTTATAATTAATTTTATTTTTTTTTAAACTTAATGTGTTTTTTTTTATTTTTTTAACGGGTTTACCAAAATATATATAGCCAGGTAAAATTTTTTTAGTTTTAGTTACAATTGAACCCATTCCTATCATGCTATATGAGCCAATTATTTGATTCTGATGCACAATTGATTTTATACCTAAATTAGCATGTTTCATTACATAAACATTACCACCTAATACAACATTACTGCTTAAAATAACATTATCTTCTATATAACAATCATGATCAATAGTTGTAGAGTTCATCACATAATTATCATTGCCAATATAAGTTTTTTTTTTAAGTGCTGTAGGAAGGTGTATATTTGTATATTCATTAAAAACATTTCGATTACCAATAATAATTTTACCTGAATTTTTTTTATTTTTCCATTGCGCTTGATTACCTATGACGACGTATGGTCCAATAGTATTTCCTTTTCCAATTATCAAAGATTTCCAATTAATAACAGCTGTTGGGTGTACAAAGTTACCTTTTATTTTTTTAAACTTTAACATTTATTTTTAATTTGATTTCTTAATTTATAGTTTTTCTTTAATTTATATTCTTCACTCATTGCTTTTTTTTTTGAGGCAAACTTTTTTTTATATGCTAAAATCCATTTTCTTCCTTTAGTAAATTTAGCTCCTTTTCCAGCATTGTGTAATTTGATTCTGTTTTTAATATTATTGGTATAGCCTACATAAGAAATTGACTTATTTTTGACTTTGCTAACTATTAAGTAAATATAATAAGTCATTATGGCGGTCCCTAGGGGAATCGAACCCCTCTTTCATGGATGAAAACCATGTGTCCTAACCGATAGACGAAGGGACCAAGTTTGCATCTTTTATTGTAAAATATAATATTTATCAAGTTTTTATAATGTCTTCTCGAACAACAATTTCACTTAAATTACTACTTTTATGTGTAACCAAAGTTTCAGTAATATATTTTTGATCTTTCAGTTTAATGCCACCTACTAGATCGCTATTTGTTATACCGGTTGCACAAAATATAGAGTCACCTTTAACTATTTCCTCTAATTCATATTTTTTTTTAAGGTCCTTTATACCCATTTTTTTAGCTCTATCTTTATCTCTATCGTTTTCAAAAATAAATCTTCCTTGGAATTTGCATCCCATAGTATCTATAGCCGAAGCAGCTAGAACACCCTCAGGGCCACCTCCTATTCCTAAAAAAATGTCAACATTGAATTTTTTATCTGTAACCATCAATGCTCCTGAAACATCACCATCAGATATTAGTTTCATTTTAACTTTCATCTCTGACAGAGTATCTATAATTTGTTGATGTCTTGGCCTGTTTAACAAACAAGCTGTTACATCATTAAGGTCTTTATTTAAAGAATCAGCAATGTTTTTTATATTTTTGTCTAATGAAAAGTCCAAATCGGTTGCATCTCTTGGAACACTTTTTGTAACTGCAAGCTTATCCATATAGGTTTCAGGCGCATTAAATAAATTTCCTTTTTCCGCTATTGCTATAACAGATAAAGCTCCAGGTAGGTTTTTTGCAACAAAATTTGTACCTTCAAGAGGGTCCACTGCTATATCTAGATTTAAATCTCCACCAAGTCCTAATTTTTCACCAATATACAACATTGGAGCTTCATCTAGTTCACCCTCACCTATTACAACTTCGCCATTAATTTTAAGTTTATTAATTTCATTTCTCATTGAGTCTGTCGCTGCCTTATCAGCAGATTTTTTGTCATTTTTACCTAAAAATTTATAACAAGCTATTGCTGCTCGAGAAGTTACAGTAACTATTTCTTTGGCTAAGTCTTTATTTAATGGCACTAAATTTTTTCTTTAGATATTTTTTCAGTATTATATTTAAGTTTATTTTCAAATTCATTAAGTCTTTTCCATACAGATATCAACTCAACTATTATCGGCCAACTTCTTACAAGATATTGTAACGAGGTTTCAACTCTACCAAAGGCTCTAATTATTTGTTGTACAAATCCTAGTGTAATTGCTCCTGTTACAATTGTTGGTGCTAATGCTAAATACGGAACTATAACCATTCCTTGTAGATAGCTCCATTTAACTGCATTAAAATATAAATAATGAAAATACATTTTATAATGTATTTTTCTTACACCTCCGTATAAATCATCTATTTTTACAGGCTGTGCACTTTCTTTAAAATCTTCACCAAGAACTAATTCTTTTCTATAGGCAGCTTCTTCTTTTTGAATATCATATTCAATTCCAGGTAATTTAATCCCGACAGCAGCTAGAATAAATGTTCCTCCTAATGCAGAAATAATGGCAACCCAAACCAACGCGTGATTAACTTCTCCAATCCATGGAAGCACTGTAATACTTTTAGACAAACCCCATAATATCGGTGTGAATGCAATTAATGTCATCACACTTCTTAATAGTTCTGCACCTAAACCCTCCATTATTCTTGCAAATTTAAGAGTGTCTTCTTGAACCCTCTGAGACGCACCTTCAATTGATGATGCAAAATTCCATTTATCATGATAAAAGTCCGCCATTGCTGTTCTCCATCTAAAAGTCCAATGACTAGTAAAATAATCACTAAATATGACTACTATTATATAAATAGCTGCTATTTTTGCGAATGTGAAAAGATATGCTATAAATTCTTTTTCTGAAACAGCACCAGGTTCTGCTAGCGCTTTTTGTAACGTATCATAAAATTCACCGAACCATTCATTTATTCTTACATCTAATTGAACCTGATACCAGGTAGCCAAAAGAATAAGTATTGTTCCGCCAATACTCCATAAATGCCATTTTTTATCTGTAAAAAACTTAAACATTATTCAATAAAATTGTCAGCATAGGATTTTTTAATTATTTTTTTTTCTTTAGGTTCAATTAATTCATAATTTATATTATTTTTTTCTGCAAAAGTAATTGCTTTTTCCTTTGATGAAAATTCAAGATTCACTTCAGTCAATGTATTGGTTGAACTTTCCCAACCCATTAATGGATTAATTCCATTTTTTTCATCATTAAACTTAAGCAACCATTTTTTTGTTTTTCCCCTGCCTGATTGCATAGAAGTTTTTGCGGGTTTATATATTATTGCTTTTCTCATATTAATGGTCGGGGCGGCAGGATTTGAACCTGCGACCCTCTGGTCCCAAACCAGATGCGCTACCAGACTGCGCTACGCCCCGAATGGCATACTATTACAGTAGATATGATAAATTTTAAAGTATAAAGGGTCGCAAATTTAAAGAAATTTCATCAGAATCTGGTATATAATTATATATGATAATAAGTTGTGAAAACTGTGAAAAAAAATTTACTGTTGTTGATGACCTTATACCTTTAGATGGAAGACAATTAAAATGTGGCTCATGTGGTCATAAATGGTTTTTCAAAAAAACAATTATAATAGAAAAAGATATAAAACCATCTTTAAAAAAGAAAATTGAGGTTAAAAAAATTAATACAAATGAGCAAATTCCAGCAACTACAGACAAAATTATTAGTGAGGCTGAAAAAATAAACTTAAATAATCTAAGATATTCATCTAATGCTAACACCAAAATTTCATTTGTAAATTTATTTTTTTTGTTTTTAATTACATTTGTCGCGTTTATAATTTTAATTGATACTTTTAAGAGTCAAATTAATTATGTGATGCCTGGTTTTAATTTATTTATAGAAAATTTTTATGAAAGTATAAGAGACTTTTATTTATTTTTTAAAGATTTAATTAGTTAATATGATAAATTATATTTCTCAACCTTTTAAATGGTTTTTTAAATTAGAAGCTGCTAGTGGTCTTGTATTGTTTATAAGTGCAATCATAGCTTTAATTATAAGTAATTCTAACTTATCGAGTATTTATTTTGAAACATTAGATAAGTATATATTTATTGGTATTAATAATTTTGGTATCAAGCTGTCCGTCTTACATTGGATTAATGATGCTTTAATGGCTATATTCTTTTTTTTCGTAACACTTGAAATAAAAAGAGAATTTTTACAAGGTGAACTCTCAAATATAAAGCAAGCATTATTACCTATCATTGCTGCTGTTGGCGGTATGGTTGTTCCAGCATTATTTTATATATTTGTAAATTTTGGTGATCCGGAAACTTTAAATGGATGGGCAATACCATCGGCAACAGATATTGCATTTTCCTTGGGTGTTTTGTCTCTTTTAGGTAAAAGAGTTCCGTTATCATTAAAGGTTTTTTTAACAGCATTGGCAATAATAGATGATTTAGGAGCAATATTAATTATAGCTTTATTTTATTCTGGAGAATTAAATATAATGTATCTATCTTTAATGCTTTTTGCATTTGTAATTCTTTTGGTAATAAATAAATTTAATATTAAAATATTTTTCCCATATTTAATAATTGGACTTTTGTTATGGGATTTTACACATAATTCCGGGATACACGCTACAATTGCTGGTGTTTTACTTGCAATGACTATTCCTCACAGAAAAAAAGAGAAAGACTTTTCATTATTAGTAAAAATTGAACATGCGATCAGTCCCTATGTTGCATTTGGTATAATGCCATTGTTTGCTTTTGCTAACGCTGGGGTTTCATTAGAAGGGTTGAACTTTTCATCTTTATTAGAAAAAGTACCATTGGGAATAGTATTAGGATTGTTTGTAGGCAAACAATTAGGTGTATTTGTTTTTTCTTTTATATCTATAAAGTTAAAAATTGCTGAAATGCCAGGAAATTCAAGCTGGTATAATTTTTATGGAGTAGGAATATTGACTGGAATTGGATTTACAATGAGTTTATTTGTTGGAAACTTAGCCTTCATTGAAAATACTCAATACATGGATGGGGTTAAGATTGGAGTTTTAACAGGATCCTTACTTTCAACATTGGCAGGGTATTTTTTAATATTACTTACACCTGACAAAAGGTAATGTTGTGAAGAAAATAACATTACTTATAATATTAATTATGATTTTTTTTTCCAAGAAAAATGTATCGGCTGATTACGATGAAGTATTTTTTGACTTTAAAATAAACAGTATCTCAGGTGAAAAAATCGATCTTAAAGATTATAAAAATAAAGTAGTATTGGTAGTAAACACCGCCAGTTACTGCGGATTTACAAACCAATATAGTGAATTACAGTTATTGTGGGAAAAGTACCAATCTGATGGTTTAATTGTCTTAGGTGTACCGTCAAATACATTCAATCAAGAAAAAAAAGAAGATGCTGATGTTAAAGAATTTTGCAAAGTTAATTTTAATATAAATTTTCCAATGACTTCTATCACTGAGGTAAAAGGTAAAAATTCCCACAAGATATTCAAATGGGCAGAAAAAAATTATGGCAAATCTGCTATACCTAAATGGAACTTTCACAAAATTTTAATTAATAAAGAGGGTAAAATTGAAGAAACGTATAATTCCTTTACAAAGCCTATGTCAAAAAAGATTACTTCTAAAATTGAAAGTCTATTATAAATTTATTTTCATTCCATCATAAGCTGGAACAATATTTCTTTTAAGCTTCTTTTTTAATTCATTATAATCCAAATCAGAATGCAAATTAGTTAAAATGGCTTTTTTAGGTGAAAGAGCATCAATTAATCTTAAACATTTATCTAAATTTAAATGTGATGGGTGCTCTCTGTACCACAAACAATCAATTACTAAATATTTTAAATTTATTAAGAATTTAAAGTCTTTTTTGTTTATCTCACTTACATCACTTATGTAAGCTAATTTCTTATCAACTATATAACAAGTGCAGTCCACATTTCCGTGTTTTACTTTAAGAGATCTAATGTGAATTCTTTTTTTACCATCTTTAAAATAGAGATCTTTCTTAACAGAATTCATTTTTAACGTTGCAGGATATTCACGAGAATTGCTTTTAAAACAGTAAGAAAAAGTTTTATTTAAATATTTTTTTGTTGGTGTATCTGCATAAATATCGACTTGTTTTCTATTTTTTAAAAAGAAGACCCTAAGATCGTTAATTCCATGAGTTTGATCAGCATGCATATGAGAAAATAGAACTTTATCAATATTAGTGATCTTGTTATTTATTAATTGTTGTCTCATGTCTGGAGAGGTGTCTATAATTATATTTAAAGACTTGCCCTGAATCACTGCAGAACATCTTGTCCTAATATTCTTTTTGTTGTTAGGATTGCAATTTCCAAAATTACCGTCAGGTCTTGGTACTCCCATTGAACTTCCACATCCTAGAATTATAAACCTCATGAATTATTTAGAAAATAAAGTATTAAAATTATTGGTGGTAAGTAACATCAGCTTATTTACCTCAATATTTCTGAGATTAGCAAGTTTTTGTACAGTAAATTTAATGAATGAAGGTTCATTTTTTTTACCTCTATTTGGCTCTGGAGATAAAAAAGGACTGTCTGTTTCTATTAAAAGTTTATCTTCTGGAATTTTTTTAAAAGTTTCCTGTAGCTCTGTTGATTTTTTAAAAGTAATTATGCCGCTTGCTGAAAAATAGGCGTTTAATGGAACTAAATTTAATGCAAAATCGGTTGATCCAGTAAAACAATGCATAAGAATTTTTAAATTTTTCTGATAATTTTTTTTAAGGATATCATAAGTTTCATTCTCTGCATTTCTTGAATGAATGATAAGAGGAATATTAAGATCTATCGCAGCTTCAATATGATTTTGAAAACTCTTTAATTGTATATCTTTGTCACTGTTATTGTAATAAAAATCTAAACCAGTCTCTCCTACTCCAATAATTTTACTATTCATCTTAATTTTTTTTACAATTTCATCTCTTTCAACGAAATGATTTTTTGTTTCATGGGGGTGAATTCCAAAAGTTCCATAGATCATTGGATCTTTAGACACAATATCAAGAATATTATTGTATCCACTACTAGTGGTACAAATAGTTAATAATTTTTCTAGACCTACATCTTTTGCTCTAGTCAATACTTGACTTAAATTAGATATAAGAGGTTCTCGATCTAAATGGCAATGCGAATCAATCATTTTTTTATTTTCTCAAATAAAATTCCTAGCTTTATTATTTCTTTTTTATCTTTTAGATATTCATTATTAACTATTGTGTCAAATTTTATATCTTTTTCCTTGATAGAAAAAATATTCAGGACTTTTAAAGAAGTATTTGGAATAATTGGATATAGTAAAATTGAAATTTTTCTAATTAATTCAAGAGACACGAAAACAATTGTGTTCAATCTTAAACTATCATTTTTCTTTGTCCAAGGTGCTTGATCATTAAAATATTTATTTGCTTTAAATAGTTGATTTACTACATACTCAACATAATAATTTATGTTTTGTTCATTAATTTCTTTTTCTATATTATTTATATTGTCTTTAAAATCATTTAGAATTTTAAGGTCATCATTAATAAAATCATATTTTTCTGGAACTTTAAGACCAATATTTTTTTCACAAAACAAAATTACTCTTTGACATAAATTTCCATAGTTATTCGCTAAATCACTATTTATGCAACTTTCTAATTTTTCCTTTGAAATATTTCCATCATTTCCAAAAGATACTTCTTTGAGTAAATAGTACCTCAATGCATCCAATCCATAGATATCAATTATTTCAATAGGATCTAAAATATTACCTTTAGACTTTGACATTTTTTCATCACCTGAGAGTATCCATCCGTGACCATATACTCTCTGTGGAGGTTTAATACCTGCTGCCAATAAAAAAGCTGGCCAATACACTGCGTGAAATCTCAAAATATCTTTTCCGATAATGTGAATATTAGCAGGCCAAAAGTCCTTATATAATCTTTCTGTTTCTTTTGGATAATTTAAGGCAGAAAGATAATTTGTTAAAGCATCAAGCCATACGTAAATAATATGGTCTTTATTCGATGGAACTTTAATTCCCCAAGAAAAAGATTTTCTGCTAACAGATAAATCTTTTAAACCGCTTTTCACAAAACTAATTACTTCATTTTTTCTGCTCTCAGGTAATATAAATTTTGGATTTTCTGAATAAAATTTTAAGAGTGGCTGTTGCCATCCTGACAGTTTAAAAAAATAAGACTCTTCTTCAACCCATTCTACCTGGGATCCAGAAGATTTAGATATTTTTTTTCCATTCAAATTCTCTATTTCATCCTCATTATAATAGGCTTCATCCGAAACAGAATACCAACCAGAATATTTTGAGAGATATATTTCTTTTTTTTTTTCTAATATTTTCCAAAGATTAGTGACAGCTAATGAGTGCCTTTTCTCAGTGGTTCTAATAAAATCATCATTTGACAAATTAAGTAAAGAAGATAAATCTCTGAATGTTTTACTTATCTCATTGCAAAATTCTAAGGGATCTTTATTTGCTTTCTCAGCTGCTCTTTGAATTTTTTGACCATGTTCATCTGTTCCTGTTAAAAAAAAAACATTGTGTCCCTGTATTCTTTTAAGTCTAGCAAAAAAATCTGCCACAATACTGGAATAAGCATGACCCATATGAGGTTTTGCAGATGGGTAATAAATTGGGGTAGTTATATAAAAATTTTTAATCATTTAAAGTTTGTTTTAAATTCAAAAAAAAGATTTCCCATATCTAAATTATATTTGTTTGCATCCGAAACTTTTTTAAAGAAAGATTTGCACCATAAATAATCTTTTTCATTAAAAAGTTTCATATTTTTTTGATGAAGGAAAACTTGGATTAATTTTAAAATAATAGTATTATTTTTCTTGTCATATTTATTTAAATTTAAATAAAAATCTATAATACTTTTGGTATTTGCTTTTTCTTGAATCTTATTGTTTAGTAAAAAATTTTTTAGATAAATCAATTCCCCAATTGTCATAAATTTACAAAGCAAAATGTCGTTAAATAAATTATTATATTTATTGCCGATTATCTTCTCAAAAATATTAAGATTTTCCTCTTCTGAGAAACTTTTTTTAAATATAAAACATCTAGACTCTAATGTTTTTAATAATTTATAGGATGAATTATGAACTAAAATGAAAATTAATTTTTCATTTGGTTCTTCTATTATTTTTAACAAAGCATTGCTTGAATTTATATTAAGTAATTCAACATTATTAATAAGTATAATCCTATATTCGTTATTCATAGAAGATTTATTAATAAATTCGAATGATTTTCTCACTTTATCAATACTTATTTTTTCTTTATCATCATCGAGATCAATTAAAAAAAAATTTTGATGAGCATTTTCTTTAACTAATTTAAAAGATCTATTATGGTCATTTAATTCGAAATTATTCAAATCGTATTTATAATCTTCATTTTTTGAAAATAAATAGTTTATTAGATGGTAAGCAAAAGTTGATTTGCCAATTCCCTTTTTGCCTGAAATTATAAATTTATTTGGCATTTTCTTGTTTTGATCTAGTCTTACAAAAAAATTGAATAAATTATCATATCCATATAGTTTTTTTTCAATATTCATATTAGTTTAATAAAAAATTAATTTATTTACCTTTGTCAATATTTCTTTTCTGTTGGCTTCAATATTTTTATTTGTATTTATGATAAAATAGTTTTTTTTATTTTTAGCCAGTTTAAGAAAGCCATTTTGTACTTTGTTGTAAAAAGTATCTTTAAATTTATCATATTTATTAAGGTTACTTCTGCTTTTAAGTCTACGTTTTAAATTTTTAATACTTACAATATTTAAAAAAGTAAAATCTATTTCTATATCTTTTGTTAAATACTTATTTAATAATTTGATAATTTTCAAATCAATTCCCATTCCATAATGCTGATATGCAACAGTTGAGTCGACAAATCTATCTATCAATATTACTTTTCTTTTATAATTTTTTTTAATTATTTTATTAATATTTTCATTTCTTGCTGCAAGATATAAAAGTAAATCAGAAAAATAATGAAAATTAGATTTTTTATTTAATATTATTTTTCTTAGCAATTCAGAATTTTTATTTCCTCCTGGTTCTCTTAGACAAATATATTTAATTTTTTTTTTTTTTAGAAATTTCGATACATTTCTAATATGTGTAGTTTTACCTGATCCCTCTATACCCTCAAAAATAATTATGGGTTTTTTATACATCGCCCCATATTAAATAATTTACTGATTTCAAAATTCTGGAAAATAGATTAACTTTTTTAACTGCATTCATTGAAAAGATTTTATGTTCACTAATTAATTCATTTTTATAAAAAATTTTAAGTAATCCAATTTCTTGGTCTTCTTCTATCGGTGCTTTGATTGGTCCCTGATACTCTATTTGAACTTTTAGCTCTTTTTTCCGACCTTTTTTGATTGTTTTGTAAATGTCATCTTTAACATAACCCTTTACGCTTTCTTGTTTGCCGAGCCACACAGTAAATTCTGAGATACTTTCTTTATTTTCTGAAATTTTGATCGTATCAAAATTCGTGAAGCCCCACATATGTAATTTCATAGATTCTTTGGATCTATCTTTTTTCGTTTTAAATCCAGAAGCTACCGCAATTAATCTTCTACCGTTTCTTTCAACAGACGAGGCTAAGGAGTATTTTTCAACTGCTAAGTATCCAGTTTTAATACCGTCTGCACCAATATTTTTATAAAGTAACGGATTTCTATTTCCTTGTGTTATTGGGTCACCACCAGTTCTATCCCATGTAAATTCTTCCTCTTTAAAATACCTATAATACTCTGGAAAATTATTTATTAGATAATTTGACATAATTAAAATATCTTTTAGCGTAGAATAATTATCAGGATCATTAATTCCTGATGAGTTAGAAAAATTAGTATCTTTCATCCCAATCTCTTTTGCTTTAGCAGTCATAATTAATGCAAATTCCTCCTCTGAACCAGCAATACCTTCAGCTAATGCAATACAAGCATCATTTCCAGAAGCAACAATTATGCCTCTAAGTAAATTTTCAACAGAGACTTGATCACCAACCATAATAAACATTGATGAGTATCCAGCTGTAGATAATTTCCAAGCTTTCTCGGAAACTAAAAATTTATCGTCTAAACTAATTTCATCATTTTTAAGCATTTCAAATGCGATAATACTAGTCATTATTTTTGTCATTGAAGCAGGATAAATTTCTCTATCGGCATCTTTTTCATATAGAATTTCACCAGATAAAAAATCTTGTAAAATAACTGAAGGAGCTTTTATATCAAAAGAATATACATTATAACTTAGCAAGGTAAATATAATCGAAAGTAAAATTTTTTTTTTAAACATTTCTAATTATTTCTATATTTTCAAAGTTTAAGTTATCAAGTTTTTTATATTCTTTTTCAATAGACTTCAAATCCAAATAAGGACCTATTATCACTCTATATTTATTTTCAGATAATTTTTTAATATACACGTTTTTAATGAGCGATTCATTCATTATTCTTTTTTTCATCATTTTGGCAGAATCAATAAAGTAAAAATCGGCAATTTTTATTGAATAATTAAAATTTTTTATTTTTTTTGAATTATTTTTTTCGATTGATTGATTTAAATCATTTACAACAATTTTATCAACCGGGGCTTTATTTGCTACTTTCTTTTCCTCCTTAAAAGTTTTTGTTTTCTTTGCTATAAAAGAACTATTGTTTTGTATTTCTTCAATAATGATGAATGGCTCTTCCAATGTCAGCTCCAGTTCAGATGCAATTCTTTTTGATACAACTGAATTATTAAAATTTGGATAACTAGATTTTTTTCCAACTTGAGCTATCAAACTTTTATTATTATCAGGGTTTAATATCTTTACCGATGTACCTTTTTTAAGATTTTTTTGAAATATAATTAAATCTCTGTCATTCATTTTTTTATTAATTATTTTATTTAATAATAATTTTTCATCGTAAATTAATGTAAATCCTGAATTTGAAAATTTAGATTTTATTATAACGTTTGTTGTGTTTTTTGTATCAATATTACTTACACATGAAGATAAAAAAAATAAAATGATGATAATTATTTTATAATTCATTTTTAATTTTATCTTTTAATGTACATACTGCTAGACCAAATCTCAAAGATCTATTCCATTTTAGTATTAATTCATAGTTTTGAAAAACAATATATGCTGGATCATTAATTTTTGCATTATCTACAATATCAGCATCTGGTGTTATTAATGCAACTTTCAAATTTTCATCATAATTTAAAGCTTCGTTAATATATTTCTTATAATATTTTAATTTCTTTTTATTTTTTAATTTTCTTGCAGAAGTATTTAAAAATTTTTTAGGGATATTAGATTTAAGTGAAACTTTTTCAAAACAAGGTTCATTTTTTTTCCAACCCATTTTACTTAGATAATTTGCGGCTGATGCAAAAGAATCGTGTTCTTTTTTAAGTTCTATTAAGTTATTATTATTGAAATCAACAGCATATTGTTCAATTGTAGATGGCATAAATTGGAAGTTTCCAAAAGCTCCGGCCCATGAGCCATACAAAATATCTGGGTCAACTATTCCTTTGTCAATAAGTTTTAGAATCGTGAGCAGTTCTTTTGTAAAAAATTCACTTCTCCTTTTGTCAAAGCTTAGTGTAGATAATGATGAAATTATATCCATTTTACCAAGATAGTTTCCAAAATTAGTTTCAATCCCCATTAATGCCAACAATAATTCTTTTTCAATTTTAAAGTTATTGTCTACACTATTAATAATTCCTATATTTTTTTTGTAATACTCCAAGCCAGAAGAAACTTTTTTCTTTGAAGTCCTTTTAGAAATATATGTTTTAGTATCTTCATAAAATTCTGGTTGATATCTATCGTATTCTATAACCTTGGGAACAAACTTTGCATTCTCCATAACATTATTAAAAGTTGCCTCTGAAACTCCTTCAGATAAAGCTAATATTTTAAAATTCTTTTTCCATTGATCAAATGAAGATGCATAGGAAATATTAAAGCTTAATATAAAATAGATAAATAAATATTGTGGTATTTTACTTATTTTCATAAAGATCCTTTAAATAAATAAATACAGCAATCCAAATAAAAATAAAACTAATTAACTTTTCATTGTTTAGAGGCTCATTATATAGAAAATAACCAAGTAAAAATTGCAATGTTGGGGTAATATAAAATATCATTCCAGTGGGTCCAAGACCACATAACTCAACACCCCTAACATATAAAAACAAAGGTATAACAGTCATTGGGCCTGCTAAAATAAAAATAAACATTAATTTTGGATTTGATAAATCAAAATCATTCAAGTTATTTTGTACAATTATATAAAAAGCAATTAAAATAACTGGTAAGATAAACAAACTTTCAACTAACAAACCGATATCAGTTTCAACATTTATTTTTTTTCTTAATAGATTATAAAAACTCCAACTAAAAGCTACTACCAAACCCACCCATGGTATTGAATTAAAATCGGAAAAAATTAAATATAATATTGTAAAAATTACAATTAATACTGAAATTTTTCCTTTATTTGTTAGAAGCTCTTGAAAAAAAGAATATCCTAAAAAAATACTAATTATTGGCATAATAAAATAACCAAAACTTGCATCTATAACACGATCTGTAGTTACTGCATAAATCCAAACAGCCCAGTTTGTAAAGATCAAAATTCCAGAGAAAAAAAGTGTAATTATAGCTTTTTTATTTTTAAAAACTTTTTTAATTTTTTTAAATTTAGAAAAAATAAATGAGGTTAATAATAGCATTACTGTTGTCCATAAACTTCGATGTATTACTACTTCAATGTGACCAGCGAAAGCTATGTATTTAAAATATATTACGCCAATTAATCCCCACCAAAAAGATCCAGCGGCAGTTAGAAAAATACCTTTATTAAAATTATTATTTTGCACTATTTTAAATGAATTAAACTATTTTATTCTTGAAATATATATTAATAATCGTAAAAGACCTCATAGGAGAGATGGCTGAGCGGTTGAAAGCACCGGTCTTGAAAACCGGCAAAGGGGCAACTCTTTCCTGGGTTCGAATCCCAGTCTCTCCGCCACAAATTAAAAATTTTCAAATTTATTTAAAATGTATGTCAAATTTTTATTAATTTTATACTTTGATTTTTTGTTTTTTAAGGATTTTAAAATCTCATCATCTAGATTTATAAATTCATCTAGTTGAACAAGCTGATTATATTCTAGCTCATTAATTATAGATTTTACAAAGTTTGTCATTAAAATATCCATTTCTTTAGTCCCCCTATAAGAACTTCTATAAATAATCTTATTTTTAATATCTTCTTTATTTTGAGACATAGTTATATAAATAAAATATGAATGGTATAGAATACTTACTTTCAAATATAAATAGCATAAGTGGCATTGGAACTAAAACCTCTAATTTGTTAAAAAAAAAGAATATTTTTACAATTTTTGATCTTCTATGGAATTTACCTAGGGATTTTATTGATCGTAGCAACATTTTTAAAATTAATAAACTTGAAATTGGAAAAGTTCAGACGTTAAAGGTTTTAGTTAATAAGTATAATTTCCCTAGAATAAGAAATTTACCAAATAAAGTAATATGCGAAGATGATACTGGTAAAATAGACTGTATTTTTTTCAATAGTTATGAGGGTTATATTAGAAAAATTCTTCCATTAAATAATGAGGTTATTATAAGTGGTAAAATAAGTTTTTTTAATAAAAGGTATCAAATTATAAACCCTACACATATATCCACCAATGAAAATTCTGTAAAAAAAATTCAACCTAAATATAGTTTAACGGATGGTTTAAATGAAAAAAAATATCAGAAAATAATAAATACAGTTTTAAAGTCTTTACCAGATTTAGACGAATGGTTAAGTAGAGATATGTCTAAACGCTTTAATAATATTTCTTGGAAAAATTCTATATTACAACTTCATGATCCAAAAAATTACAATAAAAAAGGTGATTTTTTAAATAGATTAATTTTTGATGAAATTCTATCGAATTTTTTAATTAGCTCAAGTGTTAGATCAAAAATTAAAAAAAATAAAAAAACTAAAAAAATATTTGATAATGGTCCCATAAGTTCTGTTATGAAAAAAATAAATTTCAAATTAACTAATGATCAATTAATGGCTATTAACGAAATAAACAAGGATTTGAGATCTGATATGAAAATGTTTAGACTTTTACAAGGCGATGTGGGAAGTGGTAAAACTATTGTATCTTTAATTGCAAGTCTCAATGTTATCAATAGTAAGTTTCAAGTTGCATTTATGGCTCCAACAGAAATTTTAGCAAAACAACATTATAATTTAGCAATAAAAATATTTGATAATAACATTAATGTAGACATACTTACTGGTAAAACCGAATTTAAAGAAAGAAAAAAAATTTTAAAAAATTTATCTGAAGGAAAAATTGATTTACTCATAGGGACACATTCTCTTTTTCAAAATAAAATTAAATATAATAAACTTGGTCTTATTATAATCGATGAACAACATAAATTTGGTGTCAAACAGAGAAAAAAGCTGTCTGATAAAGCGGGTAAAAATTGCGATGTTTTAGTTATGTCTGCAACACCAATACCAAGAACAATGATTATGACAATTTATGGTGATATGGATACATCTATTATTAGATCAAAACCTAAAGAAAGAAAGGAAATCAAAACATTTAGCAAAAATGAAAAAAAAATTGACGAAATTCTAAAATTTGTACAAAAACAAATCCATAATGGAAATCAAATTTTTTGGGTTTGCCCACTTATAGATGAATCAAAAAAAGTTGACCATCAATCTTCAATAAAAAGATATGAAATATTAAAACAAATCTTAAAAAATAAAGTTGGACTTCTTCACGGCGGATTAGAAAAAGATGAAAAAGAAAAAATTCTGTTTAAATTTTTAAACAAGCAAATAGATGTAATTGTTTCTACCACAGTAATTGAGGTAGGTATAGATTTTCCAAATGCTAATGTAATTATCATAGAAAATGCGAACAAGTTTGGATTATCTCAGCTTCATCAATTAAGAGGACGTGTTGGGCGTGGAACTAAAGAGTCTTTTTGCATATTAATGTTTAAAAATAACCTCAGTGAAAACGCAAAGAAAAGAATTAAAATTCTAAAATCCACCAATGATGGTTTCAAAATTTCAGAAGAGGATATGAAATTAAGAGGTTATGGAGACTTATTAGGTTTCAAACAAAGTGGTGTTAAAAATTTTAGATTAGCTGACCCAATACATAATGAAGATTTGTTTTTATTAGCAGAAAAAGAGGTAAAAAAAATTGAGAAAGAAAACATAAATTTAAACAAATATAATTCTTTATTAAAGCTTTATGATAGAGCAGATATATTAAATGATATTGTTTAGTTTATTTTGTGTTTGATGTACCTGCTGACACTATAAATTTAGAAGCCTCTTCAAAAGTCATATCTAAATATATAATTTCTTTTTTTGGAAACATTAAAAGAAAACCACTAGTTGGATTCGGAGTTGTTGGTACAAATACATTTACGAGTTCAGAATTTGTCTTTTTAGAAATTTCACCTTGATTATCTTTAGTTGCAAAACCAACTGCCCAACTACCCTTTCTTGGGTACTCTACTAAAACCACACTTTTTTTACCTTTATCTTTATTGGTAAAACTTTCTGTCATTTGATTTATTGCTGAATAAATAGTTCTTAAAAAAGGTATTCTTTTAAATAAATCATTAATAAGTTGTAATATTTTTTTTCCAACAAAAGAAACAGATAAGCCGCCTATAAATGTAATAATAATAATAGATAATATTATCTCTAAACCTGGTATTGAAAATGGTAAATAATTATTAGGATTGATTTCTTTTGGTATCAATTTAGAAGAGACTTCGATAATGAACATTGTTAAATACAAAGTTATACCAATAGGTATAATGGCAACGATTCCCGCAATAAAGTAATTTCTTAGCCTGTTAAGTATTGAAATTTTTTTTTTCATTTTTTTTTTCAATGATGCTATTAATATTATAATATAATGATTTTAAAATCTAATTCAAAATGAATAGGCGTAACTTTATAAAGTATATTGGTTGTGGTTGTGGAGGTTTTTTATTGAATTCATGTACTAGTGCCCCTATTACTGACAGGAAACAACTGAAATTGATTCCTGAATCTAAATTAAATGCACAAGCTGCGCAAATTTATGAGAAAGTAAAAGAAAAAGAAAAACTTATTAAATCTGGAAGCACTTTAAGTGAGATTAAAGAAATTGGTAAAAAAATGGAAGATTCAATAAGTGAATATTTTTATCAACAAGATCTAAAAGATCCCACATCGAACTTTCAATGGGAATATATCTTAATTGATAATAAAAAAGTTAAAAATGCATGGTGTATGCCAGGTGGAAAAATTGCTGTCTATTCAGGATTATTGGATATTACAAAAAATAAAAACGGATTAGCTGCTGTTATGGGTCATGAAGTGGCGCATGCTGTTGCAAAACATTCTGTTGAAAGAGCAAGTAGAGGTGTTCTTATAAATACTACTTTTCAAATAACAGATATTTTAACTGGTGGAAAAATAAGCCAAGTTAATAGAACTACCGGAATGGATACTGTTGGATTACTTGCTCAATTAGGATTAATGAACCCTTTTAATAGAAAACAGGAATCCGAAGCAGATTATTTGGGACTTATTTTTTCATCTTTGTCAGGTTATGATATAAGAGAAACAACAAAAATTTGGGAAAGAATGAAAGAAGCAAATAAAGGTAAAGAACCTCCAGAATTTATGAGTACTCACCCATCATCTACAAACAGAATTAAACAGATAAATGAATGGATGAATGAGATAGTACTTAAGTATCCACCTATCAAGATCAGTTAAATTACCTGATGGTGAGCCGTGTTGGACTCGAACCAACGACCCATTCCTTAAAAGGGAATTGCTCTACCAACTGAGCTAACGGCCCAAAGAGTACCTTATATAGACTTTTTTTAGATATAATCAATGTTTAAAAGGTATCAAATATTATTAAAATATTTCCTATGAAACCTTTCAAAAGTTCCTTTTTTTATATTTTGTCTAATAGCAAACATCAATTCCTGATAGAAATTAATATTATGTAACGTCAAAAGCATGGAGGCTAATATTTCATTCGTATTAAAAAGATGATTTAGATAATTTTTTGAATATTTATTTAAATTGAATTTTTTACAATTTTTGTCTAGTGGGGATTTATCATACTTAAATTTAGAATTTCTAATATTAATTCTCCCATTCCAAGTGAATGCAAGACCCGTTCTGCCCGATCGTGTAGGTAATACACAATCGAACATATCTATACCTCTTTTTACGGCACCCAATATATCTGAAGGTGTACCAACACCCATTAAATATCTAGGCTTATTTTGCGGTAAAAAAGCCTTAATACCATCAAGTACGTTAAACATCTCTTTTTGTGTTTCTCCTACAGCCAGACCACCGAGTGCGTACCCATCAAAATTGATATCTAACAATTTTTCTAAGGATTCTATTCGTAGATCGTTAAATAGACCGCCTTGAATAATGCCGAATAATGCTTTTAATTTATTTTTGCCAAAAGCGTCTTTTGATCTTTTAGCCCAATACATAGATAAATCTAGTGATGCTTTTATTTTATTTTTATCTTTAGTATTTTTAGGACATTCATCCATAACCATAACAATGTCAGAATTTAAACCTTTTTGAATTCTAATACTTTCCTCAGGGCTTAATATGAACTTTTTACCATCAATGTGAGAATTAAAAATAGCACCCTTTTCCCTATCAATTTTATTTAATTTTGAGAGTGACATTACTTGAAAACCACCAGAATCTGTAAGTATAGGTAGTTTGCAATTCATAAACTTATGAAGACCATTATGTTTTTTAATTCTCTCAACTCCAGGTCTAAGCATTAAATGATAAGTATTTGCTAAAATTATCTCGCTTCCAGTTTTGATTATATCGTCTATAAAGACAGCTTTAACAGTAGCCTGTGTTCCCACAGGCATAAATGCTGGTGTATGAATTTGTCCTCTACTTGTGTTAATAATGCCGGTTCTAGCGTATTTTTCTTTCGATAAAACCCTAAACGAAAACTTTTTTAATGACATTAATCATTTTACTTAGATTTAAAACTAATGATCTTATCAGGATCAGAAACTGAACCGTTTGGACCTGCGCCACGTTTTATTTTATCTACAAATTCCATTCCCTTAATTACTTTTCCAAAAACTGTATAATTACGATCCAAATGTGGAGCATCTTCAAAGCAAATAAAAAATTGACTATTTGCACTATTTGGATCAGATGATCTAGCCATTGACATTGTTCCTCTTAAATGAGGTATATCACTAAATTCAGCAGGTAAATCTGGAAGTTCAGAACCACCCATACCAGCTCTGTCAATATTATACTTTGCATTAGATGAATTACCAAATTGCACATCGCCGGTTTGAGCCATAAACCCATCGATAACTCTATGAAAAACTACGTTATCATATTTACCCTCATTAGCTAATTTTTTTATTCTTTCCACATGTTTTGGTGCAATGTCTTCGAACAATTCAATTTCAACATCTCCAGTTTTAAGTTTTAATATCATTATATTCTCCTTTGCTATTAAGTTATTTGATAAAAAAAAAATTAAAATTATATATAAAAAATACTTACGCATATTTATTTTTTAAAGCTTTAATAGTGCTTGGTGTCGTAAATTTTCTAATATCACCACCAAGCTCAATAATTTCTTTGACAAAATTAGAAGATATTATTTGATTCTCAATATCAGACATCAGAAACATGGTTTCAATTTTGTTGTTTAATTTTTTGTTCATTCCTGCTAATTGGTACTCATATTCAAAATCTGAAACAGCTCTTAAGCCCCTTAATATAATTTTAGAATTCATTTTTCTACACAAAGAAGTAGTCAGTGAATTAAAAGTAATTACTTTTATTTTTTTATTACTTAATTTTAAATCCTTGAATAAAGCTTTCTTTACAATCTCTAATCTCTCAGAAGAGTCGAACAAATAATTTTTGTTACTATTTTCAGAAATAGCGACTATAACTGTATCAACAACATTCAGCGCTTTTTTTATAAGATCAATATGTCCGTATGTTATTGGATCAAAAGTTCCAGGATATAAAACATTTCTTTTCATTATTTTAAGTTATCATCAATTTTATTTGCTGAAACAACTTTTTCATCTCCAGATAACTTTATTATTCTTACACCTTGTGTATTTCTTCCTGCTAGTCTAATTTCTTTAACTGCAACTCTTATAACTCTTCCTGTATTAGTTGATATTAAAATTTCATCACCTTCAACAACTGGGAAAGATGAAGAGACATTTCCATTTCTCTGAGAATTTACTATACCGATTATACCCTTACCACCTCTATTTGTTACTCTAAAATCGTAATGGGTTGTTCTCTTTCCATATCCGTTCTCTGTAATTGAAAGTATAAATTTTTCTTTAGCTTTTAACTCTGCATTATTATCAGTTCCGTTTTTACCATTTTTTTTAATTTTATCGTCGTGATCGATTATTGATAACGATACAATGCTATCATTGTTTCCCAAATTAATTCCTTTAATACCCTTTGATGAACGACCTTTGAAAGTTCTTAATTTTTTTGATTCAAAACGAATACATTTTCCAAGTTTAGTGCTTAACATTATGTCTTGATTTTCACTACAAATTTTAACACCGATAATTTTATCATCTGTATCAAGTTTCATTGCAATTTTTCCAGATGTATTGATTGAGGAGAAATCCTCTAGGCTATTTTTTCTAATTTTTCCTTTACTAGTAGCAAAAACAATATGCATGTTTTTAATTTCAGTTTCATTATCAGGAAATGGCATTATTGAACTTATTGATTGATGATTTTTGAGAGGAAGAATATTAAAAAGTGACTTACCCCTTGATATTGTAGATCCTTCAGGGATTTTCCATGCTTTAACCCTGTAAACCAAACCTTCTGTTGAAAAAAAAAGTACTGGTGTATGAGTATTTACAGAGAGCGTTTGAACAACAGAATCTTCATTTCTAGTTTTAATACCTGACTTACCTTTACCACCTCTTTTTTGTTTTTTAACATTACTAAGTGAACTTCTTTTTATATAGCCTTGCAATGTTACTGTAATTAAAATTGACTCTTTTTGTATTGTCTCTTCAATATCATAGTTTAAAACAGCATCAATTATTTTTGTTCTTCTAGGTTCACTATACTTATCTTTAATATTATTCAATTCTCCACTAATTACTTTCATTAATTCTTTTTTTGAATTAATAATTTTTTTAAATTGAATAATCATTTCAGATAATTTATTTATTTCGACTTCGATTTCTTGAATACCTAAAGCTGTTAATTTTTGTAATCTTAATTCTAGAATTGAATTAACTTGATTTAATGACAATGTATAAGAACCTTTGCTCTTTTTATTTTCAATTAATTTAATAAACTTTGATGCTTTATTTATTTTCCATTTATTTTTTAATAACGAATTGCGTGCTTCATCTGGAGTTTTTGAGGATCTAATTATTTTAATTATTTTATCTAAATTTTCGATTGATACAGTAAGTCCTATTAATATATGAGCTCTTTCTTCTGCTTTAAATAAATCAAATTTAGTTCTCTTAATTACAACATCTTCTCTGAAAGACAAAAAATTTTCTAAAAAGTCTTTTAATGAACAAGTTTGAGGTTTCTTATTAACAATAGCCAAAGTGTTGAAGCCAAAAGAACTTTCTATTGATGTATATTTATAAAGCTGTCTTTTTACAGTCTCTGGTTCGACACCTCTTCTTAAGTCAATTGATACCCTTATACCCTCTCTATTTGATTCGTCTCTTATATCACTAATACCTTCAATCTTTTTATCTCTTACCAATTCAACAATTCTTTCATTAAGGCTAGATTTATTTACTTGATATGGAATTGAGGTTATTACAATTCTTTCTTTTCCGTTTTTCCTTTGTTCAATATTTATATTTCCTCTAATTTTAAACGAACCTCTACCATTTTTATAACCTTCTTTAATAATATTTTTGCCTATGATAGTACCTCCTGTAGGAAAGTCTGGGCCAGGTATATGCTTCATTAATTCATTTAATTTAATATCTTTATTTTCGATCAAAGCTAATGCACCATTTATAACTTCCCCTAAATTATGAGGAGGGATGCTTGTTGCCATACCAACGGCGATACCACCTGCACCATTTACTAGTAAATTAGGATATTGAGCTGGTAAAACTTCAGGTTCTGTTTCTGTCTCATCGTAATTACTCTTAAAATTAACTGTTTTTTTTTCTATATCCTCTATTAAATATTGGGAAATTTTTGATAATTTTGTTTCAGTGTATCTCATTGCTGCTGGTGGATCTCCATCGATTGAGCCAAAATTTCCTTGACCATCTATAAGAGGAAGGCTCATGGAAAATTCTTGAACCATTCTAACTAGCGCATCATAAACAGCTTGATCACCATGTGGATGATATTTACCAATTACATCTCCAACCACACGTGCAGATTTTCTAAATTGTTTAGTCCAATCAAAACCACCTTTATACATTGCATATAATATTCGTCTATGAACTGGTTTTAATCCATCACGTACGTCTGGAAGTGCTCTACTAACAATTACACTCATAGCGTATGATAGGTATGACGAACTCATCTCATCATACATTGCTATGGATTTTATATTTGAATTTTTAGGATCCTGAATTTTTTGCATAAAAACTAAAAGGGAATGTCGTCATCAAGATCTTTTGAGATATCTTGAGATGTGTCTTCAACTGATTTTCCATTATCTTGTGAGGGTATGCTATTAGCTTGATTATTACCCCCTAACATTGTCAATGATGAGTTATATCCCTGAATTACTATCTCAGTTGAATATTTGTCTTGGCCAGATTGTTCATCTTTCCATTTTCTTGTAGTTAATTGACCTTCAACATAGATTTGAGCACCTTTTTTCAAATATTGTTGAACAACATTAACTAAACCCTCATTAAAAACTACAATCCGGTGCCACTCAGTTTTCTCCTTTTTTTCACCAGAATTTTTATCTTTCCAGGATTGGCTTGTGGCCAAACTTAGCCTTGCTACACTTTTTCCGTTAACCATTTGCTTGATTTCTGGATCTGCGCCTAAACGGCCAATTAATAGTACTTTATTTAAGCTTCCTGCCATAATATTTTAATGAAGATATAAATTATCTTTTTATATTTATATCATAGTATAGGAGTGATTATTAATTTTATTTACTGAAAGCAACTAAAAATATGCTTAAAAACATAGTTATTAAAGGGGCAAAAGAACATAATTTAAAAAACATATCTTTATCAATACCTAAGGATAAATTTGTAGTCATTACAGGTCTGTCAGGATCTGGGAAATCATCTCTTGCCTTTGATACTATTTATGCTGAGGGCCAGAGAAGATACGTCGAAAGTCTTTCGGCTTATGCACGTCAATTTTTAGATAAAATGAAAAAACCTAACGTAGACCTAATTGAAGGACTAAGTCCAGCAATATCTATTGAACAAAAAAATACATCCAAGAATCCAAGATCAACAGTAGCTACCGTTACTGAAATATATGATTACATGCGTGTTCTTTATGCAAGAGTTGGGGTACCCTACTCACCATTCACAGGTAAAAGAATTCAATCACAAACAATCACTCAAATGGTTGACAAAATAAAAGAATTGCCAAAAAAAAGTACGATTTATCTTTATTCGCCAGTAGTAAGAGGAAGAAAAGGAGAATATAAAAAAGAAATACTAGGTTATAAAAAAAGAGGCTTTAGAAAAATTAAAATAGATGGCGTTTTATATGAGATTGATAAAGTTCCTGAATTAAATAAAAAAATAAAACACGATATTTATATCCTTGTAGACAGAATTGTCTTAAATTCATCATTAGGTAATAGACTTGCTGAAGGTATTGAAGTAGCTCTAAATTTGTCAAATGGTCTTTTGTTTGTTGAATATGAAAATGAAACCTTGCCTAAAAAATATAGAAAAGTTGAAAAAATAATATTTTCATCAAAATTTGCATGTCCAGAGAGCGGTTTTACAATTGAAGAAATAGAACCAAGGCTTTTTTCTTTTAATAGTCCATATGGTGCTTGTGAAGAATGTGAAGGTATAGGAGTAAAGTTGAATGTTGATCCAAAGCTAGTAATCCCGAATGAGAAAAAGTCTATAGCAGATGGAGCTATAGAACCTTGGTCCAAATCGTCTTCATTATATTACGCTCAAACGCTATCCTCTTTATCTAAACACTATGATTTTTCATTAAATGAAAAATGGCAAAAATTACCAAAAAAAATTAAAGATATCATTTTGTATGGTTCAGATGAAGAGGAAATTAAATTTTCTTATGACGATGGTTATGAAAAATATTCACATAAAAAAACATTTGAAGGTGTTATAAATAATTTAGAAAGAAGATACCTTGAAACCGATAGTGATTGGAAAAGAGAAGAAATAGCTCAATACCAGTCAGATACAAAATGCGATCAATGTAAAGGTCATAGATTAAAAGAAGAAGCACTATGTGTTAAAGTTAATGATCTACATATAAGCGAGATAACAAATAAATCTATAATTGAAGCTCAAAAATGGTTTAAAGAACTGGAAGTTTATTTTAGCCAAAAAGAACTTAAAATAGCAGAACATATCTTGAAAGAAATAAATGAGAGATTAAGTTTTTTAATGAATGTCGGTCTAGATTATTTAACATTATCTAGAGAGTCTGGTACTTTATCAGGAGGAGAGTCACAAAGAATAAGGTTAGCATCCCAAATAGGATCTGGACTTACTGGTGTACTTTATGTGCTCGATGAACCTTCAATTGGTCTACATCAAAAAGATAACGTTAAATTAATAAATGCTCTAAAGAGACTTAGAGATTTAGGAAATACAGTTATAGTTGTTGAGCACGACACGGAGACGATGGAAAATGCTGATCATATAATCGACCTAGGACCGGAGGCTGGAAGTAAGGGTGGTGAAATAGTAGCAGAAGGTCAATACAATGAAATAATTAAAAATGAAAATAGTATTACTGGAAAATATCTTTCAAATAAAAGATTTATACCAATTCCAAAAAATAGAAAATTAGCAAAGAATGGTAGATTTTTAGAAATTGGTGGAGCTACTGGAAATAATTTAAAGAATGTAAATTTAAAAATACCTTTTGGATGTTTCACATGTGTAACAGGAGTATCTGGAAGTGGAAAATCAACTTTAATTCTTCAAACATTATATAATGCTCTAAACTTAAGTTTAAATAATAATAAAAGTAGAAAGATACCTATGGCATTTAAAAGTTTTAAAGGTATTGAATTAGTTGATAAAATTATAAATATAGATCAATCACCAATTGGAAGAACACCTAGATCCAATCCTGCTACATACACAGGTGCATTTGGTCCGATAAGAGATTGGTTTACTGCATTACCAGAGTCTAAAAGTAGAGGTTATAAACCTGGAAGATTTTCTTTTAATGTTAAAGGGGGCAGATGTGAAGCTTGTGAAGGTGACGGAGTAATTACATATGAAATGCATTTTCTTCCTGATGTATATATAACTTGCGATGAATGCAAAGGTAGCAGATATAATAGAGAAACTCTTGAAATAAAATTTAAAGATAAAAGTATAGCAGATGTCTTAAATATGACAGTAGATGAAGGCTGTGATTATTTTGAAAATATTCCTTCTATAAAAACTAAATTATTAACCTTAAAAAAAGTTGGTTTGGGCTATATCAAAATTGGTCAACAAGCTACAACATTATCAGGTGGCGAAGCTCAAAGAATAAAGTTAGCTAAAGAGCTATCAAGGCGATCTACTGGTAGAACTATATATATTTTAGACGAACCAACTACTGGTTTACACCAACATGATATTAAAAAACTTTTAGAAATTCTTCATACTTTTGTTGCAACAGGGAATACAGTTGTAGTGATTGAACATAATTTAGATGTTATTAAAACTGCAGATCATATTATTGATATGGGCCCAGATGGTGGTGTTAAAGGTGGTAATATTATCGCAGAGGGAAAACCAGAAGATATTGTTAAAGTAAAAGATAGTTATACCGGCCAATTTTTAAAAGATCTTCTAATTACAAAATCTAAAAAAATCGCTTAATATATATATTCTGATATGATATTATAAATAATGGGAAAAATATTATCATCTTTACCAAAGACAATTCACACATCACTAGCTATAAGTATTCTCCTATTTTTAGGTCTTTTTTTTAATAACGAGGGATTTGATATTGATAGGATTTTTTGGAGCTGGTTATTCAGATACATCCATGTTGTAGTTGGAATAATGTGGATAGGCTTGCTGTGGTATTTTAATTTCGTTCAAATACCTAGTATGCCAAAAATACCAGACGAACATAAACCAGCTATTGGTAAAGTAATAGCCCCTGCTGCGTTATTCTATTTTAGATGGGCTGCACTAGCTACAATTCTTTCCGGTTTAATTTTAGGTTGGCTGAATGGATATTTGCATGAGTCTATGACTTTAGGCATAGGATCTGGAGGTGGAAGAAACACTGCAATAGGTATTGGAATGTGGTTAGGACTCGTGATGGCGTTTAATGTTTGGTTTGTTATATGGCCAAATCAAAAAAGAGCTTTGGGAATAGTTGAGTGTGATCCTGAATTAAAAGCTAAATCTGCGAGAACAGCAATGCTCTTTTCTAGAACGAACACTTTACTTTCATTACCAATGCTATTATCGATGGTAGCTGCGCAAAACCTTTACTAATTATTTATCCTCTTTAACAACAGTTTTATAAGATACTTTTAAATAAACTAATGTTGGATTTGCAATATAAATTGATGAATAGGTTCCAAAAATAACACCAAGAATCATTGCTAACGAAAATCCTTTTAAAATTTCACCACCAAAAATAAATATTGAAAGCAATGCCAACAGTGTAGTTGCTGAAGTAATTATAGTTCTAGATAATGTTTCATTAATTGAAATATTTGTTAATTCAAATATTTTAATACTTATATGTTTTTTTAAATTTTCCCTCACTCGATCAAAAATTACTACAGTATCGTTCATTGAGTATCCAACAATTGTTAAAAGAGCTGCTACAATTGATAAATTTATTTCAATATTAAACAATGAAAAAATTCCTATTGTTAATATAACATCATGGAATAATGCAATTATAGCCCCAAGACTAAATTGCCATTCAAACCTTATCCATATATAAAAAAGCATAGCTCCTAAAGATGCCGCTATTGCTATTAAACCTTTATTAAGCAATTCCGCACTAACTTTTGGACCAACGCTCTCAACCCTTCTAAATTCAAAAACTGGCCCAATACTTGATTGAAGATCTTTTTTAATATTTTGGATTAAATTTTTATCTCTATCCTTTTTTACAAATTTTATTAAATAGTCATTATCATTTCCGAAATTTTTGATTGCAACATCACCTAGATTCATGTTGTTAAAAGCACTACGCAAATTAGAAATTGTTGTTTGGTTATCATTGATTCTGAGTTCAATTAAAGTTCCACCTTTAAAATCTACTCCATAATTCAAGCCTTTAAATAATATAGATATTATAGATAGTATAACTAATACTACAGAAATTATATTAAACAATTTATAGTACTTATTAAAATTTAAATTTTGTATCATTAAATTAATTGCTCTTTATTTTTATTTCGAATTACATAAATTGATGTAAACAATCTTGCTATAAAATAAACCGAGAATAAAGTTGTGAATATTCCTATACCCAATGTTACAGCAAAACCTTTAATTGGCCCAGATCCAAGAAAAAATAAAATTATTGCAGCTATTAAGGTTGTAATATTGGCATCTAGAACAGCATTTCTAGATTTATTATAACCAGCATCAAAAGCTATAATTTGATTTTTTTCATTTTTAATCTCTTCCTTAATTCTTTCAAAAATTAATACATTTGCATCTACTGCCATTCCAACAGTTAAGATAATTCCTGCTATTCCAGGAAGTGTTAATGTTGCTTCAAAAAGTGTTAAAATTCCTACTAAAAAAAATAAATTTAAAATTAAGGTAGCATTCGCAATTATTCCAAAAACTCTATATTTTATTAACATAAACGTAATTACTAAAATAAAACCAATTAATAACGCGGATAATCCAGATTTAATTGAGTCCTGACCCAATCCTGGACCTACTGTTCTCTCTTCTATTATTTCTAATGGAGCTGGTAGTGCTCCTGATCTTAATAATAAAGCAAGATCAGTCGCTGATTGAAAAGTAAAATCACCAGAAATTTGTCCGGAACCAGCAACAATAGCTTCTTGAATAACAGGTGCACTAATAACTTTACCATCTAAAACAATTGCTAGCCTTTTACCAACACCTTTTGTGGTTGCCCTACCAAATCTTTTGGCCCCAACTCTATCAAAATCAAATGTAACAACTGTTTCATTTGTTTGATTATCCATACGTGGTTGAGCATCAATAAGATTTTCCCCACTTACAATGATACGCTTACTAACATTAACTACCTCTGAACCATCCTCAAATTCAAGTTCTTCAGCTCCAAACGTTTCCTCATTGGTTTGAGTTACAAATCTAAAAGATAAGTTTGCAGTTTTACCCAATAGATTTTTAATTCGCATAGGATCATCTAAACCAGGTAATTCAACTAATATCCTGTCATTACCCCTCTTTAAAATATTTGGTTCGTTTGTTCCAACTTCATCAACTCTTCTTCTTACAATTTCAATAGCCTGATCAAGCGATGATGTTTTTAATTGTACTAGTCCGTATTTTGAAAAAAAAATTTCAAAGTTCCCTTCTTGATTTGCAATTTCAAATTGAAAGGATTTAAATTGATCAAAATAAGGATTAACTATACCGTTTTTATCATTAAATAGTTGATTAAGTTTATCGGCATCTTTTTTATTTATCGATAATAAAATCTTTTTATCATCTGTCACTCTAATATTAAGAACGCTTATATTATTTTCTTTTAGAACATTTTTAAGAGAAATGGCTTTGTTTTGAAGTTCTTTAACGATTACTGGATCGTTATCAATTTTGAGCAAAAGATATGAACCACCTTGCAAGTCTAAACCAAGGTTAATTTTTTTATTTACAAACTCATCTTCAAATTCAGTGAAATTTGAAATAGTAAAAAAAATTACAATTATTGACAATAAGGTAGTAATTAAAATATTAATTTTAGAAAATTTGAGCACTTTGTTTAGTAAATTATTTTTTTACTTCTTGAGTAGTAAGTAGTGCTTGTATACCTGTTGCTCTTACGACCTCAACTTTAACATTATCAGCAATTTCAACTTCAACTTTTTCATTATCTATAATTCGATCAACTTTTCCAACTATTCCACCTGAAGTAATAACTTTGTCGCCACGCTTAAGATTTTCAACCATTGTTTTGTGTTCTTTAGCTTTTTTTTGTTGGGGTCTAATTAAGAAAAAATAGAATATTACAAATATAAGTATTAGGGGTATAAACTGACCAATTCCAGAGTTAGACATAATTTTATATGTGCTTTTTATACTAAATGATATTTGAAAACAACTTCTATTTGATTGAAATTTTATCTAAATTTTTCATGTACGGTCTAAGAACTTCGGGAATTTTTATTGACCCGTCTTCAAGTTGATAGTTTTCCAATATTGAGATTAATGTCCTGCCTACGGCAAGACCACTACCATTAAGTGTCCCTAAAAATACTGTTTCCTTTTTATCATTTTTGTATCTAGCTTTCATTCTTCTTGCTTGGAAAGACCCACAAGATGAACAGCTTGAAATTTCTCTATATTTATTTTCTGAGGGTATCCATACTTCAATATCATATGTTTTTTCAGCACTAAAACCCATATCTCCAGTACATAAAACAACTTTTCTATAAGGCAATTTTAAAGAGTCTAAAATTCCAGTTGCGCAATTTGTCATTCTTTCTAACTCACTTTTACAATTTTCTGGTTCAACAACACTTACTAATTCAACTTTATAAAATTGATGCTGTCTTATCATGCCTTTTGTATCTTTGCCGTAACTACCAGCTTCTTTTCTAAAACAAGGGGTAGATGCAACTAACCTTAATGGTAAATCATTTTTATTTAATATTTTGCCTTTAACCATATTTGTTAAAATAACTTCAGCAGTTGGTATTAAAAACTTTCTCTCAGATTTAGCATCAAGCTTAATTTCAAACTGATCATCGATAAATTTTGGTATTTGACCTGTACCATACATTGTGCTCTCGGAGGCAATAAGAGGTGGTGAAATTTCTGTGTATCCATTATCGCTAGTATGTTTATCAATCATGAAATTCGATAAAGCTCTCTCCAATAGAGCTATTTTTTCCTTTAAAAATACAAACCTTGATCCTGTAGTTTTTGTAGCCAAGTCAAAATCAATCATTGATAAATCAACACCTAGTTCGCTATGAGACTTTGGTTTAAATTTAAATTCAGGTATTTTTCCTTTCTTTTCAACTTCTGTATTATGACTTTCATCTGAGCCCTCTGGTACATCAGCTAAAGGTAAATTAGGTATATTAGATAATAAATTATCTAAATCGTTTTTTATTTTTAATTGTTCAGAAGTTATTTGATCTATCTCATTTGATAATTTTTTTGACTTTTCAAATAATGATTTATCTTTACCTTTTGAAATAATTTTTTTTTCTTGTTCTAGATTTTCTTTTTTTTGGATTAAATCTCTATTTTTTGTATCTAATGTTTGCAGTAAACTTTGATCAACTTTGTGATTTCTTTTAGATATTGTTTTTACAAAATTTTCTAAATTTGCTCTAATATCCTTTATATTATGCATGTTCTTTTTCTTTCTCTTTGATTCTTTTCTCAATCAAATTTACAGAAAATATTGATAATTCATATAAAATTAATAATGGTATTGCT
Organism: uncultured Pelagibacteraceae bacterium; assembly: GCA_902536765.1. GTDB lineage: Bacteria > Pseudomonadota > Alphaproteobacteria > Pelagibacterales > Pelagibacteraceae > Pelagibacter. The sequence goes on from CACAYM010000004.1 coordinate 31,690, forward strand.
AAACCTATTTGTGTAATTGGATCTGGTGGCGTAAGCAATGCAGCAGCCGCAAATATAATAACAACCACATATTTTCGTCTCTCTTTTAAAAATTTAGCATCTATAAATCCAATTCTTGCAAGCAAACTTAGTACTACGGGTAATTGAAAACTCAATCCGAAAGCAAAAATTAATTTCATTACCAGTGATAAATACTCGTTTACTTTAGCTTCAAGTTGTATTGGTAAGTTTGTTGAAACACCAACACTTTCAAAAGAGAGAAAAAATTTTATCGCAAGTGGCATTATCAAATAATAAACCAACATTCCTCCTAATAAAAAAAGAATTGGAGTTACTATTAAGTAAGGCAATATGGCAGATTTTTCATGATCATATAAACCTGGAGCTATAAATTTCCATATTTGAATTAGTATAAAAGGACTAGTAATAAAAAAAGCTGCAAAAAAAGATACTTTTAAATATGTTAAAAAAGTTTCCTGAAGTGCTGTAAATATTAACCTTCTCTCTAAGTTATCGTCTTTAACTGCATTTGCATACGGCTCTACTAAGAAACCATAAATATACTCTGAAAAAAAATAACAAACTGCAAATAAAGAAAATAAAAAAATTAGACAATGAATTAATCTTTTTCTAAGCTCGGTTAAATGGCTTATAAAACCTATTTTTTCTTCACTTTGGCTCATTGTTTTCTAAATTATTATTTTCTTTTTTTTCTGCAGTTAAATCCTCTGTTTCAAGGGAAGTTATTTCACTCTGTATATTGCTAAAATATCTTTTAGCTGATCCTATCCATGAACCAACTTTTTTTAACATTACCGGAAAATCTTTCGGACCAATAACAATTATAGCTATGGAAACAATAATTAGAATTTCTAACCAGCCTATTTGGGGCATCAATTTTACTCTTTTTTATCTGAGTCTTGATTATTTTCAGAGATATTTTTTGGTTGGCTATCATCTGTTACATCGCTAGCCATACCTTTTTTGAAACTTTTAATACCTTTGGCAACATCACCCATTAAACTAGATATTTTTCCTCTTCCAAATAGTAAAACTACTAATATTACTACGATTGCAATTTGCCAAAATCCTATACTCATGTCTAATATATATATCCTTTGTCTTTAATTTGAAAGAGCAATTTTAGTCACTATCAGTCTCTTTTAAAGTACTGCCTAACATTTCGTCTATATTAGAATAAATATTTTCCTTCTTCTCTTCTTGCTTTTCTTTATAGAACTTGCCGGTACCAAACACTGACGCATCTATACTGCTTGAGTCAATTAATCCTGCAGAACCAAGCTCATCAACTGTTGGTAAATCACTGAGTTTTTGTAAATTAAAATGGCTTAAAAATTCATCAGTTGTTCCGTACTGTATAGGTTTTCCTGGAACATTTTTCCTACCTTGTGGTTTAACCCAATTAAGTTCCATAAGTATCTCAAGTGTATTAGTACCAAATGCAACACCTCTTATTTCTTCTATCTCAGCTCTGGTAACAGGTTGGTGGTAAACTATTATTGCTAAAGTTTCAATTGCAGCTTTTGATAATTTTTTTTCTACTGTTTTTTCTTGAGACATTAACTTTGAAAGATTTTGTGCAGTTCTAAAAGACCATTTATTTGAAATACAAACTAAATTAATACCTCTGTTTGAATAAGTATGCTGAAGTTTTTCTAAGATTTTTTTTACGTTAACATTCTTTTTTACTTTAGACTCTATAGTATCTATATCTAAAGGTTCAGCTGCAGCAAATAAGATCGCTTCAACTTCTCGTTCTCCATTTACTGAATTACTAGGAAAATTGACTATGTTATTTTTAGTATCTTTTTTCATTTATTTTCTCTTATATAAATATCACTAAAAAGCTTTTCTTGTTTAATTTTTAGGTTTCCTTCTTTAACAAGCTCTAAAGATCCAGCAAATATTCCTGCTTTACCAGTTTTATTAAGATTTTTATTGATAAAATTTTTTGGAACCAATTCATCAATATTTTTCCAATCATTTAACTTTCCAAAAAAACTTCTAATTTGATTAATGCCCTCTTCTGTTGTGAATACAGGTAATTTTGGAATATTTATTCTTTGAAAATCTTTTGTCATTATTATTGTTGCATACGTTTTTAATAATTCGAATAATGTAAGTGAATATTTTGAACTATATATAGATCTAATCTGACCTTTTACTCCTCTTAAAAAAACATCCCGACCCAATCTCTTTCTCTTAAGCATTTGGTCGGATAATAATCTTATTAGCTCTAACTTTTTTAATTGTAGCTTCAATTTTTCAGCTACCTCTAAAGCTTTAAATTCTTCCTCGTCACTTTCAGGCAATAATAGTTTAGATTTTAAATAGGCAAGCCATGTAGCCATCAGTAGGTATTCTGAAGCCAATTCTAAATCTAGATCCTTTGAATTAGAAATAAAATCATGAAATTGATCTGCTAGTTTAGTAATTGAAATATTTTCTAAATTTACTTTTTGTGACTTTGCTAAATCTAACAAAACCTCTAATGATCCACTGAAGTGTGTAAGATTTACATTAAATTGTGCATTGTTTTCATTTAGCATCTAACTTACCAATTTATAAAATTCTTTAGTTTTTTTCATTAAAAAACTGTTTAGTTTTGGTGAGTTTTTAGCCACTTCTAACATTTCAGACAATTTAGCGTTGCAATGAAGTACGATATTACAACCGGCATCAAACGACCTAATAGTATTTTGTTTTATTGAATATCTCAATGCTTTCATCGAAATATCATCACTGATTAAAACATTTTTATAGTTTAATTTATTTCGTATTATATTTATAATTTTTTTAGAATGTGTTGCAGTGTTTTTATTATCTATTGAGTTAAAAATTACATGAGATGTCATTGCGAGAATTGCATCTTTCTTTCTAAATGCTTTGAAATCGTTTTTATCTAAATATTTAAGACTTTTATTAACTTTTGGTAATGAGTGATGACTATCTAATTTAGCTAAGCCATGACCTGGTATATGTTTAATAACACATGAAATGCCATTTTTTTTATAATGTTTAATAATTAAATCACCAATTTTACTAACAATTTTTGGATTTTTCGAAAAAGCTCTACTTTTAATAATTTTATGAGAAAAGCTATATTTTAGATCAAGAACAGGAGTATTATTTATATTTATGCCAATCATTTTTAAAAGATATGAGATCTGATCGACGTAAATTTTTAAATATGTTTCAAAATTTCTGATATCCCTTTTGTAAATACTTTCATAATAACTTGAATTAAATGGTTTTGAGGTCAAAATATTTTCCAACCTTGAAACAACGCCTCCTTCTTGATCGATCATAATTGGAAAGCTTTTATCTTTAAAAATTGATTTAATTTTATCAGTTAATAGTCTAGTTTGCTCTATTGATTTAATATTTCTTGTAAAAAGTATAATGCCCCAAGGCCTGTATTTTCTTAAAAACGAAATCTCTTTATTTGTTAATTTATAACCCTTTATACCAACTATAAATGCTCTTCTTTTACTAATCATTATCTAACAAATCCCAGAATTTATATTTTTTTTTAGAAGTATTGTTATTTTCAACGTATGTAAGAATTTTATCTGTATCATTTTTTAATGTTGGTAAATTTTTAGCGTAAGTAATTGTCTTATCTTTATGTGACTCAAGACCTCTATAATATTTTTTTTTATAATCATCGGATATGTAGTATCTGACTGTAAAAATGAAAAAAAAGGCTATAACAAGCAAATATATTAGATATTTAATTTCCTTAAACATTACATTTTTTCTGGAGTACTAGCTCCAACTAGATTCATTCCACATTTTATTACATTAGAAACTGACTTTAATAGTACTAATTTTTCATCTGAAATTTTTTTATCTTCACTGATAAATCTTTTACTTTTATCGTCTTTGCCCATGTTCCAGTAAGAATGAAATAGTGATGATAGTTCATAGAGATATGTTGGCACTCTGTGAGGCTCTAATTTTTTTGACGAGATTTCAATACATTTTGGCCATTCAGATATTTTTTTATAAATATCAATATCTTCTGGAGAAAAATTAAAATTATAGTCATCTACTTTTATATCCTTATCAATTTCTTTACCTATATGTCTGAATACCGAGCAAATTCTAGCATAGCAATATTGAACATAATATAAGGGATTATCCTTTGATTTTTCTTTTACTTTATCAAAATCAAAATCTATCTCTGCATCACTACTTCTATTTAACATTATAAATCTTGTAGCATCTTTTCCAACTTCATCGATTAGATCCTCAACTGTTATGTAATCGCCTTTTCTTTTTGACATCTTAAAAGGTTTGCCGTCTTTAATTAATTTAACTAACTGACTAACTTTACAAACTAATTTATTCTTTTCTCCTGATAAGGCTTCTACAGATGCAGTTATTCTTTTTATATATCCTGCATGGTCCGCGCCTAAAATATTAATATAAGTATCATACTTTCTATTTAGTTTATTTTCATGATATGCAACATCACCAGCAAAGTAGGTCCAGCTGTTATCTGATTTTTGTAATGCTCTATCTTTGTCATCTCCAAAATCTGTTGATTTAAATAAAAGTTGTTCTCTTTCCACCCAATTTTTTTTATCTTCACCCTCGGGTGCTTTTATTTTTCCTTTATAAACAAATTTTTTTTTAATCAGTTTATCAACTGTTTTTTGAACTTCATTATTGTTAACAATTTCTCTTTCACTTTGAAATTTGTCATGAACAATACCAATATTTTTCAAATTTGATTTAATAATTTTAATAGACTCGTTTACTGCTAGTATTGTTAATTTATCAGATATTTTTTCAAAATTTTTAAAATCCAGACCTTTATTATCATTGATTATATTTTTTGCGATTTGGATAATATAATCACCCGGATATAAATCCTCATTATCCTTTGGAAAAGGTTCATTATCGGTTTGTTCTTTAATTCTGTAGTAAACAGATTTTGTAAAATTGATTATTTGATTACCATAATCATTTACATAATATTCTTTATGCACTTTGTGCTTATTGAATTTTAAAATATTAGCAAGTACATCGCCTGAAACAGCTCCTCTGCAATGGCCAACGTGCAGTGGTCCTGTAGGATTAGCGGAGACAAATTCTAAAAAGAAACTTTTCTTTTTAGCTATTAAATTTGTACCATATTCTAGTTTTTGATTAATTACATTTTGAATAAATTTATTCCAAAAAGTATTTTTGAAGGTTATATTTATAAATCCAGGTTTAACGATTTCAATTTTTTCAATATCCTTATCAATTTTTAACAGCTCAACCTCAATTTTTTTTGCAAGGTCATTAGGATTAGATTTATTTATTTTAGATAAAACCATAGCAACGTTTGTTGAAATATGAGCCTTAAATTGACTAGGTGGTAAATCTACGCCAATCGAGTCTAAATTGTCAGAAATTTCAATTTTTCCTTGCTTATTAATATCTAAAATTAAATTCTTTATTTTGTCTTGATATGTCTCAAATATATTCATTTTATTTTATTATATATACTGATTGCATACCTATCTGTCATACCCGATATAAAATCAGCTACTGCTCTTTGTTTATCAGATTTATTAGAGAGATGACTAATAAATAAATTAGGTTTTTTTTGAATTTTATTGAATAATTTTTTAATAATTTTTTTCCCATTATTATTATTCAATAAAACCTTTTTATTATTATACATGCTGATTCTTAAAAATGATCTAATCTCCCTAATAATGTTTTTGTATTTGCTAGAAAAATCTACTATCAAATTAGTGCTTGAATATATTTTATTTTTTGAATTTACCTTATTTCTTTTTATATTTTCAATAGTGTTATCAATTATATCTTGTACCATTAAATTTATAGAGTCTCTTACTATCTGATTAAGTATTACTTGCTTATTATTGTTTTTTATTTGTGATTTATATTTTTTATAAATGTTTCTAAAAAAATTAATTTCTAATAATTCATTTAACGAAAAAATTTTTGCCTTTATTCCGTCTTGAATATCATGATTATTATAAGCTATGTCATCAGAAATAGCCGCTATCTGTGCTTCGAGAGAGGGATATTTATTAAAATTAATTTTATTTTTAAAGTTTTTAATTCCAATTAAATTGTCAATTTTCAATTTATTTTTTACTGGACCGTTATGTTTTATTAGTCCATCTAAAGTTTCTAAAGTTAAATTTAATCCTTTAAATTTTAAATATTTATTTTCCAAAAACATCACGATTCTTAAGGTTTGAATATTATGATCAAAACCACCATAATTAATCATGCATTCATTTAAAGCATCTTCGCCAGCGTGTCCGAACGGTGTGTGACCTAAATCATGTGCAAGACTTAGAGTTTCTGTAAGTTCCTCATTTAAATGTAGATATTTCGATATTGTCCTTGCAATTTGAGAAACTTCAATTGAATGTGTAATTCTAGTTCGAAAATGATCTCCATCAGTATTAACAAATACCTGTGTTTTGTGTTTTAACCTTCTAAATGCTTCGCTATGTATAATTCTATCTCGATCTCTTTGAAAGGGTGTTCTGAATTTGTTAATTGGCTCAGAGACAAGGCGTCCATTGCTTTTAAATTGACCTAGTTTTATGAAATTATTCATACTTTAAAATTAGAAAAAAAATATTATATTACTAATAACAGTGATTATACATGAATAAAGAAATTAAATTTACTGATAAAGCTATAAAACAGATAAACAACCTTCTTGTCGAAAAAGCAAAAGGATCTTTTTTTAGAATCGCAATTAAAGGTGGTGGTTGCTCAGGTTTCCAATATGACTTCTCTTTTGATACAAAAGCTGAGCAAGACGATTTAGTATTTAACAATGTTTTGATTGATAAAAAATCAGCTGAACTTTTAAATGGATCAGAAGTTGACTACGTTTCTGAATTAATTGGTGAGTCATTTAAAATCACAAACCCACAAAGCAAATCTTCTTGTGGCTGTGGTGTTTCTTTCTCTCTTTAATGAAAATCAGCTCTTGGAATGTTAATTCTGTAAGAGCAAGAATTGAAAATATAAAAGATTATCTTAATAAATTTTCACCAAATATTCTTTTAATGCAGGAGATCAAGACAGAAGAAAAAAATTTCCCTTTTAATGAGTTTGAGGATTTAGGTTATCATAGTTATGTATTTGGTCAAAAAAGCTATAACGGAGTAGCTATTATTTCCAAAAAAAAATTAGAAAACGTAAGTACTGATATAATCAAGGATAAACTTAAACAGGCAAGAACTATATCTGCAGAGTTTGAATTTAAAAAAAGAAAAATATTGGTAATAAATATTTATACTCCAAATGGAAATCCAGTAGATACAGAAAAATATGATTATAAAAAAAAATGGTTAAATGATCTTACAAAGGTACTTAAAAAATTAGGTCAGAAAAACGAAAATATTATTCTATCGGGTGATTTTAATATCATTCCTGCAGCAGAAGATGTTTATAATGCAAAAAGTTTTGAAGATGATGCGTTATTTAGATTGGAAATAAGAAAAAAATATAGGGAAATATTAAACATGGGCTATGTTGATAGTTATAGACATAAATATCCTGATACTGAGGGTTACACATTTTGGGATTATATGAGAGGTGCTTGGCAAAAAAATAATGGGATGCGCATAGACCATTTTCTATTATCAAATTCACTTATAAATATTTTAAAAAATGTAAGTATTAATAAGACACCACGTGGAAAAGAAAAACCATCAGATCACACACCTATTGAAATTGAATTAGCCTAAAGATTTTATTTTTTTTACTAAATCTTCGTTTATATTTCTTGGACCTTTATCTAATCTATTTTTATGACGTCTTTCACCTGGTAATCTTACTCCCTCTAAACCTTTCATCTTTTCAAAAAAATTTTTTGAATGTTCTTTCCAATTTTTCTCAGATATTTTGTCAGGTGACATTGCTAAAATAAATTCACCACCGCTGGGTGGGCCACCGTCGTTATTATCTTTTGCAGCTGTTTCATAACTAAAGTTATCACCTACTAAAGCTCCAGCTAATAACTCTACCATCATAGCGATACCTGATCCTTTGTAACCACCGAAAGGTAAAAGAACTCCTCCATCAGCAATCTCAGCCGGATCTGTAGTTTCTTTTCCATCTTTACTCAATCCTGTACCTAACGGAACTTTATGACCTTCTCTTTTAGCAACTTGCACTTCTCCCATTGCCATTGATGCAGTTGCCATATCATAAACAACTGGTGTCATCCCAGGTCTTGGCCAAGCAAATGAAATTGGGTTCGTACCAAATAAAGGTTTTTTCGCTCCTGCGGGAGCTACAGCAGGTTTATACGATGTACATGCAAAAGCGACTAAACCTTGTTCAGCAATCATTTCTGTTTCAGGCCACATGGCTGCCATGTGATGCGAATTAGTTATAGCAAGTACAGCTACTCCATTTTCTTTTACTGCAGCAATTAGATCTGGAATACTTTTATTTAGTACCATAGGAGCTAAACAATTTTTACCATCAACTTTTATCACGCTTGATGATATTTTTTTGATTTCAGGTCTACCCTTCCCATTAATCTTTCCACTTTTTAAACCTGATACATAAGCAGGAAGTCTAAACAATCCATGAGACATTGATCCATCTCTTTCCGCATTTGTAATTAAAGTACTTAGAATTTTTGCGTTTTCATCATCACAACCATTGGCTTTAAGTGTGTTAAAGGCAAGTTCGTATATTTGGTCTAATGAAAGTGGAACTGTGGACATTTATTTATATTTGTACCACTATTTATATTCTTTGCTAGATTATTATTTAATAAAATCTTTAAAAACTAAATATAAGAAACAAAAGGAGTAAAATGTTTTTAAAAAAATACTTAAAATGGATCAGTACATTCCTTGTATTAACCGGAATATTACTTACAAACTTAAACATCTACCCCATTAATATTTACTTTCATGGATTAGGAGTTGTTGGATGGACTGTCGCTGGATTTATCAGCAAAGATAAGGCTATTCTTACAAACTTTGGATTACAAATTCCATTGTTTGTAATTGGTATTTACAAGATTATTATTTAAATTAAAGAATAACCCGACGATCTAACTGTTCTTATTAACTCTTTTTTACCTTCAATATTAATAGATTGTCTAAGTCTTCGTATATGAACATCAATTGTTCTACTTTCAACATTAACATTATTAGGCCAAACAGTTTCTAAAATTTGATCTCTTGAATAAACTCGTTTGGGATTTATTAAGAAAAATTCTAATAATCTAAATTCTGTAGGACCAAGTTGTATCTCGTTATCTGATCTAAAAACCCTTTTTTCTATTCTGTCTAATTTTAAATCTTCATATATTAATTCATTTGCAACAACTTTAGGATCAGATCTTCTAAGAACTGCTTTTATTCGAGCATGTAGTTCATTGAAACTGAATGGTTTTGTAATGTAATCATCTACACCACTTTCAAGACCTTTAATTTTATCTTCCTCTTCACCTTTTGCAGTGAGCATAATAATAGGAAGGGATTTAAAATTACTGTCTCTTCTAATATTTTTACAGACATCTATGCCTGATAAATCTGGCAGCATCCAATCTAATAAGAGTAGATTAGGTTCAAATTTTTTGAGTTCTTTTAAACCTTCATTTCCGTTTAATGATGAAGAGACAATAAAACCCTCTTTTTCTAGATTATGTTGAACTAATTGAACTATTGAAGCTTCATCTTCAATAATAAAAATTTTTCCTTTCATCTAATTATTCTTGGATTACTTTGCCCTTTGGTCTACTTCCTTTTAGATATTCACCTTTTACTAAATAACATACTGTCTCAGCGATATTTGTTATATGATCACCAGCTCTTTCCAAATTTTTTGTAGCAAAAATTAAATGAGTGGAAAAATCTAAATTTTTTTTATCTTTAGATAAAAAATCTATTACACTTTCCATTGCGATATAAGTTAAGTCGTCAACTTGTTCATCTTTTTTCCATACTTCTTTAGCTTTATCAAAGTTTTTGTTTACATAACTATCGAGAACATCATTTAATTGTTTCATAACAAGCTCTCCAAGTCTTTTTAAATTTCCTAACAATTCATCAGGTAAATCTAATGGTAAAGGCTTAACTTTTTTTGCATTACTTTTTGATAGATCCCCTATTCTTTCTAAATCTTGAGAAATTTTAAGTGAACTTATAGTTTCTCTTAAATCAATTGCCATAGGTGCTCTTTTAACTAGTAAATTCATTATTTGAGTATCTATTTTAGATCTAAATTTATTAATTTCCTCATCACTTTTAATAATTTTATCAATTGAGTCCTTATCAACTTTAATTACAGCATCCATTGCGTCACCTAATTGTGACTCAGTTAAACTTCCCATTTTTATTAAAGAGTCTTTAAGAAATTGTAGCTCTTCTTCGTATGACTTTACTGTATGTTCATTGCTCATAATTTATCCAAATCTACCTGTAATATAGTCTTGTGTCATTTTATTGTCAGGATTTTTAAAAATTTTCTCTGTATTTCCAACTTCTATTAACTTACCCAAGTGAAAAAACCCCGTTTTTTGTGAAACACGTACAGCCTGAGCCATTGAGTGCGTCACAATTACAATCGTATAAGTTTTTTTTAATTCATCAATTAATTCTTCAATTTTTGCAGTAGCAATTGGATCTAATGCTGAACATGGTTCATCCATTAAGATCACTTCAGGATTAACAGATATAGCTCTCGCTATACAAAGTCTTTGTTGCTGTCCTCCAGATAAACTAGTGCCTGGTTCATCTAGTCTATCTTTAACTTCTTCCCATAAAGCAGATTTTTTTAAACTGTTCTCAACAATTTGATCTAGTTCGCTTTTGGTTTCGCCTTTTCCATGAATTTTAGGACCATACGAAATATTATCATATATACTTTTTGGAAATGGATTTGGCTTTTGAAAAACCATTCCAACTCTTTCTCTTAATGAGACAACATCCAGATCTTTATCATTAATATTCATACCATCCATTTCAATATTTCCTGTAACTTTACAAATATCGATCACGTCATTCATTCTGTTAATGCATCTTATAAAAGTTGATTTTCCACATCCGGATGGACCAATTAATGCGGTCACCTCTTTTTCATTTAAATCTAAATTAACGTCAAACAACGCTTGTTTATCACCATAATAAACATTTAAATTTTTTGATTTTATTTTAATATTATTCATTTAGTTCCATCGTTTTTCAAATTTTTGTCTTAAGTACACAGCAATAAAGTTCATTACAATTAAAAAGCTTAAAAGCATCATAATTGTTGCTGAAGTTTTTTCAACAAAACCTCTTTCTGCAGATTCAGACCATAAATATACTTGAACAGGTAATGAAGACGAAGGATCAACTGGACTTGACGGTATGTCAACTACAAATGCCACCATACCAATTAATATAAGTGGTGCGGTTTCACCTAATGCTTGAGCTAAACCAATGATAGTTCCTGATAAAGTGCCAGGCAATGCTAAAGGTACTACATGATGAAAAACTGATTGAAATTTAGATGCGCCGACTGCAAGAGCACCCTCTCTTATTGAAGGTGGGACAGCTTTTAATGAAGCTCTACATGGAATTATAATCCTTGGTAAAGTCATTAGCGCTAAAGTTATTCCAGCAACTAATGGTGTAGATCTTGGTAATTGGATAGTTGCCAGTAAAATTTGTAGAGCAAGTAAACCGTAAACAATTGATGGAACTGCTGCTAAATTGTTTATATTGATTTCAATAAAATCTGTAATTTTATTTTTTGGAGCAAACTCTTCCAAGTAAATTGACGCCAGAACAGCAACAGGAAAAGCTAATAATAAACAAATTAAAATACTATAAAATGATCCGACTAAAGCTCCACCTATACCTGCTATTTCTGGATCTCTAGAGTCTCCATTATTAAAGAAATAATTATTAAAATTTTTACTTATCTTTTTATTTTCAACAAAATAATCGTATATAACTAATTGAAAATCAGAGATTCTTCTTCTTTCTTCGGGAAGTTCTCTTGGATAATTACCTTTATGCAATTGATCTATATCGTCTGAGGCTGTTAAATCTAATGTAATTGTTTTACCTAATAAATTATTATCTTTTAAAAAAGCTTTTTTAATCTCGATTTCTGCATCTCCACTAAATAGTTTTAATAATTCATCTTCTTCAGCTCTATCTTTTGCTGGATAAGCTTTTATTAAATTTTCTATCATTACATCATAAAAATCAGCTTCCATTATTTCTTCTTGGGATGCACCATTTTGAATTTCTAATAAATCCTGATCAAAAAAGATTTCAGTGGTAATTACTGTTTTTTTAAAAGCTGAGCTTCCTTTCGAGAAAATATTTTGAACTAGAATAACTACAAATAACAATGCAACCAATATAGATGCTAAACCATAAAATCTAAATCTTTTCTCCGCTCGGTGCCTTTTTTTTAATCTTTCTTCTTTAGTCATACTTTTCTCTATATTTTTTGACCGCTCTTTGAGCTATATAATTCAATATTAATGTTGCTATAAATAATGTAAGTCCCAAAGCAAAAGCAGATTGGGTTTTCGGACTGTCAAATTCTTGGTCACCAACAAGTATCATTACAATCTGAGTTGTAATTGTTGTGGTAGACTCTAAAGGGTTAATTGTAAGATTTGCAGCAAGACCAGCAGCCATCACAACTATCATTGTTTCACCTATCGCTCTTGATACTGCTAATAAAACTGATCCTATTATCCCTGGAAGAGCTGCGGGTATTACGACTTGTTTAATAGTTTCTGATTTTGTGGCTCCAACAGCATATGAACCGTCTCTTAATGATTGTGGGACAGAATTAATTACATCATCAGATAAAGATGAAACATAAGGAATAATCATTATTCCCATAATTAATCCTGCAGCTAAAGCGCTTTCGGATGAAACAGTTAATCCAAAATTTTCACCTACTTGTCTAAAAAAAGGTCCAACAGTTAATGCAGCAAAGAAACCATAAACTACAGTCGGTATTCCTGCTAAAATTTCAATAATTGGTTTTGAAATTCTTCTAACTTTAATTGAAGCATATTCAGCCATGTAAATACCTGAAAATAAACCAATAGGAACAGCTACTAACATTGCAATAAAAGCTATAAAAGATGTCCCTGCAATCAATGGAATAAAGCCAAAAGCATCTTTTAACTCTTCTAATTCAGCTACCGTTATTGAGGAGGCATCTCTAACAAAAGCTCTTTGGGGACTCCAATTTGTACCAAATAAATAATCAAAAATATTAATGACTGAAAAAAATTTAATACTTTCAAATAGTAGTGAAAATATTATTCCAAGAGTAGTTAAAATGGCTATTAAAGAAGATACAAACAATAAACCCTTTAAAATAACTTCCACATCGTCTCTTGCTTTATTGTTATTTTTTATTTTTTTTAAAGAGTAAATAACCGAAGCTATAATTATTCCAAATATTAAAACTACTTTTGAATTTGTAAAAAGATTTATAAATTTTGCGTATGCAAGAGCACTTTCTTTCAATATACTATCTATATCTCCAAAATACGTACCTAAATGGATAGCCTTAATTTTTTCATAAATTAGGTTTGCTTCATTTTTGTCATTAAATATTGCACCTTGATTTGCAGCTGTTTCAATAATTATAGATTTAATGATTACAGGTTCAAATAATGACCAGACCAATAAAAATACTAATGCTGGTATTGAACACCATAAAACAAGATAGTATCCATAAAATTTCGGTAAAGCATTTAATCTTATATTTTTCTCAATTGAAATACTTTTAGTTTTTGACCTTCCATAAAAGAATAAAGAAACAGAAAATATAGTAATTAAAAATATTAGAACGATGTTCATTCGCCCTGAGTGATATATTCTTAATGTTACAGAAATATTACAAATTAAATCTAAGATTGAATTAATAAAAAAGGCCAGTTATTACTGGCCTTTTTTGGGGATAAACGAAAATTATTTTAAGTTGATCGTATTCAACTCTACTGCAGCAGTTCTGGTAACTTTGTATTTGTCTGAAGCTAAAGGAACAAGTCCTATTTCAGCTAAATAACCTCTGTTACTCATAGCTTTTTTAGATGTAAATTCCTTAAGAAATTCTTTTATACCTGGAATTACACCAATATGTGCTTTTTTTACATAAAAGAATAATGGTCTTGCTATTGGATAAGAGTAATCCTGAATACCTTCTAATGATGGCTGAACACCATTAACTGATGATGCTTTAATCTTATCTTTGTTGGCCACTAAGTAACTATAACCAAAAAAACCAAATGCGTCTGGATTTGATGAAAGTTTTTGTACAATTAAAGTGTCATTCTCACCAGCTTCAACAGCGTATCCATCCTCTCTAATTTTAGCACATTCCTTTTTAGCTTTTTTACCTTCAGCATCGTAAAGAGATTTTGCTGTTTTTGAACAACCTTTTACCATAACTAATGAATTCCATGCATCTCTAGTACCTGATGTTGGAGGTGCAACTAATATTTCAATCTTTTTATTTGGAAGACTCGAGTCTATGTCACTCCAATTTTTATATGGATTTTCAACAAGTTTTCCATCAATGTCTACTTTAAATGCTAAAGCTCTCCAAAGTTGTTCTTTTGTAAAATCTGCATCTGGAGCATTTACTGAGTGCGCGAATGAAATACCGTCATTTCCTATTACTATTTCAATAATTTCAGCAACACCATTTTTCTCACATAAAGCTTTTTCTTTTGTTTTAATTGCTCTTGATGCATTTGTTATATCAGGATGATTTGCTCCTACACCTGCGCAGAACAATTTCATTCCTCCACCAGTTCCTGTACTTTCGATTACCGGTGTTTTGAATTTTCCACCTTTACCAAACTTTTCAGCTACAACTGTAGCATATGGGTAAACAGTAGAAGAACCTACAATTTTTATTTGGTCTCTTGAGTAACTAGTTGTTGTAAAACTAAGTACTAAAAGAAAACTTAATAAAATTTTTACTAATCTATTCATATTTCTCCTTTTTAGATTCGTTATGTATCAAGAATTAAATCTGAATCTAAAATATTTTATTAAAGGAAAGTTAAAGTTTTGTTACAAAGGCTAACTTTTTAGTTGAATTAAATTGAATTAAATTTCAAATCTATAGTAGTTCCTTGATTTTCCTCACTATTAATAATCATTTCACCTCTATGTTGAGAAACTAAATGCTTAACAATTGCAAGCCCTAAACCCGTACCTCCAACACTCCGACTTTTACTAGGATCGACAGTGAAAAATCTTTCAGTGATTCTGTGAATAAATTCCTTGGGAATTCCTATACCTTGATCTGATATAGAGACAATATTTAAATCACCCTCTTTTTTCGTGGCAATTTTAATTTCTTTACCCTTCTCACTATATTTAATTGAATTATCAATAAGGTTAGTAAAAATTTCTATTAATTTATCTCTATCACCAATAATTTTGAAATTTTCAGTTTTTTGAAGATTTAAATTAATGTTATTTTTTTTAACAATGTTTTCATAAGTCTTTATCACGTAATTAAGCACTTCTATTAAATCTATTTCGTGTGTAGGCCTTATATGCTCTTGTAGCTCAATTTTCGAAAGAGATAACAAATCTCTTATTAAATTTTCCATTCTTTCAGATTGAGAGCTCATTACTGGTAATAAATTATTAACTTCAGAGTTCTTTTTTAAATCAGCGTTATTTTCAAATGACTCAAGTCCCATTTTAATAGATTGCAATGGCGTTCTAAGTTCGTGGGAAACATTTGCAACGAAGTCTGATTTCAATTGTTGAAATTTATAAAATTCAGTCAAATCTCTCATAAAAAGTAAACAAGATGGCTCATCAAAGAATAAATTATGATTATCTTGGTAAATAGTTACATTCATTCTAAGAACTGAAGGGTTTCTTAGCTCTATTTCAAGATCATTAGAATTTTCTCCATTGAAAGCTTTCTCAATTGAACTTAACAAATCGGGATTTCTTAAAAATCCACTTATATTTTTATTCAACTTTGTTTGAAATCTTTTAATGGCTGAACTATTACTAAATATTATTTCCTTAGATTTGTTTAGAATTATAATTCCTTCTGGTATGTAATTTAAAAGATTATAAATGGTTTCTCTATATTTTTTGCTTTCATCTTCATCTAACTTATTATCTTCAATTTTAACTTCCGTATTAATGCCTAAGACTCTTTCTTTTTTTAAAAGAAAAAATAACAAAATAGCTATTATGATTAACAAAACAAATGTTAATAGTTCCATATAAAATTATCTCATTTAAATGTTACAGATTTGTTAAAACCTTTTAAGAACTTACTTTTCCTAAATAGTTTACTAGTATCACACCTATAATTATTAGAATTATACCTATTGTTCCATAAATATTGGGCAATTGATTATATTTTAAAATTCCAAAAATGGTTACAGCAGTAATGGTTAACCCTCCGTAAGTTGCGTATGTAAATCCAACGGGTATAGTAGTCATAGCTTTAGACAGACAGAACAGACAAAGTAGGATTGAAATAGCACAAAAAATTGTAGGCAACATGGTAGTAAAACCATTAGTAGTTTTTAAGAATCCATTTGCAGCAATTCCCAGCACAACAGCTAAAATTAAATAAATATAACCAGATGAAATACTCATACTATTTTATTCTACCATAAATATCTTGGTATCTCACAATATCAGTTTCCTTTAATATTGAACCAAGTTGCGCTTCAATAATTTTAACAGGTTTTTTAAAAGGATTTTCAATTCTATGAATGGCCCCTAGTGGAATGAATGTAGCTTCATTTACTTTTTTATAAAATACCTTTTTATTTAATGTTATTTTAGGTTTCCCTTGAGTAACTAGCCAGTGTTCTGATCTATGAAAATGCTTTTGAAGACTTAAGATACCCCTAGATTTAACATACAATTCCTTCATTAAAAAATTTTTACCATTATATAAATTTGTATAGCTGCCCCACGGTCTATAAAAAACATTTTTCTTTTTAAAATATTTAGATTTGTTTTTTCCATACATTTTACAGATTTCTTTCCAGCTACCTAAATCAGACCATGGAATATCCAATTTAATCGCATTTATATTTTTTGTTTTTTCTAAAATTGCATAATCAAAAGATTTTTCAATTGACTTAATGAATGAAGATTTATTTAGATAATATATGTTATTTCGATATTTTGACTTATGAACTGATGCTAAACAATTTTTGTAAGTTTTTGGTTGAAACTTTTTAAAATTATTAATGATTGAGTCTTTTCTTAAAAAGAACATTCCAGAATTCCAGTATCCCTTTTTTTTAATAACTTGCTTTGCTTTTGCAGGCTTTGGTTTTTCAATAAATCTTGTGACTTTATTAATATTTTTTTTATCTTTTTTGGTTAAAAAATATCCGTATTCACTAGATGGGTTAGTTGGTTTAATGCCAAAAATAAATACATTTTTATTATCAAGATTGGATTTATTTTTGTTTATTTCTCTATTTAATTTACTTGGATTTTCAATTAAGTGATCTGCAGTAAAATACATCAAAGCCTGATTGTTTGGGATGTCTTTTATTAGTGCAGAAGTTAATATAGCTGGGGCTGTATTTTTTTTTGCCGGTTCTAAAACAATCTTAAATTTTTTTATTTTACTTTTTTTTAAAGCCTTTTTAACTTCTTTAATATACTTGGCATTTGTGCTGATGATGGGATAATCGTATATATTATTTTTAATTCTCTCAAAAGTTTTGTTAATTAGTGTCCAACCGCCAAAATCGATAAATTGTTTTGCTTGATGTTTTGATCCTTTGGGCCAGAGCCTAGTACCAGCTCCACCACATAAAATAACAGGTCTTATTTTCATTAAATATCTGCGTATGTCCTGACTTCTTCTTTTGCACCTGGATGTGTAGGCGCTCCGAGATATGCTGGTCCAACAGTTTGTGCGTACTTCCAAAGTGTTCCATTACCAAAATTAATTTTCTTTGGTTTCCATTTTTTTCTTCTTTTTGCTAATTCTTTTTTAGACAAACGAACATTTATTGTTCCTTTCTTAGCATCAAGATCAATAATATCTCCATTTCTTAATAGAGCTATTGGTCCACCAACTGATGCTTCTGGCCCAACATGTCCAATGCAAAATCCTCTTGTTGCTCCTGAAAATCTTCCATCTGTAATTAGTGCAACTTTTTCACCCTTCCCTTGTCCGTATATTGCTCCTGTTGTTTGAAGCATTTCTCTCATACCTGGACCACCTTTAGGACCTTCGTATCTAATTATAATGATATCACCGTCTTTATACTTTTTATTTTTAACAGCTTTGTAAGCTGCTTCCTCTGTATCAAAACATCTTGCCTTACCAGTAAATTGTAATCTTTTTAAACCAGCTACTTTAACGATGGCTCCATCAGGTGCTAAATTTCCTTTTAAACCGACCACACCACCATCTGGTGATAATGGTTGATTATATGTCCTCATAACTTTTTGATTTTTGTTAAACTTAACATTTTTTAAATTTTGTCTCATAGTTTTACCTGTAACAGTCATGCAATCACCATGGATGTATCCACCATCTAAAAGTGTTTTTAATAACATTGGAACACCGCCTGCCTTCCACATATCTTTTGCTACATACTTTCCACCAGGTTTAAGATCTGCAAGATAAGGTGTTTTTTTAAATATTCTTGCAACATCCATTAAGTCAAATTTAATTCCAGCTTCATTTGCAAGTGCTGGTAAATGTAATGCAGCATTAGTAGATCCACCTGTTGCAGCAACAATAGTGGCTGCATTTTCTAAAGATTTTTTTGTAACAATGTCTCTTGGTCTAATTTTTTTTTCTAATAAACTCATTACTGCTTTTCCACTTTTTAAAGCGTAAGAATCTCTTTGGGTATATGGTGCTGGAGTTCCTGCTGAATAAGGTAAAGCTAAACCAATTGCTTCTGAGACACATGCCATAGTATTTGCAGTAAATTGACCACCACAAGCACCAGCACTTGGACAAGCTTTAAGTTCTAATTTTCTTAATGCATGTGCAGACATTTTTCCTGAAGAGTATTTTCCAACACCTTCAAAAACATCAACTACAGTTACATCTTTACCGTTAAATCTTCCTGGCAATATAGATCCACCATAAATAAATACACTTGGTACATTCAAACGAACCATGGCCATCATCAAACCAGGTAATGACTTATCACAACCAGCTACACCAACAAGTGCATCGTAACAATGTCCTCTAACGGTCAATTCAGTTGAATCTGCAATCACATCTCTAGATATCAATGAAGACTTCATGCCCTCGTGTCCCATTGCTATACCGTCTGTTACAGTGATTGTACAAAATTCTCTTGGTGTTCCACCAGCTTGATGAACACCCTTTTTAACAGACTGTGCTTGTCTCATTAAAGCAATGTTGCAAGGAGCAGCCTCGTTCCATGTTGAAACAACACCGACAAAAGGTTTGGCAACATCTTTTTCTGTTAAATCCATTGCATAATAAAATGATCTTTGTGGTGCTTTGTCAGGTCCTACTGATGTGTGTCTGCTTGGTAATTTTTTTTTATTAAATTTTGGCATTAAAGATTTTTTATAGTTAATGATAGTTTTTTAACATCATTTTGTAGATTATTATAATTACTTTTTTCTTGATGAACAATATGTTTCGGTGCTCGTTTGACAAAATCTTTGTTACTTAATCTAGAACTTATTTTATCAATTTCTCCCTGATATTTTGCTTGTTTGGCAATAAGATTTTGCTTTATTAAATTCAAGTCTATATTTTCCTCAAAATAAAGTTTAAAAACATTCCCTTTAATTATCATCGAAGCTGAGGGGTGGCTCTTATCTTTTTCAAGGAAATTTGAAATACGTCCAAGTTTTTTTACAACTGTACTGTTTTTATTTAAAAAAGTTTTGTTTGTTTTGTCTATTTTGGCAAATGAAATATCTATAAAAGATCCAGGGCTAATACCTAATTCATTTTTAAAGGATCTAATTTCTGTAATAAAATTGATAATTTTTTCAACGTCATCAAATTTTTGTTTTTTTGATTTATCAGCAATCCAATTTGAATACATAAGATAATTTTTGCTATTATTATCTAATTTGTTTTTCAGCCAAATTTCCTCTGTAATAAAGGGTATAAATGGATGAAGTAAAACCAATATTTCTTTAAATACGAAACTAGCCATTTCTTTTGTCTCTTTGATGTCTGTTTTTTTATCTGAACTGAAGATGGTTTTGCTTAACTCCAAATACCAATCACAATATGAATGCCATACAAATTGATATACATTACGAGAAGCCTCATCAAATCTATAATCTTTTATATTTTTTTCGATTAATTGCTTTGTTTTGATCAATTCACCATAAATCCATCTGTTTATATTTAATTTTGCTTTCGGTGATTTTTTAATATTTTTAAGTTCACATTTGTTGTGAATTAAAAAGTTATTTACATTCCAAAGTTTATTTAAAAAATTTCTATTACCTTTAACTCTATCTTCAGACAATTTAACATCTCTACCTGGTGAAGCCATTGATAAAAGGGTAAAACGTAAAGCATCTGCGCTATATTTTTCTATAAGTTCTAAAGGATCAATAACATTACCTTTTGACTTTGACATTTTTTGACCTTTTTCATCCCGAACAAGAGCGTGGACATATATATCTTTAAAAGGTTCCTTATTGAGAAATTCCATTCCAAACATAATCATTCTAGCAACCCAAAAAAAAATAATATCAAACCCCGTTACCAATACAGACGTTGGATAAAATTTTTTTAGATAATCATTTTTTTGTGGCCATCCAAGTGTAGCAAAAGCCCAAAGTCCAGATGAAAACCATGTATCAAGTACATCAGGATCTCTTCTTAATTCAACATTTTTTTTATATTTTTTTTTTGCTATTTTTATTGCTTCATCCTCATCTGCTGCAACTATAATTTTATTATCAGGTGTGTACCAAGCAGGTATCTGGTGTCCCCACCACAATTGTCTCGAAATACACCAAGGCTCAATGTTATTCATCCATTGAAAATACGTCTTGGACCAGTTTGTTGGAAAAAAATTTGTTTTTTTGTTTTTAACAATTTTTTTTGCTTTAACAGATAATTTTTTAGCATCCGCAAACCATTGATCAGTTAAATAAGGTTCAATAACTGAATTTGATCTATCGCCATATGGAACTTTATTTTTTATATTTTCCTCTTTAACAAATAAGTCACCTAAGTCATTTAAAATTCTTTTTCTTGCTTCAAATCTATCTAAACCTCGATAATTTGATGGCGCATTGTGATTAATTTTTCCATCATCAGTAAAAATATTTATAATTTCTAATTTATTTCTTTTTCCTACATCGTAATCATTAAAGTCATGTGCAGGAGTAATTTTTACAGCGCCGGTACCTTGTTCTGGATCTGCATACTCATCAGCAATAATTTTAACTTTCCTATTAGAAAGCGGTAAAATTACATTTTTTCCTAAATACTTTTTAAATCTTTTATCTTTAGGGTGCACTGCCACAGCACTGTCTCCCAACATTGTTTCGGGACGAGTTGTTGCTATAGTAATAAAATCTTCAGAATTTTCTATTGGATATTTTATATAGTATAGTTTTGAATTAACTTCTCTTTGATCAACTTCTAAATCTGAAATTGCAGTTTTTAAAACTGTGTCCCAATTTACTAATTTCCTAGATTTGTAAATTAGACCTTTATTGTACATCTCTACAAAAACTTTTATTACAGATTTGGAAAGATTATCGTCCATGGTGAAAGCATTTCTTGACCAATCGCAAGAACATCCTAATTTTTTTAACTGATTAATTATTATGTCTCCGTATTCATTTTTCCATTCCCATACTTTGTTTATAAATTCTTCTCTTCCTAAATCTTGCTTATTAATATTTTCTTTTTCTAATTTTCTCTCAACCAAAGCCTGTGTAGCAATACCAGCATGATCTGTTCCTGGTTGCCATAAGGTTTCATAATTATTCATTCTATGAAATCTTGTAAGTAAATCCTGAATTGTATTATTTAACGCATGCCCCATATGTAGACTTCCTGTAACATTTGGAGGAGGTATAACTATCGAAAAATGTTTTTTATTTTTTTTTGGTTTAAATAGGTTTTTATTTTCCCAATACTTGTATATTTTATTTTCTACCTGATTATGAATATATTTATCTGAGCTCATATGCTGATTTATAGTTTATAATTTAATAAACGTAATTAACAATATTCAAATTAAGATTGAATTTGAGGGCCTATTTACTATAAGCATAGTATAAATTATTTTATTAACAAATAATGGTAACGTGGCGGAATGGTTACGCAGAGGATTGCAAATCCTTGTATCCCGGTTCGATTCCGGGCGTTACCTCCAAAAAAGTAGTTGTTTTACATTTAAAAAAAAGTAAATTCTGAACTTTACATTCCTCGGTAGCTCAGTTGGTAGAGCAGTTGACTGTTAATCAATTGGTCGCAGGTTCGAGTCCTGCCCGAGGAGCCATCAATCCTTTTTTAATTTAAAAGCAACAAAAGCATCCCCTTGCTCTACTAAATCTGGATATATTCTTGCTAAACTCATTCCACCCGTTGCTGGTATTATAACAAATTGTTCTCCGTTGACAGCATACACTGTTGGAGGTGCTGACCCTATATAAGGTAGTTCATATGACCAAAGTTCTTCTCCAGTTTGTGTATCAAACGCTCTAATAAGTTTGTCTAATGTGCCACCAACGAATACTAGATTACCAGCTGTAGCCGTTGCTCCTCCAAAATTAGCTGTGCCTGTATCCTTCATGCCTCTTTTTTTTAATTCATCAAAATATCCTAATGGAACCTGCCATAAAATTTTTCCACTATTTAAGTTTAATGCGGTCAAACTTCCCCAAGGAGGAGTGATACCTGGATAACCCTCAAGATCATCTAATTTATTATTTTTTCCAATATCTAATAAATTATTTTTTAATTCTAATTTTTTATTAATATCAAATGAACTAAAAACTTTAAATTTAGTTGGTATATCATGCGCAGTTACGTAAAGTATATTTTTATCAGAGTCTACTGATGCACCAGGCCATT
Organism: uncultured Pelagibacteraceae bacterium; assembly: GCA_902536765.1. Taxonomy (GTDB): domain Bacteria; phylum Pseudomonadota; class Alphaproteobacteria; order Pelagibacterales; family Pelagibacteraceae; genus Pelagibacter. Next base: position 54,775 of record CACAYM010000004.1, read on the forward strand.
GTGCACCGCCCCATAAATTATAAGAGATAGTAAATTTATCTATTTCATGAGTTGGATAAAAGCCGTAATTAGACTCTTTTACTTGCTTTAAAACATGGTCACTATCCTCTTTAGATTTATTTGTTATATGTTCTAACTTGAACTCATTCCTTGCAAATGGTTCAGGCAATTCTAATGACGGTTGGTATTCACAGGTTCTTTGTCCTGGTAATTTTGAAACTGGTGCTTTTTTTTTTACAAAATCAAATATCGGTTCTCCAGTATTTTTATCCAATATAATAGTATTGCCTGTTTTTGAAACCGCTAAAACAACATCTATTCTTTTTCCATATTTATTTATTGTTGTTAAAATAGGTGGACCAGCTATATCATTATTCCATAAATCGTGACAAGTTTCTTGAAAATACCAATTAATTTTTTTATTTCTTACATCAAAAGCTATTACACTGTCTGCATATAAATTTTTACCAGGTCTTTGAATTCCAACAAAATATGGTGCTGCATTACCAGTGGTTAAGTATAAAATTCCATTTTTGTTGTCTGACGATATACCACCCCATGGAGAACCTCCTTTAAAGTCTCTTGCATTTACCAAGCTTTTATCAATCTTTCTAAGATAGTATTTCCATTTAAGATCACCATTATAAACATCGTAAATCTCTACAGCTGGAATTATTGATCCTATTACTATTTGTTCATCTATAATAGTAGGTGTAGTTGGAGAAGAACCTATTTTAATAATTCCATTGTCTCCAAAATCTTTTATAGGTTTGCCATTTTTGGCGTTTAATGAGATTAATTGATCGTCGTTGGTAAATATAAGTCTTAAGATTTGATTTTTTTTGTCTTCCCACAATAATAATCCTCTTTTTGCTGCATGAAATCCTCTTTCAACTTTATATTTCCATATTACTTTTCCAGTTGCAGCATTTAAACAAACTATAAAATTACCTGGGGTCGGAAAATATAAAAAACCATCTTTAACAATTGGGTTTGCTTGTATACTTTTTTTTACGTCATTAGATCTATATATCCATGCAACTTCTAAGTCTTTCACATTCGACCTATTAATTAAATCTAAATTAGAAAATCTTAAATTAGAATATCCACCATGGCTTCTCGTCCAATTTGAATAATTTCGCTCGATATTTTCAATTTCTGTTCCTTTTTTAAAATTTTCTTTTTTCGCAGGTATTACAATTGTGGAAGGTAAACTATTTCTTTTGTTTTCGTCTTCTACTTCCCAAAATCTTTTATGGCTATCAAGAAATTGATTGCCTAAAATATATGGGATTTTTTCTATTGTGCTATAAATTTTTCTGATTTTTTTGCTATTTATATTTTTTTTGCTAAATGTAATTGCACTTCTATTAACATATGAAGGGTCATAATATGAAAGATCATAAATTACAGCCAATAAAGAAAGTATTATTAAAGAAAAGATTGTAAGAAATAAATATTTTAAATACTTCATTAATTTAAATTTTAGTTATAATTTAAATTAAATTACTTTCAAAAAAATTAAATCAGCTATCTAGTCTCAGCCTGTCTTAGATATTCCAACTTGTGAAACCTGAAGGTTTTTCCCAAATTTTATCTTTTGGTCTTGAGTTAACTCTGAATAAAGCTTTAAAAGAAAATTATAATTAACATTCATATGACTTTCTTTTATTTTTTCTGCATTTATTGCGTATTCAGAAAAATCCTCAAAAAAGTAGTTAATTGGCACTTTAAGATAGTTAGATAACTGTAGTAATCTAATTGAACTTACGCCATTTGTACCTTTTTCGTACTTTTGAATCTGCTGAAATGTTACGTTGATTGCTTTTGCTACTTTAGTTTGAGTTAAGCCAAGTGCTAATCTTCTTAGCTTAAGCTTATTGCCTAAGTGTTTATTAAAATTTTCTTCCATTAAGACCCCTCTTAAAATTAAGATTGAACTCTATCCTGAAGGTTTATGCAAGCCCTAAAATATTTTTTTTTTACCCTATTTATTAGCTTGACATAAGGCTAAAAAGCCTAAATTGCTTTTAAAAATAAAGTAAACTTATTTAGACTAATTATAAAATTTGACTTAAAAATAGCTTAGTTCTATCGCTTTTTGGATTTGCAAAAAATTCTTTAGTCTCTGCTTTTTCTACAATCATTCCTTCATCCATAAATATAACTTCATCAGCTACTTCTTTTGCAAAACCCATTTCATGCGTAACAACAATCATTGTCATTCCACCTTTTGCAAGATTTACCATTGCATCTAAAACTTCTTTTATCATCTCTGGATCTAATGCAGACGTAGGTTCGTCAAAAAGCATTATTTTTGGCTGCATACATAAAGCTCGCGCAATAGCAGATCTTTGTTGTTGACCTCCAGATAACTGACCAGGAAATTTATTTGCTTGATCAGCAATTTGAACTTGTTCTAATTGTTTCATAGCTAATTCCTGAGCATCTTTTTTAGGCATTTTTTTTACCCAAATTGGAGCAAGGGTACAGTTATCTAAAATAGACAAATGTGGAAATAAATTAAATTGTTGAAAAACCATCCCTACTTCAGCTCTAACTTGTTCAATATTTTTTGTGTTTTCAGAAAGTTCAGTACCATCAACTATTATAGTACCCTTTTGATGTTCCTCTAACCTGTTAATACATCTAATTAAAGTTGACTTACCTGATCCAGAGGGGCCGCAAACAACAATTTTTTGTTTAGCTGAAACATCAAGATTTATGTCTTTTAAAACCTGAAAATCTCCAAACCATTTATTTACATTTTCAATTTTAATTATTGGTTCAGTCATTTTATCTTTCAGTTTTATATTTTGCTTCTAAGTTATAACTATATTTGCTCATAGCATAGCAAATTATCCAGAAAATTATAGCAGCAAATATATATCCCTCCATTGCAAATCCTAACCATTTTGGATTTGTTTTTGCCAAAGCTAACATTCCGGCCAATTCTGCTAATCCAACTACAAAAATCAAAGGTGTATCTTTAACAAGTGCTAAAAATGTATTGCAAATTCCAGGAATTACTAATTTTAAAGCTTGAGGTAAAATTACAAATATATGCATCTTCCAATATCCCATGCCCAAAGATTTTGCAGCATCATATTGACCTCTTGGTAGTGCTTGTAAGCCACCTCTTATAACTTCAGCACAATAAGCTCCTTCGAAAAGTGTAATAGCTATAATTACTCTTACGAGTTTATCCATGAAGAAATCCTCAGGTAAAAACATAGGAAACATAACTGAAGACATAAATAATACTGTTATAAGAGGAACGCCCCTCCAAAACTCAATATAACCAATTGATATATATCGTATCATTGGAAGATTTGATCGCCTACCCAACGCCAAAACCATACCCAAAGGAAAACAGAAAATTAAACAGAAAAAAGAGACAATAAATGTTAAAGATAACCCTCCCCACGCACCTGTTTCGACCCAAACTAAACCGAATGCACCACCAGAGATTAGATAATAAATTACTAAAAATGCAATTATTGGATAAATAATTACGTAATATAACGCTAAATATTTTTTTAAATTATCTCTTAAGAAAAAGCCAAAAAATCCTAAAGCAATAACAAGAATAAATGCTAAATTAATCCTCCAATGTAAATCATTTGGATACATTCCATACATAAAACGTCTGAACCAAACTTTAACATAAGTCCAACAAGCTCCAGTCCCTGTGCAAGCCTCTTTGGTATCACCAGAAATATTTGCATCAAATATCATCCAACTTAAAGATGGAGGAGTTGCTTTAATAATCGCAAAAATAATAAGAAGTGTCAGTATTGCGTTAAAATTATTTGTATTGATATTTTTATTAATAATATCTAAGCTTTTTATTCCAGAATATTCAGTTCTAATAAAATTCAATCCTATAAAACCAAGAATTAAAGGAAGAAAGATACTTAACATTCCTGGTAGAAAGGATGTGATATTTATCTTTAAAAAAGCATTTATTGCAACATCTATTATACTTATAGAAAAAAAGAAAAGACCTAAATATAGGAAATAATAGAAATTCTGCTTATTTGATTTTAGAAAATTTAGACTATTCATTATTTTTCCTTAATTTCTATTTTTTTGTTATACCAATTCATTATTGCTGCAATTGCTAAACTTATAGATAAATAAGTAAGCATTGTTATAGATACTATTTCAATTGCCTTTCCAGTCTGCATCAATGCTGTACCAGCAAAAACTAATACTAAATCAGGATAAGCTATTGCTGCTGCTAATGATGAATTCTTTGTTAAATTAAGATATTGATTAGTAGTTGGTGGAATTATAATTCTTAAGGCTTGTGGCATAACTACTAATTTTAATATTTGATTAGGTGTTAAACCAACTGATGCAGCAGCCTCTTTTTGCCCTTTTCCAATTCCCTGGATACCAGCTCTTACACACTCAGCAACAAATGTAGATGTGTATAATGATAAAGCTAAAACTAAAGCAATTAATTCAGGTGGCAAACCTATACCTCCTTCAAACACATAAGACGTTTTTGATAATTGTTTTAAGACAGGAATTCCAAAATCTAAGGATACACCTCCTATAAAAAACGTTAAAGCGGGAAGTAAGAATATTAATCCCAAGGAAATAAAGAAAACTGGGATTTGTTTTCCTTCATTCTCTTGAAGTTTTTTTGCGTACGTTGAAATTATTATAATAGAAACAATGACTGCTAAAATTGAATATAAGAAAATGTCTAAGTTTGTCCAAATAAAAGACGGTATATAATATCCCTTGATAGTCATGTAAGTAACACCAAACCATGGTCCAGCTTTTTCTGGAACAGGAAGTGCTCTTAATGCTGCGTAATACCAAAAGAAAATTTGAAGTAATAATGGAATATTTCTAAAGAATTCAACATACCAAGCTGCAGAATTTCTAATTAGATAATTTGAGGACAATCTTGCTACTCCAAATATTACTCCCAAAATTGTACAAAAAATTATGCTTATAAAAGATACTAATAATGTATTGAGTAATCCTACAAGATAAGCTCGAGCATATGAGTGTGAGCCACTATACTCAATAAGAGAAAACTGAACATCAAAAGAGGATTCTTGTGTTAAAAAACCAAAACCAAAATCAATTCCTCTATTATCCATATTGATTTGGGCATTGAAGGTAAAAAAACCAAATATGCCTAAAACAAACAAAACTGTTATGATTTGTGGAAGAATTTTTTTGATTTTGTTGTTCATTAGACCGCAAATATAAAAAAAAGGGCTAGAAAAATCTAGCCCTTTTTAAAGTATTTAAATCAAGAATTATCTTGCTGGTGGTACGTATAAAATTCCACCTTTAGTCCAAAGTTGATTTGGACCTCTGTCAGGTAAGATACCTGGGTCAGCTATATTTCTTTTATAGCTTTCGCCATAGTTTCCTACTTGTTTAATAATCCTTAAACTCCAGTCATTATCTAGACCAAAAGCTGCTCCTAATTCACCTTCAGCACCTACAAGTCTTTTAATTGCAGGGTTATCTGAAGTCTTCATAGAATCAGCATTTGAAGAAGTAATTCCATACTCTTCAGCTTCGATCATAGTGTTTAATGACCAACGAACAATATCTTCCCAAACAGCATCACCTTGTCTTACAACTGGTCCTAAAGGCTCTTTAGAAATAGTTTCAGGTAATACAATGTGTTCATCTGGGTTTTTCATTTTTGTTCTTTGAGCTGCTAATCCAGATTTATCAGTCGTATAAGTATCACATCTACCTGCATCATAAGCAGCAACAACTTCGTCAGCTTTTTCAAAAGCTACCGGCTCATATGAAATTCCTCTTGAATTAAAGAAGTCTCTCATATTTAGCTCAGTTGTTGTACCAATGTTTGTACAAGCAGAGATACCATTTTTAAATTGGTTTACTGAAGTAATGCCAGAATTTTTTCTTACCATGAAACCTTGTCCATCATAAAAGTTAACTCCGACGAATGTAAGACCAATATCAGCATCTCTAGAAAGTGTCCAAGTTGTGTTTCTTGATAAAATATCAATTTCACCAGATGTTAAAGCAGTAAATCTTTCTTTAGCACTTAGTGGAGTGAACTTAACTTTATTCGCATCTCCAAGTACCGCAGCAGCAACAGCTCTACATACATCAACGTCAACTCCAGTCCAATTTCCAGACGCATCTGCATTTGAAAATCCTGGAAGACCTTGAGAAACACCACATCTTACAAAACCTTTCTTCTGAGTGTTTTTAAGAGTTTTTGATTTCTTTGCCATAGCTTCTGTTGAAAATGCAAATAGCACCGCAAACATAGCCATAAAAGAAGTCAATTTTTTTATAAGATTAAACATATATTCTTCCTCTTGTTTATTAGTTTATTTGTTAACAAATAAATTCAAAATTACTTTTGAATTTCTAATATTTAATCATGATATAAATAGCTCATCAATAGCAAATTTGGTAATTTTACCTTCAATTCTCAATAAAACCCATATTGATTTCAATGTATTAATATTTATGGGTTAGAAAGCAATTTTTCTAGTGCTAAATAATGTCTAAACCTAGTATAGATAAGACAATTCCTTTTTGCCTTTATTTTTTTTTTTTTATTATCATCGTCTATTTTTAAAATTGTACTTTTAAGAGCATTTTTTTCATTGCTTGCAAAAAGAAAACCAGCCTCCCCATTATCAAGAAATTCCTTTGGACCGTTTGGACAATCTGAGGAGACTACTAATAGATTTGAAAGCGCAGCCTCTACAATTACAAATCCAACTTCCTCCCACAAAGATGGTAGAATAAAGATATCAGCTTTAATCATGTAAGACATTGGGTTTTCTTTAAAACCAGGCATATGTATTCTATCTTTCATATTTAACTTTTGAATTAATTTTTCTATTTCTTTTTTTTCCTCACCATCACCTAATATAATTAAGTCATAATTTTGATTCTTTAATAAAAAGTCACTTAATTCATTGATCATAAATTTGAAGTTTTTCTGTTTTGTAAATCTTCCTGCAGACAAAATAATTTTTTTATCAAATGAAAGACTTTTTGATCTTTTTTTTTGGTCTATAAATTCATGCATATTGATTATTGCATCTGGTAAAACTTTTATTTTATTAGTATTAAGCAAATTTAAATTAGAAATTTTATTAAAAAGCTCATATGTTGGGCAGGTTAATAAATAAATTTTACTATTTACAATTCTCCAGAATGTTTTTCTAAAAATATTTAATTTTGGATATCCAGAAATTCTTAGAATCATTTTACATTTTAAATTAAAAAGAAAATTTAACATTAAGGGAAGAGATGTTATTAAATGAGCAATAAAATAACATTCTTTTTCTTTTTTTAAAAATTTCAATAATGGCACAAAAGAAATTACAAATATAAAGATATATAATATCCTACTTTTCAAATATCCTGTATTTGGAAAATATTTGATTAGATTTGGAAAAAAATTAATTACTTCAACTTCATTATCGTTAAAAATTTTTATATGTTTGTTCCATTCACCAAAAACATTGATAATTTTGACTGAGTTTTTTCCTTTAGCAAATTTTTTTGCGGCTATAGCAGAATTTAAACACGATTTAATTGTTCCAACATTACCAATAAATGGTGACCAATAAACTAGATTATACATATTCTCATTAAGTTAAATTAATGGCGCGCCCTGAAGGATTCGAACCTCCGACCCACGGTTTAGAAAACCGTTGCTCTATCCAGCTGAGCTAAGGGCGCAATTTTAATATACTTATATAATTAAACTAATTTTTAAAAAAGAATTTTTTAAAAATAATAAGTATAGAGAGTAATTCAACTCTCCCGATAATCATAAATATTATTAAAAAATATTTTGACGTATAACTAAACTGATCAAAATCAAGACCGTTTGTGCCTGTCATATGAGAGTTAACAGTATTCATCAGTGTTAATATAGATAACTTAAATGAATTATCTAAGCTTAGACCTGATATTGATAAAATGCTGGTTAAAAATATTAAAGATACTATAAAAATTAGTATAGATAGAAAATATTTATAAAAATCTGAATTATCCATTATTTTATCTGAAAACCATAACTTATTTATAAAAATATTTTTTGGCTTGGCATTTGAAATTATTTCGTTCAAGGAGAATTGAAATAAAGAAACTATTTTTAAAAATCTTAAACCTGAACTGGTAGAAAAAAATGAGCCTCCTATTATAATTAATACCAAAAAAATGAACGACATATTTATAGGTATATTCTTAAAAGATATGCCAATATTTGAAACGCTGCTAGCAATAGATAAAAATATTATTGAAAAATTTAAATTTTTATCACTAAATAAAAAAAAGCTAAATAATAATACTAAAAGATAAATAATTAAATAAACATCCTCTTGAAGTAATTTCAAACCTCTTTTTTTATAGACTAATAAATTATATGAAAAAAAAAGACTAAAAAAAGATACTAACATCAATAAAGAAAAAACTATAATTTTTATATGAGTATTAAGAATTACCTCTAAATTATTAACAGGCAAAAAACCACCTGATGAAATTAATGACATTGACAAATTCAAGGAAATAAAAGATCTAAAATCAAATAGATTTAATACGATAAAGATTATAAATGTTAAAAAAACATAGAAAATAAATATTTTAAAAGCCTGTTTTAAAATTTCTGCAGAGTTAATTGTGAGAAAATTTGTAAGTATTTTCTTTAAATTGTCATCAAAAATATCAATAAGCAAAATAATTGAGAATAAAAAATATAATCCACCTAACCATTGAGATGATGATCTCCACAAAATTAGGCTTTCGTCTAAATGTTTTATGTTATCAAATATAGTGAACCCAGTTGAAGTAAATCCTGAAACAGCTTCAAAATATGCATTTAAAAAGGTTATATTGTAAATACTAAAATAATAAGGCAATGCTATTAATATTGGTAAAAATATGTACCCCAAAATTACTGATACAATTTTGGTGAAAACACTGATTTTAAATTCACTTTTTTTAAAGAAAAAAAAACTAAATAAGGGAATAATTGTAAATATTAACGTATAAAAATAACTATCAACGTTTAAATATAAATCAAAATAATATGAATATAAAATATTTAAGAAACACAAGAAGCTTATTAAAATATTAAAAAATCTTAAATAATAAATACTAAATTTCAACATTAAGTCGCACTAATACGAAACATATTTTCGACTACCGCAATTTGATCATTTTTTGCAAGAAAGACTACTCTGTCATCTTTCTGAAATACAAAATTTGATCTTGGAATAATTATATCCTCACCTCTTAAAATTGCTCCAATTCTTATTTCATCAGGTAAATTTGCGTTTTTTAATTCTTTATTTACAAGTTCAGAAGTTTCAATTATTTCTGCTTCGATAACCTCATACTGACCATTTAGAATACTATAAGCCGATTCAATAGTACCTTTATGAACATGTTTTAAAATACTAGAAACAGTACTCATTCTAGGATCGATTAAATCATCAATTTTTAAGGAAGATTGAAGCAATGAATAATTTGATTTGTTTGTTAGTGCCAATGTTTTTTTATTTTTAGAAAATTTTTCGACAAGCACACTTGCCATTAAATTGTCCTCGTCATCATTTGTTAAAGCCAAAACAGTTTCAATCTCCTCTAAATTAGCTTCTGATAAAACATCTTCGTCTAATGCATCTCCATTGATGATTATTGAATTATTAAGTTCATTAGCTATAAATTCAGCTCTCTCTTTGTTTTTTTCAATAATTTTAATTCTGACAGACTCTAACGTTTCTTCAATATTTTTTGCTAAATTAAATCCTATATTTCCTCCACCAATAATTAATATTTTGTTTGAAATCTTTTCATTATGTCCAAAAGCTATAAGCGTTTTTGCCATTTGAGAGGAATTAATTATCACATATGCTTTGTCATCTTTCTCCATTACATCACTTTTTTTTAATATTTTAAATTTTTCTTTTCTAATAACACCTAAAATATTAGCCTCTAAATCAGGAAATTTTTTTGTTAATTCATTTAATTTTATATTCTTTATAGGACAATCATTTTTAATAAAAATTTCTAATAATCTTATTTTATTTTCAGCAAAAGGTATATTGTCTAAAGCTCCTGGGGCCTCTAATTTTCTTTGTAATGATTTTGCAATTTCAAGTTCTGGTGAAATAATAACATCTATAGGTAAATTTTCTTTGTTATACAATTTAGAAAATTTCGGATCTAAATAATTCTGTGATCTAATACGAGCTATTTTTTTTGAAATTTTAAATGTTGCATATGCAATCTGGCATATAAGCATATTTATCTCATCATTTCGTGTTACAGCAATAATCATATCGGCATCTGCACCATTGGCTTTTTCCAAAATAGATGGATAAGTTGCTTTTCCAACAATTGCATTAACATCAAGTGAATCTTTTATTTTTTGTATATCTTCACTAGACTGATCTATTACAGTAATTGAATGATTTTGTTCACTTAAAAGTTTAGCTATAGTGAAACCAACTCTCCCCGCACCGCAAATTATTATATTCATCAATTCAGATCTTTTATATTAAGCCCTTTTAATTTTCTGTGTAATGCTGATCTTTCCATTCCAATAAATTTAGCCATCTTAGATATATTTCCTCCAAATTTTTTTAATTGAGATGACAAATACTCTTTTTCAAAATTTTCTCTAGCTTCTTTTAAAGGTACAGACAAAGATTTTTCATGAAACACATTTTCACCTTCTGAAATTTTTAATGACTCCTTAATTATACTAAATATCTTTTCAGGACTATCTGGTGATAGTATAGCTATTCTTTCTATCAAGTTTCTTAATTCTCTAACATTACCAGGCCAAGAATAATCAATTAAATTATGGTTATTTGGATCAATAATAAACTTTTTAAGATTATAATTTTCAGCAATTTTTTCTGAGAAGTATTTAATTAATAAAGGTATATCTTGAACTCTTTTATTTAAGGGTTCGATGTTAATTTGAAATACATTTAATCTATGAAATAGATCTTCTCTAAAATTTCCCTGAGATATTTCATAATTAATGTCTGTAGAAGTAGAACAAATTATTCTTACATCAACTTTAATATCATGATTCCCATTAATTCTTTTAAATTTTTGGTCTGTTAGAACTCTTAAAATTTTCGATTGTGTTTCTAGAGGTATCTCTGAAACTTCGTCAATCAAAAGAATTCCTCCTGAAGATTTTTCTAGAGCACCATAAGAAATTGATCCATCTTCCTTCTCTTCACCAAACAATTCCTGCTCGTATTTTTTTACATCCAATAGAGCACCATTAAGTATTATAAAAGGCTTATTTCTTCTATTTGAAATTTTATGAATTTTACGAGCTATCAGTTCTTTTCCAGATCCAGTTGGACCACAAATAAAAACTCTTGACTCAGTTGTTGATACTTTTTGTATCTGATCATTTATTTTATTTATATTGTTGCTTGAACCAATTAGATCAAATGAGTGAAAAAGTTTAGTTTCTAAATATTTATTCTCTTTAATTAAGTTATAATTTTCTGATGCCCTCTTTATAAAGTTCATTAATCTTTCTTTATCAAATGGTTTTTGTATAAATTCAAATGCTCCTGATTTAAGCGATTTTACAGCCATTTCTATATTCGCATGCCCAGAGATAATGATTACAGGTATATCTTTATTTTTTTGTTTGATGTGATTAAGTAGCTCAATTCCATCATTGTCACCCTTATCTAATTTTACATCTATAATAGCTACTTCAGGCAACTTTTTATCAATTTCTTTTAATGCCTGATTATAATTTGCTGCAACTCTAGTTTTATATCCAGCATCGGAAATAAGGTCATCTAAAATATTCCTTATATCAGGGTTATCATCAATAATTAAAATTTCTGTAGACATTTTAGACAGGTAAATTTATTTTGATTGTTGCTCCAATTTTTTTCTCAACAAGTTTTAAAGTTCCATTATGATCATTAATTATTTTATTAACTATAGGAAGACCTAAACCAGTACCATTACTCTTTGTTGTGAAATATGGTTTAAGCAAATCATCCAAATTTTTACTACTAAATCCTAGACCATTATCACTAATAATGATTTGTATATAATCATCTTTTTTTAAAATTTCTATATCAATTTTCTTTGTAAAATCGGGGCTTTTTGAGAATTTCTCTTTTAAACTTTCAATAGAGTTTTTAAAAAGGTTTGTAAAGATTCTATTTAATTGCTCTGAGTCACAATTTATATTTAATGGTTCATTGAAGGAATTAAAGGTTATATTTACCGATTTATCAATTTCATTCATCAATAATATATTTTCTTTAATTATTTTCACAATATTATGTTTTTTTAAAATAGGTTTTGGCATTCTAGCGAAATCAGAAAATTCATTTATTAAATTTTCTATTTGTTTAATTTGCTTATTTATAATTTTTAAATTTTCGTTAAAATTTGATTTATCATTTTCACTCATTAAATTTGAAAACTTTGAATTAAATCTATCAATAATTAACTGTATGGGAGTTAGAGGATTTTTAATCTCATGAGCTAATTTTCTAGCTACATTTTCCCATGCTTCATGTCTTTCAGTAAGAAGTAATTTATCTTGTTGGGTTTTTAAACGATCAATCATCAGGTTGAAATTTTTATTAAGTGACTCAAGTTCTTTGTCTGTTTTTATCTCAGGAACTTTTGTATCCAAATTTCCTCTGCCAATACTCATTGATGCGTTTACTAAATTATTAATTGATCTGAAAAAACGTGAGGAGAACCTTATGGCTATTGAAACGCTTAGAAACAGCATTAAAGAAACAACTATTAAATAAATTAATATAAAAGAGATTTGTATACCTGTTCTTTTATCTTCAACTGTATAATAAAAATTGAGTGCTTCCTGGGACTCTGTCAAAAATTTCGAAATATCTTCTTCTAAATATTTAACAACATATATGTATGTGTTTTTATAATTAGGCAGCTTAAGTATTGCAGCAGATTTATTCTCAAATGCATTTATAATTTTTAAAGGTCTGTTATCTTTCATTACTAAATCGAATGCTTTTTGTTCTGGTGCTATGAATTTCTTCATATCATTTAAAGTTGACATAATAATTTTTTTTTGATCAGTTATTATATGAATCTCATCTACATTTCTTAAAATTTTTTGGTTTATTAAGAATTTTTTAAAATCTAGTGGATCGCTTTGATAAAAATTTCCGCTTTTGTTTATATCGAAAGCTATCATCACAATATCGCTCTCTATCTTATTTCTTACATCCTGCACATAATTTTTAGCTAACTCATAAGAGTTGTTGACAGCGGTTGTAATTTTTTTATCAAAATATTTCTCTAAAGCAAAAGAAAATAAAAAGAGAGAAAAAATTGATATGAGTATTGATGGTATTAAAGTGAATAGAGCAAAAAAAGTAATATATTTTTTATTTGATTTTGAGCCTTTTACATCAATTTCATTTTTAATCGATTTTTTTATTTCACGAAAAACAAAAATAAAGAAGAATAATAATAATACTATGTTTACAAGTAACAAATATTGTAAATTGACCTCATTTAATTCAATAAAACTTTTATCAATAAATGTTAAAAATGTAATAAAACCAACAAATAAGGTAATAAGAAAGATTAAAATAATAAAAATATTTTTTTTGATAAATTCAAGCATTGTGTAATAAATTCATTATCTTATATATAACGAAATGAGTAATTGTTTTATAATACTAGCTGCGGGACAAAGCAAAAGGTTTAAATCAATTAATTTAAAGCAATATACATATTATAGAAATAGACCTCTATTTGAACATACATTAGATAAAATATTAGAATGTAAACTCTTCAAATACATAATTTTAGTAACCAATAAAAAATCATTTATTAAAAAGAAATATTTATCAAAAATTAAGGTTTTAAAAGGAGGAAAAGAAAGGAGCGATTCTTCTTTAATCGCCATTACATATGCTAAGAGGTTTAAAGTCAGAAATATCTTAATCCATGATGCAGCAAGACCAAATTTTTCACTTAAATTAGTTAAAAATTTATTATTTAATTTGAAAAAAAATAAAGCTGTTGTGCCATACATTTATTCTACAGATGCAATTAAATACAATGTTAAACAATCGCTATTTAATTTAAGAAAAGAAAATATTTATTTAGCACAAACTCCCCAAGGTTTTAGGTTCAAAGATATATATAATTTAGCAAAAAAAAATAAAAACAAGATTCAGGATGAGTCTAGCCTGTTCATTAATAATAACTATAGAGTTAAATTTATTAAAGGTGAAATAGAGAATACTAAAATTACATATAAGAGTGATTTAAAATATATATCAACATTTTATGGAATTGGATTTGATGTCCACAGACTTGTCAAAGGAAGAAAACTTTATTTAGGTGGATTAGATATTAAATCATCATTAGGAACACTAGGACATTCTGATGGAGATCCTGTTTTACATGCTATAACAGATGCAATTCTTGGAGCCTGCAAAAAGGGTGACATTGGTCAGAAATTTTCAAATAAAAATTCTAAGTATAAAAATATAAGATCAACAATATTATTAAGTAGAGTAGTTAAAGAAGTGGAAGAAAATAGTTTTTATATAAATAATCTGGATATTAACATAATAACTCAAACGCCTAAAATTTCAAAATATAAACATAAAATTGTTAAATCAATTTCAGATATTTGTGGAATATCGAAAAATAAAATAAATATAAAAGGTAAGACAACAGAAAAATTGGGATTAATAGGTGAGAAAAAAGCTATTGCTTGTGAAGTAATTGCTTCAATTTCAAAATATGATTTATAAATTTAACTCATTATTCGTAACACTATTTGGTATTGGTAGAATAAACAAAATTCCAGGTAGTATTGCATCTTTAGTAACTACTATTTTTTTATTTTTTATATTTCAAATTTTAGATTTATCACCTGATCTAGTTTTAATTTGTTTGATTGTAATATTTTTTGTTTCACTTTATTCTATAAATCAGTTTATTAAAAATAAAGAAAATAAAGATCCAAAAGAAATTGTAATAGATGAATTTATTGGTCAATCAATACCAATATGTTTATATGAAATAGCTCACAAGGGTTCAAAAGAAACTAACGAAGTTTTAATATTCTATTCTATAATGTTTATTCTATTTAGAATTTTTGATATTACTAAACCTTACCCCATTAGTTATTATGATAAAAATTTTAAAAATAGTTTTGGTGTAGTTATGGATGATGTTTGTGCTGGGTTATATGTTGTGGCAGTTATGGTATTATATATAGTTTTAAGCTCATGAAAAATCTATCTAACAAAATAGTTAATATACTTAGGACGAAAAAATTAAAAATTTCTTTTGTGGAGTCATGCACAGGCGGTTTATTAGCTAGTTCGATTACTTCGATTAGTGGATCTTCTAAGATTTTTACTTTAGGAATGGTTACTTACTCAAATCAATCAAAAATAAATATTTTAAAAGTTCCAAAAAAAATTATAGCCAAATATGGTGCTGTTAGCTACGAGACATGTTTGGAAATGGTAAAGAATTTGAGTAAAATTAGTCGAACAAATATATCAATTTCTATAACAGGTGTAGCTGGTCCCAAAGGTGGAACTAAAGAAAAACCAGTTGGACTTGTTTATATTGGGTTAAAGAAAGGAAGTAAAATTGTAGTAAAGAGATATTTATTTAAAAACAAAAATCGAAATTCAATTCAAAAAGCTACAGTTATAAAAGCTTTAAACCTCATTTTAAGTATTTTTAAATAGTTCCTCTGCTCTTTTTTGAAATGCATCAGCAATCTTATTCAGACCATATGTAAAAGACTTAGTCATTAATATATTTAAAAATTTATTTTTTAGCTCAAAATCTACATCAAAAGATACTTCAGTCATGTTATCTTTTTGATTAAAATACCACCTATTTTCAAGATATTTTAATGGACCATCAATATTAGTAACGTAAATTGTGTCCTCTTTTTTATTAAATCTAACATCGCTTTTATACGTATCTTTAAAAATTCCCTTTCCAATAGTTAAATCTGCAATAATATAGATATTTTCCCCTTTATCGTTACGTTCATAAACTTTTGAGTTAATACAATAAGGTATGAAATTGGGATACTTGTCTATATCTAAAACTAAATCAATTAAATTTTTTTTTTCAATTTGAATTAATCTTTTGACCGATGCTTGGGGCATTTGTTTTTAAACGTTGGGTTTTTAGTTTTCTAAAATCTTCATCTGCATGATAAGAGGATCTTGTTAATGGCGTTGAAGATACTAGTAAAAATCCTTTTGATTTTGCAATTTCCCCAAATTCTTTAAATTCATCAGGATGATAATATTTTTCGAGTGGATGATGTTTAGGGGAAGGTTGTAAATATTGACCAATTGTTAAAAAATCAACTTTGGCAGATATTAAATCGTCCATAACTTGTACAACTTCATCTTTTTTTTCACCTAAACCAATCATTATTCCAGATTTAGTAAATATATTTTTATTTATCTCTTTAGATTTTTTTAAAAGATCTAGAGATGCAAAGTATCTAGCTCCTGGTCTGACCTTTCTATAAAGGCTAGGCACTGTTTCAATATTATGATTAAATACATCTGGATTAGCCTCAATAACTTTTTTATATGACTCGCCTTTTCTAAGAAAATCTGGAGTTAGTACCTCTACTGATGTGTTTGGGTTTAATTTTTTTGTAGCTAAAATTACCTCATAAAAATGATTTGATCCACCATCGGGTAAATCATCTCTATCAACGGATGTTATTACTACATGGTTAAGATCTAATTTTTTTACTGCATTTGATATTTTGTATGGTTCAAATGGATCGAGCGGCTGTGGTTTTCCAGTGCTAACATCACAAAAAGCACAAGCTCGAGTACAAGTGTCTCCCATTATCATAAAAGTTGCGTGCCTTTTACTCCAACATTCAGTTATATTTGGACAATTCGCTTCCTGGCAAACTGTAACTAATTTACTTTTATTAATTAAACTTTTAGTGATAAAAAATTCTTTACTATTAATTATTTTAGATTTAATCCAATTAGGTTTCCTCTTTATTGGATTAATTGGTTTATTTACTTTTTCTGGGTGTCTAATTTTCATTGCCTATAACTATATAAGTCGTTTCCCCCTTTTTACCAAGCATCAATTTGTCCCTTATAAGCATATCTATGTAATCATAATCAAGCCTCTCACTTAAAAGAGTATTTTTTAATTCAATATTTTTTATCTTTTCAAGCGTTTCTTTTTCTTGGATTTTAAGATTTTCTAAAACTTCCTTTTTTTCAAAATATGCAAATAAACCTCTTTGACCCCCAAAAAGATTTATTAAGATGTATACAAATAAAATAGTTAAAATAATAATTTTTAGATTTTCTTTGATTTTTAATAAAACACTCACAAATAATTCATCCTAGCATTAGACCCTAAATCTTCCTCGATTCTTATTAATTGATTATATTTTGAAACTCTTTCAGATCTTGACAATGAACCAGTTTTTATTTGATTTGAATTAGTACCTACCGCAAGGTCTGCAATGAAAGTATCTTCGCTGTCTCCTGATCTATGTGAAATGACGGTTTTATATCCAATATTATTTGCGAATCTAATAACATCTAATGTTTCAGAAACTGTTCCAATTTGATTGAGTTTAATCAGAATTGAATTGGAAGACTCGTATAAAAAACCTTTTTTAAGTCTCTCCAAATTGGTTACATATAGGTCATCACCAACAATTTGTATTTTTTTTGTAGCTTTATTGAATCTACTCCATGCCAACCAATCGTTTTCAAAAAAAGGGTCTTCTATAGACCTAATTTTAAACTTTTTAATTAATTTGATATACTTATTAATTGTTTGCTCTACATTTAGGTATTTTTTTGAATGAATTGAATATTTCCTGTTTTTATATAATTCATTAGCAGCAACATCTAGGCAAATTGATATTTGCTTACCATTTTTAAAGCCGGCTTTTTCAATTGATTTTACTATTAGTCGTAATGCCTCTTCATTGCTTGATATCATTGGAGCAAATCCACCTTCGTCACCAACAGAAATTGACATTCCTCTATCTGATATAATTTTTTTTAAACACTGTATTACTAAAAAACACATTCTCACAGCCTCTGAAAAATTTTTTGCTCCATCCGGACGGATCATAAATTCTTGTATTCTTAATTTATTATTTGCATGTACGCCCCCATTAATTATATTCATCATTGGAAAAGGTAGTTTGAAGTTTTTTTTAATTATAAAATTTTTATAAAGTGGAATTTTTTTAATTTTTGATGAGAGTTTTTTTACAGCCATTGATACAGCTAAAATTGCATTTGCCCCAATTTTTGTTTTATGTTTAGTGCCGTCTAAATTAATTAAAATTGAATCGATAAGTTCTTGATTATGAACATTTTTATTTAATAATTTTTTTGATATTTTTGAATTAATGTATTTGACAGGGCCAAAAACACTTTTTCCAAAATATTTTTTATTTTTTTTGTCTCTTTTCTCATGCGCCTCATAAGAACCCGTTGAAGCACCGGATGGACAAATTGCGCTTGAACTTTTTTCATTGCTGAAAACTTCTGCTTCGATGGTTGGGTTTCCTCTACTATCAAATACCTGCCTTGCTATAACTCTGGTAATTTTACTCATTAAATTTTTACAAGCTTATCTATTTCATATAATTGATTTAATAATTGTTCTAATTTATTTATTGGTAACATGTTTGGCCCATCCGAAGGTGCATTATCTGGATCTTGGTGCGTTTCGATAAAAACGCCTGCAACACCAACTGCTACAGCAGCTCTAGCTAAATATTCCACAAATTCTCTTTGACCACCACTTTTATCACCCATCCCACCGGGTTGTTGTACAGAATGAGTAGCATCAAATATTACAGGATATCCAAGTTTAGACATTATCGGTAATGATCTCATATCTGATACTAGAGTATTATAACCAAAGCTTGCTCCTCTCTCTGTAACCAAAATATTACTATTTCCAGATTCAGAAATTTTTTTTGTCACATTTGCCATATCCCATGGTGCTAAAAATTGACCTTTTTTAACATTGATTATTTTATTTGTTTTTGCAGCAGCAATTAATAAGTCTGTTTGTCTACAAAGAAATGCTGGAATCTGCAAAATATCTACATGATTTGATACAGCCAAGCATTGCTCCTCGTTATGAATATCCGTTAAAACAGGAACTTTTAAATCATTTTTAATTTTATCAAAAACCGGTAAAGACTTTTCTAACCCGGCACCTCTTTTACCTTTTATACTTGTTCGATTGGCTTTATCAAACGACGTTTTATAAATAAAACCAATACTAAATTTATCTGCTATTTCTTTTATTTTTCCAGCCATATCCATTGAATGTTGTTCGGACTCCAATTGGCATGGACCCGCAATTAAAGTGAATGTATCTTTATTTGAAATTTTAATTCCATTACAATTAATTATTTTATTTTCCATTATTTTGATTTAGCAGCCTTAATAAAGGAAGAGAATAAAGGATGAGGGTTTAAAGGTCTAGATTTAAATTCTGGATGAAACTGAACACCGATAAACCATGGGTGATTCTTTAATTCGATTATTTCAGGTAAATTATTGTTTGGTGACATTCCAGAAAAAATCATACCATTGGTCTCAAACTTACTTTGCAAATGTTTATTAACCTCATATCTATGCCTGTGTCTTTCTTTAATATTAGTTGAATTGTATATTTTTTTTACTAGGGAATTATGTCTTAATTTTGCTTCATAAAGACCTAGTCTCATAGTACCACCTAATTCTTTATTAGTACCTTTAATTATTTTCCCATCTTTATCCCATTCATTCATCAGACCAATAACTGGAAAGCATTTTTTATCTAACTCGGATGATCCTGCATGCTTAATATTCAGTTTATTTCTAGCAAATTCAATAACAGCCATTTGCATACCAAAACATATTCCAAAGAAAGGAATTTTATTTCTTCTAGCAAAATTAATTGCTGCTATTTTGCCCTCTGTACCCCTTTTTCCAAAACCACCTGGTATTAGAATACCTGACACATTTTTAAGTAATTTCTTAACATCTTGTTTCTTTAAATTATCAGACTCAATTCTTAGTAGGTTTACTTTTACTTTATTAAAAATTCCACCATGAATTAAGGCTTCATCTAAAGATTTATAAGCATCTTTTAAATTAACGTATTTTCCAATAATCGCTATGTTCACCTGTTTTTTTGAATTTAAAACAGTATCGGTTATTTTTTTCCACGGTGTTAAATTTGCATTTTTTTTTGGTCTAATATTAAAATATTTTAAAACTTGTCTATTTAATTTTTCTTTGTGAAAACTTATTGGTGCTTCATAAATTGTTCTTACATCAACAGTTTCAATAACATTATCTATTGGTACATTGCAAAATAAAGATATTTTTTTTCTTTGGTCTATCGGAATTGATTTTTGTGATCTACATATCACTATATCTGGTTGAATACCCAAACTTCTAAGCTCCTTAACTGAATGTTGCGTTGGTTTAGTTTTAATTTCATCAGATGATTTTAAAAAAGGAACAAGTGTCAGATGTATAAATAAACTTCTTTTTTTTCCTACATCATTTGCAAATTGTCTTATGGCTTCGACAAAAGGTAAACTCTCAATATCCCCTACGGTTCCACCTATTTCGCAAATTACAAAATCTTCATTAGTTATATCACCTTTAATAAATTCTTTAATTCTATCAGTTACATGAGGTATCACTTGTACAGTTTTACCTAGGTACTTACCTGTTCTTTCTTTTTTAATTATATCGCTGTAAATTTTTCCTGTAGTTATATTGTCTGTTTTTTTTGCAGAAATATTTGAGAATCTTTCGTAATGGCCTAAATCTAAATCTGTCTCTGCGCCATCGTCGGTGACAAAAACTTCACCATGTTGAAATGGGCTCATCGTACCAGGATCTACATTTAAGTAAGGATCCATTTTTCTCAGTCTTACCCTGTAGCCTTGAGATTTAAGCAAATAAGCTAGTGATGCTGAAGATAAACCTTTGCCTAAAGATGAAACCACGCCGCCAGTAACGAATATATATCGCGCCATGGAATTATGTTATAGCGAATTATTTTAAAAATGAAAATACTTAATTGTTATTTTCAGGAATTTTTGGAACTTCTTCAGAATTTTGCTCTATTTTATCAATCACTGAAGACTCTGTCTCAAGATCGCCCCTAGATATGATTGTTAATGAAAGACTACAAATTATAAATAAAGTAGCAATAATGGCAGTTGCTTTTGTCATAAAATCACCTGCTGTTCTAGAAAACATAAAACTTTCTTGAGAAACACCAATGCCTAGCGCTCCACCCTCAGATTTCTGCAATAAAATGATTATTACCAATATTACTGCTAAAATCACATTTGCCACTAATAGAATATTTTCCATGGGAATTAATTAAACGTTTTTTTTATTATATCAATAAATATATTGCTATTTTGAGATGCGCCACCTACTAAAAATCCATCTAGATTTGTTATATTTTTTAAAAGATTTACGTTCTTTTGATTAACAGATCCACCGTATATAACTTTTGGATTCTTATATTTCATTTTATTGCTTAGAAATAATTTTATTATCCTCGTGGTATTTTCTAAGTCTTGTATTTTTGGAATCATACCTGAACCTATAGACCAAACTGGCTCATAGGCAATTATTATGTTTTTTTTATTTTTTATTTTTTTAAGACCTTTGCTAATCTGATTTAGTAAGGTTTTTTTTGTTAATTTTTTCTTTTTTTGTCCATATGTTTCGCCAATACAAAAAATTACTTTTAAATTGTTTTGAAGAGCAGAGATAATTTTTCTATTGATAATATTATCGGTTTCACCTTTAGCTCTTTTTTCAGAGTGTCCTAATATAACGTATTCACATTTTAAAGATTTTATCATCATTGCATTTATAGATCCAGTAGGTGGTCCATAGTTAGACCCAAAGTTACAATTTTGTGCTCCGGTCTTAATAGTAGTATTTTTCAATTTTTGTATAAAAGGATGTATCAATGTGAAGGGAGGACAGTAAATGATTTTTAAATTTTTCGCTTTTTTATTTTTTTTCTTGAATTTTATAACTTTATTTAATGAATTAACGCTATTTAAATGACCAAACATTTTCCAATTTGCAACAAAATATCTTAATTTATTTGTCATATTTAATTATTTAATCTATAGGTTTGTCGTTTATAGTTCAATAATTTAAAAAAAACGATGTTAAATAGTATTAGAAATTTTTCAAAAACGATAACTGCAAAAATATTCTTATTTATAGTTGCAGTGCCTTTTGTCTTTTGGGGTATGGGTGATGTATTTACGAGTGGAAATACAAATTCTTTAGCAAAAATAAATAATGAAAATATATCCACAGAGGATTTTATTAACCATATAAATGAATTGAATATTAATCAAAACTTAATAAAGGATAGATTAGAAGACAATATTCTGGAGGAAGTTCTTAGCAGATTAATATCAAAAAAATTGATTGAACTTGAAATAAAAGAAGCAAATTTAATTATATCTGACAAAATTCTAGCAAAAAAAATAAAAGCAAACTCAAATTTTTTAGATGAAAATTTAAATTTTTCTAGAACAAAATATGAAAAATTTTTACTATCAAACAATTTAACAGCAAGTCAGTTCGAGAAAAATTTTAAGGAAAATGAGTTTCAGGAAGAACTATTTAATTATTTGGGTGGGGGAATTAAATCACCCAATTTTTTGATAAATAATTCTTATGAGGAAGAGACAAAAAAAGTTGATATAGAATTTATAAATCTTGAAAAAATTTATACAAAAAAAGAAAATATTAAAAATGAGGATATTCAAAAATACATAAATGAAAATAAGGAAAAACTCAAAAAAAATTATATAGATTTTTCTTATTCAAAAGTATCCCCTAAAGATTTGATTGGGCTAGACGAATATAATAATGAATTTTTTACAAAAATAGATGAAATTGAAACCAAATTATTAAACAATGTAAGTTTTAAAGAAATAATTCAAACATATAATTTAAAAAGCATATCAAAAAACAAGTTTACTCCAAAATCTGATAAAGAAACAATAGAAACTAAAATTTATAATCTTAGAAACAACGCAATGACTGGTGTAATTGATGAAAGTGATTTTTTTATAGTTTATGAAATTTCAAATATTGAAAATAAAATTCCAAGATTAGATGATGATAACTTTGAAAAGGAGATTAGACAATTTATATATAACAAAAATAAATTTGAATTTAATAAACGAATTTTAAAAAAAATTACCGATAATAATTTTTTTGACAGTGATTTTAATAAATTAGTCTCTGAAAATAATAAAATTGAGAAATTATTAATTAAATCAAAGAATGATGTAGAAAAATTTAGCTCAGAATCACTTGAGGTCATTTATTCACTTCCAATTAAAAGTTTTGTATTAGTTGCTGATAGTGAGAAAAATGTTTATCTAGTAAAAATCTTAAATCATACAATTGATCAAATGGTTGATAATATGGAACTAAAGAATATTTATTATATTGAAGCAAATAATTTATTAAAAAATAAAATATTTCAATCTTATGATGTTTATTTAAATTCTAAATATACAATCAAAATAAATGAAAAAACTCTAGAAAGAGTAAAAAACTATTTTAGATAATGTTAAACAGAAGCTATAGCCAATTTAAGTTTCAACATCAAAATAAGACAAACCAAGTATTATATTTAGAAAAAAAATTAAATGATAATAATCAAATATTAAATCTTATTGACAATTTTTTAAATGAAGAGAATAGTTTTATATTTGAGTCAGTTGAGAAAGGAGCAAAAGGTAGATACACAATTTTTGGGAAAAAACCTGATAAAATTTGGGAATTTAATAATAATAAATCTTTTAGAATTCATAATAAAAAAAAAATTCCTATAAAAGGAGAACCAAAAAAAATTATTGAAAATATTTTAGAAAATTTTAAATTTAAAACTCCGACAAATCTTCCTCCAATTTGTTCATTAATATCTGGATATTTTTCGTATGATACAATCAGATATATAGAAAAAATTCCAAATAACTGTAAAGACGATTTAAAAATGCCCGATGTAAGACTTTTAAGACCAACAGTATTAATAATTCACGATAATCTAAAAAAGAAAATTTTTTACATAGTTAATGTATTCAAAGACCAAAGTATTCAAAATTATAAAAAAAAGTACGATGATATTAAAAAACAAATAAACTTTATGACTCGCCAATCTAAATTAAGTTTAAATATCACAAATAGTTCAAAAAATGAGAAAAAAATAAAAGTAAAATCTAATACATCTAAATCTCAGTATTTAAATATGGTTAAAAAAGCTAAAAAATTTATTAAGATTGGAGATATTTTTCAAGTTGTCCTAAGTCAGAGATTTGAGGCAAAACTTACAAAAAAACCAATAGATATTTACAAAAAACTTAGAATATCAAATCCTTCACCATTTATGTTTTTTTTTAACTTTAATGACTTTCAAATTATAGGTGCTAGCCCCGAAATTTTAGTTAGATTACGCAAAAACATTATTACTATAAGACCAATTGCTGGAACTCGCCCTAGAGGAAAAACAAAGAAAAAAGATAATTTTTATAAAAAAGATCTTCTGAAAGATAAAAAAGAGCTTGCAGAGCACTTAATGCTTTTAGATTTAGGAAGAAATGATGTTGGAAAAGTAGCCAAAATAAATAGTGTGAAAGTCACAGAAAAATTTTTAATAGAAAAATATTCTCATGTTATGCATATTGTTTCAAATGTAGAGGGGATACATAATAAAAGACTCTCTAAATTAAATTCTCTGTTAGCCGGTTTTCCAGCTGGAACAGTTTCAGGTGCTCCAAAAATCAGGGCAATGGAAATTATTGATAAGTTAGAAAAATCAAAAAGAAAAGTATACGCGGGCGGTATTGGATATTTTTCTTCAAATGGTGATTTTGATACATGTATAGCTTTAAGAACAGCTGTAACGAAGAAAGATAAATTTTATGTTCAAGCAGGCGCAGGTATAGTTGCCGACAGTAAACCTAATAATGAATATGAGGAAACGGTAAATAAAGCAAAAGCATTAATTAGCGCATTAAAATAATGAAAATAATATTAATAGATAATTATGACAGTTTCACGTTTAACTTATTTCATTATTTATCCTCGTTGAAAATTAATGTTGATGTGATTAGAAATGACAAGATTAATGCAAATCAAATTATTAAAAAAAAATATGATGGTATAGTAATTTCACCTGGCCCCGGCAATCCAAACCAAGCTGGAAATTGCATTAATATTGTAAAATCTCTTTATAAGAAACTTCCAATATTTGGTGTATGTTTGGGTCATCAAATAATTGGCCAAGTTTTTGGGTCAAAAATAATTCAAGCAAAAGAACTTATGCATGGAAAAACAAGTGAAATATTATCAAATAAAATAGGTGTTTTAAAAAATCTACCTAGAAAATTTGAAGCTACTAGATATCATAGTTTAATAATTGACAAAAAAACCTTATCAAAAGACCTTTTAATCACTGCAGAAACTAAAGATGGTCTCATAATGGGAATTAAACATAAAAAATATAATGTGCAAGGTGTACAATTCCATCCAGAAAGTATTAAAACTAAATTAGGAATTAAAATTTTAAAAAATTTTGTTAATTTTAAAAAATAATGAAAAATTACATTGAAAAAATTCAAAATAATCAAAACTTGACATTTGATGAAAGTAAGTCAGCTTTTGAAGTTTTAATGGAGGGTAAAGCTGAAGAAAATGAAATTTTTGATTTTTTAACTAGTTTATCAAAAAAAGGTGAAACATCTGATGAAATTGCAGGAGGTGTTTACGTATTAAGAAATAAATCTAAAAGAGTAAACGTAGATAATTGTATAGACACGTGCGGTACGGGTGGTGATGGAATGAATACTCTTAATATTTCAACAGCTTCAGCAATTCTTTTAGCAAGTCTAAATGTAAATGTAGCAAAACATGGAAATAAAGCTGTATCATCTAAATGTGGGTCAGGTGATGTATTAGAGGCTTTAAATATAAATATTAATCTTGAACCAAATAATGTTGAGGATCAAATAAAGAAAAATAATTTTGGTTTTATGTTTGCACCTAATTATCATAGTGCAATGAAATTTGTGGGTCCAACGAGAAAAAAAATTGGAAAAAGAACAATATTTAATATGATTGGCCCATTAAGTAATCCTGCATTAGTAGATAGACAAGTTGTAGGTGTTTTTGATAAAAAATTATTAAAGATTTTTGCAAATGCTTTACTCAATCTAAAATTGAAATTTGCTTGGATTGTGAATAGTGAGGATGGTTTAGATGAAATCTCGCCATATGCAAAAACAAATATAGTACAACTGAAACACGGAAAAATTTCGGAAATTGTAATAGATCCTAACGATTTAAATGTTAATGCTGATAATTTCAAAAATCTTATTGGTCAAGATTCGAAATTTAACTCAGAAAAAATTATTGAAATATTTAAAGGTAAAGATAATGATTTTTCAAAAGCTGTATGTTTAAATGCAGCTGCTGGATTAATAGTTTCAGGAAAATATGAAGATTATGAAATAGCTTACAATATTACTAGAGATTTTATTAAATCAGGTTCTGCACATGATCATTTAACTAAAATACAAAATGGCTGAAAACATTCTTGAAAAAATAATCAAAAGAAAAACTATTAATATAGAGAAATTAAAAAAAACTCTAAATCAAAATAATTTAAGAGATCTGATTGAAAAAAATAGATCTTTTGTAGACTTTAAAAATAAAATTAATCAAAATATAAAAAATAATAAAATTTCAATAATTGCTGAAATTAAAAAAGCAAGTCCCTCGGCTGGTGTTATAATTGAGGATTACAATCCTTTAGAAATAGCAAATATATACAAAAAAAATAATGCATCATGTTTGTCTGTCTTAACTGAAGAAGAATTTTTTTTAGGCAAATTAGATCATATCAGTCAGATTAAACAAAAAATTAAACTGCCAATCCTTTGTAAGGATTTTTTTGTTGATAAATTTCAAATCCCTCTTGCTAAAAGTTATGGAGCAGATGCTATTTTAATTATTTTGGCTGGAGTAAAAGAAAATCTGGCTGATGAACTATATAATGAGGCACTCAAACACAAAATGTCAATCATTGTTGAAGTTCATACGGTAGAGGAAGCTAAAAAAGCATTAAAATATGAGGACGCTCTAATAGGTATTAACAACAGAAATCTTAAAACTCTAGAAACAAACATTAATACAACTTATGATATTCATGATGTTTTAATAAATCATAAAGGACCACTTATTTCCGAAAGTGGAATAAAAAATAAAGAGGAGCTTTTAGATTTAAAAAGCAAAACTTCAATTAAAACTTTTTTAATCGGTGAATCACTTCTCAAAAATTTGAAAAATAATTCAATTTTTTCAGTTCTTTAGTGAAATAATTCTTTATTTTCCTGGTTTTTTTACTATTGTTTAATTATAAGAACTTTTATAGAACATTATATGTACGATATTTGTTCTTATGCTTACTAAAAAACAAAAAAACTTATTACTTTTTATCAACAAAAAGTTGAGATCATCTGGAATTTCACCGTCTTATGAGGAAATGAAGGAATCGTTAAATTTGAAATCTAAATCAGGAATACATAGATTAATCAGCGCTTTAGAGGAAAGAGGCTTTATAAAAAGGCTTGCTCATAAAGCAAGAGCTTTAGAAGTTGTTAAATTGCCTGAAACAGCGTCTGCAAATGATATTTATAATAGCTTTTCACCAAGTGTAATAAAAGGTGGATTAGATGAAACGACGGATGAAAGAAATGGTGCAGAAATCCCTGTTTTAGGTAAAATTGCAGCAGGAACGCCGGTTGAGGCAATTCAAAACGAAGTAGCAAGAATTCCATTACCTGAAAATATAGAGAAAAAAGGTGAATATTTTGGATTGAAAGTTCAGGGCGATTCTATGATTGAGGCTGGTATCAATGATGGAGATACAGTTGTCATAAAAAAAACCAATACAGCAGATAATGGAAAAATTGTTGTTGCTTTAATAGATGATCATGAGGCAATGCTTAAAAGAATAAGAAGAAAAGGAAAAACAATAGCTCTAGAAAGCGCGAATAGAAATTACGAAACTAAAATATTTGGCCCAGATAGAGTAAAAGTTCAAGGTGTGCTTGTATCTTTATATAGAAGTTTCTAAATAAATAGTCTAAAAATCTTAAATGTCAAAAGTAGCAACAAGATTTGCTCCCTCTCCTACTGGTCCATTACATATCGGTGGGGTTAGAACAGCATTATTCAATTGGTTATATTCCAAAAATCAAAATGGCAAATTCTATTTAAGAGTGGAAGACACAGATAAAGAAAGATCTAAAAACGAATACAAAAATCAAATAATACAATCACTTAAATGGATTGGTATAGACTATGATGGTGAAGAATACATACAATCTCAAAAAGTAAACGATCATATAAAAGTTGCAAATGAGCTTCTTAGAAATGGTCGTGCATATAAATGTTATTGTTCAAGCGAAGAGATAGAAGAGCAAAAAAAAAGAGCAAGACAAAAAAAGATTCCTTATATTTATGATAGAAAATGGAGAGATAAAAAAGAATCTGATGCTCCAAAAGATATCAAGCCAGTCATAAGGTTTAAAAGTAAGATAGATGGATCATCAGTATTAAAAGATTTAGTTCAAGGCAATGTTGAAATTGAAAATAATACCATCGAAGATTTTATTATCTTAAGAAATGATGGAACTCCAACATATAATTTATCAGCATCCGTAGATGACCATCAAATGAATATGACGCACATTATTAGAGGTGATGACCATAAAATTAATACCTTTAAACAAATACAGATATATCAAGCTATGAAATGGGATTTACCATCATTTGCTCATATACCATTGATACATACGATTGAAGGAAAAAAACTATCAAAGCGAGATCAGGCTTCTACGTTAGATGATTACTCTAAAATTGGAATTATGCCTGATGCTCTTAGAAATTATCTATTAAGATTAGGCTGGTCTTACAAAGATAAAGAAATATTTACATTGGAGGAAAGTATAAAGTTTTTTAATTTAGAGGGTGTTGGGAAATCTCCTTCTAAACTTGATATGAGTAGAATTTTATCAATGAATGAGCACTATATTAAGAATATTGATGAGAATGATTTATTCATACAATTAGCTGAATATTGCAAATTATATAAAAGTGAAATTAATCCTGATAAGAAAGAAAAGATCAGAAATTCACTTGCTTTCTTAAAGAATAAAGCAAAAACTTTAGAAGATATATTTAATAATGGTCAATATATTATAAAAGATGAGGTCAATTTTGATAAGGATGATATTAAATTAATTGATGATAAAGCAAGAAAAGTAATCTCCGATTTTAATGCTCAATTTGAAAAAATAGATCTGCCTTCTCGAGAAATTTTAGAACCAATAGTAAATGGGCTCATAAAATCTCACGATACTAATTTTAAAGGGGTTGGCCAACCATTAAGGATTGCTCTAACAGGTTCGAAGTTTGGACCTGGTATATATGATATAATTCTATCCTTAGGGAAAGAAGAAGTTCAAAAACGATTAAGTGCTAAGATAGCTTGAAACTACTTCTGAGGCTTCTGATGATGATGAAGTTTTAGATTTTATCTCATTTAATGTATTATTCACATCGATAATTTGTTTTTTCATAAGTTCGGGGTTTTTTAAGAAGTATACTACAGATCTAAAAATTTCTTTTGAATTACATTCTTTTTGAATTAATTCTGGAATTATTTCTTTTTGGTTAATTATATTAATTATATTTGCAAATCTTGTCTTAACTAAAAATTTTACAATAAAAAAATTAATAAAATTCATCTTATAAATAATAATAGAAGGAATTTTTGCATTACAGATTTCAAGGGAAACAGTTCCAGATTTCACCACAGCAAATACTGAGTTTGATAAGATTTGTGATTTTATATTTTCTTCTGATATCACATCAACATTATCAAAATTTGTTTTTTTAATCTCGTCTTTTATCAAATCTTTATTTTTATCTGTTGCATGAAAAACAAAATTGTATTCGTTAAATTTTTCAT
The DNA here is from genome assembly GCA_902536765.1 of uncultured Pelagibacteraceae bacterium. GTDB lineage: Bacteria > Pseudomonadota > Alphaproteobacteria > Pelagibacterales > Pelagibacteraceae > Pelagibacter. Next base: position 84,919 of record CACAYM010000004.1, read on the forward strand.
TCATTAATTTAATAAAATCTATTAAGATTGGCAAAAGAATGTTTGTTTCTGATGTTCGGCTTCCAGCAAATAAAGATATAATCTTTTTATTTTCATTAATTATATTTGATAAATTTGTTTTAACATTTTCTTTATTTTCTAGTAAAGGATGACCAACAAACGTATTATTAATATTTTCTTTATCAAAGTATTTTTTTTCAAAATTGAACAATAATAAAACATGGTCTAAAAATTTTTTAAAATTCTTAACCCTTCCCTCTCTCCATACCCATACTTGTGGTGCAACATAATGTATCGTTTTAATTTTAGGATTTATACTTTTTACTTTTTCAGCAACTCTCAAGGTAAAATCCGGGCTATCTACACTAAATAGAATATCAGGATTAAATTCAATTATTTTGTTTACAGTTTTATTTATTTTGCTTCTGATTTTAAATAAATTTAAAATAACACTGGTAAAACCAATATAGGTTATCTCATTAAGATCATATATTGATTTGATCCCAAGTTTGTTTAAATGTGTACCACCAACACTTAGATATTCTATGTTTGAATGATTTTGTTGAAGTTTATTAATTACGGTTGAAGCTAATTTATCTCCTGACGGTTCACCAGTTAATATAAAGATTTTTTTCATTTCACCGAGATAAACATCTTATTTTTATTAGCAAATCTAATACATTTATTTTTGTCCAAAAATACATGTTGTTTACTTTTTACAACAATGCCTTTTAACCCGGCTGTCTTACTTTGTTTTAAAGTTTTTAAACCAATTGTAGGTAAGTCAACTCTAAGATCTTGTTTCTTTTTTGGAAATTTAACTAAAACTCCATGGTTTCGAAATTTTTTACTTTTGCTTTTTTCAAGTAATTTTTTTGTTCCACCTTTTCCTTCTACAAAGACTACTTTTTTATTTCTGACTACTACGGCTTGACTATAATTATACTGTTTTAAACTATTTAGCGTTTTAATAGCCTTATTAATATTTAATTGATCCTTATGATTGGGCTTGAGATTTGAATAATTCCCCTTTTTAAGTGTAAGCTCTGGATTAAATTTAAGTGAATTTTCAGTTTTTATACTATTTTGAGCTAATATTTTTATAATTTCTTTCAAAATAGCAGCATCACCAAGCTTGGATGCTTTGATAATTCTTGGAATATAATAAATTCCTTTAAAATCTAACTTTAATTTTGAAAAGTTTGGCTTATTGACTTTACCTGCAAATAAAACTTTTTTACAGTTATTTTCCTTAAGAATATTAATTATTTTACCAAATTGACCTATAGAAACTAAATAAGATTTGCTATCTTTTTTAAATTTCTTTGATTTTGTCAAATCTATTATTAAGTACTTTATTTTTCTTTTTCTAATTGTTTTAAGTATTTTATAAGGAAAATCTGTGTCACCAAAAATTAATCCTATCATATTATGAAAATGGGGTACAAATGGATCTTTTTTTATCCTTGGTAATAAATTCTATTACCTCTTTAACTAATGGATTTTCTTTAAATGAGCCATTTAATTTACTTATATTTTCATTAATATTTTTAGAGGCAAAAATCTCCTTATAAGCCTCGCTTAAACCTAAAATATCTTTATTTTCAAATTTTGCTCTTCTCAACCCTATTAAATTTAATCCTTGTAATGAATTTCTATTTCCTGTTGATAACCCGTAAGGAATAACATCGTGTAGAACTCCTGTCATTCCTCCAATCATTGCCATTTTACCAATTCTTGTAAACTGTTGAACAGCAGAATTCCCACCTATAACTACATTATCTTCAATAACAGCATGACCACCTAAAGGTACATTATTTGCTATAATGACATTATTACCAACCTGGCAATCATGGGCTATGTGAGATGAAATCATAAATAAACAATTATTTCCAATTACTGTCTTACCTCCACCTCCAATTGTTCCAGGATTTATTGTTACATACTCTCTTATTTTATTATGATCTCCAATAACTAAACTTGTTTCTTCGCCATTATATTTTAAATCTTGTGGATCATTAATTGACACAAATGGATAAATCTTATTTCCTTTTCCAATTTTAATATTTCCAGTAATGCTTACATGTGATTGAATCTCTGTATTCTCTCCAATTTCTACATTGGGACCTATAAATGTGTATGGTCCAATCTTTACACTAGAATGAACTTTTGCATTTTTGTTTATTATAGCTGTTTTATCTATCATTGATTTTTCCTAATAAAATTTTTTAAGTCTTTTGCTGGATAACCCATTACTTTAGAATTATCGGGAATATTTTTTATAACTCCACTACCACCACCAATTTGCACATTATTACCAATCTTAAGATGACCTGAAATACCTGCCTGACCTCCAATCATAACATTATTACCTAAAGTCGAACTTCCAGCAAAACCTACTTGTCCAGCAATAATACAATTCTCCCCAATTTTAACGTTATGAGCTATATGTATTTGATTATCTAAATAAGTATTTTTTCCTATAATTGTGTTTGAAAGAGATCCTCTATCTATCGTGGATCCACAGCCTATTTCAACATTATCTTCAATTATTACAATACCTATTTGAGGGTACCTAAAATTTGATTCTTTATTAGGAAAAAAACCAAATCCTTTTTTTCCAATTACACAACCATCTAAAATGTGAACATTATTCTTAATTAATGAATTTCTAATAATTACATTCGATCCTATAGAACAATTATCGCCTATATTCACATTTTTTTCTATTATTGAATTATGACCAATTAAACAATTTTTACCAATTTTTACATTATTACCGATAAGAACATTTTTTCCAAATTTAACTTTATTTTTAAATTCTTTCTCATTAATATTTTTAACGGTGTTGTCATAATCGTCAGTAATAGAGTCAGGATAAAAAATTTTTGTTATTTGAGCGGTATGTAATAAAACTTTGTCAGTAATTATAGCTTTACAAGTGTTTGGTAAAAATGATTTAAAATTTTCAGAAGTTAAGCAATAAGAAGCTTTAGTTTTTTTTGCTAAATCAGCATATTTTTTTGAGTGAAAAAAAGTTATTTCATTTTTTTTTGATGAATTAATATCTTTAATATCAGTTATTTCGTCATCTGGTAAATTATAAATATTTAATTTTATTGCCTCAAGCAAAAAATTTATATTATGAGGGCCTGTATTTTTAAAAAAAGGATTAATCATTAATAAGTTTAATATCAAAACTTATTTTAAAAGCTTATCAAGATTTATTGCTAATTATTTCCTGTCAACAATTGTAGCTGACCATTGAGCATCTGCCATTTTTTTTCCATCAACAAAAGCTTCACCTTTATATTTCCAAACACGACCATGTGATCTTATAGCCTCAATTTGAAGCTCAAGCTTACAATCTGGAACAACTGGATTCCTGAATCTAGCTTTTTCAACACTCATTAAAAAAACTAATTTATTTTCATAAGTAGATTTATCGATTCCATGAGCAGTTAAAGCTGCAGCAGCTTGACCAAAAGCTTCTACAATTAAAACACCTGGCATAACCGGTTGACCAGGAAAATGACCTTGAACATAAAAACTATTTTTTTTTACATTTACTATAGCCTTCGCTGATTTAAGTTTTTCAATATTTATCAATTCGTCAATAAGCAACATTGGTTCTCTATGTGGTAGAAGGTTTATTATTTCGTTTTTTGATAATTTATCTAACATATCAATCTAGTTTAATTTTAGAAATTTTTTCATTAACAATTTTAAGAATATTAGATGTGATATCTAATTCTGATTTACCCATAATAATATTTTTTTTTTGAACAATTATAGAAATATTATTTTTAGCAGCGTAATCTCCTAATATTGGTTTTATTTGATTTGAGAATTCTGCACTTGCTTTTACTCTTTTCTTATTACTCTCTTGAATTATATTTTGTCTTTTAGTTCTATATTCTGAAATTTGTTTACTTAGTTTCTCCAATTTTGTTTTAAATTCATTTTCACTAAGAACGTTTTTCTTACCAATCAAATCTAATTCTTGAGCTTTTAAATCTTCTTCTATCTTTTTAAATTTGTTAATATTTTTCTCATTTGATTTCGAAATTTGGTCTATAATCATCTTACCTGCTTTAGATTCTTTCATAATTTTTTCCATATCAATATAAACTATCTGCTCCGCATTAATTTTTTGAAAAGCAAAAAAAAATAAAGATAAAAATATTATGACTAATTTTTTTTTTAGCATTAGAATGTTGTGCCAATATTAAATCTTACAGTTTCTGTTGTATCACCGTCGGCTTTTGAAATTGGTTGCGCTATAGAAAAGTTTAAAGGTCCGACAACAGTGAACCAATCAATACTTAATCCTACGGATGATCTTAAATGTGAGTTATCCAATGAACTGTCATAGTCTACGCCCCAAACATTAGCGGCATCTAAAAATACCTGAAAATCAATAGTTTCTAAATTTGCTCCAAACTCAGGTAGTGTCGTCGAAGCATTCAATACTGCTACATAATTACCACCTATATAATCTCCAGAGTCTTTAGGTCCAATTTTTCCTGACTCAAATCCTCTTAATTTTTTTGATGGTACATATAATCTTTTAGAGACTCTAACATCTTCATTTCCAATTGCATTTATAGCAGATCCTTGAATTGAAAATCTGGTAACCATTTCAGAAATTTGATTAAATGTAGTAAATTCATAATTATTATATAAAGCTGTATCTTCGGTTACCAATGGAATTGATTGATTAAATTTACTCCTATAACCTGAAGTGGTCTGAAACCTTTGATTTCTTTTGTCTAGATCTAGTCCATAATTAAACGATGTATCAAAATACTCTCCATCTTGTTTTTTTAAATTTGCTGTTGCTGATTGATTTGTATCAAGTTTTTCATAAAATACTCTCACTTTAGGTGAGAAAATTACATCATCATATTGTTCCCATGCTGAACCTAAACTAAATCCTGTTTTATTTGTTTCGTAACCATAATCAGATAATCTATCGGTTACGCTGCTCTCCACAGATGTAATCAAGGCCTTATCTGTATAATTCCACTTGGGATTAACAACAGAAAAAGCGCCTTTTATTGTTTCATCACTAATTCTTAAATTTGTATCAAGAGAAATATTTTTACCTAAAAAATTATTTTCTTTTACTCCAAATCCTATTGTACTACCTTGCGTGCCGGCTCCAGCTGAGGCAAATATTTCTCCAGTAGGTTTTTCTGAAACTGTTATATTCAGAATTTTTTTATCATCTGGTTCAGATACAAGTTCATATTCAACTTTTCCAAATATATTGAGCGATTTTAAATTATTGATCGATTTAGTTAAAAGAAGTTCATTAAAAGGATCTCCCTCATCTACTTCCAAATTATCTCGCACAACTTTTTCTTCAGTGATATTATTCCCAAACACATTTACTTTTGATAGATACCTTTTTTGAAATTCTTTTATAACAAAAGAAAGTTCTAATTCATTTTGACCTACAATTTTTTTTTTAAATGAAGCATTTATAAATTCATAATCATTTCTATAAGTTAATTTATCTACCTCTTTAGCTATTTTGTTTAATTTGTTTAAAGAATAATTTTCACCTTCAAGTTTTTTTAATTTTTTCTCAATTTTTAAAAAATCTTTTTTATTATAATCATCTGGTAAAATTAATGAACTCTTGGATATTTTAAACTTTGGCCCCGCATTAATATTATATTGTAATTTAAAATTATTATTTTCTGTTAGCTCTATGGTACTATCATTTACTACCACTTTATAATGACCCTTATTTAAATAGTAGTTTTTTAAAAGTCTTTTATCTAATTTTATATTTTCTGGATTAATAAATTTTCTATTAGTTATAAATTTCCAGAAACGATTTTCTTCACTTACAATTATGTTCCTTAAAAGTCTGTCTTTATAATATTTGTCACCAGTAAATTCTATCGTGTCTATATAAGCTTTATCACCTAAATTAATATTGAAAATAACATTTACAGTATTATTTTGATTTTCAACAATTTGTTCTTCTATAGATGAAAAATAATAACCAGAATTTTTGAGTATTTTTTGTATTCTGCCTATATCAGTAGATACGTAACTCTCTACGAATGGATTTTTATCTTTTAATAGCAATTGCTTCTTAAGTATTTCTACTAATTCTTTTTTTTTGATTCCATTAATTTGAATTTCTTGTACAACTTTATTTTCAACAACGTCAATTGTTAAAACACCGTTAACTAAATTAAGAGATATATCTGAAAAAAAATTAGTTTTGTACAGATCCTTAATAATCAAATCTAAATCATTAGTTGTATAGTTTTTACCTATTTTGATATTAGAAAACACTAAAATAGTTTCTGTAGTGATTCTATCATTATTAATTACACTTATTTTTTCCACAACCTCTGAAAGACTTTTAGATGTTAGAAAAAACAAATAGATAAAAATAAATAAAATTTTAGGCATTGTCGTTGGATCTTACACATAAAGATCTAGTTTTCAATCTAACATATTTATTTAATTTTGTTATTTGAACTAAATTATTAGGTTTTTTTGATCTTAATTTCTTAAATTCTTTAAGATTCAGAGTCGCTTTAAGATATTTTGAAATATCTAAAAACTTTATTTTTTTTTTTAAAAATAAATCAACCAACTCATCATTTGCACTGACCAGAACAGTTTCTAATAGTGTATTTTTTTTTGAATAAAAATATTTTATTAAATCTAATACCGGGAATTGTTTAATACTAACCGTGTTTAAATCTAAACTGTTTAATTTTTTTATATTTAATTTAGTAGGATATGTTTTCAAAGTTTTCTCTAGATAGAGAGAATTAAAGATTGGTATCTTCATACTTGTATCATGAATTAAAATTTTAGATAATCCATTTTTAAACTTAAGAATTGCATGGACATAGGAATTAGGGTGAGAGAGTATTTTTATTTTTTTTGTTGAAATATTAAAAATTTTACTTGCCTCAATAATCTCAAAAATCTTATTGACCATTGTAGCGGAATCAATAGAAATTTTTTTTCCCATTTTCCATCTTGGATGCTTGATTGCCTGAAAAGGTTTTACATTAACTAAATTTTTTCTTTCTTTATTTAGAAAAGGTCCTCCTGATGCTGTAATAAAAATTTCATCTATATTTTCGTAATTATTATCAGCTAAAGACCAGATTGAAAAGTGCTCTGAGTCAATAGGTACAAATTTAGTTTTGTTTTTTCTTAACTCAATATTAATTAGGTTCCAACCACAGATAATTGATTCTTTGTTTGCTATTGCTATAAGTTTAGTGTGCTTAATTACCTCTAATGTAGGTTGTAAACCAGTAAAACCACTTATTGAACTCATTACGTAATCTATTTTTTTGGGAAAAATTTTTTTGAAACACTTATAATTATTATAAATTTTTAATTTTTTATTTTTTTTTTTGAAATATTCAAACTTTTCATAATTTGTAATAATTAAGTATTTAGGTCTAAATGCTTTAATTTGTTTTGTTATTTCATTTATATTTTTGTTAGTTGATAAAAGAATAATTCTAAAATTCTTTTTATTTTTTTTTATAATTTCAAGTGTTTGTTTGCCGATTGATCCTGTTGATCCAAGAATTGCGATTTTTTTTTTCATTTTAAAAAAAAGTAAATAAATATGTAAACGGAAGAGCAAAAATCATGCCATCGATTCTATCTAGCAATCCGCCATGTCCAGGAATTATTTTTCCTGTATTTTTGATTTTAGATAATCTCTTAAAATATGAGATTATTAAATCTCCTAATTGACTTACTGTTGACACTAATAGTACGAATAATATTAATTTCATATCAATATTAATTTTTTCAATATTAAATAAATAAATATAATTTGAAAGCACAATTAAACTTAAAATTGATAATAAATAACTTCCAAACATACCAGCATAAGTTTTGTTTGGGCTAATTTTAATTAATTTGGGTCCTTTAAATATTTTTCCAAAAACATAACCACCTATATCTGTGGATATGCAAACAATAATCGCTAGGATGAAAAGTGAATAATAATTTTTATCATCATTTATTCTTAGTAAATATGTTGAAAAAAATGAAAAAGTTAAAAAAAGAATTCCAGGTAAAAAGTAAAGTTTTTTTTTGGTTAAATTATACCATTCATAAACTGAAATAAAAAAACATACTAATAGTAGTATAATAAAATAAATTGAACCTTTAAAAATTAAAAAAAAAATAAAGGGTATAAGTATAATCGAGCTACATATTCTTTTTGTCGTTTCATTATTCATTAAATATTTCCAAAGTTTCTTTTAGTTTTTTTAAATTTTTCAAGTATTTTACCATAATCGCTTTCTGTAAAATCGGGCCATAGTTTCTTTTCAAAATAAATTTCTGAATATGCTAATTGCCATAATAAAAAATTGCTTAACCTTTTTGTGTTGCCTGTTCTTATTAGCAAATCAGGTTCAGGTATATTTTTTGTTAAAAGATATCTATTAATATTTTTTTCGTTTATTTTTTCATTCTTTTTAATTATATTTTTAAAAGCATACAATAATTCAATTTTAGAACCATAATTTAGTGCTAAATTAATTTGTAATTTTTTATTTTTTAATGTTTTTTTTTCAGATATCCTCAAAAGTTTATTTAATTTTTTTGAAAATTTTTTAAAGCCAATAACTTTTAATTTAATTTTTTGTTTATTTAAATCTTCAATTCTATTTTTCAAAAAAGTTTCTAATAAATTAAACAAATAATTTACTTCTTTTTGAGGTCTTTTCCAATTTTCTGTAGAAAATGCATATAAAGTTAAAAATTTTATTTTTCTACGAATTGATTCTTTAATAATTTTTTCAACAGTATTTATACCAGCTTTGTGTCCAGCATTTCTTGAATTTTTATATTTTAGTCCCCATCTACCATTACCATCCATAATAATGGCTACATGATTTATCGGGTTCATATTGTCATTATTTCTTTTTCTTTTATGGTAACTTTTTCGTCAATAATTTTTGTATGTTTATCGGTAAAATTTTGTACTTCTTTCTCGAATTTTTTTTCATCATCCTCCGAGATTATTTTTTTTTTTAATAAGTTTTTTAATTCCTCGTTTGCTTCCCTTCTAATATTTCTGATAGATATTTTACATTTTTCGCCCATAGTTTTAATCATTTTTTTTATTTCATTTCTTCTTTCTTCACTAAGATCAGGAATTGGTAATCTGATTAGCTGACCGTCAATTTGCGGATTTAGCCCTAATTCAGATTTCTTAATAGCAGAGTCAATTAATACAACATTATTTAAATCCCATACTTGAATATTTATCATTCTAGCTTCTGGTGTTGTTATAGTTGCTACTTGATTAATTGGCATTTTTTGACCATATACATCAACCTTTACTAAATCTAACATACCTGCATTAGCTCTACCTGTCCTTAATGTACCTAGCTCTTTTGTAAAAACTTCAATTGTTTTATTCATTTTTTGATTATAATTTTGAATGTCAAACATTTATTCTCCAATTTTTAATCTATAAAAATCGATTATTTTTAAATTTTCGTTATTTAATTCTTTTATTATATCTTTTACTTTTTTTTTCGGTTCCATTACCCATGCTTGATTAATTAAACTATTCTCCTCTTTGAATTTATTAATTTTGCCTAAACTAATTTTTTTTATAATATCATCTGGTTTTCCCAGATTTTTTAATTCTTTTGATATTAATTCCTCTTCTTTTTTAATTATTTTCTCATCTATATCCTCAGAATTTAATGCTAATGGATTTGAAGCAGCAATGTGCATAGCAAGTTGTTTGCCAAAAACCTTGATATTATCGTCATTTGGATTTGCTTCCAAAGATACTATGACTGCTAATTTTGAAAGATTATCTTTAACAACTGTATGTAAATAAGTAAAAATTAAATTGTTTTTATTTTGGATTGTTTTTGAACGTCCTAATGTAATTTTTTCACCAATTTTTGAAATTAAACCAACAAGGTTTTCTTCGACTGATTGGTTATTTTTCATTTTATTTTTTTTTAACAAATCTATATTTGATTGAGATTGATTGTTAATTTCGCTTAATTCCTTAACAAAAGTTATAAAGTCGTTATTTTTAGCCACAAAGTCAGTTTCACAGTTTACTTCTATTAAGGATGAGGCACTCTCATTTTCCGAGAGTGCTATTACACCTTCTTTAGCTTCTCTAGACATTTTTTTTGATGCTTTGGAAATACCTTTTATTCTTAGTATTTCTGCCGCTTTTTGTAAATCTCCTGCGGCTTCTTGCAATGCTGAACTACAATCTTTAAATCCTGCACCTGTACTCTGTCTAAGATGTTTTATTTTTTCTATTTCACTCATTGAAAACTTTAATTTTTTAATTAATTTGCAGAGTTCTTTTGATCTTTTTTATCTTTATTATCTTCACTATTCGATGTTTCTTGTTTTGCATTATCAATTGTTTGCTTTATTAGATTACAATATAGATCAATAGATCTTCTTGCATCATCATTTCCTGGTACTGGAAAATCTATACCATCAGGATTTGAATTAGTGTCTAATATAGCAATGATTGGAATATTTAATTTAATTGCTTCTTTTATAGCAAGCGACTCATAATTTGTATCAATTATAAAAACTAAATCAGGAATTTTTTTCATATTGCTTATACCACCTAAAGATCTTTGTAATTTATCTCTTTGTATACTCATCTTTAGAAGTTCTTTCTTTGTAAAACCTCGATTTTCAGATACTAAATCAAGGTTTATTTTTTCTAGTTTTTTTATTGAATTTGATATTGTTCCCCAATTAGTTAGCATTCCTCCAAGCCATCTATAATTAACATAATATTGATTTGTATCTTTTGCTAATTCAGATACTGCCTCAGATGCTTGTTTTTTTGTCGAAATAAAAAGAATTTTGCCATTATTTTTTATAGTGTTGAATATTTTTTCTAAAGCAACATTGATTAATTCTAATGTTTGGGTTAAATCTATAATATGTATTGAATCTCTTTTACCAAAAATATATTTTTTCATTTTTGGATTCCATCTTAAAGTTTTGTGGCCGAGATGAACTCCGGCTTCTAAAAGCTGTTGAATTGTTACAGTAGGTATTTTCATAGTTATTCCCGGTTATCCCACCACAGTTATTTCCACTTAAGGACCGGAGGTATTACACCATTAACTGTGTGCGTGTTAAGATCGATTAAATATATCTTTATTATAACTTACTCAAGTCTTTTTTTTACTGAATATTTGCATTAATACCTTGATTTTTCAGCAAATTTATATGGTTTCTGTCAAAATATCTTTTATTTTTTAAGTTAAACACTAGTTCTCCAGTATCAGAAATTATTTTGATTACTACGTTAGTATCACCTTGTTTATTAAGTATTTTATCTACTTCTTTAATTCTTTCCTCATTTTTAATCGAAATAATAACATTTTTTATTGGTTTATTAATTAAATTTTTTAAAGACGAAATTTTTTTTACATTAAATTTTTTAAATCTATTATTTTCATCAGATAAATTTTTAGTAACAGTAATTATTACTGAACTTCCTTCATCTAGAAATCTCCGGTTACTCTCAAGTAAATCTGAAAAAATAAATAGCTCGAAAACCGACTTTAAATCACTAAATTTTACAATAGCATATGAGTTTCCTTTTTGAGTTTTTTTTTCTTGAACTTTTAAAATAGTTGCAGCAATATTTGTTTCTAGTATTTTAAGGTCACTGCTAAAATCAACAAAGCTTTTAACTTCATAATCAGCTAAAATTTCTGAGTATTCATTTAATGGATGATCAGATATAAAAAAACCAATTGATTCAAATTCTTTTGAAAGTTTTTCATCGAACTTCCAATCATCTATTTCATTGTGAAGATCATCTTGTTCTTCATCAGGTTGAAATAAATTTATCTGGTTATTAATTTTATTTTCGTATGAATTTTTTGACTTTAATATTAATGATGGTATAGCCTCATACAATTCTTTTCTATTAGAGTGAATTTTATCAAAAGCTCCTGATTTCACCATACCCTCAAGTTGAAGTTTATTAACATCTTTGGGATTAATTCGATTTATAAAATTATATAGAGATTTAAATTTTCCGCCTTTAAGTCTTTCTCGAACAATATTTGAAACAGCGTCATAACCTACGTTCTTGATTGCACCTAATGCATAATAAAAAATATTATCTTTTGATTTAAAATCTGCAAAACACTCATTAATATCAGGCCGATGTATTTTAATATCAAGTCTTTTTAACTCTTCATAAAATTCACTTAGTTTATTTTGGTTTGATATATCCATAGTCATAGATGCTGAAAAAAACTCATTTTGATAGTAGGTTTTTAAAAAAGCTGTTTGATATGCTATTATCGCATATGCAGCTGCATGACTTTTGTTAAAACCATACTCAGCAAATGGCTCAATTTTTAAAAAAATACTAGCAGCTGTTTCTCTATTTATTCCTTTTTTAGCTGCACCATCAATAAATCTCATTTTTTGTTTTTCTAGTTCTTGTCTTTTTTTCTTACCCATAGCTCTTCTTAATATATCAGCCTCACCAGCAGTAAAGCCTGATAATTTTTGTGCAATTTGCATTACTTGTTCTTGATAAATAATAACACCGTATGTAGGTTTTAGAATCTCTTCCAGTAATGGGTGCAGATAGTCTGGTTTCTTTTTTCCATGTTTACAATCATTGTAAGTTGGTATGTTTGCCATGGGACCAGGTCTATATAAAGCTACTAAAGCAATTATGTCCTCTAACTGATTTGGTTTCATTTGAATTAAAGCTTCTTTCATTCCCGAACTTTCTAACTGAAATAATCCAACGGTATGACCCTTTGATAATAATTCAAAAACTTTTTGGTCATCGTAATTAATTTTTTTTATATCGAAATCTTTATCTACTTCTCTAATCATTTTTGATGTGTTGTTTATCACGGTTAGAGTTTTTAAACCTAAAAAATCAAACTTAATCAAACCTGCATTTTCTGCTGAATACATATCGAATTGAGTTGAAGGCAACAAAAGATTTGATGAATTATCTTTATAAAGAGGAACTGTATCTGTTAGTTCCTTATCTGCAATTACCACGCCAGCTGCATGCGTTGCAAAATTTCTATTTAAACCTTCTAACTTTAATGACAGCTCTATTAATTTGTTTACTCTAGTATCATCTTTAATTAATTTTTGGAGTCTAGGTTCACTATTAATACACTCTGTTAAATTTTGAGGTCTTGATGGATCAAAAGGTATCATTTTTGATATAGAGTCGACAAAGCCATAGGAAAAACCTAAAACACGACCAACATCACGAATTACCATTCTTGCTTTAAGTTTGCCAAAAGTAATTATATGTGCGACGCTATTTTTGTATTTTGTATTTAAATATTCAAAAACCAAATCTCTTTTTTCTTCACAAAAGTCAATATCAAAATCTGGCATTGAAATTCTATCTGGATTTAAAAATCTTTCAAAAATTAAATTAAATTTAATTGGATCAACGTCAGTAATATCTAAACACCAAGCAACAAGTGATCCTGCACCAGATCCTCTACCTGGACCAACTGGTATATTTTTTCTTTTAGCCCATTTAATATAATCAGAAACTATTAAAAAATAACTAGAATATTCCATTTTTATTATGATTTGAATCTCGTGTTCAAGTCGCTGAAAATATTTTTGATATATTTCGTTTGTATCAACATCAATCTCATTAACATTAAAATTATCAATTATTTTATTTTTTAAACCATTTGTCGACTCCTCAATCAAAATATTATCTGGGTTTAGACCTTTTTCAGATCCAATATTTGGAAGAACTGGTTTGGAGTTTTCAGGTCTAAAATTTATCTTATAAACTAAGTTATAATTATTTTCTAAAGCTTCAGGTAAATCCGAAAATAATTTTTCCAATTCATTATCATTTTTTAAATAATGTTGATCTGAAAGTTTTTTTCTATTTAGATCATTTATATTGGATTTATTACCTATGCACATCAGAGCATCATGTGCCTCATACATATCTTTGTCTAAATAATATACTTCATTTGTAGCAATTATTGGTATTTTTAGTTCATTAGATAATTTAAGATTTAAATTTTCAAAATTTTTTTCATTTAAATCGTTATGTCTTTGAATTTCAATGTAAAAATCATAGGAAAATTTATTTTTAAGCAAATTATACAAATTTTTAATTTCAGATATTTTGTCTTTTTCAAATAGTTTACCTGTGAGACTATTTAGAGAACCAGATAAAATAATTACATCACTTGAAATTGAAAGTAGTTCACTAATATCGCAGTGAGGCTCATTTAAATCATTATTTTCTAAAAATGATTTTGAGGATAGTTTAATTATAGATTTATAGCCAATTTCAGATTTTGCTATTATAGGAATTTTTCCAATAACATTTTTAAATTTAAAATTAATCTGTGAACCTAATATAGGTTGTGTTCCACTTTTAGAAATATTTTCTGAGAATTCAAGCGCACCACATAAATTAAAAGAATCTGAAATGCCTATAGCCTTAACTTTTTTTTTTTTACAAAAATCCGATAATTCCTCAATTTTGAGTGCACCTTCACATATTGAATATTGAGAATGTATTTTTAAATGATTAAATTTATTATAGCTTTCCATTGATGTTACTTATATTACCATCAATCATTTCAATTTTACAATCTGACATTTCAGCAAATTCTCTATTATGAGTTGCAAAAATTATTAATCTATTTTTATTTCTTAAATTAAATAAAGTTTTAAATACACTATTTGCATTTTTTAAATCCAAGTTTCCTGTAGGTTCGTCTGCGAGTATTATTTTAGGCTTATTAATTATTGCTCTTGCGATAGCAACTCTTTGATTCTCTCCTCCAGATAATTCTGTAGGAAAATGATTTATTCTCTTTGAAAGTCCCAAGTTTGATAATACTTTTTTTGCATTTAAATCTGCTGTTTTAGGATTATTATTTAATGCAAGTTCAGCTAAACTTACGTTTTCTAATGCCGTAAAATCATTTAACAAATTATAATTTTGATAAATTATGCCAATCGATGCTGATCTATATAAATCATTAGCGTCTTGCTTATCATAATTAATAATTTTATTTTCTATTTTTATTAATCCAGATGTCGGTTTGTCAATTAACGAAATTAAATTTAATAATGTAGATTTACCGGATCCTGAAGGTCCAACTATTGAGTATATTTTTCCTATTTTAAAACTAACGTTTATATTGCTCAATGCTCTAATTTTATTTTTTTTGAAAAAATATTTTGATACTTTTTTTAAGGATATAACATCATTCATATTTAAGAGATTTAATAGGATCTAATTTAGATGCTTTAATTGCTGGAAATATTGATACTAAAACAGTTGCAGCTATCGAACAAATTGAGATCAATATTATAGAATTTACATCTATTTCTGCTGGCATTTTACTTAAAAAATAAACTTCTTCAGGGAACAAAGAAATATTGAATATATCACTCAAGAAGGCACGAATATTTTCAACATATATTGAGAAGGTAACACCAATTAGAACTCCAAATACTGTTGCAGTCAAGCCTATATAAAAACCAACAAGAAAAAATATTTTTGTAATAGATTTATTTAATACACCAATAGATTTTAGAACAGCTATTTCTTTTGTTTTATTTTTTACCAAGATAGTTAATCCAGAAATTATATTAAATGTAGCTACAATTATTATTAGGGAAAGAATAATAAACATCACATTTCTTTCGACTTTAAGAGCAGAGAATAATGGTTTATTAAGATCGGCCCATGTGTAAATTAAATTATTGGGGAATTTTGCTTCAAAAAATTTTTTTGCGTTAGTAATATTAATAGGATCTTTTAAGAAAATTTCTAAGTTTCTTTGTTCGCTGTTTAAATTAAGTAAGCTCTCCAAGTTATCAATACTCATAAAAGCTACATTGCGATCAAAATCAATTAAGCCACTTTCAAAAAACCCCGAAATTTCAAAAATTTCCTGTTTGGGCAAGTTACCTATAATTGTTTCTTCTCCTTTTGGTGACATCACCAATATTTTGTCACCAACTTTTAAATCTAAGTCAAAACTTAATTCTTTGCCTAAAATTAGATTTTTTTTATTAGAAAATTTAAAATCCCTTAATTTATCTTCAAATATAGGTAAATTGTTTATTTCAGTTGATTTATATCCTCTTATAGAAAGACCTTTTGTAAAGTTTTCTTTGATTAAAACTACTTCCCCAGAATTCGTTTCAAGATAGATATCTAATAAAGTTTCTATTTCATTATCAAAAATATCTTTTGATATCTTTCCGTAAGAGTGCACTATTACATGGGAATTAAAGCCTACTATTTTATTTACTAGCTCAGACCTAAAACCATTCATTACAGACATAACCACTATTAAAACAGCAACACCAAGAGATATTCCAATGAAAGAAAATGTTGATACAACATTCAAAAAACCATCTTTTTTTCTAGTTCTTAGGTATCTTAAAGCTATTTTATTCTCTAATTTTGAAATCAATTTTTTTTACTTTGATTAATAAGTTTAATTATTTTATCCAAGTTAGAAATTTCTGGATTTTCGCCAATTTTAATAAATTCAAAATTATCTCCCTCTGTTTTATTACCTATTATAATTTGAGATGGGATACCTATTAAATTAAATTTTTTTAATTTTGATGAAAAATTTTCTTCTGTGTCATCAATTATAAAATCAATATTATTTTCTCTCAACTTTTTTGATATATTAACCGCTTTATCCAAATTTTTCTTATTACCTTTATTTAAAAATGGAATAATTGCACAATCATATGGTGATATAGATTGTGGCCATTTCATTATTTCTTTTTTTTCATCGTACTTAGCTTCAATAATTGCTCCAACCAATCTTGATACTCCTACTCCGTAAGAGCCCATTTTAACAAATTCTTTTTTTCCATTATAATCAACGCTTGAATTCATTGGTTTCGAATATTTATCTCCAAAATAAAATATGTGACCTACCTCTATACCTTTTGTTTTTAGTCTAAATTCCTCAGGAACTTTATTGTTAAATTCTTTTTCACTATATTTTTCGTCTGTTACTGAATAAAACTTTTCAAATTCTTTTCTTAAATTTGCTAGCGAATTTTTTTCAATTTTTGTTTGATCACTGTCAACATTAAATACTCTTTTGTCAGTATAAATTTTACTTTCGCCAGTATCTGCTAAAATGATAAATTCATGAGAAAGATTTCCACCTATTGGTCCTGTATCTGCCGCCATAGGAATTGCTGATAAATTCAATCTTTTAAAAGTTTTTAAATAAGAAAGAAAAAATTTATTGTATGAGAATAGTGCTTCATCATCATTTAAATCAAAAGAATAAGCATCTTTCATATAAAATTCCCTGCATCTCATAATCCCAAATCTCGGTCTTAATTCATCTCTAAACTTCCATTGTATATGATAAAGAAGTTGAGGAAGTGATTTGTAAGATTTTATACTTGATCTAAAAATATCTGTTACTAATTCCTCATTAGTTGGTCCATAAAGCATATCTCGACCTTGCCTATCTTTAATTCTTAACATTTCTTCACCATAATCCTTATATCTGCCGCTTTCTTTCCAAATTTCAGCAGATTGTATTGTTGGCATTAATATTTCTTGAACACCAATATTATCTTGTTCCTCTCTAACTATTTGCTCTATTTTTTTCATAACTTTAAAACCAAGAGGTAACCATGAGTAAATACCAGCTGATGATTGTTTAATCATTCCTGTTCTAAGCATTAGTTGATGAGATTTAATTTTTGCTTCAGAAGGGATATTTTTAAGTATTGGAATAAATGATTTTGAAAACAACATAAATTTATTTAATTCTTTAAATTTAAATAATCAATTAAATTTTTACTAAATTTACGTTGGTTATTGGTTTTTTTCCAGTTTTTTCTTTTGAATATTTTTTACAAACTACTCTGATAGTATCAATTATATTATTCTCTTGTTTTTTATTATTAAGTGAAAATGTTTTTACTGTTTTATCAATTTCCTCTTCAAGTCCAAATTTAAATTCATCATTTTCTAGTACTGGTAACCCAACAAAAGTCAAAATTGGTCTGTCATGAAGGCTACCCTCAGAATTAATAAGAATTGTTACATCCAAAAAACCATTAGATGATAAATTTTTTCTTTCTTTAATTGACTTGAAATCTTCATCTACACTTATACTTCCATCAACGAAAAGTTTACCTGAGGGTGCTCTGTCGTAAACCTCTGGTTTCTTTCCGGGGTATAATTTTACTATGTCACCATTTTCAACCAATACGGTTTCAGGGACCTGCATTTCTTTTGCAAAATTTATATGCTCTATCATATGACGGTGTTCGCCGTGGACTGGAATAATACAATTTGGTTTTATCCAATCGTACATTTCTTTTAAATCTTCTCTGTTAGGATGTCCTGAAACATGAACAAATTCGTTTTCTTCAGAAATTACTTCAAGCCCTTCTTTGACTAATTGATTATGGAGCTTATATAGTTTCTTTTCATTTCCAGGTATTATTTTCGATGAAAATATAACTGCATCACCTTTTTCAATTAATACATCTGGGTGAGTAAATTTAGCTATTCTCATCATTGCTCCTAGTGGTTCACCCTGACTACCAGTACATAAGTAAACAATTTTTTCTCTTGATAAATTTTTTGCCTCTTTGGGGTCAATTGGATCAATAATGTCTTTTAAGTAGCCACATTTTCTAGCTGCTTTAAAAATTCTATGCATTGATCTACCAACTAATGAAATGTTTCGACCAGTTTGTTTTGCGCAATGAAAGATAGTCTCCATTCTTGCAACATTAGAAGCAAAAGATGTTACAATTATTCTTTTTTTTAATCTACTCATTATATTCATTAAGCTTTTTCTTACATCTCCTTCTGAGCCAGATTTACCTTCACTAAAAACGTTTGTTGAATCACATATCATTGCTAACACTCCGTCCTGACCAATCTCTCTTAATCTTTTTTCATTAATATCACCTCCAATTAAAGGATTAGGATCAACTTTCCAGTCGCCAGTATGAAGAATGTTTCCAGCAGGAGTTTGAATTCTCAGTCCATTGGGCTCTAATATTGAATGTGTAAGTGTAATAAATTCAATTTTAAAAGGTGAAAGCTCTAAAGTACTATTTAACTGAACAACATTTATAAATGGGGTGATGTCTATTTTTTTTTCTTTAAATTTCTCTATTATAAGAACAGCTGTGAAAGGGGTTGCATAAATTTTACAATTAAGCTTTGGCCAAATATGTGCAATCGCCCCTATATGATCTTCGTGAGCGTGGGTTAGAACTATACCTAACAAATCATCTTTTTTGTCTACAATGAAACCTGGATCTGGATATATCAAATCTATACCTGGAACTGTATCATCAGCAAATGTAACGCCGATATCAACTATAATCCACTTTTGCTCTCGAGGTTTTCCATAGGCAAAAAGATTCATGTTCATTCCAATTTCGCCAGATCCACCTAGAGGACAAAATAGTAGTTCTTCTTTCATTAATTATTTTTAATTACTTTTATAAGACCATCTATAGTTAAGTCTTTAAGTATAATCGGATTGTTTTTTTTTAATTTTTTAAACATATGAGCGTAACCACCTGTAAAAATAATCTTGAAGTTTTTTTTTGTCTGTCTTTTAATCATTAATATGATGTTGTCAATTAGACCTAAATAACCCCAATAAAACCCTGCCTTAACAGCTTGATTTGTATTTCTACCTATAACTTT
Source organism: uncultured Pelagibacteraceae bacterium (assembly GCA_902536765.1). Taxonomy (GTDB): domain Bacteria; phylum Pseudomonadota; class Alphaproteobacteria; order Pelagibacterales; family Pelagibacteraceae; genus Pelagibacter. Next base: position 104,669 of record CACAYM010000004.1, read on the forward strand.
TGAAATTCTAGATAGATTTATAGATGGTATTAATGAAGCTTTTTTAATTAAAGTACCGAGAGATAAGGATATACCCGGAGCAATTACACCTCCATAATATGTATTTTTAATTATCACATCGAATGTTGTAGCTGTACCAAAATCTACAACTATGTAATTATTTTTATTGTCAATTATGCTGATAGCATTTGCTATTCTATCTGATCCAACTTGAGATCTGTTTACTTTAAGTTTTACTAATTCTGAAAATTTTTGATCTTTTAATTCACTACATGATGTATAGTATTTTTGCTTTAGGAATTTTTTTAATTGCTTGTAAGCAGGAGGCACAACACTACAGAATAAACAAAATTTAATTTTGTAATATTTTAAAATATTTAATTTTATACTTAAATAGGCTTTAGATATTAATTTAGTTTTTAAAAATATTTTTTTAATTTTATTTAAATTTTGATTTAAAATAAATATTTTTGTATCTGTATTTCCTATATCTCCAATAATATATATATTATCTAAATTGGCCAATTTTTTTTTCATAGGTCTTACACAGTAAATTAAAAATTTGTAACTTTGTAACATTTTTTTTTGTAAAATAATTAATGAAATTAGTCTTATATTTTTTTATTTTTGGGCTTTTATTTAGATTTATTCCAATTCCTATTACTAAATATCTTTTTTTCTTTTTAAAAATAATTTCCTGTAAAATCCCACTTATTTTTTGTTGATTAATTAATATATCATTAGGTTTTTTTATAACTACTTCATAGTCAGTAAATTTTTGTAAGCACTTCTGTACAATTAAACAGTTAATTTTCGTAATTTTATTTAAACTGGTTTGATTTTGTATCTCAAAAAAAACTGTCATAAATAAATTTCCTTTAAATGAAATCCATTTATTGCCTCTACGACCCTTCCCTTTAGTTTGAAATTCAGCTACAATAATTCCCTTTTCAACTCCTTTTCTTATATGTAAAATAGCTTTATCGTTAGTACTTTTAATTTTTTTATAATAAAACTTTTTTAAATTCATCAAACCAGATTAATTTTTGAAACGAAATTAATAAGGCTATTTGGATAAATAAAATAAATTAAAATTAAAATTGTTGTAATTATTAAAGATATTTTTAATCCTATACTGTGATTTGTGTCATATTTCTCAACTTCACTATCAAAATATATCACTTTAATTAATCTTAAATAGTAAAATGCAGCGACAACAGTTGCTAATAAACCTACAATTGCTAAGAAAAACATTGATTGCTCAATTACTGCCATAAAAATATAAAATTTAGCAAAAAATCCTGCTAATGGTGGTATTCCTGCCAGTGAAAACAACACTATTAGAAGAGAAAACGATAATAATGGATGATTTTTTGATAATCCAGATAAATCATCTATGTTTTCGTAATATTTATCCTCACGTTTTAACATAAAAATACAACTGAAAAACGCAAGGTTCATTACTAAATATATTGAAATGTATGACACTGAACTTTGTATACCTTCGTTTGTGCCAGTTGTTAAACCTGCTAATGCATAACCCATATGACTAATAGAACTATAAGCAATTAGTCTTTTTAAGTTTTTTTGACCTATAGCTGCGACAGCACCAAAAAGCATAGAGGCAATTGATAAGAAAATAATTATTGTTTGCCATTGATCAATTAAATTTACAAATGGAGTGTACAAAAATCTAATAAAAACTGTTAATGCAGCAATTTTTGGCAAAATCGCAAAAAATAATGTAACTGATGTTGGTGATCCTTGGTAAACATCTGGAGCCCACATATGAAAAGGGACTGCAGAAATTTTAAATGCTAAGCCTACTAAAATAAATACCATCCCAAATATTATACCTTGTGCTGATTGATCGTAATTAAATGAAATTTGCGAAAAATTAGTTGATGAGGAAAATCCATAGACTAAAGAACAACCATATAAAAGTAAACCTGATGATAAAGCGCTAAGCACAAAATATTTTAAACCCGATTCTGAGGATAATACATTATCTCTATTAAAAGATGCTAATACATATAAAGCTAAAGATTGTAATTCAAGTCCTATATAAAATACTATTAGATCATTTGAGCTTACCATCACCACCATTCCAAGAATGGAACTGAGAATTAATATTGGATATTCTATATTATATATTTTAGTTACTTTGAGATACTGTGAAGAAGTTAACAAAACAAATAATGTTGAAATTATAATTAATATTTTTATAAAACTTGATAAATAATCTATTTTATAACTGTCATTAAATATTAAGATTTCTGGTCCAGATGGTACATTTAAAATCAAAGGAATTGATATTATTAATATTAATAAAGTTAAATTATATACTGTCGATGAGCTATTTTTTTTAAAAACGCCTAAAAGAAGTAAAAACATTAGACTTAAGGATAAAAATATTTCAGGTATTACATAATATATATCAGATATCATTGGCTTTTAGCAGTGTATATTTCTAAATTTGCATTATAGTTATTTATTAAATTACTTACTGATACCTCTACTGTATTAATCAAAGGCTCAGGATAAAATCCAAAATATAAACTCGGTACCGCTAATGAAGTCAAAATAATAATTTCTGGTTTGTTTAAATCTACTAAATTTTTTAAATCTTTATTTTTAAGTTCACCAAAAACAACTCTTTTATATAACCAAAGCATATATGCTGCGCCAAGTATCACTCCAAAACTTGCAACTACAGCGACCAAAAAATTATCTTTAAAAGCACCTATAAGTATTAAAAATTCTCCGATGAAGCCTGTTGTGCCTGGCAGACCAAGAGCTCCGAGTGTAAAAATCATTAAAACTATTGAATATTTAGGCATAACATCAACTATTCCACCATATCTTTTAATCTCTCTAGTATGCATTCTTTCATAAATAACCCCTACGCACAAAAATAATGCAGCTGAAATTATTCCATGACTTATCATTTGAAAAATACTTCCTTCCAAACCTTGTTGTGTCATAGTAAAAATTCCAAGCGTAACAAAACCCATGTGTGCAACCGAGGAATATGCTATTAATTTTTTCATATCTTCCTGCATTAGCGCGACTAATGATGTATAAATAATTGCAATAAGACTTAATATATAAACTAAAGAGATAAAGTACTCCGAACCAATTGGAAATAAACCTATAGAAAATCTTATAAAGCCATATCCAGCCATTTTAAGAAGAATTGCTGCTAATAGAACCGAGCCAGCAGTTGGGGCTTCCACATGAGCATCTGGAAGCCATGTGTGAACTGGCCACATTGGTGTTTTAACAGCAAACGAGCTAAAAAAAGCTAACCACAAAATTTTTTGATATTTGGCATCTATACCAATTTTGTAAAGTTTTTCAACATCTGTTGTTCCGGAGATCCAATAAATATAAATTATAGCAACAAGCATTAGAACTGAACCGAGCAGTGTATATAGAAAAAATTTAAAAGCTGAATAAACTCTTCTTTCACCGCCCCATATTCCAATAATCAAAAACATAGGTATTAAACCTCCCTCAAAAAATAAATAAAAAACAACTAGATCTAAAGAGCAGAAAACACCAATCATTAAACTTTCCATTATCAATATGGCAATAAGAAAATCCTTCAGGCGATTTTTAATAGTACTATTTACTGATAATATGCACAAAGGAGTAATAAAAGTTGTAAGAACTACAAATAGGATTGATATACCATCTATTCCTACTTTATAATTTATGAAACCATAAATCCATTCTCTATTTTCAACAAATTGAAAAGATGATATTGAATTATCAAATTTATACCAAAGATAAATAGATAAGATTAAATTAATTAAACTGATGAAAATAGAAATATATTTATGACTATTATATTTTTCTGTTGATTTTGTAAAAAGAATAAATAGTGCTCCAATAGTTGGAATACATATTAGCAAAGATAAAATTGGTATATTCATTATTTTATGATTAAGTAAGTTAATAATGCAGAAAAACCGACTAACATTATAAATGCATATTGATAGATAAATCCACTTTGGAACTTAACTGCTTTGTTAGATAGAATTTTTATTAAGTTCGATATACCATCTGGACCAAATCTATCAATTACAAGACCATCGATTTTTTTCCAAAAATAAAAACCAATTTTTTTTAAACTACTCACGAATAAAAATTCGTAAATTTCATCAAAGTACCATTTTTTTTTTAAAAAATTATATAAAGGCCGGTTTCCATCAACTATTAATGGAAGTAAATCTTTTCTCTTAACAAAAAAATAATAAGCAATAGGTATTGAAAATGTAACTAATGTAGGTGTTAAAAATATAAACCATTTAGGCGGATGTTCGCTACTCAAAGGTTCTAGAAAAAAAATTGAAGAACTCCAGAACTGGTAACTTTTTTCAAAACCTATAAATAGATCTTTAAAAAAATAACCTGAAAAAATTGAGCCAATAGCCAGAATTACAAGAGGAATTGTCATAACCATTGGTGATTCTTGAATTTCATCGATTTTTATTGACCGATTATTAAAATCTCCATGAAAAGTTTTAAATATTAATCTCCAAGAGTAAATTGATGTTAACAAAGCAGTAAATATCCCTATTGCTGCCGCATAATATCCTAATGAACTATCCTTTAAGAAGGCAAACTCTATAATTGCATCTTTAGAGAAAAAACCAGACAATAAAGGGAAACCTGTAAGAGCAAGAGTACCAACTAACATTAATGTATAAGTAATTGGAAGTTTATTTTTTACTCCTCCCATATTATTAATATTTTGTTCTTCATGAAACGCGTGAATTACAGATCCCGCACCTAAAAATAGTAATGCCTTAAAAAATGCATGAGTAAATAAATGAAACATAGCAACGTTATATGCACCTACGCCAGTAGCAAAAAACATGTAGCCAAGTTGGCTGCAGGTTGAATAAGCGATAATTTTTTTTATATCATCTTGTACCAATGCAACACTTCCTGCAAATATAGAAGTTGTCATTCCAATAATTGTTACAATCGATAATGCAAACTCAGAATATTCAAAAATTGGCGAACATCTAACAACTAAAAATACTCCAGCTGTTACCATTGTAGCAGCATGAATTAATGCAGATACGGGAGTAGGTCCTTCCATAGCATCTGGCAGCCATGTGTGTAGAAAAAATTGAGCTGATTTACCCATTGCACCAATAAATAACAATATGCAAACAAGATCTATGCTATTAATTTTAATACCTAAAAAATTTAATTCATCATTCGTGAACAAATTGATTTGTTGAAAAACTTCGTTATAATTTACTGTTCCAAATAAATAAAAGATTAAAAATATTCCTAATGCAAAACCAAAATCTCCAACTCTATTTACCAAAAAAGCTTTAATGGCTGCAGAGTTTGCAGAGTTTTTTTTAAACCAAAAACCAATTAAAAAATACGAGCAAAGACCGACACCTTCCCAACCAAAAAATAATTGCAAAAAATTATCAGAAGTTACTAGAGTTAACATTGCGAAAGTAAATAATGACAAATAAGCCATAAATCTTGGTTTGTGTGGATCATGAGACATGTATCCAATTGAATAAATGTGCACTAATGAAGAAATTAAATTGACAACCACAAGCATAACAGCTGACAGCGCATCTATTTTGATAGACCAATTCACTTCAAGGCTTCCAGAATTTATCCATTTGGCAATAATTAAATTATTTTCATATCCGTTTACAATTACATAATAGAAAATAATGATTGATAAAATTGCGCTTATAGTTGTAAACAAACAAGTAATATAATTACAAAATTTTTCTCCAATAATTTTGTTAAAAAAACCCGATATAATTGCTGCAACTAATGGTAAAAATAAAATAAGATATTCCACACTAACCTTTCAATTTCTCTATTTCCTCTACTCGTATCGTTCCAGAGTTTCTGTAGTAAACTACAATTATCGCAAGACCTATTGCTGCTTCCGCTGCCGCAACCGTCAGAATAAATAGAGTAAAGATTTGTCCGCTTATATCATTCATATATATAGAAAATGATACAAGATTAATATTTACAGCTAGAAGGATTAATTCGATGCTCATAAGAATCACAATTATATTTTTTCTATTTAGAAATATTCCTACTATTCCAATAAGAAAAATTATTGCACCTAATGTCAGATAGTGACCTATTCCAATTTCAATCATCTATTTTAACTCCTTGGTGAGATTTTACGTTTATAAGCGACACACCTTCATTTCTTTCTCTTGATAATTGCTTAAAATAACTTTGCCTTTTTAAACCCTCCCTTTTTCTAAATGTAAGAACAATTGCACCAATCATAGCAACGAGTAATACCATTCCTGATAATTGGAAGAGGTGTATGTAATCAGTATATAAGACATTTCCAATTGAATGAGTATTAGTAACATCTGAAATAACTATTTTATTGGATAATTCGGGTTTATATTTCCAGCCACCAATTACAATGATTACCTCAAAAAAAATAATTATACTTACTAGAAGACCAATTGGTATATGTGCAGAATTAGTTGAGGATTTAAACCAAGTATTTTTTTGTTTTGCCACATTTAACATCATAACTACAAATAAAAATAAAACAGCAACAGCTCCAACATAAACAATGAGCATTATCATTCCTAAAAATTCAGCACCTATCATTATAAATAAGCTTGAAATACTAATGAAATCTAAAATTAAAAAGAAAACTGAATGCACTGTATTTTTTGAAACAGTCACCATAATTGCAGACACAACTGCAATAAATGAAAAAAAATAAAAAAAAAAGGCGTGTGCCATCATTAATTACCTATAAGGATTATCTGCCTTTATGTTTGCGGCTAAAACATTTTCCCATCTATCTCCATTTTCGAGTAATTTTTCCTTATTGTAATATAATTCTTCTCTTGTTTCTGTTGCGAATTCAAAATTTGGTCCTTGTACGATTGCATCTACTGGGCATGACTCTTCACACAATCCGCAGTATATACATTTTAACATATCGATATCATATCTTGTGGTCTTTCTGCTACCATCATCTCTTTGTTCTGACTCTATTGTTATTGCCTGTGCAGGACATACAGCTTCGCACAATTTACATGCTATACATCTTTCTTCTCCATTTGGATATCTTCTTAAAGCATGCTCTCCTCTTGCTCTAGGGCTAATCTTACCTTTTTCAAAAGGATAATTTAGAGTTTTTTTATCTTTGAAAGCCTCTTTTATTGCAACTATTAAAGCAGTTAAGAAATCTAACATGAATATAGTTTTTAATATTCTAGAAATTTTCATAAATTAAACCTTTGGCAATAAATCAAAATAAAGTAAAAAACCCGCAGTTAAAACTACCCATATTAATGAAAAAGGTAAAAATATTTTCCAACCTAATTTCATAAGTTGATCATACCTATATCTTGGTACAATTGCTTTTACTAATGCAAAAAGAATAAATAATAGAAGGATTTTAATTATAAACCACAACGCTGGTGGCACTATATCAAATGGATAAATATTAATTGGTGACAACCAACCACCTAAAAATAATATAGTCCCCATCGCACACATAAGTAAAATATTTGCATACTCTCCTAACCAAAACATTGCATACATCATGCCTGAATATTCAGTTTGATAACCCGCAACTAATTCTGCTTCAGCCTCTGGTAAATCAAATGGAGGACGATTTGTCTCTGCTAATGCAGATATAAAAAAAATAACAAACATTGGAAATAAAGGTATAACAAACCATATTTTATCTTGTGCCAAAACTATATCTGTAAGATTTAAAGATCCAACACAAAGTAGAACATTTATAATTATCACTCCAATAGATACTTCATATGAAACCATCTGTGCAGCAGATCTAATTGCACCTAAAAATGGATATTTTGAATTTGACGCCCAGCCACCCATGATAATACCGTAAACGCCTAAAGAAGAGATTGCGAATAAATATAAAATCCCAACATTTATATTTGCTAAAACAAAATCTTCACTAAATGGAATAACAGCCCATGAAATTAAAGCTAATGTCATAGTTGTTATAGGAGCAAGTATAAAAACTATTTTGTTTGAGCTAGCTGGTATAATAATTTCTTTAAAGATATATTTTAGAGCGTCTGCTAAAGATTGGAATAAACCAAATGGGCCAACAACGTTTGGCCCTTTTCTTTTTTGAACAAATGCCCAAACTCTTCTGTCCAACCATACAATCATTGCGACTGCTGTTAACAACGGCAATAATAAGAATAAAATTTTATATGTTTCCGAGATTAGTGTATAAAAATATTCCATATATTATCCATCAGTTCCTGTTTTCATAAGTTTTAGTAGACTATTTTTACATTCGGACATAGTTTTTGAGGCTCTTGCAATTACATTGCTATAATAATAATCCATTTCACTTATAGCAATTTTTTCATTTACAAATTCATTTTTTGACTTTTCCAAAGTATTTGATCCTTTGTCTTTTTTTAATTTCAAATAATTAATCATGCTATCAATAAGTTCATTTTTATTTTTAAATAATTTTTTTCTTTTGATTAATTCGGACAATTTATTTACAATTTCCCAATCCTCTAATGCATCGCCTGGTGGGTAGGAAGCTTTATACGTTTTTTGTAGTTTACCCTCTAGATTTGTATAGTGCGATTCTTTTTCTGTGTAGGCAGCTCCAGGTAAAATTAGATCCGACATTTCAGCACCTTTATCTCCATGCGTTCCTATATAAACAACGAATTCATTTTTTTTTGTAAAATTTAAATTGTCTTGTCCAAATAAAAATAAAATTTCATTTGTGTTATTTTGAATTTTATCTAAAGTTATATTCCTGCTACTTTCATTATTAATTAAATCTAAATCGTATGCACCAACAGTTGCTGAGTGATTTGAAATAACTCCTATTGAATTCCATTCATTGTTTATCTTACCATTTGATTTTAAAAAATTATTCAATTGATCAAATAAAGTTTGAGCTGATTTTATTTTAAAAAAAGATTGACCGAGAATAACTATTGGTTTTTTAGCTGAAATTATTTTTTTACTTAATTGACTATCTCCATCAACTAATGATTTAATTTCTGAGGTATCGTTTGGTAAAATTTTGTATGGATAAGTCAAATTTCCAACGTCTCCATAACTAAAAATTTGTAAATTATTATTTAAATAAGATTTTCTTATTCTTGAATTTAAAATAGTTGCTTCAAACCTTGGATTGGCACCAATAATAACTACTAAATCACTCTGTTCTATTCCATTTAAAGTTGGATTGAATATGTAGTTTGACCTATTGCTATTATCTACATATATATGATCAGACCTACAATCTAGGTTCGGCGATTTGATTGTTTTTTCAAAAAATTCTTTAACGATATACATTGTCTCCATATCTGTGAGATCACCTGTAAGTCCTGCAATTTTATCTGGTAAAACATTTGCAATTTTTTTCGTTAAAATATCGTAAGCCTCTTTCCATGTTATCTTTTTAAACTGATCATCAATTTTTACATAAGGTGTATCAAGTCTTTGATTTTTTAATCCATCGCATGCATATCTTGTTTTATCTGATATCCATTCTTCATTTATATCATCGTTGTTTCTAGGAAGTACTCTTTTCACTTCCCATCCATATGAATCAACTCTTATATTTGATCCAACTGCATCCATCACATCAATTGTTTCGGTTTTTTTTAATTCCCAGGGTCTTGCCTCAAAAACGTACGGTTTTGATGTCAAAGCTCCAACAGGACAAAGATCTACAACATTAGCTGATAATTCTGACTCCATCGCTTTCTCTAGGTAAGTTGTGATTTGCATATCTTCACCTCGACCTATCGCACCTAGTTCTGGTACACCAGCAACTTCCGTAGCAAATCTAATACATCTAGTGCAATGTATACATCTAGTCATTTGAGTTTTTATAAGTGGGCCCATATACTTATCTGAAACATATCTTTTATTTTCTTTAAACCTTGATTTATCAAGACCATAATACATTGATTGATCTTGAAGATCGCATTCGCCTCCTTGGTCACAAACTGGACAGTCTAAAGGATGATTAACAAGTAGAAATTCCATAACTCCTTTTCTTGCTTTTTCTACAAGTGGAGTATTAGTTTTAATATTCATTCCATCAGTGGCAGGCATCGCGCAAGACGCTATAGGTTTAGGAGATTTTTCCATTTCAACTAGACACATCCTACAGTTTCCAGCAATTGATAGTCTTTCGTGGTAACAAAATCTTGGTATTTCAACACCTGCAGCTTCGCACGCTTGAAGGACAGTTAATCCTTCTTCGACTTCAATTTCTTTGTCATTAATTTTTAATTTAAGCATTTTCTTTATCTAACAAGTGTTGATCTACTAAATATGGAATATTTTTATTTGTATTTACTAATGGATTGAAATTATTTCTTTTTATAATCTCTTTTTTGAAATGTCTTAAAAGACCTTGTACTGGCCATGATGATCCTTCTCCGAATGCACATATTGTGTGTCCCTCAATTTGTTTAGTTACATCTTCTAACATTTCTATTTCTTCTCTTGATGCCTCATTATTTTTCATTCTCTCTAACATTCTCCACATCCAACCAGACCCTTCTCTACAAGGAGTACATTGGCCGCAACTCTCATGCTTATAAAATCTTGCTATTCTCGCCATGCATGCAATAATATCTTGATCTTGGTTAATCACAATTATGCCAGCAGTACCAAGACCACTTTTCTGTTCAACCAAAGAGTCGAAATCCATTTTTATTGTATCACACGTCTCTTTTGGCAACATTGGCATTGATGAACCACCAGGAATTACTGCTTTAAGATTTTCCCAACCACCTACTACTCCTCCCGCATGCTTTTCAATCAACTCTTTTAATGAAACCCCCATTTCCTCCTCAACATTACATGGTTTGTTCACGTTACCTGAAATACAAAAGATTTTAGTTCCAGTATTTTTTGGTCTGCCTAAGCCTGCAAACCATTTTGCGCCTTTTCTTAAAATTGTCGGAACAACTGCAATTGTCTCCACATTATTTACAATTGTTGGACAACCATACAAACCAATTAATGCGGGGAATGGAGGTTTCAGTCTTGGTTGACCCTTGTTTCCCTCAATACTCTCTAATAAAGCTGTTTCTTCACCACAAATGTACGCACCAGCTCCATAATGTATATAAATATCTAAATCCCAACCAGTGCCACATGCGTTTTTACCAATTAATTTTTTTTCATATGCCTCGTTAATTGATTTTTGTAAATTTTGTCCTTCATTGAAATATTCACCTCTTATATAAATATAACATTTGTGTGCACCCACTGCGTAAGATGCAATTAAACAACCCTCTATTAATTTTTGTGGTTCAAATCTAAGAATATCTCGGTCTTTACATGTGCCTGGTTCTGACTCATCTGCATTTATAACCAAGTAATGTGGCTTTGTTATTTCTTTTGGTGCAAAAGACCATTTTAATCCTGTAGGGAATCCTGCCCCACCTCTACCCCTGAGTTCAGAGGATTTAATTTCATCTATTATCCAGTTTTTACCTTTTGAACAAATTTCTTTTGTATCTACCCAATCTCCTCTCAACTTGGAAGACTCTACGTCAATACCGTTGTCACCGTATAAGTTCTGAAAAATTCTGTCTTTATCTTCAAGCATTTTTTAAATTATTTAATGTGGTTCTTTCTGTCTCAGGAGCTGAATTAAATCTACCTTTATACGAGCCAGGTTTTGGCTGTTTACCATTTTTAGTCTCATCTATGATTTTTAATAGCTTATCTTTACTTAAATCTTCATAATAGTTTTCATTAATTTGTATCATTGGTGCATTTACACATGCACCTAGACATTCAACCTCAACCCATGAACAGTTCCCATCTTCGGAAATTTCATTTTCATTTTTTGATATTTTTTCTTTACATGCCTCAACTAGTTTATATGCTCCTCTCAACATACATGGAGTTGTGGTGCATACCTGATAAAAATATTTTCCAACTGGGGTTAAATTATACATTGAGTAAAATGTTGCCACTTCATAAACTTTAATGTACGGCATATGTAATAGCTTTGCTATATACTTCATAGCTGCAAGTGGTATCCAATTTTGATTCTGATTTTGCACAAGATATAACAGTGACATAACTGCACTTTTTTGTTTTCCTTCTGGATATTTTGAAATAATTTCTTTTGAGATCTTTAAATTGTTTTCATTAAATTCAAATTTCTCAGGCTGATACTTTGATATTTTTTTAATACTCATCTGTCAATTTCTCCGAATACTATGTCTAACGACCCCAGTACCGCGGGGACGTCAGCTAACATGTGACCCTTAATTAAATAATCCATAGCCTGAAGATGCGAAAAACCAGGTGCTCTAATTTTACATTTATATGGCTTACTTGATCCATCTGAAATAAGGTATACACCAAACTCTCCTTTTGGTGCTTCTACAGCTGTATAGATTTCATCTTTATCGACCCTATATCCTTCAGTAAACAATTTAAAGTGATGAATTAAAGCTTCCATAGACTCTTTCAATATTTTTTTTGGTGGCGCAGAAATTTTTCCATCTAATGCTTTTATTGGTCCTTTGGGCATATTTTTTAAACATTGATCAATTATTTTCACACTCTCTCTCATTTCTTCAACTCTGCATAAATATCTATCATAACAATCTCCATTAGTTCCAACTGGGATATTAAACTCCATTTGTTCATAACAATCATATGGTTGTGATTTTCTCAAATCCCATGCAACATTTGATCCTCTTAACATAACACCGGAAAAGGAATAATCGAGTGCATCTTGCTTACTCACTATTCCTATATCAACATTTCTCTGTTTAAAAATTCTGTTATCAGTCAGTAACGTTTCTAAATCATCAATAATTTTAGGAAATTTTTTAATAAAATCAGAAATATCATTATCTAAGCCCCTAGGTAAATCTTTGTGTACTCCTCCAGCTCTAAAATAATTAGCATGCAGTCTGGATCCTGAAACCCTCTCATAAAATGTCATTAGTGTTTCTCGTTCCTCGAATCCCCACAATGACGGTGTTAATGCCCCGACATCCAAGGCCTGTGTTGTGATGTTTAAAATGTGACTCAATATCCTTCCTATTTCACAAAACAACACTCTTATATATTGTGCTCTAATAGGTACCTCTATTTTTAATATTTTTTCAATTGCTAAAGCAAAAGCATGTTCTTGATTCATCGGCGCAACATAATCAAGTCTGTCAAAATAAGGTACTGCTTGGGAATAAGTTTTATGTTCTATTAATTTTTCTGTTCCTCTATGTAACAAACCTATATGAGGATCAGCTTTCTCAACTACCTCTCCATCTAACTCCAATATTAATCTCAAAACTCCATGAGCAGCAGGATGTTGAGGGCCAAAATTTAGATTAAGAGTTTTTGATTGTTTGGGCATTATTAATCTTTAGTATTTTTGTTTATATATTTTGTTCCTTCCCAAGGGCTTTCATAGTCAAAATTTCTGTAATTCTGTTCAAGTTTTACAGGCTCATAAATAACTTTCTTTTCATCTTCACTGTATCTAACTTCATTATGACCGGTTAAAGGAAAATCTTTTCTAAGCGGGTAACCCTCAAATCCATAATCTGTTAAAATTCTTCTTAGGTCAGGGTGATCTTTAAATTTTATCCCATACATATCAAAAACTTCTCTTTCCATCCAATTTGCTGCTGGATATATTTTAGTAACTGTTGGTACTACTTCATCTTCATTTATGAAAGTTTCTAAAATTAACCTTGAATTAAATTCATGACTTAAAAATAAGTAAACTAATTTAAATCTTTTGTCGCTTTGTGGGTAGTCTACTGCTGTAATATCTATTAATTGTTTAAATTTTGTACTCTGGTTATTTTTTATAAAAAGTATTACATCTATTAAATCTTCGCTATCAATGTTTAAATAAATTTGTGAATGTTTGATCTTAGAACTATTAATTTTTGTAGTAAGCTCAGAATTAATTTTTTTTTCTAAATTTTGCAATGTAACCATCTTTTTATCTTTCTAAAGATCCGTTGTTACGGATTTTTTTTTGGAGTTGCATTATTCCATATAAAAGTGCCTCTGCAGAGGGCGGGCATCCAGGTACATAAATATCAACTGGTACAATCTTATCACATCCTCTTACAACAGAATATGAATAATGGTAATAACCTCCACCATTTGCACAACTGCCCATTGAAATAACATATCTAGGTTCTGGCATTTGATCATAGACTTTTCTTAATGCTGGAGCCATTTTGTTAGTCAATGTACCGGCAACTATCATAACATCTGATTGTCTTGGGGATCCACGAGGCGCTGCGCCAAATCTTTCCAAATCATATCTTGGCATAGAAGTTTGCATCATCTCTACAGCACAACATGCAAGACCAAATGTCATCCAATGAAGTGAGCCTGTTCTTGCCCAATTAACTAAATTATCAAAAGATGTTGTGATAAAACCTTTGTCTGCAAAATCTTTCGCTAATTGTTTAAATTCGTCAGGTATCTGTTTTTCTTTTTCGCTGTTAATCATTTTATTCCCAGTCTAGTGCACCTTTTTTCCATTCATATATAAATCCAACAGTTAATATAAAAAGAAAAACCAGCATTGAAAGATATCCATAAAAACCAATTGTTCCTAAAGAAATTGCCCAAGGAAAAAGAAAAGCTATCTCTAAGTCAAAAATAATAAATAAAATTGCAACTAAGTAAAAACGGACATCAAATTCCATTCTTGAATCATTAAATGGCTCAAAGCCACACTCGTAAGCAGATAATTTTTCAGGGTCAGGATTTTTTGGAGAAAAAACAAAATTTAAAACAATAAACCCAATACTCAGTCCTAATGCTATAAACAAAAATAGCATTATCGGAAAATAATCTTTTAAAAATTCTGAACTCATGGATAATATATATAGTTTTTTTTGCTGTAATTGTAAGAGATGTTTAGGTCACATTTCACCATATAATCCAGTTTAATTGATAATAATTATCAACTAAATGGCGGGAGTGACGGGACTCGAACCCGCAGCCTTCCGCGTGACAGGCGGATGCTCTAACCAATTGAGCTACACCCCCATTTTGGTGGGCAGTAAAGGACTCGAACCTTTGACCCCCTCGGTGTAAACGAGATGCTCTACCAACTGAGCTAACCGCCCAAAATGTTCGGTACTAATACAACAAGGTTTAATTAAAGTAAATTACTATTTATTGAATACTAGCTTGAGTTTCATCTTTTTTCTTTTCAGATGAAATTTTTTCAACTTCAACCCACTCCACTCTTTTTAACTCTTTCGTTAGTGCAATTTTTAAAACATCTTCAACCACCTCAACAGATGTAATTTTAATATCTTCCTTCACTTTTTTTGGAATATCTGCAAGATCTTTCTCATTCTCTTTGGGTATCAATACTTCCTTTATACCTGCTCTATGAGCAGCTAATAATTTTTCCTTTAATCCACCGATTGGTAATACTTGACCCGTTATTGTAACTTCGCCTGTCATAGCTAAATCTCTTCTTACTGATATATTAGTTATTGAAGATACTATTGAAGTTACCATAGCTATCCCAGCTGAGGGACCGTCCTTTGGTGTTGCCCCTTCCGGCACATGAATATGAAAATCTTTTTTCTCAAAGACTGGTGGTATAATTCCAAAGTCTAAACTCTTTGATCTAACGTATGATTTAGCAGCTTTTACTGACTCTTGCATCACATCGCCTAATTTTCCTGTAATTTGCATTCTTCCCTTACCAGGCATATTAACAGTTTCTATTTTTAAAATCTCTCCTCCAAATTCTGTCCAAGCTAAACCTGTAACAATGCCTACTTTGTTATTGCTCTCTAGCTCTCCAAATTTAAACTTCTTCACACCTAAAAAATCGCTCAGATTTTTGTCATTAATTTTGACAGTGATCTCCTCAGAGTTTACAATTTTTTTTACAACCTTTCTTGATACTTTAAATATTTCTCTCTCTAGATTTCTTACACCTGACTCTCTAGTATAATTTCTTATTATTTGTTTTAAGGTTCCATCTTTTATTTCCATTTCACCTTCTTTAACCCCATTTTCTTTTATGGCTTTAGGTAAAAGAAATTTATCAGCAATGTTTATTTTTTCGTCCTCAGTATATCCAGGTATTCTTATTACCTCCATTCTGTCTAATAAAGGTGGTAAGATGTTTAGAGTATTAGCTGTTGTTACAAACATTACATCAGACAAGTCATAATCAACCTCTAAATAATGATCATTAAAAGTAGTATTTTGCTCTGGATCTAGGGCCTCTAACAATGCTGAAGATGGATCTCCTCTATAATCATTTCCAACTTTGTCAATTTCATCTAATAAAAATAATGGATTTTTTGTACCAGCTTTTTTCATCATTTGTATTATCTTGCCTGGCAAAGAGCCGATGTAGGTTCTTCTATGTCCTCTAACCTCAGCCTCATCCCTGATGCCACCTAATGAAATTCTGACAAATTGTCTATTGGTAGCTTTGGCAATTGATTTTCCAAGTGAAGTTTTTCCAACACCTGGAGGGCCAACTAAACATAAAATAGGACCTTTAATTTTTTCCATTCTTTTTTGAACTGCTAAAAATTCAATAATTCTCTCTTTCACTTTATCCAAACCAAAATGATCCTCATCTAAAATTTTTAGAGCCTTGTTTAAATCTATGTCAACTTTATCTTTTTTATGCCATGGTAAATCTATCATCCAATCTAAATAATTTCTCACAACTGTTGCCTCAGCAGACATGGGACTCATGCTTCTTAATTTTTTAAGCTCAGACATACATTTTTTTTGAACTTCTTTTGGCATTTTTGCTTTTAAGATAGCTTTGTTTAAATTTGACGTCTCGTCTTTTCCATCCTCAATTTCACCCAATTCTTTTTGAATAGCTTTAAGTTGTTCATTTAAATAATACTCTCTTTGGGTTTTTTCCATCTGTGTTTTAACTCTACCACGAATTCTTTTTTCAACTCCTATTATACTGGTTTCATTATCCATTATTTTGATAACAGCGTTCAGTCTTTTTTTTACGTCTGCAGTCTCAAACAGTTGCTGTTTTTCAGAAATAGTAGTATTTAAATGAGATGCAATATTATCAGCAATCTTGGAAGCATCCTTGAGATCTTTGATGCTTGATATAGTTTCATTTGAAATCTTCTTATTTATTGACGAAAGTTTTTCAAGTCTTTTTAAAGCAGTTCCAGCTAAAGTAATTAAATCATCATTTTTATCATAAACGTCATTAAAATACTCAAAACTACAATTTATAAATTTTTCTTCGTCTTTAAAATCAGTTATCTTCACTCTCTTAAATCCTTCCACTAAAACTTTAACGGTTCCGTCAGGTAATTTTAAGAGTTGTAAAATGTTACTTTCACAACCGTATGTAAAAATATCGTTTTTTTTAGGATCATCAACTTCAGAATTTTTTTGTGTTACTAGTATTAGTTTTTTCCCAGATTGCATTACTTCATTTAATGCAGAGATCGATTTATCTCTTCCCACAAAAAGAGGTATTACCATACTTGGAAATACTACAATATCTCGTAATGGTAATAGTGGTAAATTATGTTTAATTTCCATGACATTAATATGGATATAAATATAAATATTGCAATAGATATTTAGACTTTATTATATCGGTTGTTATGCAGCTGTGGTTTTTGTAGACTTGTTTTTATTTTGAGCATTTTTAGAATGCACAATAATTGGCTGTGAAAGTCCTTTGGCCGCACCCGAATCTACTATTACTTCCTCAACATTGTCCAAACTAGGTAATTCAAACATTGTTTTTAATAATATATTTTCAAGTATTGACCTTAATCCTCTAGCGCCAGTTTTTTTTGAAATTGCTTTTAAAGCTATTTCTATTACAGCATTATCTTTAAAAGTTAGTTTCGCTCCCTCTAATTTAAATAATTCTTGGTACTGTTTAATCAAAGAATTTTTTGGTTCTTGCAAAATTTTAACAAGTGATTTTTCATCTAAATCCTCAAGTGTTGCGATTATTGGAAGTCTTCCAATAAATTCTGGTATTAAACCGTATTTTAATAAATCCTCTGGCTCAAGTGTTTTCATTAATTCACCAGTTTTTTTCTCTTCAATACTTTTAACTTCAGCTCCAAAACCAATTGCAGTTCCTTTGTTTCTTTGAGAAATTATTCTATCAAGTCCAGCAAAAGCTCCCCCACAAACAAATAAAATATTTGTAGTATCAACTTGTAAAAATTCTTGTTGTGGATGTTTTCTTCCACCTTGTGGTGGCACACTCGCTATAGTGCCTTCCATTATCTTTAATAATGCTTGTTGCACACCTTCTCCTGATACATCCCTGGTTATAGATGGATTTTCTGATTTTCTACTTATTTTATCTACTTCATCTATGTAAACAATTCCTCTTTGAGCTTTTTCAACATTATAATCAGCTGCTTGTAACAATTTAAGTATTATATTTTCAACATCTTCACCAACATATCCAGCTTCAGTCAAAGTTGTTGCATCAGCCATGGTAAACGGTACATCTAAAATTCTGGCTAATGTTTGTGCCAAAAGAGTTTTTCCACAGCCAGTTGGGCCAACCAATAAAATATTTGACTTTGCTAACTCAACATTTTTACTAGTTTTAGACTCGTAATTAAGTCTTTTATAATGATTATGCACAGCAACAGATAAAACTTCTTTTGCATGCTTTTGTCCAATTACATAGTCATCAAGTATTGAGCATATTTCTTTTGGCGAAGGTAGTCCGTCTTGATGTTTTACAAATGTATCTTTGCTCTCTTCTTTTATAATATCCATACACAATTCAACACACTCATCACATATGAAAACTGTCGGACCAGCTATTAATTTTCTTACCTCATGCTGACTTTTTCCACAAAAGGAACAATAAAGAATGTTTTTATTATTTGTGCTCATTTTTTTTTAAACGAATCAATTTTAATATTGTATTACAGTTGACTTTATATAATCAAGTATAGGTTGACAGTTTAACTATATATTGTGAATTATTCTCTTTTTTCTACAACTTTGTCTATTAAACCAAAATCCTTGGCCGCTTGTGGTGTCATAAAATTGTCGCGCTCTAAAGCAGATTTAATTTCTTCGACTGACTTCCCGGTGTGCTTTGAATAAATCTCATTCAGCCTTTTCTTCAAAGATAAAACCTCATTTGCGTGAATTTCGATATCTGTTGCTTGTCCCTGAAATCCTGCAGAGGGTTGATGAACCATAACTCTTGCATTAGGCAACGAGAATCTTTTTCCTTTAGATCCAGCAGCAAGTAAGAATGACCCCATTGACGCAGCTTGACCTATACATAAAGTGGATACGTCTGGTTTAATAAATTGCATAGTATCATAAATACCCATACCAGCTGTAACAAGTCCTCCAGGACTATTTATATAAAAAAAAATATCTTTTTTTGGATTTTCCGATTCTAAGAAAAGAAGTTGTGCAGTTGCCAACGATGCAACTTGATCATTTATTGGTCCAGTTAAAAAAACAATTCTTTCTTTAAGTAATCTTGAATAAATATCATAAGCACGTTCACCACGACTAGACTGTTCTACCACCATGGGTATTAAAGTGTTCATATGTTCATCTATTTTATTCATATATCGATTCGTTATACTTATACAACTTGTGATTACTTTTTGCTAACTTTTTTTGGCTTGGTTGGCTTCTTCTTTATAGTTTTTGTTTTTTTCTCAGTTTCTTTTTTTTCAATTGATACGTCATCAACCTTCTCAGAAGCACCTTGATTATAGGATTTCATTTGCTTTTCATTTTCTGCTTTTAAAATTTTTTCAGCCTCTTCTTTGTTAACTTTTTTTTTATTAGTTTTTGCTTTAGATTTTATAGCCTCAATAATTTTCTCTTCGTAAACATTTCCTCTTAAACTTGCTACAGCTGACGGATTTTTTTGATAATATTCCATTAAAAACTTTTCTTGACCAGGCATCATTCTCAATTGTTTTTGTATTTCTGCTTGTATTTCATTTTCTTCAATTTTTATTTTATTAGCTTCTCCAAATTCATTAAGAACTAATCCAACTTTAATTCTTTGTATTGCTTTTTTTTCAAATTCTTTTGCCTTTTTCTTTACTTCATCTTCTTTTAGCCCCTCAGAAATAATCTTCATTTCTTGATCTACTAAATTTTGAGGTATTTCACTAACTTTATATTTTTCAATCTGATCAAGGATTTGTTTTTTGGAAAGCATGTTTAGGGAATTTTTGTATTCTTGGTTAATTTGTTTTTCTAACAACAATTTAAGATCACTTAAATCTTTTGCTCCTAAGTTTTTAGCAAACTCATCGTTAATAGAAACTTTTTCTGGATTTTTAATGGATAATATTTTACACAAAAATTCAGCATCTTTATTTGCTACTTCTTTTTCAGGAAAATTTTCAGGTAATTTGATTCGTATTTTTTTTTCTTCACTTTTTTTTACGCCTACTAATTGTTTATCAAAGCCTTTAATGAATAAGTCTTTACCAAGTTCTAGTTGTGTATTTTTTCCTTCATTGCCTTTAAAATTTTTTCCATCGACTGTAGCTTTGTAGTCAAAAGATACTAAATCACCATTTTTTGAAATAGCATTTTCATTTTCTTTAAAATTCTTTTGGTTTTTTGCAATCTCATCTATTCTTTTATCAATTTCTTTTTTATCAATAGTAACTTCATACTCATCAACTTTAATATTTTCTAAAGGTTTTAGATCTATTTTTGGCAGTTCAGTAACTGAAATTATATATTCTAAATCCTTATCTTCACCATAAGTTTTAAGATCTATTTTTGGTTGGCCCGCTGGTTTTATTTTATTATCGCTTAAAGCTTTTGTGCTAGTTTCTTTCAGAACTTTGTCTAATACTTCTCCAAATATAGCTTTACCAAATTGTCTTTTTAAAACCTCTTTTGGAACTTTTCCAGGCCTAAAACCTTTAAGCTGAACAGTCTTTGATACCTCTTCATATCTTTCATTTAAATGATTATCTATAATTTTTTTTTCAACAAAGATTTTTAAATCTTTACTCAAGCCTTTTTTATTTTGAACTGTTACTTTCATAATATTATAATGGTAGGCGAGAAAGGACTCGAACCTTCACATGTTGCCATATTGGTTCCTAAGACCAACGCGTCTACCAATTCCGCCACTCGCCCAAATTATTGCTGCTTTATATATTATAGAACTAATTTGTCCAATCCGAATATTTGTGTAAAAGTATCTAAATTTAAAAAAAATATGATTATTTCACCTTGTATAAGTATTTGTAAAACAGATCCTGTCACTGGATTATGTTATGGCTGCGCTAGAAATAATGAAGAAAAAAGAATATGGAAAGATGAAAATACATCTGATGAATGGAAAATCAAAAATTTAGAAGAAATAAAAAGTAGACTTTCAGGTTGGCAGTTAGACAGCTTCAAACAATCTTATAACTACAAAATTAAAGAAGGAATTTCTTTGTTTAAGAAAGAGCAAAAAAAATGAAGCTTATGAATTTAGTAGTAATAGTTTATTTTGTAGGAATAATTATTGGAGCAATATTTTTTAATTTATGGGGTACAGGGAATCTTATTAAGCCACTGATAGCTTTGTTATGGACAGCTCTTTTTCTTATAGCAATTGTGTATGTTGATAGAAAATCTGAATAACTCAATTATAAAATGCAAGAAATGTCCACGTCTTGTTAAATTCAGAAAAAAAATATCGATAGAAAAAAGGAAACAGTTCATTAATCAAACTTATTGGGGAAAACCAATAACTGGTTTCGGCGATATTAATAGTAAAGTTTTATTGGTTGGTCTTGCGCCAGCTGCACATGGTGGAAATAGAACCGGAAGAGTTTTCACTGGTGATAAGTCTTCTGATTTTTTGTATAAATGCCTTTACAAGGCAAAAATCGCTAATCAACCAATATCTACTCACCTAAACGATGGATTAAAATTAAAAAAATCATTTATAACAACAGCTTTGAAATGTGTTCCACCTGAAGATAAACCTTTAAAACGAGAATTAGATAACTGTTTTAAATTTTTTAATTTAGAAATTAATCAATTAAAAAATTTAAAAGTTATAATAGCATTAGGAAAAATTGGTTTTGATGCATGTGTTTATTATTTTCAATCAAACTATGATTTTAAAGAAAAAATAAAGTTTGAACATGGTAAGATTTATAAAGTTCCTAATGCTATTTTATTAGTTGGTTGTTATCACCCAAGTCCTAGAAATGTAAATACTGGGAGAATTAATGAAAAAAAAATGACAAACTTATTTAAAAAAGTAATTAAATTAGCCAATTAATTTTTTTAATAAAATTGGTATTCTTACCGGTTTTCCTTTCTTATTAACAGTTACAAGCACTACATCTGCCTTAGAGATAATTTCAGATTTTCTTTTGATTACCTGGTGCATCTTAAAAGATGAATTTTTAACTTCTTTTATATTTGAAAAAATTTCAATCTCGTCTTCAAACTTTGCTGGTTTTTTGTATTCAATATTACATGACTTTACTATTATTATTACCCCCTCTTCCTCTAAAATTTTTTTATTAGATAAACCTAAAGAGTATATTGCTTCAGATCTTGCTCTCTCTAGAAATTTTAAATAATTTGCATAATAAACTAACCCACCAGCGTCTGTATCCTCATAATAGATTTTAGTTACATATTTAAATTCTTTTGACATAATCTAATACTATCAAAATTGTATTTTTTTTTATACTAATGAATTTTTAAAATGAAAATTTATATTATTTGGCTTTTTGGTGTTGTTGTTTGGAATTTCGGAGTTCCTAATGCTACTCCTCTTGAGGATGTAATAGTTGCAATTGTTCTATCTTTTTTTTCAATCGTAATGAAAAAATATTTTAAATCCTAGCTATTGACTAGAAAAATAGATGTTTTGATAATATGAGATAGCCTTTAATTTTGAATTATCTGTATCAGTCATTATAGCAACTCCATTAAGCTCATTTACATCAAGATCATGCAATAATTTAAAATGTTCCTTAACATTAGCTTTGACTGTAACCCACTCATTTAAGTTTTGTTTGGTGGTAGATAGAACATAATCTATTGATTTCTTTGTATAAGGGCTTCGCCAATATTTACCAATTTCATTGTTACTCGAAAAGACGTAATTTACCGCTCTATTTGAAAGTGCGGTTGATCCTGTTTTTTTCACAACGAATACTCTGGCTGCAAAGTCGTGCCCTTTTTTTGAATTTTCATTTATGCCAGATAAATCTTTCTCAATTTTCCATGTAATATTAATTATTGGGGTTTTGTTTAAATCTATTAGCACCTCTTTACCTAGGCCTGATCCAACACCCTCGGCCTCACCTTTTATAAAGTTTCCACTCTCATTAGAACCTAACGTCCAGGTGGTTTCACCTTTGACCTTTCTTTTTTTAAGTTGATCAAATTCTTCATTTGTAAATTCAAAAACTTTTAAAGTCTCCGATTTTGAGGAATTTATAACAAATAAAGTAAAAATTAATATTTGAATAAAAATTTTCATCTTGGGTTTTATATATAGCATTTGGATTGATTCAATAAATTTTTTATAACTTCATACTTTAGACAAGATTAAGACAATCAAAAATCAAAATTAACTATTAATTTTTGTTCATGAAAAAAATTATTTATTTAACAGTTTTTTTATTTTTGGCAAATTGTAGCACACATAGTGTTAAATTAGGAAAAAGATGCACTAAAATAGCCGATGATAACACTTATGAAAAATCTCTAATATGGTTAATTGATAAGAAGAATATCAAGACTTTTGACCAAAAAATAAACAAAAAAAATTGTGAAATTAACGGAGATAATGGATGAAAACCTTATCGATCATGGCATTATTAGTATATTGGTCAGTTATAATTTTAGCCCCAGTGATAGCTAACGATCAAAGCAAATATGCCGATAAAATAGTTTACCCGAAAAAGAAACCTAGTAAGTAGATCTTCCACCGCTAATATCAAAAACCGCAGCAGTTGAAAAAGAGTTCTCCTCTGAGGATAGCCAACATACAAGTGAAGATAGTTCATCAAGCTCTAAAAACCTTCCTCTGGGTACTTTTGATAACATTCGTTGGACATGTTCTTTTGTCATTTGATTTAAAATTCTTGTTTTTGCTCCAGCAGGAGTGACTGCATTAACTGCAATGTTATATTGAGCTAATTCCTTACCTAAAGATTTTGTTAAACCTAATACTCCGGCTTTTGCTGAGCTATATGCACTAGCATTAGCATTTCCATCTTTACCTGAAACTGAGGCTATATTTACAATTCTTCCGTAATTGTTTTTAATCATTAGAGGAACTATCGATTTACAACAATTATAGGTCCCATTTAAATTCACATTAATTACTTTATTCCAATCATCAACTGAATAATTCCATAATTCAGCAGTAGGTCCTGTAATTCCTGCATTATTAATGAGTATATCTATTTTTGAATTTTTTAAATTTTTAACAGTTTTATTTACTGATTCAAAATCAGTAACGTCTACTACATCATACCTCAAATTTTCATTATCTTCTTTTTTTATAACTTTGTTTAACTCCTTGTCGTCGTTGTCCCATATTCTAACTTGGGCTCCCGAGTTAATAAATTTTTTAGCAATATCTAACCCAAAGCCCTGGGCGCCTCCGGTTACAATTGCAATTTTATTTTTAAGATCAAAATTATTCATTGCTAGATGCTAGCAGAAAATAAGTTACAAAAACAACAAAAGCTCCAATTAACCATGAAAAAGTTTGCAAAAATTGCATATTTACATTCCATATCGTTGAGGAGGCAAATATAAAACCAATTACCACAGCGTATACCGCTTTATAGTTCCAGCCATTAGAATAAATATATGCGCTTCCTGGTTTAGAGGAGAAAATATCTTTATTAATAATATTGCCTTTTTTAATTAAATAATAATCGCAAACAATTAATCCAAAAAGTGGTCCAAAAAATGATCCTATTGTATCAATAAAAGATAAAATACCTATTTGACTTAATATTGGTAGCCAAAACACACTTATTAATAATCCTAATAATATAATAAATAGACCACTAGATTTTAAATTTAGATTTTTGGGCACAAAATTTAATAAAGTATTTTGTGAGGGGATGTAATTTGCAATAAGATTAGTTGATAAAGAAGCAACAATAATAAAAAATAATGAAATAACTGTTAAGTATGTATTATCAATTTTTCCAATTATATCTGTTGGGTTAGTCAAAAACCTTTCCGGCTGGGTGACATTCGAATTAATTATAATATCTGCACCAAGAGTTATTAGAACTGAAAAAAAAGAAAATAAAATTAAATTAAGGACTAGGCTTAAATTTCCTTTATGTAAATGACTTTTATCTTTTGCATATCTAGCGTAATCACCAAAATTAAGTATTAATATTGAAAAAAAAGCAAACATGGTCCCAGTAACCGAAATGAAAGGTGAAATATTTTGCTCTTCAAAAATATTATCAGAGATTATCAATTGATTAAAGGATAAAAATAATTTTTGACTGTTTTCTGATGCAATAATAATTAAAAACAATATTAAACCAAAGTAAACAAATAATGCTGAAAACTTTATTATAGATTTAGTTAAGTGATGTCCTTTTGTAAAAAGATAAAATTGAAAAATAAATGTGATTATTAAGGCAATCCAATCTATTAAGTTTAATGATAAGAAAAAGACAAGAAATAGTTCTTTATTTAGGATATTAGGATCTATATAAAAAAAGGAGATTCTAATTAAGTATACAATGGACTTTGAAATAAAAAATGTTTGAACGCCGAAAAAAAATATCCCAATGATGCCTCTTAACATTGAGAAATATCTTGCAGCATTTAAACCAATAGAAATTCTAAGTAAGACAGGGAATGGGATTCCATGTTTTTGAGATAAATTGCCAATTAAATTTGAAAGAAGGTAAACAAGAATTGAAGCGAAAATACTTCCTGAAAGAACTATTAAAAAGTTTAAGTCATAAATTATATATAATGATGCAATTAGGGAAAATCCTATGAGACTTTGTATATTTACAGCCCAAAAACAAAAAAAATCTGTCCACTTCCAATTTTTATCAATAGGATTAACTGAGACAATTTCCCAATTTGTAAGTTGAAATTTTTCTTTTTCTTGATTCACTCTTATATATTAAGCATATATAAACTACTGTCCATACAACAGAGAAGGTAACCAAAGAACAATCTTCGGAAAGATTATGATAATTAGAAGTCCAATAATTTGAAGAACCATAAATTGCATCATTCCTATATAAATATCTTTTAAATCCCAATCAGGAACAACGCCTTTTAGAAAATAAGCTGATAATGCTACAGGGGGTGATAGCCAGGCGGTTTGTAAATTTACAGCCACAAGTATGGCGAACCATGTTAAATTAAACCCAAGAGCCTCAACAAGTGGTAATATTATAGGTACAATTATCATAACAATTGGTACCCATTCTAGAGGCCAGCCTAAAAGAAAAATCATTACCATTATCATTCCAAGAATAAGATACTTGTTCATCTCTAAACCTAGTAAAAATTCTGTTAATAGAGTTGGTGTACCTAATCTTGCAAAAACCGCTCCAAAAAAATTTGAGGCTGCAACTAAAACCATAATTAATGCTGTTATTTCAAGAGTTTTAACTAAAGCATCCTGTAATTTTGGAAGAGTTAATTTTTTATATGCTAGTGAAAGAAGTAAAGCACCCATAGCTCCACAGCCTGCAGCTTCTGTTGGTGTTGCAAATCCAAATAAAATACTTCCCAGCGCTGCAAAAACTAGTGCTGCAGGAGGGACTAAACCAAGAAGAAATTCAATCCATACCTCCTTCATGCTGGTTGCTCTCATATCCTCGGGTAAAGGGGGCCCTAAGTTTGGATTTAACATACATCTTATTGTCGTGTAAGCGGCATATAAACTTGCAAGTAAAATTCCTGGTAAAATTGCTGCTGCAAATAAATCAATGACGGGTATCTCCATTATAGGACCCATTACTACAAGCATAATACTTGGTGGTATCAATATTCCTAATGTTCCACCAGCTGTTATGGTTCCTGCAGCTAATCTCACATCATACTTAGATCTATTCATAGATTTTGCAGCCATTATTCCAAGAATAGTGACAGAGGCACCAACAATACCTGTAGCGGCAGCAAATATTACTGATACAAATAATACCGCGTAGTACAAAGAACCTTTAACTCTAGCCAACATTAATTGAAATGCCGAAAATAATCTTTCCATTAATCCTGCCTGTTCCATCATTATTCCCATAAATACAAAGAGCGGTACGGCCGCGAGTGTTTGTTCAGTCATCACCATAGAAAATTGTAGTGTCATTAAATAGAAAACTAATTTTCCAAAACCTAAATAACCAAAAACAAATCCTAAAAATATTAATGTAAATGAAATTGGAAAACCTACAAATATTGCAAATAGCATTACTCCAACAAGAATAAAACCTAATATTGCCGGGTCTATAAATTCAGCTATCATTTAGTTTCTCCAGGCCACTCACCTTTTTTAGCTGCCCAATAACTTTTGAGTAACTCAGAGACCCCTTGGACTAGTAAAAATATTATACCAATGAGTAAACAACTTTTGATTGGCCACATATAAGGCATCCAAGTAGTATCCATGCCTCTTTCTCCTCTTTGGATTGATTCTCCAACAAATCCAATTGTCATATATAGAAAAACGAACAAGCCAGGAAAATAAAATAGTAAATATAACCAAAAATCTATTAGACCTTGATTTTTAATTTTAAAATTTCTGTATAAAAAATCTGCTCTTATGTGAACTCCTCTAGAAAGAGCATAACCTGCACCTAGCATAAACAGCGCACCGTATAAAAAACGACTTATATCATATGCCCAAATAGTAGGAGCTAAAAATAATTTTCTTGCAAGGACTTCATAAGTCATTGCAAAAATAAGTGGCATTAATATCCAGCAAACAATATTTCCTATCCACTTGCTAAACTTATCAATATTAACTATTAACTTTGCCATCCATACCGGCATGTCGTCAGGCATTTTACCGGTGCTTCCGCGCCTCTCAGCAATCATTTCATCTGAAATATCTAGTTTGGAAGGTTCGTCATTCATAAATTCTTTTTAAAAAAATAGAGCGGACTAAAAAGCCCGCTCTAAATATTTTTTTATATTTTTTTATTTTAATGTTGCTGCGTGAGCCATTCCTAGCTTAGCATTTGACATTTGAGCACCACTCCAAAATGGAACAGCGATATCTGCAAACTCTTTCATCGAATTATAAACTTCGTTGAAAAATGCATTTTCTTTTGCATTTTTGTTTAGAGATGCTTTTGCTGCAGCCATGTACTCAGTGAAATAGTCAGTTGGAGTATCCTCTAATATCACTCCATGCTTAGTAGTTAATTCTTTTAAAGCTTTTCCATTTTCATAGATTCTGTAGCTTAAAGATTTAGCTAATGAAGCATTAGCTGCTACTTCAAGAGATTTTTTCTCGTGAGCAGTCATAGCATTATAAGTTTTGCCAGTTATATAAAAATCAGCATTTACGACTACCTGGTGTAAACCTTGTAGGTAATAGTGTTTAAGAACCTTTTGGAAACCAAAAGTTAAATCTGGCTTAGGACAACACCACTCAGCAGCATCAATTGTACCTGCTTCAAGTGCTGGAAGAATATCTCCACCACCCATAGCAACAGATGCTATACCAATATCTTTGTAAGTTTGTCCTGGTATTCCTGGTGGAGTTCTGAATTTATATTTTCTAAAGTCAGCCATACTTTTAATTGGTTTTGGAAACCAACCCAAAGCTTCTGGACCAACTGGTTGGATCATAAATCCTTTAATGTCCCTACCCATTTCTTTCCAAAGCCTGTCGTATAATTCTTTACCACCGCCGTATTGGAACCATGACAAGAATGCTATATTATCTATACCAACTCCACCACCAGCTACTGGCGAACCAAATAGCATTGCAGCAGGATGATCACCGGACCAATAGTGTGTCCAAGCAAATCCGCAGTCAATTAATCCCTTATCAACAGCATCTAATGTTTCTTTTACACCAACAACTGCACCTGCTGGTAATATTTCAAACTTTAGAGATCCGTCAGTAAGAGTCGTAACTGTGTCAGTAAAGTCTTTTAACATTTTAACTTCATCAGCCTTAGTATTAAGCACTGTCTGACATTTTAGTGTTTTCGCATTAGCATTTGATATAAAACCAAGCACTAAAAATGCAGCAAACACCAATGAAATGATTTTTTTCATTATTTTCCCTCTTTCTGGTTAAATTTAAGTTCATTATCCTCTCAAAAAAATGCATATGTTACAAGCGACAAATATTTTATTTTTAAGACAAAAAACGTTAATAATAACTATGGATGAATTTGATTATATTATAATTGGTGCTGGTTCAGCAGGTTGTGTTCTCACAAACAGGCTTATTAAATCAGGAAAATATAAAGTTCTTTTATTAGAAGCAGGTGGAAAAGATAATTATCCCTGGATACATATTCCAGTTGGTTATTATAAAACCATGCACAATCCAAAGACTGATTGGTGCTTTAAAACTGAACCAGACGAGACAATGGAAAATGTTTCAATTCCATATCCTAGAGGGAAAACCTTGGGCGGAAGTTCGTCAATAAACGGTCTTCTCTATATAAGAGGACAAGAGCAGGATTATGATCTATGGAGACAACTCGGTAACAAAGGTTGGAGTTGGAGAGAAGTTCTTCCTTACTTTATTAAAGCAGAGGATCAAGAAAGAGGTAAAAGTGAGTATCATGGACAAGGTGGTCCTCTTTCAGTTTCAGATCAAAGAATTAAATTAGATATTCTAGAAGTTTTTCAAAATGCTGCGAGCGAAGTAGGAATCCCAAAAGTGGATGATTTTAATAAAGGTGATAACTTTGGTTGTGGTTATTTTCAAGTTACTGAGAGAAATGGTTTAAGGTGCAGTGCAGCAGTTGGTTATCTAAATCCTGTAAAAAATGACAAAAATTTAAAAATAGAAACTAAATGTCATGTTCAAAAAATAAATTTTGAAAATAATAAGGCAGTTAGTGTAATCTATTTTAAGGATGATAAACAAATTACTGTAAAAGCAAATAAAGAGATCTTATTAAGCGCAGGTTCGATTGGTAGTCCTCAAATACTTCAAACTTCTGGTGTTGGAGATGTTGATAAATTAAAAAGTTTAGGAATTGAAGTCACAAAAGACTTAAAGGGGGTTGGTAAAAATCTTCAAGATCATTTAATGTTTAGACCAGTATTCAAAGTTAAAAATATCAAAACCTTAAATAAAAAGATTAATAGTGTTTTTGGAAAACTTTTAATTGGACTAGAGTATGTTTTACTAAGACGCGGGCCAATGACAATGGGAGCAAGTCAATTGTGTGGATTTGCTAAAAGTGACGAAAGTAGAGAGACACCAAATTTACAGTTTCATATCCAGCCAATAAGCACTGATAAACTTGGTGGTGCTAACCTTCACGACTTTCATGCATTTACTCCAACAGTTGCAAATATTAGGCCAACAAGTAGAGGGGAAATTAATATTATCAGTTCTGATTCAAGGGATAATCCTAAAATTAAAATGAATTATCTATCTACTGATGAAGATAGAAAAGTTGCAGCTGATGGGATTAAATTAATACGAAAAATAGTAATGGAAACACAAGAATTTAAAAAATATGAGCCCGAGGAATACAGGCCAGGTGCCCACATACAAGAAGGTGAAGAAATTGTAAAAGCTTGTAGTCATTATGCACAAACTATTTTTCACCCAGTTGGTACATGTAAAATGGGGGATGATCATGAAGCCGTAGTATCTGATCAATTAAAAGTGCATGGAATTGAAAATTTAAGAGTGATTGATGCATCGATTATGCCAAATATAACATCTGGTAATACTAATGCTCCTACCATTATGATTGCCGAAAAGGGTGCTGATATGATATTGAACAGCTGATGTTAACTGAGCAGATTTTTATTTTTATTCAAATAATTTTGTTAGATTTAGTACTTGCTGGGGATAATGCAATAATCATTGGAATGGTAGCATCTCAATTCCCTAACGATCAAAGAAAAAAAATTATTTTTTGGGGTATAAGCGCAGCGATTGCACTTAGAATTATATTTACTTTAATTACTGCTTATCTTTTACAAATAACTGGCCTAAGACTCATTGGTGGTATTCTTCTATTATATGTTTGTTACAAACTATACGTTGATGTTGTTAAAGATGGTGCAAAAAAACAGGATGGAACCAATATTGAGAAATCAAGTTTATTTAAGGCTATAACTACAATAATAATTGCTGATGTTACAATGAGCTTAGATAATGTACTAGCTGTAGCAGGCGCTGCCAAAGATCATTACTTTTTACTAATATTTGGTTTAGTTTTATCTATTGCTTTAATGGCAGTAGCTGCAAATCTAATATCAAAATGGATAAAAAAATATAAGTGGATTGCTTGGCTTGGGTTGATCGCAATTTTAATTGTTGCTATTGAATTGATTTATACAGATATAAAGTTACTCATATAATATGTATTTAAAAAAATATAATCTAAAAAATAAGTACGCTTTGATAACCGGAGCTGGCAAAGGTTTAGGTAAAGCATGCGCTATAGCACTTGCTGAAGCTGGAGCAAATGTAATTATTTTAAGCAGAACAAACAAAGATTTATCAACAGTGTCAAAGAAAATAAAAAAATTAAGAGTGAAATGTAGAAGTTATACTTGTGATGTTACTAATTATGATGAAATTAAAAATGTTATAGATCAAATTCCAAGAATTGATATTTTAGTAAATAATGCAGGTACAAACTTCCCCGAACATTTCACAAAGGTAAAAAGGTCTAATATGGAATATATGGTAAAGATAAATAATATCGCTGCCTTTAATATTGCTCAACTTTGTACTCTAAAAATGTTAAAAAATAAAAATAGAAAAAAAATTGGCGGTTCTATTGTTAACATGTCATCACAAATGGGTCATGTGGGTGGACCAATAAGAAGTGTATACAATATGAACAAGCATGGACTTGAGGGTTTAACGAAAGGTATGGCATTAGATTTGGCTAAGTATAACATTAGAGTTAATAGTGTGTGTCCAACATTCGTAGTTACTCCCATGACATCAAAATTTCTTAAAAATAAAAAATTTAAAAAAGAAACTCTAAATAATATTCCTCTAGGAAGATTTGCTGAAATGTCAGAAATAGCATCGACAGTTGTTTTTTTAGCGTCGGAAGCTGCGTCGATGATCACAGGAACCTCATTATTGGTTGATGGTGGATGGACAGCAAAATAAAAAAGAAACTAAATATTGTATTTTTTAATTTAATTTTCTTTTTTCTAATATTAGTAATTATTGAAATTTTTTTTGGTTATTGGTTTGATAAATATAACTTTGGACCATATATGAGAGAACATAGGCTTAAAAAAGTTCCATACCGTATGACTTTCAATGGTGTAAATTACAAATATAATTATTTGAGAAATTCACTTGCATTTAGGGGAAGGGAGATAGATGCCAAAAGTATTAAAATAATAATGGTTGGTGGAAGTACTACAGATGAAAGATACAAGCCAGAGAAATTAAGTATTGTTGGACAATTAAATGAAAATTTAAAAAAAAAAGGCATTGATAGGAAAATCATAAACGCTGGTATCGAAGGTCAATCAACCAGAGGGCATATAGCAAATTTTAATTTTTGGTTTAATAAAATTAAAAATTTTAATCCAGAATTTATAATTTATTATATAGGAATAAATGATACTACATTATTAATGGGACCACATTCTGAATTGCAAGATGGTTGGATCAAAAATCCAAATAATATTGAGTCTTTCTTTGATAATCTCAAATCAAGAAGTGTCATTGCTGAACTGTTAAGGAAAATTAAACATAAATATTATACAAAGGACGAAAAAAAAAGAATAGTTTATGATTATGATCATTCTATCAAAGTGAATAAAAAAAATAAAATAACCTACCTAAACTATAATCAACAAAAAAAAATTTTTAATATTGAAAGATTAATTTCTGATAAAGAAAAAGTAATTAATATTTACACAGATAATATTGATCATTTATACAATTTAACAAATTTAATTGGAGCTACTCCTATTTTTATTAATCAACCTGCATTGAGACATGAAGATCCAGAGACATTATTTCTTTTAAATTATTCACTAATCAAACATTGTAATAAAAAAAAATATAAGTGTATTGATTTAGCAAAAAATTTTGTTGCAAGTGATGATTTTTGGTGGGACAGAGTACACACAACCCCTAAAGGTTCTAGAGCAATTGCAAAAGCAATTTACCCAAAATTAATTGAATTTTTAGAATAAAATAATGATTAAAAAATTTCTACTAATCCCACTCTATTTAATATTATTTATAGAAATTGGATATACTTTAGAATTTTATGGAAATTTTATTCAAGGTCATTTTATTGTTGGAAAAACCGAACCAAATTCTAAAGTAATTATTGATAAAAAAAAAATCAAAGTATCAAAAGATGGCTACTTCGTATTTGGTTTAGACAGAGACAGGAAATATGATGTTACAATTAAATTGATAAATTCTGGTATAAATAAAGACATTGTTAAAAAAGTTTTAAAAAGAAATTACAAAATTCAAAGAATTGATGGTTTAGATGAAAAAAAAGTAACACCACCAAAAGATGTTTATGAAAGGATCAAAAAGGAAAATAATGAAATTGGTAAAGCAAGAGCCATTAATTCTAACTTAGACTTTTTTAAAGATAAATTTATTATGCCTGTCAAAGGCATCATTTCTGGCGTGTATGGCAGTCAAAGAATTTTAAATGGTAAACCTAGATGGCCACATTATGGTATTGATATTGCTGCGAATAAAGGAACAAAAATTAAAGCCTCTGGTTCAGGAACAGTAACTATGGCAGAGAATGATTTGTACTATACTGGTGGGACAATTATAATGGATCATGGTCATGGTATTTCAACAATTTATTCACACCTTGAAAATATATTTGTAAATGTAGGAGATAAAATTAAAAAAGGAGAGATTATTGGAACTGTTGGGTCAACAGGTAGATCTACCGGTCCTCATTTAGATTTTAGAGTAAATTGGTTTCAAACTAGGCTTGATCCAATGACAGTAATAAGTAATTAAAAAGTTATTTTTGGACTTTCATGTCCTCTTTTTTTATACCGGCTACAACAACTGGTTTTTTCATTGCATCTCGTCTAAATGGTTCACCTAATTCCTGGTTAAGTATAACCTCAATAAATGTTGTGATACCTTTTCTCTGATCCTCGCAAGATTGTTTGATTGCTTTAGTTGTTTCATCCATAGTTCTAACAGTGACACCTTTTAAACCACATGCTTTAGCCACTTTTGAATAACTTAATTCAGGATCAAGCTCAGTGCCGACAAAGTTATCATCAAACCATAATATTGAATTTCTTTTTTCTGCTCCCCATTGATAATTTCTAAAAATTACCATTGTGATTGCTGGCCATTCTTTCCTAGCACATGAGCTCATTTCGTTCATGCTTATTCCGAATGCACCATCACCTGCAAAACCAATCACAGGTGTATTTGGACAGCCAATCTTTGCACCAAGTATTGAGGGAAATCCATAACC
This sequence comes from uncultured Pelagibacteraceae bacterium, assembly GCA_902536765.1. Lineage (GTDB taxonomy): Bacteria > Pseudomonadota > Alphaproteobacteria > Pelagibacterales > Pelagibacteraceae > Pelagibacter. Next base: position 139,333 of record CACAYM010000004.1, read on the forward strand.
GCATGGACCAAATAAACCTGGAGCTAAATATTTTCTAGGTTTTTCAAAAGTTGGGTACGCATTTCCAATTGCACAATTGTTTCCAATATCACTTGAAATAATGGCGTCTTCGGGAATTGCTGCTTGAATTGCTCTCCAAGCTTGCCTTGGCGACATTCTATCTTTGTCTCTTTCTCTAGCTTCCTTATTCCACACAGTGCCTGGGTCGTCATCCTCATGATCTAAACTTGTTAATGTTTGTAACCATGCAGATTTTGTTTGATGAATTAAATTTTTTCTTTCTGTTCTACCTGAATCTCCAGCCTTTGAGGATAATTTTTCTAAAATTTGTTTTGCAACCTGTTTTGCATCTCCCTCTATTCCGACTGATACTTTTTTAGTTAAGCCAATTCTATCAGGGTTTATATCTACTTGAATAATATTTGCTTTTTTTGGCCAATAATCTATCCCATAACCTGGTAAAGTTGAAAATGGGTTTAATCTTGTTCCTAAAGCCAACACAACATCAGCTTTCGAAATTAATTGCATCGCAGCTTTGGAACCGTTGTAACCGAGCGGACCAACTGCCAAAGGATGGCTTCCTGGGAAACTATCGTTATGTTGATAACCATTACAAACAGGTGCATCTAGTTTTTCAGCTAATTCTTTACACTCGTTTATCGCATCACCTATCACAACTCCTGCACCAGATAAAATTACTGGGAATTTTGAATCGGAAAGCATTTGAGCTGCTTTTGCTATAGCATCTTTTCCCCCACCTTGTCTTTCGAACCTTACAATTGGTGGGAGGTCAATATCTATAACTTGTGTCCAATAATCTCTTGGTACATTAATTTGAGCTGGCGCTGATCCTCTTATTGCTTTTTCTATAACTCTATTTAAAACTTCCGCCATTCGTGAAGGGTCTCTAACTTCTTCTTGATAACACACCATATCTTTAAATAAATTCATCTGTTCAACTTCTTGAAAACCTCCTTGTCCCATTGTTTTGTTCGCGGCTTGAGGAGTTACTAAAAGAAGTGGTGTGTGGTTCCAATACGCAGTTTTAATTGGCGTTACCAAACCTGTAATACCTGGCCCATTTTGAGCTATTACCATAGAAATTTTTCCTGTGGATCTAGTGTAACCGTCCGCAATTAATCCACCATTTGTCTCGTGAGCAACATCCCAAAATGTAATTCCTGCTTTTGGAAATAAATCAGAAATTGGCATAAAAGCTGATCCAATTATTCCAAAAGCATGTTCTATTCCATGCATTTGTAAAACTTTAATAAAAGCTTCCTCTGTAGTCATTTTGGTCATAATTGAATTCTCAAAAATTATTATTTATCAATTTGTGTGATTAATATATAAGATCTGCTAAAATTCAAATAAGAAATCGTCACTATGGCTAATACAGATGTAATAATACATGATGAAAAAGACAATGTAGGTGTAGTTGTTATTGAAAAAGTCACACCCAACCAAGATTGCAATTGCTGGATTATGGAAAATGACAAATCGGCAAAAATACAGTCAAAAAGTGAGATCCCATTGGGCCACAAGATAGCTATGATAGATTTAAAAGAGGGTGACACTATATTAAAATATGGTCATGATATTGGTAAAGTAGTCAAACATATAAACAAAGGTGAACATGTTCATGTTCATAATGTAAAAACAAAGAAGTGGTAAAATGGAAATTCCAGAAATTTTTTTAGGTTATAAAAGAGAAAATGGCCGAGCAGGAACAAGAAATCACGTAATCATTTTGCCAGTCGATGATATTTCTAATGCTTGTGCAGAGGCAGTTGCAAATAATATAAAAGGTACAATTGCTTTGCCACATTCTTATGGAAGACTTCAATTCGGTGCGGATTTAGAATTGCATTTTAGAACAATGATAGGTACAGGAAAAAATCCTAATGTTGCAGCAGTCATTGTAATTGGAATTGAACCCAAGTGGACAAAAAGAATTGTAGATGCTATCGCAAAAACAGGAAAACCGGTGGAGGGCTTTAGCATAGAGGGCGTTGGAGATATAGATACAATCGCCAAGGTATCAAAAAAAGCACAAGAGTTTTCAATGTGGGCATCTGAGAAACAAAGAGAAGAATGTCCAATTAGTGATTTGTGGATTTCTGTAAAATGCGGAGAATCGGATACAACATCAGGATTAGCCTCTAATCCTACAGTTGGGAACTTAATGGATAAACTGGAGCCGTTAGGAGTTCATTTATGTTTTGGGGAGACATCAGAGCTTACAGGTGCAGAAAATGTTTGTGCAAAAAGAGGTAAAACCCCTGAAGCTCAGAAGAAATTTATGAAAACGTGGAGTGACTACAATGACTTTATTTTAAAAGAGGCAACAAATGATCTTTCAGAAAGTCAACCAACAGCTGGGAATATAGCTGGTGGTCTTACAACAATTGAAGAAAAAGCTTTTGGAAATTTTCAAAAAATTGGTTCAAGACAATTTATTGATGTATTAGAACCTGCTGAAGAACCTACGAAAGGTAAAGGTCTTTATTTTATGGATACATCTTCTGCAGCAGCTGAATGTGTAACTTTACAAGCAGCAGGAGGATTTAACATTCATCTTTTTCCAACTGGACAAGGAAATATTATTGGAAATCCAATTGAGCCAGTTATAAAACTTACTGCAAACCCTTTAACTGCAAAAACAATGAGTGAACATATTGATGTTGATGTTTCAAAAATATTATCACGTGAAATGAATCTCGATCAAGCTGGAGATGAATTAATTAAATCGACAATTAAAGTTGCAAATGGAAGACTTACTTGTGCTGAGGCCTTAGGTCATAAAGAATTTGTAATGACAAAACTCTATAGAAGCGCTTAAATTTAAATCGATGATTTTAAAGCTTTGTATATTTCTTCTCTACTTGTTTCACCAATACTTCTATAAACTTCTTTGTTGTTCTTAAAAATCAAGAGTGTGGTTTGATACTGAACTTTAAGAAGATCAGCAATCTCTCTATTTGTTACTTCAAATGTAAAGTATTCAATATTTTCAAAATCATTTTTTGCTTTATTTAAAACTTTCATCTGGCTAGCACAGGATGAGCAATATTTAATCCAAGAACTTACAACTACAACTTTTCCATCTGACTGGGCTTTATCAAATAAATCTTTTGAAAAAGTCGTTTCTTTTTCTAACGCATTAGCATTAAAAGAGAATATACAGATAAATAAAATTAGAGTCTTTTTCATAATATTACGTAACACAGATGTCAAATTTTAAAAATCTACTTTAATGAAGCAGGTGGAGGTGTGTGTATAAATTTAGCCTTAAATTTAGATAAAAATCTTCTTACTATTGCTGCACCAATTCCAAGACCAAGAGCTAAAACAATTGAGAACATTCCATATAGTAGTGGAACATTGACGGACAAGTCTCTTACAAATTGAGCGATAGGTCCAAGTTCGATTTTACCATTATTTTGAACTTCTTTTACAGTTTCCTCTGCAAAGAAAGTATCATATGCAATTGCTATACCAACTAATAACAATAAAATTGCTAATATTGTTTTAAATTCCGAACTATCAACTTTTTCACCAATTTTCTGACCAATTTGAACTCCAACTATTGAACCTAGAATTAAAACTACAACTAAAATTAAATCAATGGTTCCATAATTAAAAGCATGTAAAACAGTCACAATTGCACTTACAAAAATTGTTACAAACAATGAGGTTCCTGGAATCAATTTTGTAGGCATACCAATAATATAAATCATAGCTGGAACTAGAATAAATGCTCCACCTACACCCATTATTGCTGCAATAAATCCTACAATAAGACCAATTATGATCGGTGTAAATGCACTTTCGTAAAGTTTTGATTTTTTAAATCTCATTCTAAATGGAAGTCCATGGATCCAGTAATGCTCATGTAATTTCTTTTTTTGAACTATTTTTTTTCTTGCTCTATCTAATTCTGTTACACCTTGAACCAACATAAGAGTCCCTATAATTGCCAAGATGTACATGTATGCTAAAGAAATAACTATATTTATTTTTCCAATATCTTTAAAATAAGTAAATGTCGCGATCCCGATTGCTGTGCCTAATGTTCCACCAACCACAATCATTAAACCCATCTTGTAATCTAGTGTGCCTTTAAACCAGTGTGTTGTTGAACCTGAAATTGATGTTCCAAGTATATTATTTGCCTCGTTCGGAACAGCGTATGTTGGTGGTACGCCCATAAAAATCAAAAATGGTGTCATTAAAAAACCGCCGCCAACACCAAACAATCCTGATAAAACACCAACAACTAAACTAAGTAGAAATACTAAAGGTAAATTTATGTAAACTTCTGCAATTGGAAGAAAATATTCCATTAACACTAACTATTCCTCAAAAATATTAAAGTCAACAATTCTTAAAAAATAGTTGCGCCAAACACCTTAACTAATCCATCTTCCTCTCCAAGGACTAGTCTTCCTAAAAATTCTCCTGAAATTTTTGTACTTTTTTGCTTATAAAGTACCGTGATATAAAGGCCTCTTCTTAAACAACCAAATGCCTTATATTCATCTGATAAGCTTGAGATTAAATCGTTACTTGCCCATTGTTTTCCAAGTTCAACTTCATTAGCTCCATATAACATTTGAGATGAAAAATCTTTAGTGAACCCACCATAATCTTTCATGTTAGAAGATTTCACTAAATTTGCCCAAATCGGATTAGCTATCTCGATAATCTCGTTATCTGCTTTTCCAAGAAGACTCATTAATTTTTAAGAGGCTTCTTTTTTCTCTTTCTCGTTTATTATGTGATATACAGGCATTTTTTCCATTGTAAATTTGCCTGTCTTTGGATCTCTTCTAGAAACAGTTAAACAATGCCAATTTTCATCATCTAATTTCATATGATCCCCTCTGTAGTAGTATCCTGGCCAACGAGTTTCTTTTCTATAGAGAGTATGTTCAGTTACACATTGAGAAGTAACAGTTCTATGTTTTAATTCCCAAGCTCTCATTAATTGATGATAATCTTCAGCACCAACATTTTCTAGGTCCTCTTGTAACCAATCAAGAAGTTCTAAACCCTTTTTTAATAGATTTTCATTTGTCATGTAGTTTACAGAGATTCCACCAACATATTCATCCATTATCTTCTGTAATCTTTGTAAACCTTGAATTGGGGAAATGTAACTAGGAGATACAGTTCCCCCAGTAATTTCGTTTCTTCCAACTGTATAATTATCTAAAGGTTTATAAATCATTGTTTTGAATTCTTCGCATTGTTTATCACTCACCTTTATATTATTTGCTTTTTGTTCTTGAATATATTTAACCGCTGCTTTTGCCGCTAACCTTCCCTCTGTAAATGATCCAGATGAAAATTTATGTGCGCTTCCCCCTACTGTATCACCTGCTCCAAAAAGTCCTTCAACTGTCGTCATTCTATTATAACCCCAGAAATATTCTGGCGGAGATAAATCTTCTGGTCCGCTAACCCATGCACCTGAGCATGTTGCGTGAGATCCCATTACGTAAGGCTCTGAGGTAGTTAATTCTGGATTTGTATACTTTGGATCAATATTTTGTGATGCCCAAACAACTGCTTGACCAACAGTCATACCTAAAAAATTCTCCCAGCCAACTGTTTCTAAGTGCGGATCTTGGAAGGCTTCTTTAGTCACCATGTGTATTGGTCCACCACCTGCCATAACTTCTTGAACAAATGCATGGTTTCTTAGACATGTTGGTGTCGGATGATGATCAATGTATTCTCCAACTAGTTCTTTTGTTTGATTATACCATTTCTTCTCGTAGTTCTCTCCATTAGCATTTTGTGTGTAAGTTTTTAAGTGCAAAAAATATGCTCCAACTGGTCCATATCCATCTTTAAATCTACATAGTACAATCCTGTTTTCCATTTGTGTCATCTTGGCACCAGCTTGTATTGGCAAAGCGTATGCAGATCCATTACTCCAAGGCGCATACCAAGTTCTTCCCATACCTTCGCCAACAGCTCTGGGTTTAAAAATATGAGAAGCTCCTCCAGCTGCAACAATAACGGTTTTAGATTTGAATACGTAATAATCACCTGTTCTCATATTAAATCCTACGGCTCCGCCTACTCTATTTTCATTTGTTTCATCCATTAACAAATGAGTAATCATTATTCTGTTATAAATTTTATCTGCAGATTTTTTTGCTGCTTCAGCTACGATCGGTTTATAACTTTCTCCATGAATCATAATCTGCCATTTACCTTCTCTTTGGTAACGACCGGTTTGCTTATTTTTCATCATTGGAAGTCCCCATTCATCAAACATATGAACTGTGGAATCTACATGTCGTGCCATGTCGTACCCAAGATCTTCTCTTACAAGACCCATTAAATCATTTCTCGCGTAACGAACATGATCCTCGGGTTGATTTTCGCCCCACTGCATACCCATATAACAGTTGATTGCATACAATCCTTGAGCTACAGCACCACTTCTATCTATATTTGCTTTTTCAACACAAATTATTTTAAGATCTCTACCCCAATGTCTAGCTTCAAAAGTAGCACCTGTCCCGGCCATGCCTCCGCCGACAACTAGAACGTCACATTCTTCAATTATAGTTTTTCTTGCCATTAATAATAAACACCTTTTTTGAAAGCACTTTTTTCTACTTTAGGTAAATCTTTATTAGTATTTAATCCGTGTGGTTCATTATATAAAATCTGAGAATTTATTTCACCTTGGTTTGGTTTATCTCCTTCAGCAAGTTTTGGAATAAATTTTCCCCATGGCTTAGTTGTGATTGGTGAAACAAAGTTTTTCTCTGTTCCATTTCTAAATTTAATTCTCCAAGAAATTGTTCCTTTTTCTTCTTCTCTTCTAACTCTTACACTGTGTCCCATAGGTGCAAAGTCTGCATAGCCTCTGACATCTATAGCGTGATTAGGACAAGCTTTAACACAAGAGTAACATTCCCAGCAAAAATTTGGTTCAATATTTTTTGCTCTTCTTATAGTTTCATCGATGTGCATTATATCGGATGGACATATATCCACGCAGTGGCCGCATCCGTCGCATCTGGTCATATAAACAAATGTTGACATATTTAACTCTCTTTCCTTATCATATTAATAATGTTTTGGCTCTTCTCTTTTTATACCGAGGCCAAATTGCTCAGGAGCATCTGCTTTCGGTGGAAGATTATCTCTTGATCCGTCTGCCTCTGCTAAGTTTTTCTGAAGTGCAGCTCCTGGTTTATAAAACATATGAGCAAATTTGGACCAATAAACACCTCCAAATAAAACTAGATTTGATAAAATAAAGAAAACTAAAAATACTTTATCATCCCATCTATCTTGTAAACTCATAGATTGTAAAAATGACCATATCAATCCGAACAAAGATGAGGCAACTAATGCTAGCACAAATAAATCTGCCTTAATAACTCTGTACCAAGGGTGAGCCTCAGAATAAACATCTACTCTTAAGAAGAACCAGAACCAAGACCCTCCTAAAACAGTCAATAGGGCACCAAGATGCCAAACTATCGGCCAAGCTGATGGAGTTGTTGATTGTGGCGAAGAGTAAAAGAAAATCATAACAACCGATGCTGTCCAAAAAAGAATTGTACCGTACATGCCCATCACATGGGCTAGTCTTCTTTTGCCAGCTCCTAGTTCAGAGGTGGTAGCAATATCACTAGCGATCGTTTTTGAAATTACAGAAATTCTTTCACCTGTAGTTAAATTTTTTGTTGCAGACTTTTTTGCTTTTTTTGCATTGTTAAAAAAATATTTTACATTTTTCTTATGAATAATATCCATAAGTGTTCCAGCAATCACAAGTAAACCCATTAGAATTACAAATGATTGCATTAGTATAGGAGATATACTCTCAGCTAATATTGAAAATGGATTGTTTGCAAACATTTTGAAATTATACCCCTTTTTTGAAATATTTTTAGTATAGATGCCTTAATAGATCAACTGCATAAATAGACTTCTTTTATTTAGATTTTCTCAAATAATGTTGTTTTAACGGTATTACACCTCTAACACCACCTTGGGGATTTTCAACATCCCCTCTTCTTCTTGGAATCAAATGTATATGACAATGCATAATTGTTTGACCAGCAACACTTCCTGCATTTGTTCCTAAGTTAAATCCCTCAACTAAATTGTCATCATTTTCTATTTTTGATTTAATCTTTTTAATAAGTTCATTACATGCATTAAGTTCTTTATCATTTAAATCAAAGAAATTTTTTATGTGTCTTTTTGGAATTATAAGACTATGGAATTTTGATACTGGATATGAGTCGTAACTTACAAAAGCATAGTCATTTTCATATATAATTTCCTGTTTTTTTAAATCACAAAATATGCAGGGGTTATTTGGATCTGTCATACATTAATCTGATAAACCTTTTTCATAAATTTTATTGAGTTTAATGAATATTTTATTATTTTTCCTTTTCCAATTAAGCGATGGAATTTTAAATACAGAAGCCACACCTTTTCCTGACCCAATCAACAGTATTTCACTGTAATTGTCAATTTCCTTTAATGATATATTTTTTTTTTTGATTTTTATTTTCTTAGAAAAATATTTATATGTAATGCCCTTATAAAAATTTTTTGATGGGGAATAAATTTGATCATTACTTATAAAAAGTAAATTAGAAGTACAAGTCTCTAAAAAATAATTATTAAAATATAAAGCAACATCATTTCTGGTGGTGTCATATTTGTTAAGTTGCTTTAACATTTTTTTGTATTTTAGATTTTTTAAGTACGGATCAACTCTTTTATAATTGAAAAGTTGTAAATAAAATTTACTCTTAGGTTTTAGCCTTTTTCTTAAAGAAATAGAAATTAGATTTTTATTACATGCAATTCGTAATAAGTGGTCGTACGAAATATTTTTTTTTAAAAAGTTTTTAATTAATATTATTAAATCTTTTTTTAATTTTTTTTGATTTAATCTATATGTACTTAAAGATTTTATTAAATTATTTATATGCTGATTATACAAAAAAATTTTAGGTGGTTTTCCCTTAACCCTCATTGTAGTAAATATTCCAAAAGATCCCCAAAGATCTTTGAAATTAACTTCTTTTAAATTTTTACGAAGATAGGATTTTTTTAATAATAATTTTGCCATTTTCAGTTAAAAAAGATTCTGGATGAAATTGAAAACCAAAAATGTCTTCCCTAATATTTTCAATTGCCATCGGGATTTTAGTCTCTATACATCTCATGCTTATTTTAATATTTTGTGAATTGAAAGGTTCCTGCAGTTTAAGTGAATGATACCTTCCAACCTTAAAAATTTTGCCTTTGGTAAAAATCTTACTATCTTTTGTCACTTTAATTTTCGATTGATAACCATGATAAATATTTTTTTGTTGTACAATTTTACCAAATTCATTGTACAGTATTTGTTGAAACCCTAAACAAATTCCAATAATTTTTTTTTTTCCCTTAAATCTTTTGTAAATTTTTGAAGTCATTGGATAATCTTTTGGAGATCCGGGGCCAGGAGATAGTACAATTGTATCTGCTTTGCTTAATTTTTCATAGTTAATTTCAAAATAATTATTACAAATTACGTTATCAAATTCTGAAAACTGATGAACTACATTCCATGTAAATGAATCCTGATGATCAATTATGTAAATCATTTAAATAACTCTAGCAAAGATTTGGCTTTAATATAATTTTCATTAAATTCTTTTTTTGGGGCACTATCTAAAACAACTCCAGAGGCAGCAGATATTTCTGAATGATTTTTATAATTTAGTATTGATCTAATAATTATATTAAATCTCATATCTTTATTAAATTTGATGTAACCAAAACTTCCTGTAAAAATATTTCTGTCATCTTTCTCTTGATTGTTTAAAAGTTCAAGTGTCCTAATTTTTGGACAGCCTATAACTGAACCACCAGGCATCATAGCTTTAATAATATTTTTTAAAGACATATTCTTTTTAAGTTTTCCCCTGATTGTTGTTACGTAATGAAAAAGATGTTTGTATTCCTCTACAAATTTTTCTCTTAAAATATTTACGGATCCAGGTAAACAGACTCTCGATAAATCATTTCTTTCCATATCTACAATCATATTATGTTCTTTAGTTTCCTTTAAATTATTTTTAAAAAATTTTAGGGCAGTCTTTTTATTATTTTTTTTATTTTTTTTTAATGTTCCAGCAATTGGCTTTGTTGTAATTATTTCACCTTTTTTATCAATTAAAGTTTCAGGTGAACAGCTTACAATAGAATAATCTTTGTCTCTGATCACAAAAGATTCTGGTGAGGAATTTACTTTCATCAGTCGCCAAAAAAAATTAATAGGATTAATATTTGAACGATTTCTATATTTTGTACAAATTTTAATCTGATAAGTTTCGCCCTGTCTTATTTTTTTTGAGAAAGATTCAAAAATTTTCTTATAATTTGCAAACTCAATATTTTTTTTAAAAGGAGATAAAATCTTCGTTTTATGAAAAAATGTATTAAATTGATGTTTTTTCTTAGAAGAAATTACTCTTATTTTATCTCTAATTTGAATAACTGTTTCAGGTTTGTAAAATACTCCTTTATAAAAATTTAGTTTTTTTTGATTTTTAATATTAATATTTAAAAGATTACATAGTATCTCGTAGCCAAAAAATCCAATGAATAAATCTAATTCTTTATTTTTTTTTTTTAAATTTTTAAAATTTAAAAAATTATTAATATTATTTTTATTAAGAATAATTTTTTTTGAGAAATCTGTATAAATATTATATCCATCTTTCATTTTATAAATTATCAAAGGCTTATCTGATTGATAAAGCTTTTCTAAATAAGGATTAAAGCTAAATTTATGCTGTTTGCGTTCTTTCAACTGGTTTCTCTTTTATTGGCAAGTGTATTAAACCAGCAAATATAGATAATGCAATTGCCAAATACCACGCATAATCATAAGAGCCATATAAATCATAAAATAAACCTCCCAGGTAGGCGCCAAAAAAAGATCCTACCTGATGACTTAAAAATACTAATCCATAGAGTAAACCTAAGTATCTTGTTCCAAAAATATGAGCTACAATTCCACTTGTTGCTGGGACTGTAGAAAGCCATAAAAATCCAAAGCTAGCTCCAAAGAATATTGAAATTATTGTACTCGGTGGTGTAAATATAAATATACAAATTGAAACTCCTCTTAATAAATAAATTACACTTAATATTATTTTTTTACTAATTTTTGTTGAGAGATAACCACTCAATAAAGATCCGATTATGTTAAAAAAACCAATTAGAGAAAGTATTACTGCTGCCGTCCATTCAGCTAATCCTCTATCAGCAACATATTTTGGAACATGTGTCCCAACTAATGTTATATGAAAACCACAAACAAAAAAACCTGCAATGAGAAGTAAATAACTTTTATTTTGAAAAGCCTCTTTTAATGCTCCCATTGTATCCTGTTTAAGATCTCCATCTTGAGTTTGAATTTTACTTGGTGATCTTACAAAAATTGCAACAACTAGACCCGCGGTTAAAAATATCATGAAAATAAATAATGTTTGTTCCCATCCGTTGCTACTTAAAGAGTATTTGGTAAATAATGGCGATAAAAAATACCCAAATGAACCTACGGCTGTCACAATACTCATTGCAATTGTTCTATTTGAAAGAGGAAAATGTTTTCCCACTATTGACATTGGGATACTTATAGCTGTACCACCACATCCAATACCAATTAAAACTCCTAAACTAATTTGAAAGTAAATTCCTGTATTTGGACCATTGTATAATAAATATACTCCTAAAATATAAAATAAGAATGCAAGTATTATTGCTCTGTGGCCGCCATATTTATCTGCGATTGCACCAAAAATTGGCCCTGATAAACCCCAACCTAACATTTGAATTCCAATAGCTAAGCCAAACTCCGTATTTGAAATCCCAAGGTCATTATTAAAATCGATAAAAAATAATCCAAATACTTGCCTAACACTTAATGATATCAGAACAACCAAACATGCAGCGACTAGAGTTATTAAAGCAGTTCTTGTTTGAAAAAATTGCACACCACTTATCTAATATGTTTTAAAGATTTTTTCAAATCTATTATAAGATCTCTCAAATCTTCAAGTCCAATGTGTAATCTGACAATATATTCGTTGCTTTTTAATTTTAAAAATTTTCTATTTCCTTGTTCTTTTATTTCTTGGTGTAAAGCAAGACTTTCAAAACCACCCCAGCTATAACCATGACCAAAATGATTCAAAGAGTTAACAAATTTATCTACAGACTTTTTATTTTTTGAAGTAATTTTTAATCCCATTAATCCTGATGAACCCGAGTAATATTTTTTCCATAACTTATAATTTTTTGAGTTTTTTTTTAAAGGATATAAAACTTCAATATTTTTTTTTTGTGATAAAAATCGTGCTATTTTATTTGTATTTTCCTGGTGTTTATCTAGTCTAACATCTAACGTCCTTAATCCTCTCATAATTAGATATGCATCGTCCGGGCCTAATCTTAAACCTGTCATATTGTGCGCCTGTAAAACTCTACTAAATACTCTTTGGCTCACTGCTAGGCTTCCCCCCATAACATCCGAGTGTCCAGAATAATATTTAGTTCCAGAAACTATTGATAAATCAAATCCTAGTTTTATGGGCTTCAAAAAGTAAGGAGTCCCCCAAGTATTATCTATTGCTGTATAAATTTTTTTACTTTTTGCTATGGAAAGTATTTTTCCTAGATCTTGGAATTCAAAAGTATTACTTCCTGGATTTTCTACATAAATAAGTTTAGTTTTTTCTGTGATATTTTTTTTGATTGTACTTAAATCATTTGGATTATAAAACTTTGCAAGTATTTGAAAATCTTTTAAATATTTTTCTGTTAAATTTCTAGTCGGACTATAGACAGGATCAGCTATAATTAATTCATCACCTGGTCTTAATATACTAAATAAAGTCAAAAAAACTGCACCAAATCCAGTGGGTGTCAAAAAAGTGTGATAGGATTCTTCTAGCTTGGTTAATAATTTCTCTAATTCCAGAGTGGTTGAGGTGCCCTGCCTTCCATAATCAAAATAACCACCCCTTGGATTTTTCAAAATTTTTTTTTGTGTTTGCCTTAAGTCACTCATTGACTTGAAAACCATTGTTGATGTTCTGACCAATGGAGGATTTACTGAACGATTTTTAAAGTCTTTTGACGTTTGTTTAAGGATAGTTTTAAAAGAATTTTCCATAAATAAATTTGATATGTAAGATTGACAATGCTATATCCAACGAATAAGTCAATAAAAATTATAACTTGAGGTAAATATGGGATATCCAAAGAAGCATAGAGGCCGAAGAAAAATGGGCTCAAAAAAAAGAAGAGCAAGAAAAAAAAATAAAAAAAAATAATCAAACCCAAAATGGATAGTATTCAAAAGGTCAAATCCATAACTTTATGGATATTTATAGTTCCTTTCTTTGCTATTAATGCATGCCTTATATTAATCACCCAATTCCATGGACTTTTTCATCCAGAAGATATTATACATAATACAATTCCATACATTGATGGAGGAGCCTCAATAAGTAGAACAGCAAGAGTTTTTCCAACCTATTTAATATTTAAACCTGCTATGTTTTTAACCTCTTACTTGTTAATTAAATATTGGATCTATAATAAAAATATCATTCTTACATTCGATGATAATAATAAAAATGTGAGTAAAATAATTTTTTTTGGTATAGGTTCGGCAATTCTTTTAACTATTCATTCTATATTCTTAGGAATTAAGTTTGACTATGATCTATATAAATTGTTTAGAAGAGTTGTGATGCTTCTTTTTATTATTTTTGAAATTGTTGCGCAAGCTTATCTAGTAATTACTTTGTACAAATTAAAAGATAAGATTGTTAATAAATTAAATTTTAAATTTTTGAAACTTAAAGGACTTCTTGTAAGCCTATTAATTATTGTTGCGATATTAGCAATTCCTATAGTTAGCATGCCAGGTAACAAATTCATTAAACATGCACTTGAGTGGGACTATTTTGTTGGAGTAATTAGTTTTTATTTACTTACTTATTTTATGTGGAAAAAAAATACTAGTTCTTAGAAATCCAACCTCCACCAAGAACTTTATCTCCAAAATTATCTTTTGAGTAAAATACACATGCTTGTCCCGGAGAAATACCATATTCATCATCAAAAAGGTTTAATTGCGCATGATTGTTTATTAAATTTAGTTTTGATTTTATTAATCTTCCTGTAGATCTTACTTTTACAAATATTTCTTTATCAAATACTGATTTATCAACCAAAAGATTTATGTCTTTTAAAATAATATCTTTTTTTAGTAGTTCTTTTTTATTTCCAACAATGATCTCATTTTTTTTTGCATCTATATCAATAACGTACAGAGGGTCTTTTGCTGCTATTTTAATGCCCCGTCTTTGTCCAATTGTAAAATTTACAATTCCATCGTGGACACCTAAAACTTTACCTTCGGTGTTTTTTATATTTCCTTTTTTGAATGCATCAGGCCTTATTTTTTCAATTACTGAAACATAGTCTCCATTAGGAACAAAACATATATCCTGGCTATCTGGTTTATCAGCAACATTCAAACCCAGTTCTTTAGCAATTTCTCTTGTTTTTGATTTTAACATTCCACCTAATGGAAATCTCAAATAATTTAATTGTTCTCTTGTAGTATTAAATAAAAAATAACTTTGATCTCTGTTCTCGTCTATTGCTCTATACATTTCTGTAATATTATTTTTGGTTAAACTTTTTACGTAGTGACCAGTAATTAAAGCATCAGCATTTAAATTTTTTGACTCTTGAAATAAGTCATTAAATTTAACTGTTTTATTACATTGAACACATGGAATAGGTGTTTCACCATTTAGATAGCTTTCAACAAAATTGTCCACAACACTTTCTTTAAATTTACTTTGATAATAAAAAATTTTATGCTTTATATCTAATTTTTGAGCAACACGCTTTGCGTCCATAATGTCTTGACCTGTGCAACATTGCTTAGAATTTTTATTTTCTTTATTATCATCGTATAGTTTTAGAGTAATTCCAATAACGTTATAACCTTCTTTTTTCATAATACCGGCAACAGTCGAGGAATCAACTCCTCCTGACATGGCTACCACTACTGTGGTATCTTTTGGGTCTTTATCTAAACCTATAGAATTTAATTTAATATTCATATTGATGGTATTTATACCTAATTCTATTATAAATAAAATTAAATGATTTTAGATTTTGATCCAGGTGACAAAGTAATAAATCCACTTAATAAAGAGTGGGGAATTGGCCAAGTCCAATCGATAATAAAAGAAAAAGTTACTGTAAATTTTGAAAATGTGGGAAAAAAAGTAATTAACGC
>CACAYM010000005.1 GCA_902536765.1 uncultured Pelagibacteraceae bacterium
AGATGTTGCAATGCAACTTATTGGAAATTTTTATGAATATTACTTAAGTAAGAATACTAAAAAAATAAATATCATTGTTGCAACTTCAGGTGATACAGGAGCAGCTGCGATAGACGCAGTCAAAGGAAAAAAAAACATAAATATTTTTGTTTTACATCCAAATAATCGTATATCACCAGTCCAGAGAATGTTAATGACTACAAATCCACCAAAAAACGTATTTAATATCGCTATTGAGGGAAACTTTGACGACTGTCAAAAACTTGTTAAAGAAATGTTTTCAGACATTGAGTTTTCTAAATCTATAAACATGTCGGGTGTTAATTCAATTAATTGGGCAAGAATAGTTGCACAAACAGTCTATTATTTTTTTTGCTATTTTAAATTAGATGTGCAAGAAAAAATTTCATTTTCTGTTCCTACTGGAAATTTTGGAGATGTTTACGCTGGATATCTGGCTAAGAAAATGGGCCTTCCCATAGATAAGTTGTTAGTAGCAACAAATGAAAATGATATTCTTCACAGAGCAATATCAAAAGGTGATTATAAAGCAAACAAGGTTCAAGAGACAATTTCTCCAAGTATGGATATTCAGGTTGCAAGTAATTTTGAGAGATTATTATTTGATATTTATAACGAGGATTCAAACAAAGTTGTGGAAATAATGAATAATATTAAAAGCAATAAATTCAACTTAGATCAAAGTTCATTAAAAAAAATACAAAACGATTTTATTTCTGAAAGTCTTAATGAAAAAGAAATCTTAGATACAATTAAGAGTATTTATAAAAATAGCGGTATTATAATTGATCCTCATACTGCTATAGGAGCTGGGGCAGTTAAAAAGCATAATGGGAAAAATTACGTTGTTTTAGCAACTGCACACCCAAGTAAATTTCCTGATGCTATTTTCAAAGCAATTGGTAAAAAAGAGGAATTACCAAGTCATCTTAAGAGCATATTAAATCAAAAAGAACAATATGTAGTATTTAAAAACAATATACAGAATTTGAAATCTTATATAAAAAAAAATTCTGCATGAGGTTAAAGATTAAAGACAACATTCCTGATGTAGAAGTTTTCCAACTTATAAACAATGAGCCAGTGAAAATTAGAATTAAAAAAATATTTAAAGAAAAAAAATCCATATTACTTGGCATGCCTGGTGCTTTTACATCTGTTTGCTCTTCAAAGCATCTTCCAGGATATTTAAATAATATTGACCGATTTAAATCTAAACGGATCGATTTAATAGCTTGTATTGCTGTAAATGATCCTTTTGTAATGAATGCGTGGGGAAAAAAACAAAATGTTCATGAAAATATTTTAATGTTGGGAGATCCTTTCTTAACTTTTACAAAATCTATAGGAGCTGAGGTTGATAAATCTGGCAGAGGTCTTGGAATTCGATCAAATAGATATACCATGTTGATTGAAGATAATAAAATTTTACAAATCCAAGAAGAAAAAGAAACAGGAATGTGTGAAATCTCGGCAGCAGAAAATTTTCTAAATTTAATTTAGGTTAGCTGCTTTTTTAGCAATTAAATCGACTTCATTATTTAATTGATCTGTTGAGTGACCCTTAACCCAGGACCATTTAATGTTAAAATTTTCAACTAAACTATCTAATTCTTTCCATAGTTCTATATTTTTGACTTCTTTCTTGTTTGCAGTTTTCCAACCATTTTTTTTCCAATTATTTATCCATTCTGTAATCCCCAATTTAACATATTTTGAATCTGTAATGATTTCTATCTCTGAATTGATTTCAAGAGTTTTTAAAGCTTCAATTGGTGCTAATAGTTCCATCCTATTATTGGTTGTATTTTTTTGATTTCCAGAAATAATTTTTTTTTCTTTATTGATAATAATTATAGCAGCCCAACCCCCGTTGCCTGGATTTTCTAAACACGAACCGTCTGTATAAATCTTTATCATTTTATATAATTTTTAAAATCGCATAAATTATTGTGAAAAATAAGTTTTTGAAAATATTCTTTTGGGTCTTTTACTTTTATTAATGCTGTTTTCGGCGTGTTAAGAAAATCATATGATCTTGTTAATAAATACCTAAGTGCTGAACCTTTACAAAGAATATTAAAATTATTCTTTTCAGATGAATTTAATTTTCTTATTTTTTGATATCCTTTTAAAAGATTAGAAGATTTATTAAGGTCAAGAATATATTGACTCCTCTTTTTTTTAAAACATATAGCATTAATACAAGTAGCTAGTTCATATGCATAAAAATCTGTTGAAGAAAAGTAAAAATCTATAAAACCATAAAATTTTTTTCTAAAAAAAGAATATATTATCTATGAAAAGATCAGCGTGTATAACGCCTTTAGGTAAGTTTTTTGGCCAATTTTTTTCAATATTATAAATATTTTCCTCTATTATATTTTTGAAGTTTTTTGATAGCTTGTTAATTCTTTTATCAATCTTTTTATTTAACTTAGACCATGATTTTACATCTAATGAATTTTTTCTGTACAAGTTTAATCTCTTTGAGGCTCTATGTAAGATCGCTATATTCTTTCCCAAAATATAACAATCTCTTGATGTTAAATTTTTCTTATCATTACCCTGCAAAAAACTTACAAGACAAGCTTTTTTTTTCTTTATATTGAAAAGATAACTATTTTTTTTTGTTTTTATGGGTCTTGGACAATTGATGTTTAAGTTTGACAGCCCCGACATAAGCTTCATAAAAAAAGGCAGATCTTTAGTTTTTACCCGTTTTTCAAAAATTGTTAAAATAAACTTTGTGCTATTAAATTTGACTATATAATTAGTATTTTCTATTCCTTTTTTAATGCCTTTTATCTGATTAATTGAACCAAGATTAAAAATATTTTCTATTTTTTTTATGTCCTTAGAATTTATTTTTGTAAAAACTGCCATTAATTTAATTTTCCAGGAATTTTGAAAGTTACATCTTCTTTTACAATTTCAACCTCTTCGACAGAAATATTATATTTTTTTTTTATCTGATCTAAAAACTGTTTCACTAATACTTCTGGTGCAGATGCACCTGAAGAGATACCTATGCTCTTGCACTTATCAATTTTATCAAATGGCACATCGCTTTCTGAATGTAAGAGGATAGAATTTTCACAACCTGAATTTTTTGCAACCTCTACCAGTCTTAAAGAATTCGATGAATTTCTACTTCCAATAACAAAAAACATATCACATTTGTTGGCGATTTTTTTAACTGCAGCTTGTCTATTAGTAGTCGCATAACAGATATCTTCTTTTTTTGGTTCTCTTATCTCTGGAAATTTTTTCTTTAATCCGTCAACTATATCTTTTGTATCGTCAACGGACAGGGTTGTCTGAGTAATAAACGCTAATTTTTTATCATTCTTTTTAGTATACTTATCCACATCATCTAAACTTTGAATTAGATCTATACCATCAGATGGAATTTGACCCATAGTTCCTATTACTTCAGGATGATTTTTATGGCCAATCAAAAGAACATGTGATCCATTTTTATATAAATTTTCAGCTTCTCTATGTACTTTGGTAACGAGTGGACATGTTGCATCAATATATTCCATATTTAGTTCTTTTGCTTCATTAGGGATTTTTTTTGGTACACCGTGAGCAGAAAATATTACTGGTCTAGATTTGTCTTTGATTTCATCCAATTCCTCAACAAATATGGCTCCAATTTTTTTTAAGCTCTCAACAACATGTTTATTATGAACAATTTCGTGTCTCACATATACCGGAGCACCATATTTTGAAATGCTTTTTTTTACAATTTCAATTGCTCTATCAACACCTGCGCAGAAACCCCTTGGTGATGCCAGGTATATTTTTAAATCGTTAATCTTCATCGCTTTCTTTTCTAAAAAATGGAATAAGAAATATAAGGCATGCTACTAAAAAAAAAAGACTACCAAACATTGCCCAGAAACTACCAATACTTGATATAGTAAAGCCAATCGCTGATATTATAAACAATATCCATCCTAATAAGTTTATGTTTTTATTTTTCATTTTTTTCGACTAAATATTCGAGCAATATATGCGGAAAGGTTAAAGACGCCAAACCAATAAATATAACTTTTGATACTGCTGCATCTAAAATATAATAATTTTTCAACAAAAATAGTGATACCAGGAATAAAATAGCAGTTAAAATAGTTAATGGAACTGCTTTAATTATAAATTTTTTAACACCTTTAACAAAATTATTAGTGTTAAGTTCATTCGATAATTTAAATGAATGTCTAATTGAGTGTAAAAAACAAAAGTAAATTGTAAACGCTAAAATTGGTTGTAGAAAAAAATTTATTAATAAGACAGATATAAAATCCATTAAAAGAAGAGCCTTGATATTAATGTCCTTATTTAGTGAAATAATTATATTTGATATAAAACTTAAACTAATTAAAAAATAAATAAATTCATTAGATACAAAAAAACTTTGAGATACATTAAAATTTAAATCCATAAAAATTTTTAGAGTTTCACTTTTATGAAACAATAATGGAGCCGCTATGACTAAACTTCCTTTAAAAAAATAAAATATATCATTTTTAGAATTTGACTTTATAAATTCCGAGTCCTCTTTACCAAAATGATAAGAGGCTACGATTAAAAAAAGTAATAATAAAAATTTAGGAAGAATCATCCAAGCAAAAATAACAATAAAGGCTAATAAAATATAAAAAAAATAAAACATATTAACTGATTCATATTTTAAAATTTTCAATAACTTTATCCCTTTTAAATGATCCAATGCTCCATGAGATATCCCTAAACTTAGTATTAAAAATAAGGAAAGAATTAAAAAATCCTTATTATGTAAAAAATCAAATGCTGACAATAAAATACAAATGTTAAAAAAAATTAAAGAATGAAAATAATTAATTCTATTCATATAATTAAAAAATATTTTTAATAAAAAGCATTTTTGGCATTTTAAAAATTACTTTTAAGTCTTCAAAAAAATTACTCTTATTTGAGAGAAATTTAATCACTGCCTCAGATGATCCATTAAACATATCAAAAAATATTTTTGGCATTTTATCAGGATGTCTCCTCAATACATTTAAGAATATTTTATCAAGAAACTCATATTTTTTTCCAATATGATAAATTTTTGCTTTTTTAATCATTTCAATATTTTCGGTTATATATTTACTATGCTCTTGAATATTTAAAAACGTATAGCCAGTACTTATACGTGTCATACATCCAGCTGAGCCAATGTTAATTTTGTTTTGTTCGATTTTATTTATTGGGTAAAAAAGAGGTATTGCACCCTCTTCTTCGTACTTAATTTTGTAATTTTTTATTTTAAGCGTCTCTTTAATATACTTCTCCAACTGTTCATCATAATCATATAGATTTTTATCATTTATTTTTGACAACCACGTTGTTTCAACTAAAGCCTTATTTTTTGCAAACGGTAAAGTATAAAAGAAATGTACATTATTTCTTTGTTCACAATTAAAGTCCATTAAGTTGAAGATTTCATCATCAAAAATATTTTTTTGTGTTTCAATTTCTATACCTTTAAAATGTTGCCATAGTTTAGGTTCATGAATTTGATTAGGTGCAATACTATTAAATATAAAAGAATTTTTAGTATTTAATTGATTTATATCTTTTAAAAACTGAATATTTTGATTCTTCTTCAAATTATCTATTACTTTTTTATAAAATAAACCACTATCGATAGTTTGATATGGATATTGTTTGTTTACCATTTCATGAGAACCATAATGAGAGTTAATTGTAAAATTATTCCAGCTTTTTATAACACAATCTTCAAAGTTATGACTAATCACTTTCCAAAAGGACCAAGTTTTATCTCTTTTATATTTCTCTCTAATTTCGATAATTGCTAAAGTTTTTTTTTCTAACTTTTTGTTTATATTAAGCTCATATGCCAACGATAAGCCTGCACATCCGCCCCCGATAATAATATAATCAAATTCTTTCATCTAAATTTATTTCCTCTTTAATTAAAGTATGTTCTTTTCTCTCAATTTCGTTGTTTTTTTTTAAATAATATAAGTTAAACATATCTAAAATACTTAAAATTGTTTGATTAAACTTTCCTAAGGAAGAAACATAAATTTTTCCTGCAGATTTGTAATTTTCCATATTTTTCTTTTTTAAAATTTCGTTACCGATTTCTCTATAGACTCTTCTTGCTACTAATATCGCAAATCTACTTAAAAATGGTATTTCACTTATGGCACTAAAAGATCTTTTATAAAAAATATCAGCAAATCTTATTGTATCCTCTATTGTCTCAAAATTTGAATTTATGTAATTTCTATTTCTATTTTTGTCTTCGATTACATCTCTTGCTATATTAGTTAGTTGCATTGCTATCCCTAAATCAATTGCAGACATTAATGAATTTTTAGATTTGACATTTAAAATTTTAGCCATCATTAATCCAACGGTACCAGCAACACGATAGGAATATATGATTAATTCTTTTTTTGAAACAAAAGTTACATTCTCTTTTAAATCTGTTTCTACTCCATCAAATAAATCTTTTATAATACTACCATCAATATTAAATTTTTGAATAAGTAAATATATTTTTTTGATATTTTCATTCTTAAAGTTTTTATTCTCAAAGTCTTTTTTAAATTGATTAAATTTTTTAATTTTTTCATTAAGCAAAAGATCTTGATCAACAATATCATCCAATGTTCTGCAAAAATCATATAGATCAGAACTATCTTTGTATTTATTTTTTGGTAAAAAAAAGCCTGCCCAACTAAAGGACTTTGCATGAATAGATAAAAGACTTTTAGTCATTGTAAAATTTTATCAAGAACCTTTGCAGATGAAAGGACACCTGGAACGCCTGCACCAGGATGTGTTCCAGCTCCTACAAAATAAAGCCCATCATAAATCTCTGATTTATTATGAAATCTAAAGTAAGCTGACTGTGAAAATTTTGGTTGTATTGAGAAACCAGAACCGTATTTTGTATTAAGATCTTTTTCGAAATAGTCAGGTGTTAAATAAAAATCTTCAATAATATTTTTTCTCAAATTTGGCATTAAATCATTTTCCATTTTATCAATTACTAAATCTTTCATTTTTTCACCTTCAATATTCCAATCAATATTAGATTGATTGTTGGGAACTGGTACTAAAACATAAAAACAATCATGACCCTCTGGAGCCATAGATTTATCTGTAGCAGACGGTCTGTGTAAATAATAACTTATATCATTATTTAATTTTTTATTATCAAATATGTCCTCTAAATGCTCTTTGTATTTGTCACCAAACTTTATTGTGTGATGTTCAATTGAATCATAAGTTGTTTTAGTGCCGAAATAATAAACAAATAATCCCATTGAATATTCCATTCTATTTTTTTTCCACTCAAATAGTAAAGAACTTCTCTTACTACCATTTAATAAATTTTCATATACCGCAGGGGGATCAGCATTACATATTACGTTATCTGCATTTATGTTTTGTCTGTTATTTAATTCAATCCCAGTAATTTTTTTCTTTTTTAAGATTATCTTATTTACTTCCTGGCCTTTAATTATCTTAATTCCTACCTCATTCATTAATTTTTCAAGTCCATTTATAATATTTCCAGTTCCACCCATAGAATAATGAATGCCCCATTTTTTTTCTAAATATAAAATTAATCCATAAATTGATGTTGTAGTAAAAGGGTTTCCACCTACTAATAATGGGTGCATACTCAACATTCTTCTGAGCTTCTCATTTCTAACATAAGATGAAACTAAGGAATAAACTGATTTATAACTTTTTAACTTTAGTAAAGCTGGCAACTGTTGCATCATTACAAAGGGTTTATTAAATGGCACATCAGCTAGTTCGGTAAAACCTTTATCAAAAATTTTTTTTGTGAAACTTACTAATTTCGAATAACCCTCGACATCTTCTTTGCTGATTTTTTCAATTTGCTTTTTCATATCATTTTCATTTCCTGAATAATTAAATTTTGTCTTATCCTCAAAAACAAATTGATACCAAGTCTGGAGAGGTTGCAGTTTTATGTAATTTTCTGGATTTTTTTTAAACAATTCAAATAGTTCGTTAATAAGGTAAGGAGCCGTGATAACAGTTGGTCCACCATCATATGTGAAACCATTTTTTTTAAATACTCTTGCTCTGCCACCAAGATCTTTATGTTTTTCTATCAATGTAACGTTATGACCTTTCGCCCTTAGCCGCAGCGCAGCTGCTATGCCACCAAAACCAGAACCAATTACAATAGAATCCATATATATTTAATCTATATTATTTTGAAAAAAAGTAACTAATTTATAATTAGATTAAGAATTAATCTTTTTAAGTAGACTTTTTGTTTGCTCTAAATCTTTTGAAAATAAATTATCCAGCTTAGATTTATCTACTGATGTTGATATTGCTTTTTTTACAGAGTCAACAGCAATACTGATTGATGCTTTTTTAATATCATTAAGCGCTGCCTCTTTCATTTGTGAAATTTTAGATTTTGCTAAATTTTTTTTTATATCAGAAATTTTATGAAATTTATCATTCATCTCTATAATAAGTTTTTCACTATCTTGTTTAGCTCTATCTGAGATTTCCTTTACTTCTGATTTAGCACTATCTAATTTGGCTTGTGCATTATCTAGCATAACTTTTGACTCTTCTCGTAATTTTTCACTTTCATCAATTTCGTTTTTAATATCTGAAATAAGTTTATTTAAAGTTTCATTTACCTTTTGAGGAATTTTAAAGTAAACAAGAACAGCTATAAAAATAAAAAAAGATACCGCTACCCAAAATGTTGCATCAATTGCCATAATATTTACCTTTATTTTTTTTAGAGAGATCTTCAACAATAGCAGAAATACTGCTGTTATTAATTTCTTCACCAATCAATTGCTTAATTAATTGCGCTGATGTTTCAGTTGCAATTTTATTTATCTTTTCTGGTGAACTTTTTTTTAGTTCAACTATTTCTTTTTCAGCATTCCGTATCTCTAAGTCTATCTCCTCTTCAATTTTTTCTCTTTTTTTATCTATATCTTGAATTATTTTTTTTCTAGCCTCATTGAAATAGTTTCTAGCCTCATTTTTACTGTTATTAATTAAAGTCTCATATTCTTTTATTTTATTTTCACTTTCAATTTTTTGTTTTTCGGCTGTTTCTATGTTCTCTAAAATTTGTGATTTTCTTAATTCTAAATTATTACTTATTTTTGGGAGTATAAATTTAGATAAAATTACAAACAAAAATCCAAAGGTTAATATTAGCCAAAAAATTTGTGAAACCCAAAACTCAGGGTTTAATTGTGGCATACCTTCTGACTCCGCACCATATACATTTGAAAAAAATGCAATGATCGAAAGGAATAAATATAAAACTAATTTTTTATGCATTATTTAAAATGCGAATAAAATAATCAATGCTACAACTAGTCCAAATAAACCAGTAGCCTCAGCTAACGCAAAACCTAATAGTAAATTTGGGAATTGTTTTTGAGCTGCAGACGGATTTCTCATAGCTCCTGAAAGATAGTTACCGAATATAATTCCAATACCCACTCCAGCTCCAGCTAATGCTATTGCTGCTAGACCTGCTCCGATCATTTTTGCTGCTTCTAGTTCCATTATTCCTCCTTTTTGTTTAATGGTGTAAATTTAATGCATCATTTAAATATATGCATGTTAAAATTGCAAATACATATGCTTGAAGAAAAGCAACCAATATCTCCAAACCAGTTAATGCAACCGAAAAACCTAGTGGAAGCCATCCACCAACTAATCCGAGGCTTATAACAAATCCCCCGAAAACCTTCATCATTGTATGACCAGCCATCATGTTTGCAAAAAGTCTTACAGATAGGCTTATTGGTCTACTTAGATACGAAATAACTTCTATTACTACAATTAAAGGCAATAAAACAATTGGAACTCCACTTGGAACAAATAATTTCAAATAACCAAGACCATGTTTTAAAAAACCTATTACAGTTACCCCAATAAATATGAATGCTGCTAGGACAAAGGTAACTATTATATGACTAGTTACTGTAAAAGCGTAAGGCAACATTCCTAACATATTACAAAATAGAACAAACATAAATAATGAAAATATAAATCCAAAATATGGCTTTCCCTTCGAACCAGCAGTATCACTGATCATTTTTGAAATGAAAGAATAGCTTAGCTCAGCAAGCAACTGAATTTTATTCGGTATGATATTTTTTTTTACAGAACCTAAATTGAATATAATCAAAATAATTAATGAGCTTATTACCATGAATAAACTTGCGTTAGTAAACGAAATATCTATTTGATCTATTTTTATTTCTGGGCCAATTCTATAAACATTGAATTGGTGCATTGGGTTTGTAGCCATAATATTTTACTTTTGCATATTTTTTGCAGATCTTACTACGTTCAGAATGCCCGCTATAACTCCTACAAAAAAAAATGTTAAAATTAACCATGGTTTAGTACCAAACCAGCTATCAAAAATAAACCCAATAATACTACCCACCAGAACTGCGGCCACAAGTTCAGTGCTCATTTTGAATGCTACCCCTAAAAGTGACGTCTTTTTATCGCTATTTTTGTTTTCATCTTCAGATAACTTTTTTTTTGCAATTTCTAGGCGAGTTTTAAATTTTTCTTTGGTCATTATTAAGCGACCATACTCTCAGCTTTCTGTAAATCAACAGCTACTAGTTGGCTGATACCTTTTTCAGGCATTGTAACACCGTAAAGTTTGTTCATTTTTGACATTGTTAAAGCATGATGGGTTACAATTACAAATCTTGTCTGAGTAATTTTCGTAAGTTCCTCAAGTAAATTACAAAACCTTGTAACATTCGCATCATCTAACGGTGCATCAACTTCGTCTAAAACACAAATTGGTGCAGGGTTAGTTAAAAAAACTGCAAAAATAAGTGATAAAGCCGTCAACGCTTGCTCACCTCCTGACAACAGAGTAATAGATTGAAGTCTTTTTCCTGGAGGGCTTACTAATAATTCTAAACCAGCTTCAAGAGGATCATCAGAATCTACAAGTTCAAGTTTAGCACTTCCACCATTAAATAATTTTGTATAAACCTCATTAAATTTTCTATTAACTTTTTCAAAAGCTTCTAAGAGCCTTTCCCTTCCTTTTTGATTTAACTCACTTATACTGTCTTTAAGTTTTGAAATTGCTTGAACTAAGTCTTGTCTATCATTTTCCATTTTTTTTATTTCAATTTCGTATTTGCTGGTTTCTTCATCTGCTCTTAAGTTTACTGATCCTAATTTTTCTCTTTCTCTCTTTCTAGCATCTAAAAGTTCCTCTTGAGTGACTGCATCTGGAAATTCATCTTGTTTTTCAAGATTTGAAAAACCCAACAGATTTTCTTCATTTAGGTTTAAGTCAGTATCTATTCTATCCAATAAATCAGTTCTTCTTTTATCAAGACCCTCTATAGTTGCAGTTGAGCTTGCTTTTCTCTCCCTAATTTCTATTGATGATTCTTTTGTTACATTCAACTCGTTTCTATAGTCATTTATTTGATTATCTATTTGATCAATTAAAACTTCATTTTCTTTTTTTTCATTTTCCGAAGCCCTTAAACTTTCCGAAATTTGCCCTTTTTTTTCAGCTTGTGTTTGTGGTTGTTTATCTAGTTCTTCTAATTTTTGATTAAGAGTTTTTTTACGTTCATTCAATTCATTTATTTTTTTTTCTGAATTCAGAAATAAATTTTTCCAACTATTAACCTCATTTTCAATAGTATTTATTCTTTCATTTCTTTTAATAGACTCTTTTTTTAGATTTTGGTTTTTACTATAATTATCTGCATATATTTCTTGTAATTTTTTTATATTTGCATTTTTTTCAGAAAGATTAGATAACTTTTTATCGTCATCATTCTCATTTATTGTCTGGGTTAAATAACCAATAGTTATTTGGCATGACTCTAGAATTTTAATAGCATCATCATTATTTCTATCTTTAACAAGCTTGATAATTTCATCAATGTTGTCTTTTATTTCCCTGATTGTATGTAGATTTTTCTTTAAATTTTCGGAACCAAAATTGCTTATTAGATTATCAACTTTCTCTTGTTCTTGTTTTAAATTCTTTTTTGCAACATCTAAATCCTCGTTTGACTGTTTTTCAGTTTCATAATATTTAGAGTCTATATCAATAAGTTCTTGTTTTTCCTCCTTAAGTCTTTTCTCATTAGATTTAGCATCTATAACTATACTTTTTTCTCTATCAGTATCATTTTCTAGAATTTTTAAAGAACTCTTTATTTCCTCTATTTCACTTTTAATTCTCTCATTTTCTTCATCTAATCCTTTTAATTCAAGATTTAATCTTTGAATTTTTGATAAAATTTCAAAATTTTTATCTCTTATAGGATTTACTTTTTCAGTTTCGTCATTAATTTTTTTTTGTATTAATTCTAGTTTTTCATTAAAACCTTTTACTTCGTTGTCTGCTTCATTGTTTATCTCTTTTTCAAGTTTAATCTCATTGTCAATATCTCTTAGTTTTAAATAATAGAGGCCTGCTTCGATCTTTTTAATATCTTCAGAAATATTTTTATATTTCGTAGCTTCCTCAGCTTGTTTTAATAAATTTTGTAATTGCCTTTCTTGTTGTCTTCGCAACTCATCTGCTCTTTTTAAATTATTTTCAGCTGCATCTAATCGTAGTTCCGCCTCATGCCTTCTTACATGTAAACCTGCAATGCCGGCAGCTTCTTCCAATACTGCTCTTCTATCTGTAGGTTTTGCTGTTACGAGAGCTCCTATTCTGCCTTGGCTTATTATTGACGGAGAGTGTGCACCTGTAGATAGATCTGCAAAAAACATTTGTGCATCTTTCGCTCTTACTTCTTTTTCATTAATGTAAAACTTTGATCCTTTATCTTTTTCTATTTTGCGTTTGACCTCAATAGACTCCAAATCTTTATATTGATTTGGACCATTCTTATTTTGATTTGTAAGCGAAATTATAACTTCAGCTAAATTTTTAGAGGGTTTATTAGAGGTTCCAGAGAATATAACATCCTCCATACCCGAACCTCTCATACTTTTTGCAGAGGTTTCGCCCATGCACCATCTTAAAGACTCTACGATATTTGATTTTCCGCAACCGTTTGGTCCTACTATTCCTGTTAAACCTTTATCTATTATAAATGTTGTATTTTCAGCGAATGATTTGAAACCATTTAGTTGGATTTTTTTAAACTCCATTAGGAGATTATATCAGCTTTTCTAATGCTTTCTTCAAGTTTTTAAAGTTTAAGGATTTTTCAAACTTTTTATCATTTATTATTATCGTAGGAGTAGCATTTATTTTGAATTTGTTTGCACCTTCGATTCGATCTTCCAATATGTGATCCTCAATATCTTTGTCAGCTATACAATTATCAAAATCTAAATTAAAATTTTGATCTTTTATGACATCCTTAAGATTTAAATTTACTTTTTCAATAGTATTCCCTTTTATCCATTCTTCTTGTTTTAAATATAAAAAATGAAGGATATTTGCTTTACCATCTTTTTTGCAATGAGCTAATTTTGATGCATTTAATGCCGCAATATCTAATGGGAAATTTTTAAATTCTATGGATACTAAACCTGTATCTAAAAATTCATTTTTAAGTTTTGGATATATATCTTTATGGAAGTTTGCACAATATGAACAAGTAAGAGACTCATAGATTATAATTTTTACCTTTGAATTAATATTTCCTTCAATGATAGGTTTAATTTGACTTTCTGCAGTTACACTTTGATTTAAAAAAAAAAATATTAGGAAAATTAGAATTTTATCTTTCATTATTTTTTATCAAATTACTTAGTTTAAGTAATGAACCCTTAATTTTTTCATTTCTAATATTTGTAATTTTTTTTGTATAATGATTTTTTGTCACATCTTTTTTTACTTTTTTTCTAAAAATTTGCTGATCACCATCAAAAGTTATTAATTTAATTTTTTCGACTACCCTATCATTAAAATATGTATTGATTTTTTCAATAATTTGATTTTTAGCATATTCCATCTCAACTTCATGTCCTCTTTTGACCATTATACTTAGGGTACTAGAGCTTAATCTGTTGGAACTTTTGAACGATTTAGGGTAACAAACCCTGAATAATTCATCACCTACAATGTTTCTCCAATTATCAAGAGTTTCTGAAAATATATGACCTTTCTTTTTTAAAATTTTTTTTATTTTTGTTGGTAAAGTATCTTTAAAAGATCTTAGTCCTTGAATGGATCTGTATCTCTGCTTAGAATTGTATTTATATTGCATATGAATAAACCAAACATACCAAAAAAAATTCTACATTGGTACGATAATAATAAAAGACCTTTGCCGTGGAGAAGAAAAAATACAAAAAAACAGCATGAGTATTTTACTTTAGTGAGCGAGTTTATGTTGCAACAGACTCAAGTAAAAACGGTTATTCCATTTTTTAATAGATTCGTAAAAAAATTTCCAAATCTCGAATCTTTAGATAGAGCTGATGAAAGTAAAGTACTAAAATACTGGGAAGGACTTGGTTATTATTCAAGAGCAAAAAATTTAAAAAGGACAGCTAATATAATAGTAACAAAATATAGTGGAAGTTTGCCTAAAGGTATAGAAAAACTTAAAGCTCTTCCAGGTATTGGCGAATATACATCAAGATCAATTTTATCTATTGCGCATAATAAACCCTATATTCCAATGGATGGTAATGTTGAAAGAGTTTTAAAAAGAGTTCTTTTATTAAAAAATAAAGATCAAATATCTAAAGAAAATTTGATTAAAAAAAAAACTTTTTTTTCAAATTCAAAAAGATCAAGCGATTATGCTCAAGCAATAATGGAGATAGGTGCTCTAATTTGTAAACCTTTAGTACCAATATGTACCTCGTGTCCACTAACTATTTATTGTAAAGCATTTAAAAAAAAAGACTTTGTAATAAATGCAAATAAAAAATTAAACAAAACAAAATATTTCGAGGCCCGTGTACACAAACATAAAAATAAATATTTATTAATAAAAAATAAAAAATTTAACTTTTTAAAAAATTTAATTATTTTTCCTATGGATGAAATTGACAAAGAAAAATTTCAATTATCGATTGATAAGAAAATAAATATTAAACTATCTAATATGAATATGAAAATAATTATCAATGAAAATAATAATAAAAAAACAATTAAAAATGGTTTTCTTTTAGATAAATCAAACTTCAGTAAATTTATTATACCTTCATTTACTAAAAAAATATTCAATTCACTACCTCATTTGAAATGAAAAAAATTGCAATTATAGGAGCAGGCATCTCAGGTTTATTTTTTGCGAATATGATAGAAAAAAACAAATCTTTTTCATATAGAATATTTGAAATGAAAAGTTCAATAGATTTTAATGACGGATATGGAATACAATTGTCTGTTAATAGTATTAAGTTATTAAATAAAATTGGTTTTAACAAATTTAGTAACAATCAACTATATTTTCCAAAAAAAGTTAATTTTCTAAATGCAAAAGATTCAAAAAAAATATGTGATATCAACTTATCAAAATTCAATTATGAAAATAATAATTATACTACAATGAAAAGATCAAGTTTAATTAAATTTCTTTTAGATCAAATTCCAAAAGATAAGTTGGCTTTTAATTACAAGGTTAATGATATTAAGCAAGGCGATAAAGTATCACTTATATTTTCAAATAAAAAAACTGATGAATTTGATTATTTGGTAGCGGCTGATGGTATTTATTCAAAAACAAAAGAAATCTTATTTAAAGAAGAGGGTTTACCAGAGTATTTTAATACTATCGCTTTAAGAGGAAATATTAGAAATTTTGACAACTTTGATATTTCTTTATACCTTGGACCAAATTTTCATTTTGTAATATATCCTATTAATCAAAAAAAAGAATTTAATTTTATAGCAATAATAAGAAAAGAATTATTTAAGAAGGAAATAATCAACAATGATTTATTGAACGATAATACTTTTAAGAATGATTTATTAAAAAAAATTTCCTCTAAATCGAATTTAAATCTTATTGAAAATGTTGAAAAAACTAAATGTTTCCCGATTTTTGTGAGTAAAAAATTTCAAATACCAAAATCAAATAATATTTTCTTAACTGGGGATGCATTTTACTCGTTTCCTCCATCTTTTGCACAGGGTGCATCTCAATCGATAGAATCTGCAAACGAGCTTTTTTGTGATTTGAGAAATAATACTTCAGATTATTACAAAAACAGAGTTTTCAGAACTAAACAAATAAATATAAGATCTAATTTCAATCATTTTGCATTTCATTTATCAAATCCTTTAAACATTTTTTTCAGAAATATTTCTTTAAAATATCTTTCTAAAAATAGGAAATTTTTAGAAAATTATTTAGGAAAAGTTTATCGTAACTAACTTCTTGGTCGTAATCGTTGTCTAAGGTTATCGATTGGTTTTAAGATTTTCCCTGATTGATAATGCCAATAAGTCCACCCGTTGCAACTTTCAGAACCTAGTATTTTAGCAGCTACCTTGTGAATTGAACCTTCATTTTGTTTGTATTTTATGCTGCCATCAACCATAACTTTTGCATAAATCTCTTTTTTTTTGTCATAAATTTCCACTCCTGGTTTAATTACACCTAATTCAATTAACGATCCGAAAGGTATCCTTGGTTTTGATTTATTATTTTGAATTACATCTAAATATTCATTTTGTATCTCTTTTGTATTTTGTAATCTTTTATTTGCAGCTTCATAATAAATCTTTTCTTTCTCAATTCCAAAATAAGATCTACCTAGTTTCTTCGCAACTACGGCCGTTGTTCCTGATCCTAAAAAAGGGTCGAATATTAAATCATTTTTATTTGAAGACGCTAATATAATTCTATGAAGCAATGCTTCTGGTTTCTGAGTAGAATGAACTTTAACTCCATTGTTTTTTAATCTTTCTTTACCATTACATATTGGTAAATTCCATGTAGACCTCATCTGTATATCATCATTGAAAGATTTCATTGATTGATAATTGAATGTATATTTTGATTTTTTACTTTTTGATGCCCATATCAATGTTTCATGTGCATTTGTAAATCTTGTTCCCCTAAAATTTGGCATTGGATTACTTTTATTCCAGATTACGTCATTCAAAATCCAAAAACCTAAATCTTGTACTATTTTACCCACTCTAAATATATTATGATAACTTCCGATTACCCAGATAGATCCATTTCTCTTTAATATTCTTTTACATTCACTTAACCATTCTGTTGTGAATTTATCGTATGTTTTAAAGCTTTCAAACTGATCCCATTTATCATTTACAGCGTCTACTTTTGATCTATCAGGTCTAACCAAAGTATTTTGTAATTGTAAATTATATGGAGGGTCTGCAAAAATTAAATCAAACGTTTCATCAGGAATACTTTTTAGTTCCTTTAAACTATCCGCATTTAATATTTTGTTATGTAAATTTTTTAGTCTCATTTTCTAAAATTTAATTAGACTCCAGACTGGAATCTTCGTCAACCAGTGATTGAAAAAAAAGGTCTCTTCTTGTTATGAAGTGTTTCCGGGTCTCAATATATTGTGTATAGGACTGAATGTTTTTCTATGATGCTTTGTAACACCAAACTTTTTAATTGCATTCAAATGCTGTTTAGTACCGTAGCCTGAATTTTTATTCCAAGCATATTTTATGAACCTTTTTGACATTTTTGAAATATGTCTATCTCTAGAAACTTTAGCAATAATAGATGCTGCTGAAATTTCAGGTACTTTTTGATCACCCTTAATTATAGATTTTAATTTATAACCATCCATACTTGGTAATTGATTACCATCAATCATAATCAAGGATGGTTTTGATTTTAGTTTTTTTATAGACCTTTTCATTGCTAGTAAGCTTGCGTTTAATATATTTAATTTTTCAATTTCTTTTAATGAAGCAGAACCAATCGCCCAAATACTATTTTTTTTTATATATTTTTCTAATAAGTTTCTCTGATTTCTTGAAAGTTGCTTAGAATCTCTAATTTTTTTTTTATCAAAATTTTTTTTAAATATTACTGAAGCTGCAAAAACTGGACCTACTAAACTTCCTCTGCCAACCTCATCAACACCTGCAATTGTTTTTGTCATTAAATTTTAATTTTCAATTCGTCGATTTTTTTCCTTATTGTTTTTAAATCTTCCCAAGAAAATTTTTTTTGATCAGGCTGTCTTAATAAATAAGCTGGATGAAAAGTGAGAATAGTGAGATAAGTTTTTTGGTTTATTATTAATTCTTTCCATTTACCTCTTTCTTTTGATATTTTAAGTTTTTGACCAAATAAAGCTTCCATAGCTGTACTACCCATAAGTATCAATATTTTTGGATTTATAATTGAAATGTGTTCACGTAAAAAAACTGAATATCTATTGATTTCTGAAATTTCAGGTTTTCTATTATTAGGAGGTCTATAATTAACTACGTTTGTAATATAAATATTTTCTCTTTTAATTTTAATTGCGTTTAACATTTTATTGAGCAGTATCCCGGCATCCCCAACAAATGGTTTACCTTGCACATCTTCTTTCTCTCCTGGTCCTTCGCCTACCAACATAACTTTGCTGTTTGGATTGCCATCACTGAAAACTATGTTTTTCGCAAATTTTTTTAGTTCACAATCCTCAATTGATTTTATTTTATCTTTTAAGTTAATTAATTTTTTATCAGTCTCATTGCTTTCTTCATTTTTATTAAAGCGATTAATAGGCGCATTATCAAAAATATACTTAGATTCTATTGATTTTAAAAACTCTTGATTTAATATTTCTTTATTAACCATTTTTAATGATAGCAAAAAACTTTAAAATAATCTTAACTATATTTTTTATTTTTTTCACCCTTGAGGCGAAATCTAAAAATATTTATTCTGATAACTTTAATTCGAAGGAATTGTCAAATTATTTTTCAGGGGTTATTTCTCATAATAATCAAAAAAATGAGCAGGCCCTTAAATACTTTAAATCCTCAAAAAAAATATTAAATAAACATGATGAGTACTTTAAAAAGTTGATTTTCTCATTAGTGCTAAATCAAAATATAGATAGGGCCATCCAAGAAATTAAGTTTTTAAAGAATAAAAACCAGTCAAACTTTTTTGAGGCTCAATTGCTTTTGTTAATTGATAGCATTCAAAAAAAAAATTTTTATAAAACAAACATACATTTAAGCACGATTGCCAAATATATTGAAGAGGGAACTTTTGAGAAAGTAATTTATGAAACTATAAGGGATTACGCATATACATTTGAAAAAAAAAAAATTAGTACTTTCAAATCAAATTTTGGCAATTTAATTGCCATTAATAATGCATTTCAAAGTTGTTATTTAAACAATCCAAAAACTTTAGATTACTTTGATAAATTAAAAAATTCGGAGGCTGCTGATTATTCAAGATATTTATTTTTTTATGTGAATTATCTTATTCATAAAAAAAGATTTGATTTGGTAAAAGAAATTTCATTTGAAATAGATGAGCTATCGAGCAACCTAATAATCTTACAAACAAAATCATGGATTGATAAAAGTAACTTTAACGAAATTGAAGAAATATTTTCTTGTAAAAATGAAAATGATCTTTTAGCAGAGTTTTTTTATTTAGTTTCGAATTTGTATTCATCTCAAGATGAATATGAACAGTCGAATTTTTACCTAAATATCTCATATTTTTTGAATAAAAAATTTAAAATAAATCTATCTTTAATGGCAGACAACTATTACCTAAATGGAAGTTATGATCAAAGTTTAAAAGTTTTAGAATTATTTAATTCAAAAGATGACCTTTATTATTGGTTCAAAATTAAGCAAGAAGCAAAGATAATCACTGAAAAAAAAAATAAGGAAGAAGCTTTAAAATATATTGAAAAAAATTTTAAGAATATAAATAATCCTTCGATAAAAACTCTGTTTGATCTTGCTACAATTTATAAAAATTCTAAAAAATATAAGAAGGCAATTGATTTATACACATCTATAATGCGTGTTGTAGAAAAGAACTCACTAAATTATGCAGACTTATTATATAGGAGAGGTGGTAGTTTCGAAAGAATAGGTGAATATGAAAAATCTGATAAAGATTTATTAGAGGCATTAAAAATAATTCCTAATAATTCATATGTATTAAATTATTTAGCCTATTCTTGGTTGGAGCGTGATAAAAATATCAATAAAGCTATATTGATGCTGGAGAAAGCTCATAAAGAAAATGAAAATGACCCTTATATAATTGACTCAGTGGGGTGGGGGTATTTTCTATTAGGAAAATATAATGATGCTGAAAAATATATGAGAAGAGCTTTAGAATTAATGCCAAATGATCCTATTGTTAATGACCATTATGGAGATATTCTATGGAAACTGAATAGAAAAATTCAAGCACAATATTTTTGGAATAGTGTACTAAAAATGGATGATGCTGAAAAAGAAATGATAGAAAAAATAAAGGTAAAATTAATTAACGGCTTATCATAAAAACAATGGAAGTTTATAGAATTAATTCTCCAGCAAAGATCAATCTTAATCTAAATATAATAAGGAAATCAAAAAAAAAAAAATTACATTTGATCGAGTCTCTTGTTTGTTTTGTGAAACTATCTGATAAAATTTATATAAATAAGTCTGACTCACAATATCATAAAGTTAGATTTATAGGAAAATTTTCAAAAAAAATTACAAAAAAAAATACAGTTACAAAGCTACTTAGCTTGTTAGATAAAGATAATGTTTTAAAAAATAAATATAAAATTCTGGTTAAAAAAGAAATCCCGCTTCAATCTGGGATGGGAGGCGGGTCAATGAATGCAGCAAATATATTAAACTATTTCTTTAAAAAAAAGCTTATAAATTTGAAAAAATTAAAAAAATATTCTCTAAAAATTGGTTCTGATGTTATTTTAGGATTGAATAGTAAGCCAAAAATTTTATATAGAGATGGATCTATCAAAGAAGTTACAGATATTAAAAAATATCATATCTTAATTGTAAAACCTGCCTTTGGTTGTTCGACTAAGAAAATATATTCATCAAATAAAACTTTTTCTAAATCTGAATTTAATATATCAAAAGAAAAAATTGTTAAGAATGTGATTCTTAAGGGAAAAAATGACTTAGAAAAAAGTGCCTTTAATTTATATCCAGCTTTAAAAAGAATTAAAAATTTACTAAATCAAAACGAAAAAGCTAATTTTGTAAGAATGACGGGTTCTGGATCTGCGATAATTATGTACTTTAATTCAAATAAATTTGCAAAAAACGCGTTGAAAATTTATAAAAGGAAATTAAATAATTGTTTGTGTATTATAACTAAAATTATATAAAAAGTTGCGACATAAAATAGATAATTTTTGGGGCGTAGCCAAGTGGTAAGGCAGCGGTTTTTGGTACCGCCATTCCTAGGTTCGAATCCTAGCGCCCCAGCCAGATATGCTTAGTATTATAAATAAAATCTTTTCTTCATCAAAAAATCTAAACACAATCCATCAAAGATTTACAAGGTTAAGAAAAGATACAAATGTAGAAAAAATTTTTCATGCTATTGAAAGCTATTCAAACGAAGCCGAGGTAAGATATGTCGGGGGCTGTGTAAGAAAAATAATTAATAATGAAAAAGTTGATGATATTGATCTAGCAACAAATATAGAGCCAACAAAGGTAAAAGAGGCCCTTGTAAATAAAAATTTAAAATTTTTTGAAACTGGCATTGAACATGGAACAATTACAGCTTTAATAGAAAACGATAAATTTGAAATTACCTCTTTAAGAAGTGATATTAAAACTGATGGACGTCATGCAGTAATAGAATTTACAACTGATTGGATTAAAGATGCTGAAAGACGCGACTTTACTATAAACTCCATATATGCAGATATTAATGGAAATTTATTTGATCCTTTTGATGGAAAAAAGGATTTAGAAAACGGATTAATAAAATTCATAGGAGAGCCAGAAGAAAGAATAAAAGAAGATTACTTAAGAATATTAAGGTATTTCAGATTTTTTGCATTATATAGCAAAAATGACCATAGCTTAGCAGTAAAAAAAATAATTAAAAAAAATATCGTAGGTATAAAAAAGCTATCATCAGAGAGATTGTTAGACGAATTCAAAAAAACCTATAAATCAAAGTGTTTTATAAAATTATGTGAAAATGATTTTTCTTACGAGATAATTTCCACAGTATTTCCAGAATTTAAACAAATTGAATTAATTAAGAATTTAAATGATTACACAAAATTAAACTTACATAGTCTAGATTTTGCGTTTTTCTTATCACTTTTGATACTAGATGATACAGATAATTCTGATTATTTTTTTTATAAATTTAATATTTCAAAAAAAAATCAAAAAAGAATAAAATTTATTAAAGAGTTTTATTTTAATAATAAATTACCTTTAAAACTTTCGTCTCGAAATCTTTGGAAAATATTTTATTTTCATGGTAAAGAGGGACTAACTGATATTTTAAATTACAAAATATTTACCACTAAAAAATTCGACAATAGTTTAGTTAATCAAATTAATTATTTTAGAAATAAAGAGTTACCAAAATTACCCATAACAGGAAGTGATCTAATTAAAGATTTTGGTATTCCCGAGGGAGAAACCGTAGGAGAGAAACTAAAAGAAATAGAGGATATCTGGATTAATAATAATTTTAAAATTTCTGATAAAAATTTAAAAAAAATATTAAAAAATTAAACATATTTTACATCTTTAATTTCGAAATTTTTTATACCTGCTGGTGTATTAATTTCTACTAGATCTCCTTTATTTTTTCCTATCAAACCTTTTCCTATGGGCGATTTAAAAAAAATTAATTTTTGTTTTAAATCTGCCTCGTCTTTTCCAACGATTTTGTAATCAATTTTTTCATCAGTATCTAAATTTATTAAATAAACTGTTGAACCAAAAATTATCTTACCATCGTTAGTAAGTTTTGTTACATCAATCACGTTTGCACGAGCAATTATATCGTTGATTTCCTCTATTCTTCCTTCATTTAAAGATTGTTGTTCTTTGGCTGCATGATACTCAGCGTTTTCTTTTAAATCTCCATGTGATCTTGCCTCAGATATCGCTGCAACAATCTCAGGTCTTTTTTTTTCTTTTAAAAAAACTAATTCGGTTTTTAGTTTTTCCAAACCACTTACAGTTATAG
The DNA here is from genome assembly GCA_902536765.1 of uncultured Pelagibacteraceae bacterium. Taxonomy (GTDB): domain Bacteria; phylum Pseudomonadota; class Alphaproteobacteria; order Pelagibacterales; family Pelagibacteraceae; genus Pelagibacter. Next base: position 23,211 of record CACAYM010000005.1, read on the forward strand.
GCTCTTTTTCCATCTTATTTCCATTTGGCAACTGGAGGCAAGGACATTAATATTCCCTCTACATTTCCTCCAGTTTGTAATCCAAATTTAGTACCTCTATCATATAAAAGATTGAACTCAACGTATCTACCTCTTTTTAAGTATTGAAGCTCTTTTTGTTTTGTTGTCCATTTATTTTTTCTTTTCTTTTTTATTATTTCATTAAATATTTTAGTAAATGATAATCCCACATCTCTTACAAATGCAAAATCTTTCTCCCAATTTCCTTTTTTGTAATCAAAAAAAATACCACCAATTCCTCTCTCCTCATTTCTGTGAGGTAAAAAAAAATATTTTTCACACCACTTTTTATATTTTTTGTAATAATTTTTGTTATGATTGTTACATGTTTTTTTAATCTCATTATGAAACCATTTTTTTAAATTTTCATCACTTAAACATGGAGTTACGTCCATGCCTCCTCCAAACCATCCATGAGATGTAACAATATATCTTGTATTGAAATGCATAGCAGGTATATGCGGATTCTTCATATGCATAACTACCGAAATACCTGATGCCCAAAAATTTGAATTTTTTTTTGTTCCAGGAATTTGTCCCTTTAATTTTTTAGGAAACTTACCGTAAACCTCTGAAAAATTTACACCAACTTTCTCAAAAAGTTTACCATTTTCAAAAATCCGAAATTCTCCACCTCCTTCGTTTTGACCTCTTGACCAATTTTTAATTTTAAAAACATTTTTTTTATTTTCTAATTTTTCAATATCATTAGTAATAATGTCTTGTAAAATTACAAACCAGTTTTTAACAATATTTTTCTTTGAACTAATATCCATTTTAAATGTTAAGCTGTCTTATGCTTTCACCTAAAATTATAGCAACTGATGTCGACAAGTTAAGTGATCTTTTTTTATCTACCATAGGAATTTTTATTTTTTGTCTCAATAAATCATGAACTTTTTTTGGTACGCCAGCACTTTCTTTACCAAAAAGCAAAGTATCTCTTATGTTAAATTTAAAATTAGTATATATTTTTTTCGCTTTGGTTGTAATTAAAATTACCCTATCATTTGATTTAGCTTCGAAAAATTCTTCATCACTCTGATAAAAATTTATATTTTTAGTTTCCATATAGTCCATAACAACCCTTTTAAATCTTTTGTCGCTAAGAAGAAAACCGCATGGTTCAATAATTTCTAACTGCGCACCTAGGCAAGCACAAGTTCTAATAATAGCAGCTGTATTTTGAGGTATGTCTGGCTCGTATAAGGCTATTTTGGGAGCAAAATTGGCTTTGTAATGTGTCATTCTATCAGTGGAAATATTATGCTTTTTTATTATATGAAATCATATATTAGATATTATTAATTTAAAATTTAAATGTCAGAAAAAAAAGTCAAAAGAAGAGAATTCATTTTTACAGCAACTTATGCAGTTGGGGCTGTTGGAGTGGGAGCTACTATTTGGCCTTTAATTGACCAAATGAACCCTGATGCATCTGTAAAAGCTTTAGCCAGTACTGAAGTTGATATTAGCAATGTAGAAAAGGGTCAGTCCATAACAGTTTTATGGAGAGGAAAGCCAGTTTTTATTAGAAGAAGAACTGAAGAAGAAATTGCGAAAGCAAGAGATGTTAACGTAGATGAATTAAAACATCCTGAGAAAGATGAGGATAGAGCCAAAGATCCAGAGTGGCTTGTTATGTTAGGTGTTTGTACACATTTAGGATGTGTGCCATTAGGCGATAAGGGTGAATATGGCGGTTGGTTTTGCCCGTGTCATGGTTCACATTATGATACATCAGGAAGAATAAGAAAAGGTCCTGCTCCAACAAACATGGAAGTACCTAAATACGAATTTGTAAATGGAGATACTATAAAGATAGGTTAATTTAATGAGCGATCACGAATATACTCCTAGTTCAAAATTTGGAAAATGGTTTAACGACCGTTTGCCTCTTTTAACACTAGGGAAACATTTAACTGATTATCCAACACCTAAGAATCTAAACTATTGGTGGACCTTTGGAGGAATATTAACTTTCTGTTTAATTACTCAAATTGTAACAGGATTAATTTTGGCAATGCATTACGTTGCTCATGCAGATTTAGCATTCGGAAGTGTAGAGCATATCATGAGGAATGTTAACTATGGATGGCTCATAAGATATGTTCATGCTAATGGAGCATCAATGTTTTTTCTTGCTGTTTACATTCATATATTTAGATCTTTATATTATGGTTCTTATAAATCTCCTCGAGAAATAATATGGATTTTAGGTATGATAATTTATATACTAATGATGGCTGCTGCTTTTATGGGGTATGTTTTACCTTGGGGACAAATGAGCTTCTGGGGAGCAACAGTTATAACAAATCTTTTTAGTGCCATTCCATTAGTTGGTGAAAGTATAGTAACATGGCTATGGGGTGGCTATTCAGTAGACAACCCAACTTTAACTCGTTTTTTTAGCTTGCATTACTTAATTCCATTTCTAATTTTAGGCCTTGTTGTGCTTCATATTTGGGCACTTCACGTACCAGGCAATAACAATCCAATTGGTATTGATTTAAAAAAACCTTCAAAAGATACTGTTCCTTTTCATCCATATATAGTGATAAAGGATTTATTTGCATTATTAATTTTTTTAATAGTTTTTGCTTTCTTCGTTTTTTATTCACCAAATATTCTTGGCCACGCTGATAATTACATTGAAGCGAATCCAATGGTTACACCTGCACACATTGTTCCAGAATGGTATTTACTTCCTTTTTACGCAATTTTGAGATCAGTGCCTGATAAACTTTTAGGTGTAATTGCGATGTTTGGCGCTTTATTTATCTTGGTAATACTTCCATGGCTTGATACCTCAAAAACAAGATCTGCTATATTCAGACCATTATACAAACAATTTTATTGGTTCCTAGTAGCAGACGTTTTAATACTTGGTTACGTGGGAGCAATGCCTGCAGAAGGGATATACTTGTTAGTTGCGAGAGTAGCAACTGCATACTACTTTGCTCATTTCTTAATTATTCTTCCTATTCTAAGTAAAAAAGAGAGAGTTCTAGATGTCCCATTAAGCATAACCGAACCTATTCTCGGTGGATCAGTTAGTGCGTCTGCAGTAAGGCAAAAAAAAGATAAATTATGAGAAAAACTTTAATTATTTTTTTTTTTTTAATTTCCTCTAATATAGCAGTTACAAGTTCTTTCTCTGCAGAACAAGCAGCAAAACCAATGAGTCCAGGATGGAGTTTTAAGGGTTTTTTTGGAACCTTTGATAGAGCGTCCTTACAGAGAGGCTATCAGGTGTATACTGAGGTTTGCGCTTCTTGTCATTCAATGAAGCATTTGAGTTATAGAAACCTATCACAACCGGGTGGTCCTGAATTTAGTGAAGAACAAGTGAAAATAATTGCTTCTCAATTTGAAGTAAGAGATGGTCCGAATGATGATGGAGAGATGTTTGATAGACCAGCAAGACCCTCAGATAATTTTGTTAGTCCTTATGCTAATGATAAAGAAGCTACCGCTGCAAATGGAGGAGCTTACCCGCCAGACATGTCAGTGCTTGTTAAAGCAAGAAAAGGGGGGGCAGATTATATATATTCTTTATTGCTTGGATACGATGAACCACCAGGGGATATTTCTTTAGATGATGGGGTTTATTACAATAAATATATGGCAGGCAACAAAATTAAAATGTCAAATCCCTTATCAGAGGGCATAGTTGAGTATGCTGATGGAACTCAAGCAACTGAAGAACAAATGGCTAGAGATGTAACAACCTTTCTCTCCTGGGCTGCGGAACCACATTTGGAAGAAAGGCACAAAATAGGATTTAGAGCAATTGTCTATTTAATTATAATTACAATTTTAGTTTACTTTAGTATGAAAAAGATTTGGTCACGTGTTGAATCTGAAGTTTAGAACATCACCATCTTTTACGATATAATCTTTACCTTCTAACCTCATATTACCGTTATTCTTTGAGTTTAACCATCCGCCATTTCTAATAAAATCATTATAAGAAACAGTTTCTGCCCTAATGAAACCTTTCTCAAAATCAGTATGTATTGCACCAGCAGCATTAGGAGCGATACAGTTTTTTTTAATCGTCCATGCTCTAGTTTCTTCAGGTCCTGATGTGAAGAATGTTTCTAAATTTAAAATATTGTATCCTTTGCTAATTAGCTTATTAAGTCCAGTTTCTTCAAGACCAATCATATTCATATAATTTGTTTTTTCTTCTTCTTCAAATTGATTAATTTGATTTTCAATATCTGCAGAAATAATTACTGTATTCTCACGACCAAACTTTTTAATAAAATCAGTTGTATAATTATTACCGCTATTAACACTTTTTTCATCTACATTGCATACATAAATCTTAGGTTTTATAGATAACAATCCAGTTTGATTAATAATTTTTTCGTCAGCCTTATTAACTAATTCCGACAAATCTTTGCTATTATTAAGCTTTTCGAACGCGTTTTCTAATATTTCCTGCATCTTTCCACTAATATTTTTCTTATTTTTTTTGTCTAATCTCTTTTGCAAAGACTCTAAATCAGCCAACATCATCTCTGTTTCGATTATTTCTAAATCTCTTATTGGATCTATACTCGAGTTGACATTTTGAATATCAGGCGAGTCAAAACATCTTATCATATGTATAATTGCATCAACCTCTCTTATGTGCGATAAGAACTTATTTCCTAAACCCTCTCCTTTTGAGGCACCTTTGACTAAACCTGCAATATCAACAAAAGAAATTGTAGTATTTATTTTTTTTTTTGACTTTGAAATTTCTGAAAGTTTATCTAGTCTATGGTCTGGAACAAATACAGTGCCTATATTTGGGTCTATTGTGCAAAAAGGAAAATTTTCTGCTTGTGCTTTGGAAGAATTTGTTAATGCATTAAACAAAGTAGATTTACCAACATTTGGCAAACCTACAATACCGCATTTAAAACCCATCTACTTATTATTTACTGTGCTTGAAAATAAGTCTAATTTCTTATCAATTAAAATTGGCAAAGATTCAGTTATGTTTTTGGTAATTGAGGTGAGTTCCTCTTTTTCATCTTCATTAAAATCTTGCAATACATGATCGGCTACTTCTATATTATTTTTTGGGTGGCCAATTCCAATTCTTACTCTTGAATAATCTTTTCCAATAAATTTGTCTATAGATTCTATACCATTGTGCCCTGCACTAGATCCACCAAACTTGGTCTTAATTTTCCCAAAATCTATATCTAAATCGTCATGAAATACTATTACATTCCCAGCCTCAATTTTAAAATATTCTATTAGCTCTCTTATACAAATGCCTGAATTATTCATAAATGTAAGAGGTTTTATAGCATATACTTTTTTTCCTTTTATTGTTCCAGTGGTGAGTAAGCCTTTGAACTTTGGTTTTTGCTTTGATAATCCAAATTTTTGATTAATTGCATCTATAATTTTAAATCCAATATTATGTCGATTATTTTCACTATTAGGAGTGGGATTTCCAAGACCTACAAAAAGTAACATGATTATTTTTTAAAATTTTTCAGCTTAATTATTTTTTTTCTGGTTGAGATTTTTTGTCATCTCCCTTTTTTGCATCTTCTTTCTTTTCAGATTTTGTAGGATCTACTGGCGTTGCTTTTCCATCTCCTTCTGTACCCTCGGCTGTTTGTGTTGAACCCTCTTCACCAGTTGCTTCACCTCCCTCCGCAGCATCTGCTGGTTTTTCAGGTTCCTTAATAACAGTAGGCGCTGCTAGAGTAGCAACAACAAAATCTCTTCCTTGTATTGTTGGATGCACATTTTCTGGAAGTTTTATTGAAGATATTTTAAAACTTTGACCAATATCTACACCCTCTAAATCCACTACGAGTTCATTTGGAATATTCTCGGTTGAGCATTTTAATTCAACTTTTCTTCTAACAATATTTAAAACACCACCTCTTTTTAACCCAGGCGATTTATCGCTATTAATAAATTTGACCGGTATCTGCAGAATTACCTTTCCACCTTTTACAATTCGTAAAAAATCAACATGTGTTGGTTCATCAGACAGAATATCAAACTTAACTTCTCTAGGTAAAACGTTTTGGTCTTTACCGTCTAGCTTTATATTAATTATATTGGATAAAAAGTTGTCTTTTTCTAATAAATTAGTAAGAGTTTTTTTAGATACAGATATATTTTGATTTTTATCTTCGCCACCATAAATTACTCCGGGTACATTTCCTTTAGATCTTAAGGAGTTTAAATCACCTTTAGTTTTGGTATTTCTAATATTAGCTTCTAAAGTATTCATAAAAACTCAGTCTTTTAACCCAAGTTAATCTATAAAACAAGATAATTATTTAAATAAATCAGAGACAGACGTCGAGTTAGATATTCTTTTAAGAGCTTCTCCAAGAAGATTTGAGATACTTAATATTTGTATATTTTTTACATTATTTATTTTTTTTGAATTATCAATCGTATCAGTAATTACTAAGTTTTTTATTGGAGAATTTTTAATTTTTTTTACTGCATCTCCACTTAGTACACCATGAGTTATATAAACATGAATTTCTTTTGCTCCTCTTGATTTTAACATTTTTGCTGCATTAACTATTGTTCCTCCAGAGTCAATAATATCGTCTACTATTATACAAATTTTATTTTTAATATTACCGATTATGTTCATTACCTCTGATTTTCCTGGCGCAGGTCTTCTCTTGTCTACAATAGCAAGGTTGACATTCAGCAATTTACTCAATCCTCTTGTCCTTGCTACTCCACCTACATCTGGTGAAACGCAAACTAAATTATTCATTTTAAGATTTTTTTTTATATGTCTATAAAATATTGGTGTCGCATAAAGGTTATCAACTGGAATATCAAAAAAACCTTGTATTTGTCCGGCATGTAAATCAACTGTTACAACTCTATCAGCTCCAGCCTTAGTTATTAAATTAGAAATTAATTTTGCAGATATTGAGGTTCTTGGTACAACTTTTCTATCTTGTCTTGCATATCCAAAGTATGGAATTACAGCTGTGATATTTTTTGCCGAAGATCTTTTTAATGCATCAATGCATAAAAGCATCTCCAATAAATTATCATTCGCAGGAGAAGATATAGATTGAATAATAAAAATATTATTTCCCCTAATGTTTTCATTTATTTCAACATAAATTTCCCCATCCGAGAATTTTCTTATGTTTGAATTAACTAGTTTTGTTTTAAGGAATTTTGAAATCTTTTGACTTAAGTTTTTGTTACTGTTTCCAGTTAATAATTTCATTGAGATTTCCTAATTAATCATAATTAAAGATATATTTCTACCATAATCATCTTGTTTTTTATGCAAAGACCTTCTAGCACTAAAAAAATTGTTTCTTTGATTGTAAGTATCTTTATCAATAATGTCTATTTTTTTTACCCCAAGACTTTTCAATTGATATCTTACATATTTATTAAGGCTAAAATATGTTTTATTTTTAATCTTTTTAAAAAATAATTTGTTTCCTCTACTTTGCTTCAAAAATTTCAGTTGAAAATCCTCTTGCACTTCATAACTTTTTTGAGATATGCAAGGTCCAATAGCTGCAATAAGGTTATTTGATTTGCTACCTTTTTTTTTTAAATATTTTATGACTTTTTGTATTATGCCTTTATATGCACCCTTCCAACCAGCATGTATAGCTGAAATAATTTTGAGCTTTTTATCAAAAATTAAAACAGGCGCACAATCTGCCGTTAAAACCCCAAGTACTACCTTTTTCTGGTTTGTAATTAGTGCATCTCCTATTAATTTTTTTTTAACTGATTTATAATTCTTAATAAAAAAAAATTTGTTACTATGAACTTGATTTAATAAAATCAACTTTTTGTAAGACTTGCAAATTTTTTTGCCAGCTATTGTTAAATTTTTAGATACGTATTTTTTTTTATCAAATGATCCTCTCCCACAATTTAAACTTTTATAAATTCCCCCAGATCTCCCTCCCAACCTGTTAAAGAAACAGTGTTTAATTGGTATTTCTTTCAAAAGTTTTTTTGAGTAAAACATTAATCAAACCCTAAAAAATTATTTTTTTTATAGTTGTAAGCTAAAATGACTTTAAATAGTTCCCCCATAGAGTCTCTATGTAAAAGTCTTTTAAGCCTCAAGTACATATCCTTCTTTTGTTGATCATTCATTTTTTTTTCAACTATTCTCGCTCGTTCCATTATTCCCATTGTCTCTAGAAAAAATTTTTGAGTAACTATATTTTTTACTTTTAAATTCTTTTTTTTAAAAAACTCTTTTAAAAGATTGAAATTTACAAGATAAGAAATATCAGCTTTTCCTACATAATCGTATAAATTTTTAATATTAACTTTTTTATTCTTCATTACAGTTTGTAATGTATTTCCGTTAAAAGGTTTCAAATACCCATAATCAATAAGCAAGACACCGCCCGAAAGTGATGTGATTTTCTTAACTATTTTATTGAGTTCTATAAAGCCTAATTTAGGGTACTCAATAAAACTTTGATTTTTAAGTACATCAAATGTCTTTAAAACAGAGATGTCAGTTGGTGATGCTTTATGATATGTCTCCATTAATCCTTTTTTATTAACAACGTAGTGTTTTTCTAAAAATTTTTTTTTATTAACAATAAATTGTTTTATAGGTAACGCGTCAAAAAATTCATTTCCAAAAAATATTACTGGTCCTTTTTTAATTGAATGAAAGTTTTTTATCCACTTTACTTTTTTATTTTTAATTTTTTTTTTTTGTATATTTTTTAATAAATTGCTTTTCTCATATAAAAATATTTTTACAGATTTATTTAATTCTGGAAATTTTTTAAAAGTTTGAACGAGAATTTTTGTTAAACTTCCATCTCCAGGGCCGAGTTCAACTATATTAAATATCTTTGGTTTTTCGAATTTTTCCCAAAAAGAAATTATCCATATTGCTAAAATCTCAGAAAATAAATTTGAAATTGTAGGGGAGGTAACAAAATCACCATCCTTTCCAAAAGGATTTTTTTTATTATAGTATCCTATCTCTGGTTCATATAATGCCTTTTCCAAAAACTTATCTAATGGAATTTTTTTATTTAGCGAAAGTTTAAAACTTTTAAATTTTTGCATATTTCAATCTATAAAAAAGAATTATACTAAAAAATATCATTAACGAACTTAACAACATGCCCATACTAAACGATCCAACTAGATAACCAATATGAGTATCTGGTTCTCTAAAAATTTCAGACACATAACGAAATATTCCATAAAAAAATAAAAATGCACAAGATACTATTCCAGTTCTGACTATTTTTCTAAAATAAATTATATTCAATATTATAAATAGAATTATCCCTTCCAAAAAACTTTCGTATAATTGCGAGGGATGTCTTGGAACATTATCAATTAATGGAAATATTACCCCCCAATTTGCATTCGTTGCTTTTCCAATAAGCTCACTATTAATAAAATTAGCAATTCTACCAAAGAATAAACCAATAGGAGCACATACAGATATTAAATCTAAAAAAATATATTTATTAATTTTATGTTTTTTACTGTAGAAATAAGTTGCAATAATGATTCCTACTAGTCCTCCATGAAAAGACATGCCACCTTCCCAAATAAAAAAAATTTCAATAAGGTTTTGAGAATAATATTTCAGATTGTAAAATAAAATATAACCAAGCCTCCCTCCAAGAATTATTCCGATTATCAAATATGATATTAAATCATCGAAAAGTGATGAGATGGTTTTATCTTTAATTAGGAATCTTTTGCAGTAAAACCATCCAAATAAAATACCAAAAATATAAGATAATGAGTACCATCTGATTTCAAAGGCAAACAAACTAAATGCAACTGGGTCAAAATTATTAGTAAACATTTCAAAAAAATATTGTAAGAATATATTATTTTTAATTAGCTTTGTATGACAAAATCAAAATTTATAAAAGATAAACTTACTAAATTATTTGAGCAAGGACTAATATCTTATAGTGATCTTAACAACGAGATATTAAATTTATTTAAGACCAAAAAAGACGAGATTATACTAAAACTCGAACTTCCAACTAAAGAGGAATTCGATATTTTGAAAAAAAGAGTAGAAAATTTAGAAGCAGCAAAATCAAAAAAAAATAAAAAAAAAAAAATTAAATAGGTAAAGTTATTTTTACCTGTAGTCCTTTTAGGATTGATTTATCTAATTTTATATTTCCACCATGTGATTGAACAATATCTGATGCTATAGACATTCCTAAACCAACACTAGATTTTGTCTCGTTTCTACTTTTGTCAATTTTATAAAATGGCTTGAAAACATTCTCATATTCATTCTTTGGGATACCAGGACCATCATCGTCAATACATAATATTATGTTATTACTACTCTTTTTCAGATTAACTTTAATATTTTTTCCATATTTCAAACTATTATCCAAAATATTTGAAATACATCTGTTAATAAGGGTTTTTTTTCCATGAAATAAAATATTTTGTGTGATTTCTGTTAATATATTTTTATTATTGTATTTCTTAATCGTATTTTCTAATAGTTTTGCTAAATCAAATTTTTCGCCTTTTTCACTTGATCTATTTTTAGAAAATTGGAGATATTCGTTTAACATTTTTTCCATTTCAATTACATCTTCAGATAGTTTATTTGATAATTGTTTATCTTTTATGAACGCTAATTGAAGCTTTATTCTTGTTAAAGGTGTTCTTAAATCATGACTTATACCTGACAACATCTCTGATCTCTGGTTGAGATGTCGAATAATTCTTTTTCTCATTCTCTCAAATTCATATCCAGCCTGTCTAATTTCTAAAGCACCAGATGGTCTATACTCTCCAACATCTTCACCTCTTCCAAATTTTTCTGATGCTTTAGCCAAATTAATAATTGGTCTTGTTTGATTCTTTAAAAATATTAGTGCAATTGCAATAAGCAAAAAAGCTGGCAAAGTAATCCATAATGCAAAAATTCTAGCAGAGGAATTTGCAATCCTATTTTTTGGAATTTCGAATTGAAAATATCCGTTTAAGTATTTGATTTTAAGATAAATATTTTCTTTAAAAGTTGTAGTGTCAAACCAATAATTATTAAATTTCGATTTGAGTTCTCTTCTTAGAGTTCTATCCATTGGGCTGAACCACCTTTCAAATTCATTCTTTGGCAACATTTTATGGGGAATATAATTTGCTTTAATATTTTGTGTTTCAGAAAATAATTTAGTTAAAGAATCCTTATTGTATTGTTCATTATCATACGCCTCAATGAAAAACTTTATTTCGCCAATTAAAGCCCTTGTCATACCCTTATTTGTCTTAATCCATAAACTATCAAAAAAAACAATGGATATAGTTATCTGGAGAATTATAATTGGTGCTGCAACGATTAATAATGCTCTGTAAAATAATTGTTTTGGTAAAAGGTTTTTTAAAAATTTATTCAATCCAAAGGACATAGCCTGTTCCTCTAATAGTTTGAAGGTATTTTGGATTTTTTGGATCCAATTCAATTTTTTTTCTCAGTCTAGTGATTATAACATCAATAGATCTCTCTTTATCAATATCAATCAAATTTCCAATGTAATCTCTTGAAAATGATTCTCCTGGAGAATTTATCATTTTTTCTAAAATTACTTTTTCAGTATTGTTAATTTTAAATTCTTCTTTGTTTTTGTGTATAATTAATTTATTCAAGTCAATTTTAATATTATCAAATTCAATCACTCTTTTGGTATCATGTTTTTTGGTTTTACTTAATATGTTTCTAATCCTCAGAATCAATTCTTTTGGCTCAAAGGGTTTTGGCAAATAATCGTCTGCTCCTGTCTCCAAGCCTTCTATTCTTTCTTTAGCTTCTCCTTTGGCTGTCAGCAATATAACTGGTGTATTAAGTTTTTTTTTATTTTTTTTTAAGAATTCTAAACCAGTTTGTCCTGGCATCATAATATCGAGAATTATTAAATCAAATTTTATAATATTTATTTTTTGAAAAGCATCCTCAGCATTTTTAGCAGTAGTAATAAGAAAATTATTTTCATTTAAATATTTTTTTACTAAATCTCTTATTCCATCGTCATCATCGACAACAAGTATGTGTGCTTCAAAATTATTCATTAATTATTTTTTTTAGTACGCTTTTAAAATTATTTACCTCTAATGAAGAAGATTTTATAAGCGCATTGTAAATTCTTTTTTTTTGAGAACTGAAAATTTCATTAAATATTTCGTCACCTTTTTTTGTGAGATGAACATGTTTCATTCTCGAGTCCTTTTCGTCTTTGACGAAGGTGATAATATTAAATTTTACTAAGTCATTAAGAATTCTATTTAAGCTTTGTTTCGTCACTTTTAATTTTTTTAAAAGATGAGATATGGTAATACCATGATTGATGGAAAGAATATGTATAACCTTGTGATGAGCTATGCCCAAAGAATATTTATCGAGGGTTTTTTTGGCATCTCCAAAAGACTCTCGATATCCAATGAATAATTTTTCAATAAATTCTTTTAATTGTTCGTCTTTTAAGTACAAAAGATCTTTCATATTGGTAAGTTATATTGACATATTATACATACAAAGATATTTTTTTGGAAAATAAAATCTAATGATACCGTTCGACAAAAGAGAAGGAAAAATTTGGTACAATAACGAGCTTATTGATTGGCAAAATGTAAAACTGCATGTTTTAAGCCATGGATTACATTATGCTAGTTGTATATTTGAGGGGCTCAGAGTTTATGATGGAGAAATTTTTAAACTCGAAGAGCATACTGAAAGATTTTTTTATTCTGCAGAAAGAATGGGGATGGAATTACCATATACTCAAGAGGAAATAAATAATGCAACAAAAAAAACTGTTGCATCTCAAAAAGTTCAAAACGGATATATTAGACCATTTGCGTGGAGAGGCAGTGAGATGATGGCAATTTCTGCACAAAAAACAAAAATACATGTTGCGATTGCAGCCTGGGAATGGGGCACTTACTTTGATCCAAAATTAAAGATGGAAGGAATAAAATTAAATATTTCTAAATGGAAAAGACCAGCTCCAGACTCTGTGCCCTGGGATACTAAAGCTTCAGGGCTTTATATGATTTGCACTCTTTCTAAACATGAAGCTGAAAGATTAGGTTTTACAGATTCTTTAATGTTAGATTATGAGGGAAATATCGCAGAAGCGACTGGTGCAAATATTTTTTTTAAAGATAAAAATAATGAATTTCACACTCCAATTCCAGACTCTTTTCTTGATGGGATAACTAGGCGTACAGTAATTGATATTGCAAAATCAAAAAATATTAAAGTGCACGAGAGAAAAATTTCTCCGAATGAACTCTTAGACTTTGAAGGTTGCTTTTTGACAGGAACTGCAGCCGAGGTAACACCAGTGTCTCAGATAGATAAAAATAATTATAAAGTTTGTGAAACAATTTTAGAATTATCTTCAAGTTACGATTCTCTAGTAAGAAAAAGAAAAGCTGCTTAATCTTTACTATCCTCAGAAATTGCGTGATCAATACCCTTTCTTAAATAGTCATAGGCTGTATACAAAGTAATAAATGCTGATAGCCAAAGCAAAATAATACCAATGGTTTGGGCGTTATAGTCCTGAAAATTTATAATTTTATTTCCTGTTTCGCCAGTTAGGAGAAGTGAAATTGAAAGCATCTGTAAAAATGTTTTATATTTAGATAAATTAGAAACAGGTAAATTAATTTTACCTTTTGCCAAAAACTCTCTTAAACCTGATATCAAAATTTCTCTAGTTAAAATAATAATTGCCGCTATCACTTCATAATTTTTAATAGTTTCATTCATTACTAGAAGAATTAAAGCCGTTGCAACAATAATCTTATCTGCTATTGGATCTAATAACTCTCCAAGTTTTGATTCTTCTTTAAACATTCTAGCAAGCAAACCGTCTAAAAAGTCTGTAAATGACGCTATTACAAATAATGCAAATGGTAATACATCACCATAAAAACCAGGAAGATAAAAGGTAAAAACAAAAATAGGAACAATGATTATTCTTCCGATTGTCAAATAATTTGGAATTTTTATTTTCATTCGTGAAAAAAATTATATATTTTTGTTGCAACTTTTTCTTCAACACCATCCACAGATTTAATCTCATCAAGACTTGCAGATTCTACTGCTCTAGCTGAGCCAAAATGGTTCAATAATGCTCTTTTTCTTATTGATCCAATTCCCTCTATTTGATCTAAAAGAGATTTGCTTAAACCTTTTTTTCTTCTGACTCTATGGGCGCTTACCGCAAATCTATGCGCTTCATCTCTTATTCTTTGTAAAAAAAATAAGGTTGGTTCATTTTTTTCGAACTTGAATTCCTTTCCATTATGAAAAAAAGTCTCATTTCCACTATTTCTAAATTTACCTTTTGCTATTGCGACAACCGGAATGTCATATAATCCTAATTCATTCAGCGTCTCTCTTGCGCTAGAATACTGACCTTTTCCTCCATCAATTAAAACTAAATCAGGGAATGAAAGATAGTTATCTTTTTCTTGCATTGCCCTTTTAAATCTTCTGGTCAAGACTTCTTTAATCATTCCGTAATCGTCCTGCTCATTTTTTTGAACTTTAATATTAAATTTTCTATATCTTTTTTTAATAAAACCGTCTTCTCCATAAGTAATTAATGCACCAACACTATTCGTGCCTTGCATATGACTATTATCATAGACTTCGATTAAACTTATATTAGATTCTAAATTGAATTTTTGTGCAATTTCCTCAAAGAAGTTTTTATTATTCTGACTTTCATAAATTTTACGATTCAAACTATCTTTAGCATTTTTGATAGCTAGCTCTACAATTTTCAATTTTGAACCCTTCTTAGCAATTGAAATAGAAACATTTTTATTTTCTTTTTTTGAAAAAGTTTTTTCCAATAATTCTTTTTCTTTAATTTGATGACTTAAAATTAAATTTTGAGGCGCATTTTTATTTTCATAAAACTGTGCAATAAAAGAGTTTAAAATATCCTCTAATTTGTCGTCTGGATCATGTTTTGGGAAAAAAGCTTGATTGCCCCAATTTTGTTTTGACCTATAAAAAAATACTTGAATACATGTCTTACCAGACTCTTTAAAACCTGCAATTACATCTGCTTCAATTAAGTTAGCTTCATTCACTCTTTGTGATGATTGAATAATATTTAGCGATTTAATTCTATCTCTTAATATTCCTGCTTTTTCGAAATCCAAATCCTCACTTGCCTTCTCCATTTGGTCAGAAAGACTTTTTTGTATTTTCCTTGATTTTCCAGATACAAACTCAATTGCATCATCAACAGTTTTTGAATATTCATCTTTTTCAATATAACCAACGCATGGCCCCGAGCATCTTTTAATCTGATACAAAATACAAGGTCTCTCCCTTTTTTTAAAAACTGTGTCATCACAAACTCTTAATTGGAAAATTTTTTGTATCATTTTAATTGTCCAGTTTGCAGAACCTGCTGATGCAAATGGTCCAAAATAAAAACCATCTTTAGTTTTCTTTCCTCTGTGTTTTGTAATTTGTGGCCACTTATCTTTGTTGCCAATATAAATAAATGGAAATGATTTATCGTCTCTTAGAAGAATATTAAATCTTGGTTTATGTTTTTTAATTAAATTTGCCTCTAATAGTAACGCCTCACTTTCATTGGAGGTTGTTGTTATTTCAATTTTCCTTGTTTGAGAGAGCATTCTCTCAGTTCTAATAATATGATTTTTTTCAGAAACGTAAGACTTTAACCTGTTAGGAAGATTTTTGGCTTTACCCACATATAGAATTTCATTTTTTTCATTTAACATTCTGTAAATTCCAGGCAGCTTAGGAATTACAGGAAGCTCCTTTTTTATAGCATCTTTTCCAATTTCAAGGTTTTTCATGACTTCTTTTTTTTGAAATTTGAATTCCTACTGAAGTACAATCTTTCATGATTTCAAGCTTTTCAATTTGAAGTGAAATTTTATCAATTCTTTTATCTTTAAATAATTCATCAAATACATCTTCTGCTAATGTCTCTAAAAAATTATAATGCTTATTTTTTGTAAGTTTTTTTATTAATCTCACAAGCTTATCATAATTAACTATAGACTTTAAATCTCTATCATTTGTGGGTTTCTTATCTTTATAATTTGCTTCTAAGCTAAATTTTACTTTTTGAGGTTTTTCTTTTTCAAAATCGTAGTAGCCAAGTGTGAGATTTAATATTAATTCTTTAATAATGACTTTTTTTTCGTAATTAAATAGAGTTTTATTTTTATCAATCTTAATAATTCTTAAATTAGTTTTTTTCATTTATTTTATTCTTGAAGCAATATATTCTTTGATCATTGGGTGATAATACATAAAACAATCTGCAAAATCTATTATATGGGCATCTTTTACTGGCTCTTCCCAATTTGAACCTGCTATTTTACATTTTTCTCCATTAATTTTTTTCGTTTCTGAAACTACTACTCTCTTAAAGTTAGGAACAGTATCCATCCAATCAGACGTTAATCCCTCATAGTGATCCATAGGATGCGTAAAAATTAAAATTGGTGCATTTCCCTCTTTAATTATATCAATCTGTTTTTGTCTCCATCCAGCCATACCAGGATATTTTTTATGAAAATTTTCCATAGCTTTCTCGTAACCAACTTTTTTTACTTTATATTTTTTTGACAAGTTCCAAAAACATGAAGGCATCAACGATATACCTCCACCTACTTCATTTATATATTTTGCTGTTAACCTTAGCGTCGCCCATCCACCACAAGAATGACCTGACATAAAAATTTGTTTCTTTGGAACACCTAAATTAACAAATTTCTTAACAACCTCTAAATTACCTTCAACTCTTCGATCCATTTTTGAGGTACCTGGATAAGGTCCCTCCCATTTTTTCATCCACATTCCTGTTTTCCCTAGTTTAGCACCTAAATCACCCTCTAGTTGACCTTGGCAGTGTATATAAACCATAATTTCTTTATCATTTATTTTATCACCAGCTAGTTGAGCCCAATTTCTAAGTTCTGATCTCCAGAAACAATGTTTTAATTTAACATCATTTCCGTCAGAACCATGATTGTATATTATTATTATTTTATCTTTAGGGTTATTTACCTCAAAATTTTCATCAATTTTAATTTTATCTTTCCATTTATTTGTGGGTACTACAAAACCATCTTTTTTTATAACTTCTTTTGAGTTTGCATAAACATTCGTAGAAAAAATTAAAATAAAAAATATAAAAACAAACTTTCTCATTCTTTGCCTCCCATAATATCTGGTGTTTGCCAGTTTAGGCTTTGACCACTGTCTAAAGCTATTACTTGCCCAGTAATAGACTTATTTTTTATAAAAAAGTCAACAGCATTACAAACCTGCTCAACCTCAACCTGTCTTCTTAAAGGTGTTGCTAAATACTGTTTTTTGAAATGTTTTTCTGATTGTCTTTTATTCTTTAAAGTCGGGCCAGGTGCTATACCGTTAACTCTTATATTTGGAGCAAGGCTCATAGCACTTGTTTTTGTCAATGTGTATAATCCAGTTTTACTTAAAGTGTATGAGAAAAAAAAAGGTGTGAGTTTAAACACTCTTTGATCAATTATATTTATTATATTGTTATTTTTTCCTCGCACATTCTTTGAAAAACTTTTTGAGAGCGTTGCTGGCGCTTTTAAGTTTGTAGAAATATGATTTTCCCAGCTATCTGAGGAAAAATTTTCCAATTTGTCGTTTTCAAATAGTGAAGCATTGTTAATTAAGCAATCAAAATATTTTAGTTTTTTTTTTGCAAATTCAACTATTTTTTGAACATCTTTGTCTTTACTTAGATCTGCTTTAATCAGATATACTTTAGTACCTTTTAGTGTTAATTTTTTTTTAAGTTTTTCAGCGCTTATTTTTGATTTATTAAATTGAATAACTATTTCTTTGTTAAAACCTGATAGACTTTCAGCTATTGCAGCTCCAATTCTTGTTGCTCCTCCTGTAATGATTATCTTTTGTGCTTCCATTTTTTGTCTCTTTTTTTCGTTACTTTTGTGCCAGGCATTCCCATTGTAGAACGTCCTTTTGGATAGAGTTTATTTTTAACATCGTACTGTCTTATCTTTGGATTCAAAGTAATTTCTAACTCTGTTGTTTCAAGTTTTCTAATTTCATCCCTTATTTTTGCAGCTTCTTCAAATTCCAAGTTAGAAGCTGCTTCTTTCATTTTTTTATTTAAGCCTTTTAAATGTTTTTTTAGGTTTCCACCTATGTTCGATCCTTCACTAATTTTTACATAATCTTTCTCATATACACTTTCTAAAATATCACTTATTTCCTTTTTGACGGATTTAGCATCAATCTTGTTCTTTTTGTTATACTCTAATTGAATTTCTCTTCGTCTATCTGTTTCTTTTATTGCTTTTTTGATACTTTTAGTTTCTTTATCTGCGTATAGAACAACTTTTCCCTCAACGTTTCTAGCAGCTCTCCCAATCGTTTGGATAAGTGATGTTTCTGACCTCAAGAATCCTTCTTTGTCAGCGTCAAGAATACCAACTAAGGCACACTCAGGTATATCTAATCCTTCTCTTAAAAGATTTATTCCAACTAATACATCAAACACACCCATTCTTAAATCTCTCATAATTTCTATTCTTTCAAGTGTGTCTATATCAGAGTGAAGATATCTAACTTTAATTCCATTTTCATGTAAGTATTCTGTAAGGTCCTCAGCCATTTTTTTGGTCAAAGTTGTGACTAGAACACGATGATTTTTTTCTATAACTTTTTTACATTCATGCATTAAGTCATCAACTTGATTTTTAGCTGGTCTTATTTCAACTTCTGGATCAATTAGACCAGTTGGTCTAATAACTTGATCAATAAATTTTCCTTTAGTTTGTTCTAGTTCCCATGGACCGGGAGTTGCAGAAACAAATACTGTTTGTGTTCTCATTAAATCCCACTCCTCAAATTTTAGCGGTCTATTATCCATACAAGATGGTAATCTGAAACCATACTCTGCGAGTGTGCTTTTTCTTGATCTATCTCCTTTGAACATTCCATTTAATTGTGGAACTGTGACATGGGACTCGTCTACAAAAATTAAAGTATTATCTGGAAAATATTCAAATAATGTTGGTGGTGGTTCACCTGGTTTTCTTCCAGATAAAAATCTTGAATAATTTTCTATTCCAGCACATGTTCCAGTAGCCTCAATCATTTCTAAGTCAAATTTAGTTCTTTCTTCTAGTCTTTGTGCCTCTAAAAGTTTGTTTTCCTCTTTATGTTTTTTAAGAGTTATTTCTAATTCTTTTCTTATATTAATAATCGCCTGTTCTACGGTTGGTTTTGGAGTGATGTAGTGACTGTTTGCATAAACTTTTATTAAACTTAGCTCTCTAACCTGATCACCAGTCAGTGGATCAAACTCTTCAATTTTTTCTAATTTATCTCCGAATAAACTTAATCTCCATGCTCTATCCTCAAGATGGGAGGGAAATATTTCTAAATATTCTCCTCTTGCTCTAAAAGTTCCTCTATGAAAATTTTGATCATTTCTTTTATACTGCAGGCTAATTAAAGATTTTATTATTTGTTCTCGATTATAATCATAATTTTTTTGAAGAGTAAGTGTCATCTTACTGTATGCTTCTACTGAGCCTAATCCATAAATACATGACACACTTGCTACTATTAAAACATCATCACGTTCTAATAGAGATCTTGTTGCAGAGTGTCTCATTCTATCTATTTGTTCATTTATTGACGCTTCTTTCTCAATATATGTATCGGAACGAGGAACGTAAGCCTCAGGTGTGTAATAGTCATAATATGATACAAAATATTCTACTGCATTGTCTGGAAAAAAAGTTTTCATTTCGCCATAAAGCTGTGCTGCAAGAGTTTTATTTGGAGCTAAAATTAAAGCCGGTCTGTTTGTAGCTTCTATAACTTTCGCCATAGTAAAAGTTTTTCCAGAACCAGTAACTCCAAGTAAAACTTGATTAAATTGATCTTTATTGGCTCCGTTAACTAGTTTTTTTATTGCGTCAGGCTGATCTCCCGCAGGTTTAAAATCCGACTTTATTTTAAACTTTTTACCACCTTCTAGTTTACCGCTAATTTCAGGTTTTTTTCCCTCTAGATCTGTAATTAAATCTTGATATGTATTTTGCATATAATAAACAAAGTAATAAAATAAAATTATATTTCAATGAGCATTATATCTGATAGCCTAAAAAGAATAAAACCCTCACCAACCTTAGCTGTTACCCAAAAAGCTAGAGAACTTAAAGCTGCGGGTAAAGACGTGATAGGACTAGGTGCTGGAGAGCCAGATTTCGATACTCCAGATAATATAAAAGAAGCAGCTATAGAGGCCATTAAAAAAGGTGACACTAAATACACTGCTGTGGATGGGACCCCTGCTTTGAAAAATGCCATAGTTAATAAGTTTAAAAGAGAGAATAATCTAAATTATAAAGTAGATGAAATTACAGTTGGAGCTGGTGGCAAACATGTGATTTATAATTTGATGATGGCAACTCTTAATAAAGGTGATGAAGTTATTATACCAGCACCTTATTGGGTTTCATATCCAGATATCGTTTTATTAGCTGGAGGAACCCCAATAGTTATTGAATGTTCAGAGGAACAAGAATTTAAATTAACTGCTAAAGATCTTGAAAGCAAAATAAATAATAATACGAAATGGGTAATTTTGAATTCACCATCAAATCCTACTGGAGCATGTTATTCTGAACAAGAATTGAAAAATCTATCCCAAGTTTTAAAAAGAAAACCACATGTAAATATTTTGAGCGACGATATATATGAGCATGTGACTTATGATGGAATAAAATTTTTCACAATGGCGCAAGTTCCTGAATTAAAAAGTAGAGTTGTGACCATGAATGGAGTAAGTAAATCATATGCAATGACAGGGTGGAGAATAGGATATGCTGGAGGTCCTAAAGATATAATTAAGGCTATAGCAAAAATTCAATCCCAATCCACAACAAATCCCTCTTCAATAAGCCAAGCGGCAGCAGTAGAAGCACTTAATGGTGAACAAGATTTTATCTCAATTAGATCTAAAGCATTTCAAGAAAGAAGAGATTTTGTAGTAAACTCTTTAAACTCAATAAATGGAATAAATTGTTTAAAACCAGAGGGAGCATTTTACGTATTTCCAAATTGTAAAGAATTAATTGGAAAAAAAGATAAATCAGGTAAAAAAATTGAAAATGATACTGACTTTGTTCAGTCACTATTAGAAAACTATGGTATTGCAGTAGTCCAAGGTTCTGCATTTGGATTAGAAGGCTTTTTTAGAATATCTTATGCTACGTCAATGGAAAATTTGGAAAAAGCGATGGAGAAAATTAAAGAATTTTGCGAAAGTTTAAACTAAACCTAATTTTACGACTGATTTAGCATTTTCACTTATACATTCTTTTGCTCCTTTAAATTTAAGTCCCAAAAGATCTTCTGCGTAGGTAGAATCTGTTTGCATCATAATCCCAAGATCTGGAATCATTGTTTTAGCACTTGAATCTATATAACTAATTAATTTAACCATAAAGTTAGGTAACTCTTTTTTTGGAACTTTCTTTGCATACTCAGGCATTGCTTCTGCCATGATTTGTGATAACTCAACAAGTTTTTTTACTTCTTTCCCAACAATTAATCTTCTTCCACCAACTTTTTTATTTCGAATACATGCTACATGAGATTTTGCAACATCTTTGACGTCAGAAATTAAAACCGCAAATTTAGGAGCTGCTGGAAATTTTCCTTTAAGAAATTGTCTTACATATTCAATTGATGTGCCACCTTTTTTATCTAAAGCGTCTCCAAATACACCCCCCGGATTAATTGTTGTTAATTTGTTTTTTAGCCCTTTGCTTTCCATAAATTCCCAAGCAGCTCTTTCAGCTTTAGTTTTTGATAGAAAATAGTCACTTACACCTTCAATCCAATTTTCATCAGTCCAATCATTTTCTCCAAATGTATAAGGATTACTTCTATTAGGTTTTCTAAACATTGCTACAATAGATGAAGTTACTATTATTTGTTCAACGTTATTTTTTATACTTGATTTTAATACTCTTAAAGTTCCATCAACAGCAACTGGTAACAATTTTTCTCTGTCATTTGAAACTTTCATTGGAAAAGGAGATGCAATATGCATTACATATTTGCAGTCTTTTATTGCTTTATCCCATCCATCATCTTTCAAAAGATCTAATTCCACAAATGATAATTTATCTATTGGAGCATATTTGCTTATTGTATCTTTGGTTTGATCAATTAAACTTTTATTTCTGACCGTGCCTAAAACTTCAAAGTCTAAGTTCAACAGTTCTATTGCTGTATGCTTGGCAATCCATCCGCTTATTCCAGTTAATAATACTTTATCTGACATATTTGTTATTTATGAGAAAGATGTTTTTCAGCTTCAAGCGCCGCCATACATCCCATTCCAGCAGCAGTTACAGCCTGTCTAAATATTTTATCTTTTACGTCCCCAGCAGCAAATACTCCAGGAACATTAGTTTCAGTTGAGTCTGGCTTAGTAATCAAATAACCTTCCTTATCCATTTTAAGTTGATCTTTAAATAATTGTGTAGCAGGATCATGACCAATAGCAATAAAAAGACCATCAATTTTCATTTCCCCAGATTGATTTGTTTTTACATTTTTTACTTTTAAACCTGTTACATTTTTAGGATCTTTATCTCCCAAAACATCTTCAACAACAGTATCCCATACAATTTCAATTTTTTTATTTTCCATTAATTTTTTTTGCAACATTTTCTCAGCTCTTAATTCGTTTCTTCTATGAATAAGTTTTACTTTAGATGCAAACTTGGTAAGAAACATTGCTTCTTCTACAGCTGCATTTCCACCACCTACAACCGCTACAGTCTTATCCTTAAAAAAGAAACCATCACATGTCGCGCAAGCGGAAACCCCAAACCCTTTATATTCTTGTTCAGATTTAATATTAAGCCATCTAGCTTGAGCTCCAGTTGATATGATAATTGAGTCTGCCGTGTATTTCTGGCCACTTTCACCTATAGCCTCAAAAGGTTTTGACTTTAAATTTACTGATGCAATGTGATCCTCAATCATTTCAGTACCAACTGCTTTTGCTTGATCCTTCATTTGATCCATCAACCATGGACCTTGAATAACTTCTGCAAAACCAGGATAGTTTTCAACGTCAGTTGTTATGGTTAATTGACCACCTGGCTGCATTCCGTGAACTAAAATTGGCTTAAGCATTGCCCTAGCAGAATAAACTGCAGCGGTATATCCAGCTGGGCCGGATCCAATTATTAACACTTTTGTGTGTTTAGTTGGATTTTGATTCATATCAAAGCTATATAGTAACAAATGACTAAATTAAAAGCATTATTATTAACCGAGGGGCTACATGGGATGATTAGTCAGACTGAAGGCTTAGCAAAAGCCTTAAATTTTGATTATATTCACGAGAAGATTGAATTAAATAGTTTTTGGAAATTAATACCCACTAATTTTACTCCGGTAAAAAAATTTGTTTTTAAAAATCAAATAGAACAAGATTTTGATGTTATAATTTCATGTGGAAGAAAAAGTATAATTCCTTCATTATTTTTAAAAAAAAACTCCAAAAAAAAAATAATAAATATCCATATTCAAAACCCCAAAATAGCAATAAAACATTTTGATTTTGTTGTGTGTCCTGAACACGACGATCTTGAAGGGCCAAACGTTCTAAGCACAAAAGGAGCCATACACTATTTAACTCATGAAGAGATAAATAATTCAAAAGATTATCTTTTAAAAAAGTTGCAGAGAGACAAAGATATCATTACTTTAATTTTAGGGGGCCCAAACAAGTACTACAATTATAGTGATGAAAATATGATAAGTATTTTCTCAATAATTAATCGAATGTTAAAAGAACATAATTTGCAACTTATTGTTATCCCATCAAACAGAACCCCAAAGAAAACAATAGAATTATCTAAAGAATATTTTACTAATAATCGAACTGTAATTGATGTTGTAGATAAGTCTGCTTATCTGTCGAGTTTAGCTTTATCAAAATATTTAGTTGTAACTTGCGACTCCACCTCAATGATTTCTGAGGCTGCCTTGACAGGAAAACCAGTTTATGTCGCAATGATTCCAGCTTTAAGAAATGATAAAAGGTTTCAAAGGTTTAGAATTTTATTTGAAAAAATGAATATTATTAAAAAATTAGATAGTAAGCTTGAAACCTGGAACTATGAAAAACTAAATGAAGCAGATAGGATAGCTTTAGAAATAAAACAAAAAATAAATTAATGTCATTCTTAAATTCTCTGAACAAAAAATCAAAACATTTTACTTCACCATTCAAGCATTGGGAAATAAATGAGCCATTAACCAATGAAGCAATTAATGAGATAATAAAAGCAGATATAGCTAATCCAAATGAGCACGAAATTGAATATGATGGAACGCGAGCAATAGACGGAGGAGAGGGAAATTTCAGAGAAGGAATTAGTTCAGGTGGAAAAGCTTTAAAGTTTAGATGTTTTATAACTAAGGAAAATTCTAAAGATTTTCCAGGCCTAACTAAATTTATTGAGGAACTCAGACAAAAAAAAACTCACCATAAAATTTCTGAAATGATCGAAAAGGATCTTTCCAATTCATTTGTACGAGTTGAAGTGATTTGTGATAGAGAAGGATTTTGGCTCAAACCCCATTGTGATATAAAAGAAAAGCTCTTGTCTTGTTTACTCTTTGTTAATAACGAAAATGAAAGTGAAAATCTTGGTACAGATTTCTACGACAATAATCTTAAAAAAATAAAAACATTACCTTATAGACACAACTATGGTTATTTTTTCTCTAGCGGACCCGACACCTGGCACGGAATGGAGAAAAAGGAGATAATAAAGGAACGTAGATGTCTTCAAGTTAATTATGTGACCTTCAACACAGATTGGAAAGTTTATTAATTATCCTGTAAAGATTTTACTTTTAACTTTTTTGTTTTCAAAGATTTTATTGCTTCCAGAAAAGAGTAGGCAGTTGACATATTTGTACAATATGGGATTTTATTTGCTAAAGTTCCTCTTCTCAATGCT
Organism: uncultured Pelagibacteraceae bacterium; assembly: GCA_902536765.1. Classification (GTDB taxonomy): domain Bacteria; phylum Pseudomonadota; class Alphaproteobacteria; order Pelagibacterales; family Pelagibacteraceae; genus Pelagibacter. Next base: position 48,363 of record CACAYM010000005.1, read on the forward strand.
CTTGCATCATTTATTCTGTGTTCTGAATTTCCTCCACCAGTATTGATAACTAAGGATATTTTTTTCGAATTTAAAACATCAACTATATGAGGTCTTCCACTACTTACTTTATTAATTTTTTTACATTTCATTCCATTTTGTTTTATAACTTCACAAGTACCGCTTGTAGCTGACAGCCTGAAACCAAGCTTCATTAATCTTTGAGCAATACCAACTATTTCCTGTTTGTGGGAATCTTTAACAGACAAGAATGCCATACCTTTTGTTGGTAGTGAATTTGATGCAGCTATTTGACTTTTTGCAACCGCCATTCCGAAATCATCGTCAAATCCCATAACTTCACCAGTTGATTTCATTTCTGGACCTAAGAGTAAATCGCTATCAGGAAATTTATTGAATGGAAATACAGCTTCTTTTACAGCATACATCTTATTAGTTTTATATTTAAGTTTATATTTTGTTAACTTTTCACCCGCCATTATTTTTGAGGCTATTTTTGCAAGTGGAATGCCGTTAGCTTTGGACACAAATGGCACAGTTCTGCTGGCTCTTGGATTTACCTCGATCACAAAAATTTCATCATTTTTAATTGCAAATTGGATATTTAGGAAACCTCTTACTTTCAACGATAATGCAAGTTTTTTTGTTTGCTCTTTTAATTCTTCAATTAATTTATTTTTTATTGATACCGGTGGGAGACAACATGCAGAATCACCTGAATGAATGCCGGCCTCTTCGATATGTTGCATTATACCAGCCACATAAACATTTTTTCCGTCCGAAATAGCATCAACATCTATCTCCATCGCATTATCGATAAATTTATCTATCAATATTGGATTTTTTTCTGACGCTTTGAAAGCCTCAAGAATAAAATTATTTAATTGTTTTTTTTCATAAACTATTTCCATTGCCCTGCCTCCTAAGACATAAGAAGGTCTTACAACTACAGGTAAACCAATTTTTTCAGATATTTTTATAGCCTCAGATGGTTTAAAAGCTATACCACTATCTGCCTGTTTGAGTTTTAATTTAATGAGAAGATTTCTAAATCTATCTCTATCTTCAGCTAAATCTATTGAAGTATACTGCGTTCCTAAAATTGGTAAGGAATTTTCGTGAAGAAACTTTGCAAGTTTAATTGGAGTTTGTCCACCAAATTGGGCTATAATCCCAATTAAATTTCCTTTCGATTTCTCCTTTAAAATAATGTTGTAAACATATTCCTCTACAAGAGGTTCAAAATATAATCTGTCACTTGTATCATAATCAGTAGAGACAGTCTCAGGATTGCAGTTCACCATAATTGTTTCAAAACCAGCTTCTTTCAATGCATAACTAGCTTGGCAACAACAATAATCAAACTCAATACCTTGGCCAATTCTATTTGGCCCACCACCTAAAATGATTATTTTGTTTTTTTTTGATGGTTCAGACTCACATTCCGATAAGGTGTTAAAATTTCTTTGATAAGTAGAATACATGTATGGCGTGTATGACTTGAATTCAGCAGCACAAGTATCAACCTTTTTGTAAACAGGAAAAACTTTTATTGCCTCTCTTTTTCTTCTAACTGTCTTTTCATCAATATTACACAATTGACCTATTTTTTTATCTGAAAATCCTATGGATTTAATTTTATTAAATTCGATAAAGTTTTTTGGAACACCTTTTGATTTTATCAATCTTTCACAATCTACAATTTCTTTAATTTGATCAATAAACCAGGGATCAATACCAGATAGTTTTTGGATTTTGCTTTTATTAAATTTTTTTCTTAAAGCTTCTGCAACTAAGAGAATTCGATTTGGAACGTTAATTTTTAAATTTTTAGTAATTTCTTTTTTAGAGTAATTAAAAATTTGATCTAAACCAGAAAGCCCAATCTCTAATGAACACAAAGCTTTTTGTAACGATTCCTTAAAATTTCTTCCGATAGACATTGCTTCACCAACTGATTTCATTGATGTCCCTAAAATAGGTGGCGATTGTGAAAATTTCTCAAATGTAAATCTTGGAATTTTTGTAACTACATAGTCGATTGTGGGTTCAAATGATGCTGGAGTGACTTTGGTAATCTCATTTTTTAGTTCATCTAGAGTGTAACCTACGGCAAGTTTTGCAGCAACTTTTGCAATTGGAAAACCAGTTGCTTTTGAAGCAAGAGCTGAAGATCTAGAAACTCTTGGGTTCATTTCTATAATAACCATGCGTCCGTTTTTAGGATTAATAGCAAATTGCACATTTGACCCCCCAGTTTCGACACCAATTTTTCTTAAACAAGCGATCGAAGCATTTCTCATTATTTGATACTCTTTATCTGTAAGTGTAAGTGCTGGAGCAACAGTTATTGAATCACCAGTATGAATCCCCATTGGATCAACATTCTCTATGGAACATATTATAATACAATTGTCTTTTTTATCTCTAACAACTTCCATTTCAAACTCTTTCCAGCCCTCCAAACATTCTTCTATTAAAACTTGAGAAACAGGAGACTCTTGAAGACCATTTTTTACAATTTTATAAAATTCTTTTCTGTTTTTTGCTATTCCACCCCCTAAACCACCTAACGTGAAAGCTGGGCGTATTATTGCTGGTAACCCAATTCTTCTCAAAGCTATCTTTGCATCTTTTTCTCGATTAACAATTTCCGATTTTGGTAGATCAAGTCCTATCTCTGACATATTCTTTCGAAATTTTTTCCTGTCTTCAGCGTTTGCTATTGCACTAGAATTTGCACCTATTAAATCAATATTATATTTTTTTAAAAAACCTTTCTTTTTTGCCTCCATAGCTAAATTCAATGCTGTTTGGCCACCCATAGTTGGTAAAATTGCATTTGGTTTTTCTTTTATAATTATTTTTTCTAGTATTTCTAAAGTAATTGGCTCTATATATGTTTTGTCTGCAACATCTGGATCAGTCATTATTGTTGCAGGGTTTGAATTTAGAAGTATGACTTCGTATCCCTCATCTTTTAGAGCTTTACATGCCTGTGTCCCAGAATAATCAAACTCACAAGCTTGGCCGATTATTATCGGACCAGCACCAACCACAAGTATTTTTTTAATATCTTTTCTTTTTGGCATTTTGTTTTATCTCAGTAATAAATTGATCAAATAAATATTGGCTATCCTGGGGCCCTGGGTTTGCTTCTGGATGATACTGTACTGAAAATATTGGTTTATTTTTTAATCTAATTCCTTCAATAGAATTATCAAATAATGATTGATGCGTTATAATTACGTTTTTAGGCAAACTTGATTTTATTACTTCAAAACCGTGGTTTTGACTTGTTATTTCAACTTTGTTATTTAAAATATTTTTGACAGGATGATTTGCTCCTCTATGTCCAAGTTTCATTTTTTTTGTCTTAGCATTAAGTGCTAAAGCTAAAAGTTGATGCCCTAAACAGATGCCAAATATAGGTATATTTAAAATTATAAGTTTTTTTATAACGTTTACCGCATATTTTCCTGTTGCCGCAGGATCACCCGGTCCATTAGACAAAAATACTCCGTCAGGATTTAGTTTAGTTATTTTATCAACGCTTGTATCACATGGAACTACTGTGATCTTACAATTATGATTTGAAAAATATCTTAAAATATTTTTTTTTATTCCATAATCTATTGCAACAATATTAAAAATATGTTTTTTATTTTTTTCAAATCCAGTCTCTTTTTTCCAAGTTTTAAGATTATTCCAAATATATTTTGATCTAGTTGATACATCTTTAGCTAAATCTAAACCATTTAAACCATGCCATTTTATAGAATGATTTAAAAGTTTTTTTATATTGAACTTTCCTTTGTTACTTTTTTTAATAGTTCCTTTTGGTGCACCTTTGTCTCTAATAAAATTTGTCAAACTTCTGGTGTCAATACCAGTCAAACCAACAATTCTATTTGATTTTAGCCATGCATCTAGATTTTTTAAAGATCTGTAATTTGAGGGATTTGTTATTTCAGCATTAAATATTACCCCTTTTGTCCATATTTTATCAGATTCATGATCCTCGTGATTAGTTCCTACGTTTCCAATGTGAGGAAATGTAAAATTAATTATTTGTCCTGAATATGAGGGATCAGAGATTATCTCTTGGTATCCGGTTATTGAAGTATTGAAACATACTTCACCTGTAGCTTCTCCTTCGTGGCCAAGGCCTATGCCTTTAAACACTTGCCCGTTTTCAAGAACTAAAATACCAGTTGATAATTTTGATTTTTTGATGGAGTTAATTTTATGTTTTTTTTTCAATTACAACTCATGAGTTAAAGGTTAATACAATAAAACCTATTTTTCCGCAACAGATGTAATATAATTTTTCTTTCAAAATACAATTTTTTCTTTAAAAATTTTGTATAAAATAAATGTTATGTCGTTAAAATCTAAAATAGAATCTGATTACGAAAATTCTTTAAAATCAAAAAATAAAATTGAAATATCAACTTATAGGTTAATATTATCTGGTATTAAAGATTTAGAAATTTCTAATAGATCTGGACCCCAAAAAAAAGAGACTGACGATAATGAGGTGAAACACCTGATAAAAAAAATGATTAAACAAAGAAACGAATCAATAGATATTTACAAAAAAAATAACAGAGCAGATTTACTGGCTATAGAAGAGAAAGAGGTAAACATTTTATCCTCTTACATTCCTAAACAATTAAGTGACGAGGAAACAAAGGATATATGCAGAAAAGCAATTAATGAAACTAGTGCTCAAAGTATTAAAGATATGGGAAAAATCATGGGGGTACTGAAGAAAAATTTTTCTGATAATTTAGATTTTTCAAAAGCAGGTGCGATTTTGAAAGAAATGCTTAATAAATAATGAAATACCCCAAAGAATATTTAGATGAAATAAAAACAAGATTGAAAGTCTCAAATGTTGTTTCTAAATATGTCCAACTTAAAAAAAGAGGAAAAGAATTTGTTGGGTTATCACCATTTAAAAATGAAAAAACACCATCATTCACTGTAAATGATGATAAAGGATTTTTTCATTGCTTCAGTACGTCTGAACATGGAAATATCTTTGATTTTCTGATGAAGACACAAAATCTAAAATTTAGTGAGGCTGTAAAAACTTTAGCCTTACAAGCAGGTATGAGACCTTATACTTTTTCAAAAGCTGATGAAGATAGAGAAAAAGCGTGGAAAGAATATACAGGGATATATTCTGAATATGTTAACTTTTTTCACAATGAATTATTAAATAATCCTGATTTTAAAAATAGTTTGGACTACCTTAAAAATAGAAAATTAACTTTAGATACAATTAAGAATTTTAAACTAGGTTATGTTAAAAAAGATTTAAACTTATTTAATAGTTTAGAAAAAAAGTTTGGTAAAAAATCAGTGAAGGAATGCGGTATTTTTTATTTTGATGAAAAAAAAAATATATATGTTGATAGATTTAGAGATAGAATTATTTTTCCAATTAATACAATATCTAGTTTACCAATTGCTATTGGTGGGAGGATTACACAAAAAAATTCTTTTTACGCAAAATATATTAATTCACCAGAGACCCAATTTTTTAAAAAAGGAAATAATCTTTACAACATAGATAGAGCGAGGAAATTGTCAAATAAACTAGACCAAATTTTTTTAGTTGAGGGATATATGGATGTCATTGGATTAAATAATCATGGTGTGGAAAATTGTGTTGCAAGCCTAGGCACAGCTTTGACAGAAAGGCAAATATCTATCCTGAATCAATTTTTTAATGAAATAGTAATTTGTTTTGATGGAGACGAGAGCGGTTATAAGGCTGCTGTCAGAGCGGCTGAAAACTCTATAAAAGAATTAAAACCAGAAAAACAGATATCATTCCTATTTTTACCAAATGGAGAAGACCCGGATACTTTCATATCCAAAAATGGAAAAGAAACGTTTATAAAATATTATGAAACAAACAAAATAGCTATTCACGAATTTTTATTCGAAAATTTAAGAAAACAAACAATTAATTCACCAACATCATTAGCAATATTTGAAAAAAAATTAAGGTACATTAGTTCTTGTATAAAAGATCAATATATTAAAAAATATATCCTGGACTTTTTTCTTGGAAAAATTTCTGCTTTAACTCCAAATTTAAGCAAAGGAAAGCAATTTGCAATAAAACACATTGCATCCTTAAGCTCTACTAAACAAATTTTTAATGAGACTAGCTCCATTACCAAAGAAGAGCTTCAAGAATTTTCAATTCTGTACTTAATAATTAACAATTTTAATTTTTTTAAAAAAAATGTATCAATTTTAGATGGCATGGATTTCATTACAATTGAAGGAGGTAATATATTTTTAAAATTATTAGAGTTACTAAAATTTAAAGACGAGGTTAATACCAATAGACTGCCCATAGAAACTAGCAAGTTAGTAAAAATAAATAAATTTGCATCTGTAAAACATATTTCAAAAAATATACAAAGAGACGAAAATAAATTAAAGGAAATATTTAATGAAATGAAGAAAGATTTGAAAAATCTTTTTCTTGAAAAAAGGATCTCACAACTAGAATCGGTATTTTCCAAAAATATGGACGAAAATACATTTAATGAGATAAAAGAATTAAAAAAATTACAAAATAACAACTAAATTTAATAATTTTTACGTGGATTTTTTTAAAATTGGCATTATATAGATCTTCCTAAGTTATTATTATTGTGGAAAGAATTATTACTAAATCGTTTGCCCGTTTAATGGGAAGAGGAATTCATAGGGGCTTTATCACTCATGAAGAGTTAAATAAATCACTGGGTAAAAGAAATCTTTCACAAGATAATTTAGCTCAAGCATTTATACATATCTTAGATGAAAAAATTTCATTAGTTGAAAAGAAATCAGATTTTAAAGTTCTAAAGAAGCGAGATGGTCAAAATAAAGATGAAGGTAAATCTGTAGAAAAAAGTGATGATCCTATCAGAATGTATCTCAGAGAAATGGGTGGCGTTGAGCTTTTATCTAGAGAAGGAGAAATAGCAATAGCAAAAAGAATTGAGGCAGGAAAAGATGTCATGCTAAACGCATTATCGCAAAGCCCAATAACAGCTCAACAGTTATTCGAATGGAATGAAAAATTACAAAATAATGAAATTTTGGTAAGAGAGATAATCGATATTGATACAAATTATATGGAAGATGAAAATACTTCCAATTCAAATAAAAAAAATGAAAGTAGTGATAAAAAAGAAACAATAGAAAAAAATGAAATTACAAATGAAGAAGAGGATGAATTTAATCCTACTCTTGCGGCTATGGAGAACGAAATAAAGCCAAAAATTCTTAAAACTGTTAATGAACTTACTAAAGAATATAATAAGTTAATAAAATACCAAAAAGAAAGACTAGACTGTACTTTGCAATCAAGTATTTTTTCCAATTCGAAAGAGAAAAATTATAAAAAAATTGTTGAGAAAATTTTGAAGGATATTAAATCTTTACAATTATCTCCTTCAGTGCTTGAAGAGCTTGTTCAAAAACATCACAATGAAAATAAAAAAATTATTTCTCTTGAGGGAAATCTTTTAAGATTAGCGATAGATCAAAAAATACCGAGAAATGAATTTCTTAAATTTTATGTTGGTAATGAGATTAATCCAAATTTGAAAACTTTCTTGGATACAAATTCAGTTTGGAAACAGTTTTTTCAAAAAAATAAAGATGAATTTAAAAATATCAGAGATAGATTAATTGAAACAAGTAAAAGATTAGGTATTTCAGTCACAGAATTTAAGAAACTTTTAAGTAGAATTCAAAAAGGAGAGAAGGAGTCCCGGATTGCAAAAAAAGAAATGGTAGAAGCAAATTTGAGACTTGTAATCTCAATCGCAAAAAAATATACGAACAGAGGTTTGCAATTTTTAGATTTGATCCAAGAAGGAAATATTGGATTAATGAAAGCAGTAGATAAATTTGAATATAGAAGGGGATATAAATTTTCTACATACGCAACTTGGTGGATTAGACAAGCAATCACCAGGTCTATCGCCGACCAGGCTAGAACTATAAGAATCCCAGTTCACATGATTGAAACAATAAACAAAATCGTGAGAACCCAAAGATTAATATTGAGTGAATTTGGAAGAGAGGCAACTCCTGAAGAATTAGCAAAGAAATTACGTATGCCTCTTGAAAAAGTTAGAAAAGTTTTAAAAATCTCAAAAGAACCAGTATCTTTAGAAAAACCAGTTGGTGATGAAGAGGATAGTAGTTTGGGAGATTTCATTGAAGATACAAAAGCGCTTGCACCGTTAGAGCAAGCAATTAAATCAAACTTAAGCGAGGCGACTACTAAGATATTATCAACACTTACTCCAAGAGAAGAAAGAGTTTTGAGAATGAGATTTGGTGTGGGGATGAATACTGACCACACACTCGAAGAAGTTGGTTTGCAGTTTTCAGTCACAAGAGAAAGAATAAGACAGATTGAAGCGAAAGCCCTTAGAAAACTGAAGCACCCAAGTAGATCTAAACAATTAAAGAGTTTCCTAGAGAGTTAATTTAGTTTAATCATTTGCTTAAATGCAAAGTTTCGAATTAAATAGAAATATGGCTCAATTAGCCATTTTACAAAGAATAGAACTATGCGGACCGTCTTTAAAAAAAATAAGAAAATTTTTTGGAAGGTATCTATTTTCTACTCTTTTTTCTAAATATTTTATAAATCCTCAAAAAATTTCTAAAAATTATCATAATTTGATGGAAAATGAATTTTTATTAATTGAAAAATTTATAAAAGGTAATGATAAAATTTTAAGCATAGGATCAGGTATTGGTGGATTAGAAATTTTAATAAACAGAAAATTTAATAATCATATTTCGTTCATTGAGAAAAATTATATTTCAAAAAAAATTAAATATGGATGGGATAAAAATAATGAAGAGGGTTATAATAGTTTAAACTTACTAGAAGAATTTTTATTAAATAATGGAATTAAAAAAGAAAAATTTGAAATTCTGGACTATGACAGAGATGTTTTACCTGAAACAAAATTTGACGTTATAATTTCTTTATATTCATTAGATTATCACTATGAATTTAATATTTATAAAGATTATCTGGAAAGGGTTATGAAGCCAGAAACTGTTTTAATTTTTGATACGGTAAGATCAGATTATTTTTTTGATGTTTTTAAAAAAGTGGATGTAATTAAGCAAGATATTAATACCGTTCATAAATCAAAAAGAATTGCATGTAGGAACTTATAAAACTTATGATAAAAGCTATAGAAAATAAATTTTTTATTTTTTTGTTTTCGCTATTACCAATTACGATTATTCTTGGTCAAGCTGTTTCTCTTTTGAATATAATTTTAATTTCAATTTTTATTATAATCAAATTATCAATAAATAAAAATTTTGATTTTGTCAAAAATAAAACTTTTATATTACTAGGTATAATTTATCTTTATCTGTTATTTAATACTTTTACATCATTAGATTATAATTTAAGTTATTTAAGAAATTTCGGTTTTATAAGGTTTATTTTGCTATTTATAGCAATTAACTTTTTTTTTTTTAGTTATAAAAATCAAAATTTCTTTTTTAAAATTTGGACATTAATTATTTTAATTGTAATATTTGACTCCTACATTGAATATTTTTTGGGTAAAAATATTTTAGGATATGGACAAGATGATCTATATCCAGACAGGATAGTAAGCTTTTTTAAAGATGAACCAATTGTAGCAGGATACCTAAATGGGTTTTTTTTTATTATAATTGGGTATTTACTTAATAAAAAAAATGCAGAAAACAAAAATTTATATTTTTTATGCCTTGTTTTAAGTCTTTTATTTTTTATTTGTGTAACATTTACCGGTGAAAGGTCAAATACTATTAAGTCAATATTAGCTTTAAGCTTATTCTTCTTACTTAATAATAAATTTGATTTAAAATATAGATTTACCGTATTTTTTTCTTTGGTAATAGTTTTCGTAACTTTAATATCAAATTCCAATTATTTAAAATACAGATATATGGAAAATATAATAAATCCAATCTTGGATTTTGAGAAAAGAGAGAAATTTTTAAATGAGAATATATATATTAAACATTATAAATCTGGATATGCTGTATTTCAAAACTATCCTTTATTAGGCGTTGGAAATAAAAATTACAGGTTGGAGACAAGGAATAATCAATTTACAAAAAAAAATTATATTCCAGATACCCATCCACACCAAATTTATCTAGAGTTACTATCAGAGCATGGTTTAGTTGGAACTATAATTTTGCTTTCCACTTTATTTTTTTTGATATTCCGAAATGTTAAAAATTGTTTAACTTCAAAAAATTCTTTGCAACTAGGAACATTTTGTTATTTAATTACAAACTTTCTTCCAGTTCTACCAAGTGGTTCTTTTTTTTCTGATTTAAATATGACACTTTTTTTTATAAACTTTTCTATATTTATTGCTTGTAACCCATCATCAAATATTTTTAGTAAATCATCTATAAGTAAATAAGAATTATATTTAACTCGGTTGATAAAGTTGAAAAAGTATTGTAATTAATAACTTCTTTTTGGGCCTGTAGCTCAGTTGGTTAGAGCAGTACACTCATAATGTATTGGTCCCAGGTTCGAGTCCTGGCGGGCCCACCATTTTTAATTTTCACTCATCAATAAATTTTTGCAAATTTTCGAACAGAGCATCTATTTGTCCATCGTTACTTTTGATAATAGAGGCAAATTCTTCTTTCTGTGTTCTTGCTAAACTTAAACCTTCAATTATTAAATCTCTAATAAGAGGTTTTTCAGGATTTTTAGTATAAATTCTCCAATCTATTTTTATCTCGGGCCTATCTTTTGTTGCAACAAGAATACTTGATACAATTGTGTATTTTTCATTTTTTTTATCTTTTGATACAACGTTTATTTTTGGATTTGAATATTCAGACAGACGACTTGAAAAACTTTTTAAGAAATAACTTTCAAATAAATTTGAGTATTTTTTTTTCTGCTGTTCAGTAATTTCTTTTCTATACTTTCCAAGCGTATAAAAACCAATTCCTTTAATATCCACAGTATCTTTTGCTAATTTTTGAAGCTCAAGCATTTTTTCTTTCTTAGATATGTCTTTACTTAATGTTTGGGAGGCTCTATTGACTGTAGATTGAACAAATACATCTGGCTCAATAGCATATGAATTGCATGTTATAATTATATAAAAAACAAAATAAAATAAATATAAACCTTTTTTTTTCATTTAAATTTTATATTTAGTTAGATTGAAGATCGTCCCAATCGCTATCATCTTGTGTATTTGTGATTTTACTAGAATTGTGAATTTTTTGCTTTCTATCTTGCAAATATAAGCTTCTTACTGAAGCGTAGAAGTCCATTGAATTCTTTTCTAAGTTATCAAAAGCCTCAATATTTTTAGATCTAAAATTAATTCCATCCGTTCCTTTTGAAACGTAGTAATCAGAGTCTTTAAAGTACTGAGTATCATTCTTTACCGTTATGTTGTACCACGGGTCTCCACCTAAAAAACTTGTTAGAGTTCCAATCGTATCTCTAGCTGTTGATGGGCCTAAAATTGGTAGCACCAAGTAACAACCTTCTCCAACACCCCATTTACCAAGTGTTTGTCCATAATCTTCTTTCTTATAATCTTTTACTAATCCCATTTGTTGAGCAACATCAAAAATTCCAAATATACCAATTGTTGTATTTATACTCAGTCTAGCTGTATTTAATCCAGCAGCTTTCAAATCTCCCTGAAGGACATTGTTTGGGATAGTCACAAGATTTGATAAATTGCTTAGTACATTACTAGTTCCTTTTCTTATTGGCATCGGTAATTTTCTATATCCTTTAGAAACGGGTTCAACGATAGCCTTATCCAAACCTTGATTAAAAGCAAAAGTGGCTCTATTTAAACCTTCAAAACAGTCTTTGACTTCTTCGGCATTTGATTTACTAAAGTTACCAATAATTAAAAAAGAGACCAATAAAATACTTAATGTTTTTTTCATATATATATAAGCTTTATTATTTGAGTATATATATTATTAAGTATAAAAAAAGTTAAAAAAAGCGTGATATATGCTCAATAATTTCACAAAAATTTACTCACCAAATTTTGAAACTAATAAGAGAAGAGAAAAAAACATTAAATTCATAATTATACACTACACTGGTATGGCAAAGGAGAAAGATGCTATTAATAAATTGATATCTCCAAATTCTAGAGTAAGTTGTCATTATTTTATAACAAATGCTGGTGAAATCATAAACTTAGTACCTGATTTATATATTTCGTGGCATGCCGGTAAATCGAGCTGGAAAAAAACTAAAATGTTGAATTCATGTTCTATTGGTATTGAAATTTCTAATCCAGGGCATGATAATAAATATAATAAATTTAAAAAAAAACAGTTACAGTCCTTAATTTTTCTAGTTTCTTATTTAAAAAAAAAATATAAAATTAAGAAAAGTAATATTCTAGGACATTCAGACATAGCTCCTGATAGAAAAAAAGATCCAGGAGAAAAATTTCCCTGGAAATTAATGTATAAAAAAAATCTCGCGATTTGGCATAATATAAAAGAGAAAAAATTAAAAAAAAAAAGGAATGAAAAATGTAACAAATTAGAAATACTTAGATTCTTCGAAAATTTAAAAAAAATTGGTTATAATTCAAGTAATAAATTATACATAATTAAAGCTTTTCAGAGAAGATTCAGACAAAAATTGGTTAATGGAATAATTGATAAAGAATGCCTATTTATAAGCATTTCATTAATTAAAAAAAAATAAACATTGAAATTTTCATAAATTAAACTAAATGTTTAGTGCCAGATAAATGACTTATCGCTTTATTTTTATAAAGAGGAAAGTCCGGGCTCTGCAAAGACACGGTGCCAGGTAATACCTGGCGGGGGTAACCCTAGGGATAGTGCCACAGAAAATAAACCGCCTTAACGAGGCAAGGGTGAAAAGGTGTGGTAAGAGCACACCGGCTAAGTTGGTAACAGTTAGCGCATGGAAAACCCCACCGGGAGCAAGACCAAGTAGAGATGACACAGTTTTATACAAAAAACGGTCTTTGGTTAGTCATCAGGGTTGGTTGCTTGAGCTTAAAAGTGATTTTAAGCCTAGATAAATGATAAGTTTAAACGACAAAACCCGGCTTATAGTTTATCTGGCAATTTCAAAACTCACCCCCCTCTATAAAGTTACAAAACAGTGAAATTCATCTCATAATACCAAATTAATTTAATCATAAAAATAATATGTTGACGTGTAGGTTGAAAACCCATAATATCCCATAAATTCCCAATTATGGGATTTTAAAGGGAAAAAAGGTTATGAATTATGTTTTTATCTACTTACGAAAACAGAATAGACAAAAAAGGGAGGGTATCAGTGCCTGCGTCTTTTAGATCTTATCTTTCAAATTTAGGCTATAATGGGGTTGTATGTTTCCCCTCATTCAATAACCAATCAATTGAAGCTTGGACTCAAAATAGAATTGAAAAAATTTCAAATAGTATAGACGCACTTAATCCTTTTGAGGAAAAAAAAGATTTTTTTGCTACATCAATACTTGCTGAAAGTATTAATTTACAGTTTGATAGTGAAGGAAGAATCTCGCTACCATTAAAATTACTAAATCATGCTAAAATTAAAAATAGCATGTTATTTGTTGGCCAAGGACATACATTCCAAATTTGGGAGCCAATTTCATTTGAAAAATTTAAGGCCCAAGCAAGAAAAAAATCTAATATAAATCGAGCAAGCCTTAAATGGGAAGAGATGGGTAAAAAATAATGAGAAAAATGGAACAAATTATTTTAATGCAAAAGATAGAAAATCTACAAAATAATTGTTTAACCGCTATGGAAAAAACTATTAAAGGTACTTGGGCATATAATTTTTGGACTGACACTTTTGACAAATTAGAAAAAAACTACAAATCAATTAAAAATGGAGAGGTGAGAAATGAGTATAAATTTTAAGGCACCAGATATAAAAGAGCTTAAACCAAGAATTCTAGTATTAGGTGTAGGTGGTGCAGGCGGAAATGCAATTAATGAAATGATAGAAAGTGGTGTAGAGGGAGTTGAATTTATTGCGGTAAACACTGATGCCCAAGATCTTAAAGCCAGCAAGGCAAAACAAAAAATTCAAATTGGTTTAAATTTAACTAAAGGCCTCGGGGCTGGTGCTAAACTAGAAATCGGACAAGCAGCTGCAGATGAATCTTTAAATGAGATAATTGATTTATTAAAAGGTGCAAATATGGTTTTCATTACTGCTGGTATGGGTGGAGGAACAGGTACTGGCGCCGCCCATGTTATAGCTCGAGCAGCAAAAGAGTTGAACATTCTAACCGTTGGAGTAGTTACTTTGCCTTTTCTTTATGAGGCACCTTCAAGGATGAGAAGAGGACAACAAGGTTTGGAGGAATTAAGAAAACATGTTGATACTATAATTGTAATTCCTAATCAAAATTTATTTAAAATTGCAAATGAAAAAACTACTTTTAAAGAGTCATTTAAACTATCTAATAATGTTTTGCGATATGGAGTTCAAAGTATTACAGATTTAATGGTTAAAGAGGGCCTAGTTAATTTAGACTTTGCAGATGTCGAGACAGTCATGAGTTCAATGGGTAAAGCAATGATGGGAACAGGAGAAGCAGAAGGAGAAGGTAGAGCGCAGAAGGCAACCGAAATGGCTTTAAACAATCCTCTAATTGACGATTATTCTCTTAAAGGTGCAAAAGGTCTTCTTATCAATATAACCGGTGGTGAAGACTTAACTTTGTTTGAAGTAGACGAAATAGTGAATAGAATTAGATCTGAAGTCGATCACATTGCAGAAATAATAATTGGTTCAATTACAGACTCATCTTTAGATGGTAAAGTTAGAGTTTCAATTGTAGCAACAGCTTTAGATGGACAACAACCAGAGTCTAAATCTGTAATAAATATGGTACACAGAATTCAAAATAGAAATCCAGGCTACTCTGATTTTTCAAAAATGGGAACATCTCAATCTTTCAATTTTCAGCATAATACATCCAATCATATAACAGATGGTGCAACAGCGCTGAAATCTGAGACAGACACATTAAAAGAAAATATCTCTGAGCAAGAAATTGATGAAAGTATTAATATTAATTCTGACATTGGAGCAGCAGAAAGACTTATGGATGATCAGGAAGAAAGTTTAATATTAAAAAACGAAATTGAAGAAACTAAAACTGAAACAAATGGTTTGGAAAATTTTGGTTTAGAACATGATACACCAGATTTATTTACAAATAATCCTTACGAAGATAACCCAGAACACACCATGATTGCTGAGGATGAAAATTCTGAGGAGGATGAATTTGAAATACCGGCATTTTTAAGAAGACAAAAAAATTAATGATCTTCATAAAAATAGATGAATGCCACCATTTTACCGAATAGTGAAAAACATTATCCGGTACTGCTAAAAGAAATTCTTAGCATTATTTCCCCTCAAAATGGTGGCACACTAATTGATTGTACTTTTGGTCAGGGAGGTTATTCCAAGGAATTTTTAAAATTTCAAAAAATAAATATTATTGCAATTGATAGAGATCCTGAGTGTAAAATTATTGCTCAAAAAATTAAACAAACTTATAAGGAACGATTTTCCTTTTTTAATAAAAAATTTAGTGAGATAAACAATGTTAGAAACGAAAATTCTAAAGTTAAGGCAATCATATTTGATCTAGGATATTCCTATACTCAAATTAAAGATCCAAATAAAGGCTTAAGTTTTGAAAATAAAGGTAAATTAAATATGAGGCTAGGTTTAAATAATTTTTCAGCTAATGACGTTATAAATAAGTTAGGTCAAAAAGATCTTGAACTTATATTTAAATATTTTGGTGAAGACAAAGACAGCAGAATTATCTCAAAAAGAATTGTGGATCAAAGACTTAAAAATAATATAAATACTGAAAGACTTGTAAGTATTATTAACTCTGTAAAAAAAAAAAGTAGCAGAATACACAATGCAACAAAAATTTTTCAAGCTATTAGAATATTTGTTAATAAAGAGATAAGTGAACTAATTTATGGCCTCATCAATTCAGCAAAAATCTTAGATGTCAACGGTATACTTCTAGTTGTTTCATTTCATTCCCTAGAAGATAAAATAATTAAGTATTTTTTTAAGAGTTTGTCTGAAGACAAAAAAATTTCAAGATATTATCCAGAGGAAAAAAATCAAAATAAGTTATTTGAATTAAGATCAAAAAAACCTATATACCCAAGTCATCAGGAAATAAATATTAATAGACCCTCTAGATCTGCAAAATTAAGATATGCAATAAAAAAAAAAAATATAATTAATTTTGAAACAGATTTTATTAAAAAGTTTTCGAAACTTCTAGAAATTGAAAAATTATCTGAAAAATTATGAAAAATTTTGTAATCGTATTTAGTTTTATTTTTTTAATTTTATTGACAGCAATTACTAAGACTTCATCAAAAAAAATTGAGGAAAAAATATTTGTTATAAATGAGAGTATTAGTACATTAAAAGATACATATGATTTAGTTTATCTCGAATATACGTATTTAAGCAATCCATCAAGATTGGTAGACATTTTGAAAAATGATAAAAATGAGGAATATATTCATCTTGATGCTTCAAAATTAAAAACCATATTGAAAAAAAATGACAAATAATAAAGAGAAAAAAATTTATCTTGTCGATTATGATGATGAATTTTCTTTTTCTAAAAAAATACATAAAAAAAATATTTCATTTAATAGGATAGCTTTTATTTTTTTCTTTTTTTTATTTATTTCACTAGTATTTTCAGTAAAGATTTTTTATTATGGGTCTATATCTGAAAAAAAATTATCACAAACTAAAATTAATCAAGAAAATTATATAAGATCTGACATAATTGATATTAATGGAAATTTATTAGCAAAAACAGTTTTTACAAAAAATGTTGGAATAAATCCCAAACATGAGAAAGATAAAAAAAAACTGTTTTTAAAATTGAAGCTTTTATTTCCTGAACTAGATATTGAAACTTTTAATAATAAATTTGAGAAAGAAAAATTTTTTTATATTAAAAAAAAATTAACACCAGAAAAATATAATCAAGTTCGATTATTGGGAGAAAAATCAGTCATTACTGAACAAAAAATTACAAGAATATATCCACATGAAAATTTATTCAGTCACGTGCTAGGTCAAATCGATGATGATAACAATGGTATTTCGGGTTTAGAAAAATCTTTAGATGAAGAACTCAAAAAATTAAATAAAAAAATCCAGTTGACCTTGGATACAAATATACAATTCTTAATTAGAAATGAATTGATTAAATTTGAAAAAATTTTTCAATCCAAAGGTAGTGCTGCTTTATTGATGAATATAAATAGTGGAGAAATTCTATCTTTAGTTTCACTACCAGACTATAACATTAATATGCGTAAGGAAATTATAGATAAAAAATTTATTAATAGAGTAACAAAAGGTGTTTATGAGTTAGGTTCAATATTTAAAACTTTTACGATAGCAGGGGCTTTAAATGAAAAAATAATTAAGACTAATACAAACTTTGAGGACTTACCAAAATCTATCAAATGTGCAGGAAGAAAAATATCTGAATATGATATGGATATTCCATCTACACTAACAGCAGAGCAAATTTTAATTAGATCTGGTAATATTGGATCAGTTAGAATTGCTCAAAAAATGGGAATTGAAAAAACTAAAAGTTTTTTAAATTCCTTAAATCTTTTAAGTACGATTGATTTTGAATTGGATGAAATGGGTAAACCATTGCCTTTGAAATGGGGTAAGTGCAAGTTAGCAACAGTTTCATTTGGTCATGGAATATCAACAACACCTTTGCAAGTTGCTACTGCATACGCAATTATTTCTAATGGAGGGTATAAAATAAAACCAACATTATTAAAAAAAGAAATAAAAACTAAAAAGGAGCAAATCTTAAATAAAGATGTTTCATACAATATAAATTCCATTTTGCGAAAAATTGTTTCTACAAAAGAAGGGACAGCAAATTTAGCTAATGTAGAAGGTTATAGTGTTGGTGGTAAAACTGGAACTGCGCAAAAAATAGAAAATGGCATTTACACAAAAAATAAAATAAATACCTTTGTATCAATTTTTCCAACCAACAAACCTAAATATGTATTTTTGGTATTATTAGATGAACCTAAGACAAACAGTGAATATGTTTATAGTTATAGAGATGGTAGTGGAATTAAGTATAAAGGAACTCCATTTAATACCGCAGGCTGGACTACAGTTGAAGTTGCAGGCAAAATAATAGAAAAAATTGGGCCTATTTTAGCCACAAAATATGGCGATTTTTATTAATACAAATGCTCATTGGAAATTATTTTAAAAAAGTAAAACCTGAATACAAAAAACACTATTTTTCAGGAATAAATTTTAATAGCCGTTTATGTAAAAAAGATAATATTTTTTTTGTTATAAAAGGAAATCGTACTGATGGAAATAAATTTATTAAAGATGCAATTGGCAAAGGTGCGAAAACGATTATTCATGATAAAAAATTTGAGGGGTTTAAAAATGGAATTTTATATTTAAAATTCACAAATGTAAGAAAAACACTTGCAGAAACATCATATAAAATATTTAAAATAAAAATACCCAATTTAATAGCAGTTACTGGTACTAATGGAAAAACTTCGATTTGTGATTTTTATTTCCAAATTTTAAACTTAAATAAAAAAAAAGTTGCATCTTTAGGAACCCTAGGTGTTAAAACTCAATCAGAAAATTTTACAGCAACTAATACAACCTTGGATCCTTTGCAACTTTCAAAATATCTAGAATATTTATCTAATAAAAAAGTAGATAACATAATTCTTGAAGCATCTAGCCATGGACTAAAACAGCATAGGTTAGATGGTTTAAAGTTTAATAAGGGAATATTTACAAATTTATCACATGATCATTTAGATTATCATAAAAATTATAATGATTATTTAAATGCTAAACTCTACCTTTTCAAATATTTATTATCCAAGAAAGCAACAGTCATAACTGATAGGGATATTCCAGAGTATAAAAAAATTTTAAAAATATCTAAGGAAAAAAAAATTAATCTAAGATCAATATCTAAACAAAATGGAAAAATAAAGATTTTAGAACATAAATTTATTGGTGAAAAGCAATTTTTAAAAATTAAATATAATAATTCAAAATTTTCTTTTTATTTAAACTTGATAGGAAAAATACAAATTAAAAATTTATTTATGGCGATTTTAGCTGCAGAAAATAAAAGCCTTAAATTTAAAAAAATTATCAAAGTCCTAAATAAAATAAAACCAATTAATGGAAGATTAGAAAAAGTAGGAAAACTTAAAAATAATGCTATTTGTATATTAGATTATGCCCATACTCCCGATGCATTAAATTTATGCTTGAGTAATATAAAAGAACAATTTGGTAAAAAAAATATATCAATTGTTTTAGGTTGTGGTGGAAATAGAGATCGTTCAAAAAGATCAATAATTGGAAAAATAGCTAACAATTATTGTAACAGAATTTATCTTACTGATGACAATCCAAGGAACGAAAATCCAAAAAAAATACGTAATGAAATAAAAAAAAATATCAAAAGAAATAAAATTTTTGAAATCTCAGATAGAAAAAAGGCTATAGTGAGTGCTGTAAACAATTTAAATTCTAATGATATATTAATTGTAGCTGGAAAAGGCCATGAAAATATTCAAGATTTTGGTAAAAGGAAAATTTTTTTTTCTGATAAAAATATTATTTTAAATTCAATTAGACTTAAGAATAAATCTCTTTCGAGTAATTTAAAAGTAAATATTTTAAAAGAACATAAAGAAGCAAAAAAAGTAAATAATCTAATTAAGTTAAATAAAGCATCAATTAACTCAAAAGATATAAAAAAAAATGATATTTTTTTTGCAATTAAAGGAAAAAAAAATGATGGTAATAAATTTATTTCGGAAGCAATCAAAAAAGGAGCATCTATTGTTGTAACTGATAAATCGATAAGAGAAATAAATAGTAAAAATGTAATTAAAGTAAAAAATAGTTTAGATTTTATGACAAAAATATCATCTAGTATAAGAGATACCTATCCAGGTCAAATAATTGGAATTACAGGAAGTTGTGGAAAAACTACATTAAAAGAATTGTTAGCAAATTGTTTGAATAAATTTGGAAAAGCAAGCTATTCTCCAAAATCCTATAACAACAAATACGGCGTACCATTGAGTTTATTTAATTTAAATATAAATAACAACTATGGGGTATTTGAAATTGGAATGGACAAAAAAGGGGAAATAGATTTCTTATCAAGAATTGTCAAACCTAATATTGGAGTAATAACAAATATTTCATATGCGCACGCAAAGAATTTTAAAAGCATTACAGATATTGCAAAAGCTAAGGCGGAAATAATTAATAATATTAAAAAATATGGCTCTATTATTCTAAATGCCGATGACAAATTTTTCTCTATTCATAAAAAAATAGCAAAAAAAAGAGGATTAAACATTGTATCCTTTGGTTATTCTTATAAATCAGACGTAAAATTTTTAAAATTAAAAAAATTAAGAAACCATTATAAGATTGAAGTCCAGATTTTTGATGAACTTAAAAAATTTGAAATAAGATATAAATATAAAAATTATATAAAAAATATCTTATCAGCTTTGGCTGTTTTATATATCTTAAAAATTACGAAAAATTTGACGTCTAATTTTTTTAAAAATTTTTTAATTCCTGAAGGAAGAGGAAATATATCAAAAATTAAATTTAAAAATAAAAAATTTTTCCTGATTGATGAAAGTTATAATTCAAATCCACTTTCATTATCTAGTGCGATATCAAATTTCAGTAATATAAGCATTAAAAGTGAAAAAAAGCACTTTTTAATGGGAGATATGCTTGAACTTGGAAAACATTCAAAAAAACTTCATAAGGACATGTCAAATATTTTAAACAATTCCAAAATTAATAAAATTCATATTTATGGCAATGATGTAGCTGAAACATTTAAAGGTATAAAAAAAAAAAGAAAAGGTAGAATTTTAAGAAAAATATCGGATATTTATGATTTGATTGTTAAAGATTTAAATAATAATGATTATTTGATGGTTAAAGGATCAAATTCTACTGGCTTAAATAGAATAGTCGAAACACTAAGAGGAAGTATTTAATGTTATATTTATTAATATTAGAATTAATTGAGAGCTACTCATTTTTAAATGTATTTAAGTATTTAACAGTAAGAACTGGACTAGCTGTTTTTACATCTTTATTCGTCGTATTCTTAATTGGAAATCCTTTTATTAAATATTTTTCATCAAGACAAATTTTAGATCCTATAAGAGAGGATGGGCCAGACGAACATATTGTTAAAAAAATAGGTACACCAACCATGGGTGGCGTGCTTATACTAATTGGATTATTTTCTGGTATACTGCTTTGGGGAGATCTTAAAAATACATATATATGGTTTCTAATTTATGTAGTAGGAAGCTATGGTTTATTGGGTGCTTTTGATGATTATAAAAAAGTAAAATATAAAAATTCCTCAGGTATATCTTTTAAATTTAAATTAACCAGTCAAATTATTATAGCTTTAATCGGAGTAGTAGCTTTAACGTATTTTTCAGAAAACCAAGATTTAAAAAACTTATATTTTCCTTTTTTTAAAAATTTAATAATTAATTTGGGTTGGTTTTTTATTCCCTTTGGAATATTTATTATAGTTGGTTCATCAAATGCTGTTAATTTAACAGATGGGTTGGATGGTTTAGCAACAGTTCCAGTAATATTAGTTTCCGGTTGTTTTGCATTTATTAGTTATGTAACTGGAAATATTGTTTTTTCTGAATACTTACAAATTCCGTATATAAAAGGTGTGGGCGAAGTAACCGTTTTCCTCGGTGCTATAATTGGATCTTGTTTAGGATTTTTATGGTTTAATGCCCCACCAGCTAAAATATTTATGGGAGATACTGGATCGTTATCTTTAGGGGGGTCGTTAGGAGCGATAGGAATTATTACAAAGCATGAAATAGTTCTAGCTATCACAGGTGGTCTATTTGTTTTGGAAGCAATCTCAGTAATTGTGCAGGTTATTTCATTTAAGGTTACAGGAAAAAGAATTTTTAAGATGGCTCCTATTCACCATCATTACGAAAAGAAAGGATGGCCTGAGTCAACCGTTGTAATAAGATTTTGGATAGTTGCAATTATTTTAGCAATGATTGGTTTGGCAACATTAAAATTTAGATAATGAAATTAGAAAAAGACTTATATTTTAATAAAAAAATACTAATATATGGTCTTGGAATTTCAGGCACATCTAGCTTTAATTATTTAAAAAAAAATAACAATATTAGTTGTTTTGATGACGACCTTAGAAATTTAAAGAATAAAGTTTTTAAAAATTATATTATTTCAAAAAAAAAAATCGATAAAACTAAATTTGATCACATAATTATTAGTCCAGGCATCAATAGTTTAAAGTGTTCGTTAAAAAAATATTTAAGAAGAAATAAATCAAAAATTTGTACTGACTTAGATGTTTTTTATGCCAAACATTCAGAGAATTTTATTATAGCAATCACAGGGACAAATGGTAAATCAACAACAGCTAAATTATTGTATGATATTTTGAAAAAAAATAAATCTGATGCAAGATTAGTTGGAAATATAGGAAATGCAATTCTTAAAGAAAGCAAAATATCTCATAAAACTATTTTTGTTGTTGAAATTTCATCATATCAAATTTCATATAGTAAAATCTTCAAACCAAATTACGGTATTTTATTAAATATTTCCCCTGATCATTTGGAAAGACATAAAACAATAAATAATTATATAAAAACAAAGTTTAAATTAATATTTTCTCTCAAAAATAACGACTATGGATTTATAAATAAAAAAGACTTAATTCAAAAACAGTTTATAAAAGGTAAAAAATTTAATTGTAAAATTATATATGTAGAAAATAAATTATCAAAAAATGATAATAACCTTTTAAAAAATACCTATTTTAAAAGTTTAAATAATCAGCAAAATTTGTCTTTTGTTATAAAAGTGTGCTTAAAACTTCGCATAAAAAAAAATATTATTTTTAAAGTTGTTAATGATTTTAAAGCATTAAATTTTAGGCAACAAATGATTTATAATTCAAAAAGATTAAGAATTATTAATGACTCTAAATCAACAAGCTTTTCATCTTCAATTAATTTATTGAATAATTTTGATAGTATTTTTTGGATATTAGGAGGTTTACCCAAAAAAGGAGACAAACTTCAATTAAAGAATAAAAACAATATATCTAAAGTTTACATATATGGTCGATATAGTTCATTTTTTACAAAACATTTTAAAAATAAATTAAAATATTCAAAATTTCTTAAACTAGATCAAGTTATTAAACAAATTTCTCTTGATATTAAAAAGGAAGAAAAAAATAAAAAAATAAACCTAATATTTAGCCCATGTGCAGCTTCATTCGATAATTTTAAAAACTTTGAGGAAAGAGGTAAATATTTTAATTATTTAATAAGCCATTATAAAATTAAAAATGTTAGATAATAAATTTTTAAACAATCTTTATTTTAATTGGTGGAGAAATTTGGATAAAACTATTCTAACAATTTTTTTGTTACTTTTTACTTTGGGATTGTTGTTTTCTTTATTATCCACTTCACTTGTGGCATCAGATAGATTAAATACCAATAATTATTTTTTTTTTCTTAAGCACTGTATATTTATTTCAATCGGAATATTCACAATGTTTTTTTTTTCAATTTTAGAAAAAAATAAATTATTTTTATTATCATACCTTTTTTTTTTAATTTTCTTAATTTCCTTGACTTTAGTTCCTTTCATTGGAACTGAGGTAAAAGGATCTAAAAGGTGGCTTGATATTTTTTTTCTACCTAGATTTCAACCTATTGAAATTTTAAAACCTTTTATAATAGTGGTAATTGCTACATCTTTAAGTTTTGAAAATAAAAATTATCAATTTTTTAAATATTTTGTTAGTTTTTTATTAATTTTACCAATTATTATTCTGTTAGTTTCTCAACCAGACATGGGCCAAACAGTTTTAATTTTCCTTACTTGGCTTTCATTAATATTTATTTCTGGAATAAATCTTTATTTATTCTTTATTTTTTTTATCTTTATTTTGTTTTCTGTATTATCCCTAGTTATTTTTGTACCAAAGTTCGAATATATTTTAATAAGAATTACTACTTTTTTAAATCCTTCATCAGGTAATAATTATCAGTCAGAGAAAGCATCAGAGGCTATTATTAGCGGAGGTTTCTTCGGTAAAGGAATTGGAGAAGGAGTGTTAAAAAATAATGTCCCGGAAGCCCATACTGATTATATAGTTTCAGTAATTTCGGAAGAATTTGGAGCGATTATGATATTTTTTATATTATTAATATTTTTGATATTTTTATATAAAACTTTTAAAAACATCTCGTATCTTAAAAATGACAAGATTAAATTTATAATTTTTGGATGCAGTATAATAATTTTTTTCCAGTTTTTAGTTCATTTGGGAGTGAATATTAGAATATTACCCACAACAGGAATGACACTTCCATTTTTAAGTTATGGTGGATCATCAATTGTAGGAAGCTCAATTCTTGCTGGAATTATATTAAATCTTACAAAAAAAAATATCTCTTGAAAAAAAAAATTTTAATTAGTACAGGTGGTTCAGGTGGTCATGTTATTCCTGCATTAAATTTTTATGAACATTTAAAAGAAAATAATGAAGTTTTTTTAACTAGTGATTTAAGAGGACTAAAATTTATTGATACAAAAATATATAACAACAAAATAATAGATGTTCCTGACCTAAAAAAAAATATATTTAAAATTCCTTGGAATTTATTATTTTTTTTAATTTCCATATTTAAATCTTTTATTTATTTAAAAAAAAATAAGATTGATAAAATTATTTCTACAGGTGGTTATATGACATTTCCAATTTGTATAGCTTCTATATTTACAAGATCAAAATTATTTTTATATGAACCTAATATGGTACTAGGTCGATCAAATTTATTTTTTTTGAAACAATGTAAAAAAATTTTTTGTTATTCAAATTGTATAAGAAAATTTCCCTCAAAATATATCGATAAAATAGAGATTATTAATCCAGTTTTAAATAAAAAAAGTTACCTTTTGAAAAATGAACAAAAAAAACCATCGGTCCAGAAAGTTTTTCTAATTATCGGCGGTAGTCAGGGAGCAAAATTTTTTCAAACAGAATTTAAAAATACACTGGACGAATTATCTCAAAGGTTCAATTTATTTGTATATCACCAAACCAGTAGAGAAAATTTTAAAGATCTCGAATTTTTTTATAAACAGAATAATATTGCATTTCAACTTTTTGAATTTGAACGTTATTTAGAAAGCATTTTATTAAAAACTGACTTCTGTATCACTCGTGCAGGGGCATCAACTTTAGCTGAATTAGTATTTTTTGAGGTACCATTTTTAGCTATTCCATTCCCATATTCAAAAGATGAACATCAATTATTTAATGCAAGGTATTATAAAGAAAATAATTGTTGTTGGATGCTTGAACAAAAAGAGATGTCACAAAAAAATCTTTTTGAAATAATTTCAAATATATTAGTTGATAAAAAAAATTTACAGCTTAAAAAAAAAGCTATGAAAGAAATTAGCTCAAAAAATATATGGGAGAATAATAATAAAATAATAATAAAAATAATAAATGAAAATTAAATTAGCTAAATCTGAAGTTATACATTTTGTAGGCATAGGGGGTATAGGTATGAGTGGATTAGCTTTGGTCATGAGAAGAATGGGATTTAAAGTTCAAGGAAGTGATATAAATTCTAATAAAAATATAGAAAGATTAAAAAAAAATGGGATCAAAGTTTTTATAGGACACAAAAAAAAAAATATATATAGCTCTACGATACTTGTTATTTCATCAGCTGTTAAAAAAAATAATATTGAATTTATTTCTGCTCAAAAAAAAAACTTGCCAATATATAAAAGAGGAGACATGCTTGGGCATATTACTTCACTTACTAAAAATATCGTAGTAGTTGGATCACATGGAAAGACAACAACAACCTCTCTTGTTGCAAGTATTTTATCAAGTACCAACCTAGATCCTACAATAATAAATGGAGGTGTTTTGAAATCCTTCAACAATTCTGCAAGGCTTGGTAAAAGTAACTGGAGTATTGTAGAGCTGGACGAGTCTGACGGAAGCTTTTTAAAAGTACAGCCGACTTATTCAATAATCACAAATATTGATAGGGAGCATATGGATTACTATAAATCGATGGATAAATTATTAAGTCTTTTTGGAGAATATATTGACAGAGTTCCTTCTTTTGGAAAGTCATTTATTTGTATTGATGATAAAAATAATTCAAAACTAATAAAATCACTTAAAATTAAAAATTATAACTCTTATGGAATTCATAAAAGTTCAAATTTCCGTATAAGCAGACCTATTCAAACAAGAAAATGGTCTACATTTGATTTAATAATCGATCTACCTGGAAAAAAAACTTTCTCAATTAATAATATTAAAGTACCTCTTATTGGCTTACACAATATAAGAAATGCTACCGCATCTGTAGCAGTAGCGGTTAGTTTGGGTATACCAATTAATAAGATAAAAGATGGACTAAAAACTTTTAAAGGTGTTCAAAGGAGATTTAATAAAATTTTTGATTATAAAGGTGTAAGCTTTTTTGATGATTATGCACATCACCCAACTGAA
The DNA here is from genome assembly GCA_902536765.1 of uncultured Pelagibacteraceae bacterium. Lineage (GTDB taxonomy): Bacteria > Pseudomonadota > Alphaproteobacteria > Pelagibacterales > Pelagibacteraceae > Pelagibacter. The sequence continues at coordinate 75,176 of CACAYM010000005.1, forward strand.
ATAAGAGAAGTTTTGAGTGGAGTTAAAACTGCTTACTCCTCCGAAAAAATTGTTTGTATATTTCAACCTCATAGAATTTCAAGATTAAATGATCTTAAATCAGAATTTGCCAAATGCTTTAATCAGGCTGATGAAGTTATATTATGTCCAATTTTTACAGCTGGAGAAAATATAAAATTAAAATTTGATTACGAAAGTTTTGCAAAAGAAATATCGCATCAATCAAAGGTACAAATATACTTGGTGCAAGACAAAAATAATTTAGCTAAATTTATAAAACAAAATATTTATGGTAACAAAATCGTAATTGGAATGGGAGCAGGATCAATATCAAATTGGCTAAAAGAATTACCTGAAGTTATCTAATTGGTTGCGGGGGACGGATTTGAACCGCCGACCTTCAGGTTATGAGCCTGACGAGCTACCAGACTGCTCCACCCCGCGTTATTAAAATCTATTTTTGAGTTTATTAAATTTTTTTACTCTTTTAATATTTTCTTGTAAAATTCTCTTCTTTTTCTCTGAAGGTTTCTCGTAAGTATCTTTTAATTTGACGATTTTAAAAAAACCGTCTCTTTGAAGCTTTCTTTTTAAAACTCTTAAAGCTTGTTCAACATTATTATCTTTAACTTCTATTTTAATAAATACCTCCAAAAAAATGCTTTAATAGCATTTTAATTTTTTTTTGTCTACACATTATGATCCTTGCGAAGCTGAGAGTTTTGCCTTTTCTTTTTCTTTTTTTTCTCTTTTAATTCTTCTTTCAGCCTTTTCTAAAGCTAAAACTAAATCTTTTTGGGAAAATAAATTCATTGCTACAGGATCTTTTGAGTTTAAATTATTATAATTCCAGTAACTCTTATTTCTTATCGATGTGACTGAGTTTTTTGTTACCCCTACTAACTTTGCAATTTGCGAATCTTTTAGTTGCGGGTGGTGCTTAATCAACCATAGTGCAGAGTCTGGCTTATCTTGTCTTTTCGATAAAGGAACATATTTTTTTATTTTTTTGTCTTCTGATGCAATTTCAATATCTGTTCCTTTTATTTGTAGGTCTCTACTTTCATCTTTTGAGGATAAATCAATTTCTTCTCTTGTTAATTGACCGGAAATTATCGGATTATATGGTTTAATTCCTTTTGCAACTTCACCATCTGCAATTCCTTGAACTTCAACTTCATGCAAATTACAAAAATTTGCAATTTGCTTAAAAGTAAGTGTAGTGTTTTCCACCAACCAAACAGCTGTTGCTATTGGCATTAAAAGTCCATTTGTCATTATTTTTTATTATCTGATCTAAAATTTTGAAATTTTTTATTAAATTTACTCACCCGCCCTTTATCTAAAAGCTTCTGTTTACCACCTGTCCATGCTGCATGAGATTTAGGATCAATTTCTAACTTTAGAACTTCACCTTCTTTTCCCCAAGTTGATCTAGTTTCAAATTGTGTTCCATCAGTCATTTCAACTTTTATTTTGTGGTAGTTTGGATGAATGTCTTTTTTCATAACGAGACTTATAGCAAATGAAAATGATAAAACAATTAAAACTTATTCAGTTTTTCAAGGATTTTTTCGCTTATGCTTGAGCTAGCAGCTCTAATGTCTAAATTTTCTTTTTTTGATAATTCAATTGTATTTAAGACTCCTCCTGCTTCTTTAACTAAGACGATACCTGCAGCAATATCCCACAAATTTAAATTCTCTTGAAAATATCCGTCAAATCTTCCGGCTGCAACATATGCCATATCTAATGCAGCACACCCCGTCCTTCTTGTTGGAACATCAATATTTTTATATCTGAGCCCATTTGTTGCAAATAAACATTCATTTATACTTTTTTTTTTTGAGACTCTTATTCTTTTATTATTAAGAAATGATCCATTATCTTTTTCAGCGTAAAACATTTCATTTTTAATAGGATCAAAAATTAAACCACAAGTAATCTCATCATAAGATTGAAGTGCAATTGAAATTGCAAAATGAGGTATTCCATGTAAAAAATTAGAGGTCCCATCTATCGGATCTATTATCCAAATATTTTTTTCATCTTTGTTTTTAACAAAACCAGTTTCCTCGCTTAAAATTGAGTAGTTTTTTTTTAACTTTGATAATTCTTCAATTATAATCCTTTCTGCATTTATATCTGCGTTACTTACAAAATCCGTAGGACCTTTTACTGAAACTTGTAAATTTTCAACTTCACCGAAATCTCTTATTAATCTTTTGGAAGCTTTTTCTCCAGCTTTAATCATTAAATTTAAGTTAGATGATAAAATATTCATAGAATTATACTTTTTTTACATATTCAATATTTCTTGTATCAACTATAATTTCATCTCCATTTTCAATAAAAGGAGGTACTTGTATTTTTATACCGTTACTTAATGTTGCTGGTTTATAAGATGAAGATACTGTTTGACCTTTTAACGCTACATCGGTTGTTTCAATTTTGCAGATTATTTGATTTGGTAGTTCAACTGAGATTGGTTTATCATTATAAATGCTTATCATAACTTCTAAATTTTCAGTTAGCATTTTTCCTTTTTCTCCAATTATATCTTTTTGAATCTCTATTTGTTCAAATGTTTTAGGATCTATAAAATAATATTTACTTTCATCGTTATATGAATAATTAAATTTTACTTCATCCACTGTCGCTTTTTCTAAGTATTCACTGGATCTAAATCTCTCATTTAATTTTGTATTTTTGTTCAAACTTTTCATCTCAACTTGTGCAAATGCTCCACCTTTACCAGGTTTAACATGTTGTGTTTTTAACACTTCCCACAAATCATTTTTATACTCTAGCAACATACCAACTCTAATTTCATTAGCTGAGATTTTCATTTTAATTTTTCAATTGCTTCATGTGGTTTATATTTTTTATTATTCCAAATGTAGCCTGAAATAGCTAAAAAGTTTGCATTATTCAATAACAGTTTTTTATAATTTTTATTATTAATTCCACCTATTGTTACAACAGGTATTTTAGTCATTTTTTTTACGTATTTTAGAAGATTAATATCCGCTCTATACTTAATTTTTTTTGTCCTACTCCTAAAAAAAGCACCAATTGCTATATATGTTGGTTTTGAATTTATTACTTTTTTAATTAGTTTTTTCGAATTATGGCACGTTACTCCTAAAATTTTATTATTAATAATTTTTTTAGCTTTATATAATTTCATATCTTTTTGGCCTAAATGGCATCCATCTGCATTTAACTTTTTTGCGATAAATGGATTGTCATTTATGATAAGTTTAGTTTTATATTTTTTACAAATTGAACCTACTTTTTTTCCTATTTGTATAATTTGTTTTTCTTTATGTTTTTTTAATCTTAGCTGAAAAAAATAAATTTTTTTCGATTTTAGTATTTTTTCAAGTTCAATATAAAATGAATTTTGATTATAAATTTTGTTTGGAGAAATTAAGTAAATAAATCTCTTTGTATTAATGTTTATTTTCAATTTCTTCAGTCCATTTTCCTTGAGCAGCTAAAGAGCACATTTTTGCTCTGTGATTAAATATATTCTGTGTACCAGAAATATCTTTAATATTTTTAGACCAAAACTTAAGTGCGCTTTGTTGTAAAGCTCTTCCATAAGAATATGTAATGGTAAAATTAGTCTTATTTAATTTATTGATTTCATTTAAATTTTCTGTTGCCTCTTCCTCAGTTTGTCCTCCAGAAAGAAATGCTACGCCAGGAACTTCTGATGGCACAGATTGTGCTAAGCATTTTATTGTAAACTCTGCAATTTTTTTACTTTCAATTTTCTCCTTGCTATGAATTCCGGGTAAAATCATGTTTGGTTTAAGTATTGTGCCTTTTAAATCTACTTTATTTAAAATTAATTCATCATAGCATTTTTTTAAAACTTCTGATGTGATTTTTAAGCAATCTTCGGAACTGTGATCTCCATCCATTAATACCTCGGGCTCAATAATTGGCACCATACCACTCTCTTGAACTAAGGCAGCATAACGAGCAAGAGCATGAGCGTTCGAATGAATTGCAAGTTTACTTGGGCATTTGTCAGATATAATATAAACTCCTCTCCATTTTGTAAATCTTGCTCCAAGTTCATAATAACTTTTTAATCTTTCCCTTAAACCATCAAGACCTTCTGTAATTTTTTCATTTTTTGAATTAGCCAATACTTTTGCCCCAGTATCGACTTTTATTCCTGGTACTGCCCCAGAGCTTGAAATAAGCTCAGGTATTGTTTTTTTGTTCGATGCTATTTGTTTTATAGTTTCGTCGTATAAAATTACTCCTCCTATACAATCTACCATACTTTCAGATGATAAAAGTGTTTCTCTAAATAAAAGTCTATTTTCTGGTGTTGATTGTACATTTACAGCATCTAGTCTTTTAGTCATTGTACCTGTGCTCTCATCAGCAGCTAGAATACCTTTGCCTTTAGAAATTATTTTTTCAGTAATTGAGTATAGTTCTGACATTTATTTAATTTAAAGCCTTTATACCAGGTAAATCTTTACCTTCAAGAAATTCTAAAAATGCTCCACCCGCAGTTGAAACAAAATTAAAATGTTTTGTTAAATTAAAACTATTT
>CACAYM010000006.1 GCA_902536765.1 uncultured Pelagibacteraceae bacterium
TTGAAGTAATAGATTCACATACCGTAAAAATGAAATTAAATACTTCATTTGCAGATTTTCCATTATTATTAACTGATTATAGATTAAGAATGATACCTTCAGGTTCTGGAGATACTATCGGTCAAACTGGTATTGGAACTGGACCCTTTAAGGTAGCAACATTTGATCCAGAGGGAACGACTGTGCTTAAAGCAAACCCAGATTATTGGGAAGGTGCGCCAGGAGTTGCGGAAGTACATGTTATCGCAATACCTGATGGTGAAGCAAGAGTACAAGCTTTATTAACTGGTCAAATTGATATGAACAGATATGTGCCATTTAGCCAAAAGAAAATTTTTGATGGTAATAAAAAGTTTAATGTTTCAGTAGTACCAACAGGAAATTGGAGAGGTATGGTAATGAGAACAGATACTGCACCTTTTGATGATCCAAAAGTTAGAAAAGCTGTTAGACTTGCAGTCGATAGACAAGAGCTTGTTGATTTAGTAATGGGTGGAGCAGCCACAGTATCTTGCGATACACCAGTTGCACCATCAGATCAATATCGTTTAAAAATGAAGTGTCCTCAAGACATTAAGAAAGCGAAAAAACTTCTTAATGAAGCAGGATACCCAGACGGGTTTGATATGGTAATTCACGTTTCTACTAAAGAACCTACTTGGCCAACGATTGGTGAAGTATTACAACAACAATTAGCTAAAGCTGGTATTAAAGCTGAAGTTAAAATGACACCTTCAAAAAGTTATTGGAAAGAAACATGGATGAAAAAGCCAGTTGCAATGACTCGTTGGAATGAAAGACCTGCAGATAGTATTCTGCATGAAGCGTATCATAGTGGTGCAAAATGGAATGAATCATTCTTTAAAAATGCAGCATTTGATAAAAATCTTTCTGATGCAAGAGGTGAACTTAACTTTAGCAAACGAAAAAAAGCTTATCAAAATGCACAAAAAACTTTATGGGAAGAGTCTGGTACGATGATTCCATATCACGTATCAAAACTAGTCATTACTTCATCAAGAGTTAAAAATTTAGATGATGTAGAGGTTTTTTCTGTACGTTGGCATAAGCTTAAAGTAACAGATTAATACAAAAATCTTTTTTTACAGGCCTTTAATTAGGCCTGTAAAATCCTTTTCATTTAATATAAATATTATTTAACAGAAGCTTTACAATTTTATTATGTTAATTTTAGTTCTAAAAAGAATTCTTCTTGGGTTAATTACCCTATTTATTGTATCTTTGATCACTTTCGTTGGAGTTGAAGTTTTACCGGGTGATGCCTGCACAACTTATCTAGAGCGGGAGGCTTATGGTGCTGCACTTGAAGCATGCTACAAAAGGCTGGGGTTAGATATACCTGCATATGAGAGATATGTTAGTTGGGCTATAGGAGTAATACAAGGTGACTTTGGTTATTCATTAAGTGGTGAAATGAAAATCAATGATGTCCTTGGTCCGAGAGTAAAAAATTCTTTAGTACTTGCTTCTGCATCTATTTTGATTGGAATTCCAATTGCCTTACTATTAGGAATAATCACTGCATTATGGAGAGATAAAATGCCAGATATTATAATTTCAACATTCACTATTTTTTCTATGACGATTCCAGAATTCATCAGTGCTACTTTATTAATATTAATTGTTGCAATTTGGCTGGAGTGGCTTCCAGGAATAGTAATTGTTCCAACAGGAGCGTCTGTATCTGAGCTTTTACCAAATATAATTCTGCCTGTTATTGCAATATCAATGATTATGACCGCCCACATGGCAAGAATGGTCAGATCAAGTGTTATTCAAGTTATGGCATCGGACTATGTTCAAATGGCAATTCTAAAGGGTGTTCCTTACTGGAAAATGGTGTTTAAACATGTTTTACCAAACGCTTTATTGCCAGCAATAAATGTAGTTGCACTTACTATTGCGTGGTTATTAGGTGGAGTGGTTGTTACAGAAGTAGTATTTAATTACCCCGGATTAGGTAGATTGGTAATAGAGTCTATTTCAAATAGAGATTTGCCTGTTGTTCAAGCTTTAGCAATTATTTTAGCTTCAATTTATGTAATAATAAATCTCATCGCAGATTTATTGACTTTAATGTTAAATCCAAGATTAAAATCCTTACAAATTAAAAAATGACTTTAGTTATTAAACAAGAAAAACCTAAAAGCACATTTTCTAAAATAGTAGAAATTATTTCAACTATGGCCTCAAGGCCGTCTGGATTAATTGGTTTAATAATTCTAGTTTTTCATGTCACACTAGCCATCACAAGTCCTCTATATGCACCCCATGATTACAAGGCTATTGATCCATCTTTAATGTTACAAGCACCTTCTTCCGAGTATTGGTTTGGTACAGATAGTCTTGGAAGAGATGTTTTTACAAGAACTATACTTGGAGGCAGAACTGCACTAACGGTAACTTTTTTTGGATCTTTAATTGCTTTGCTATGGGGAGGTGCCCTAGGAATTTTTTGTGGATTGGTTGGTGGAAAGATAGATGACGTAGTGATGAGAATAATTGATGCTTTTCTCTCTATTCCCTGGATACTTGCGATGCTTTTAATAGTTTCACTTTTAGGTACATCAACAATTGTTTTGATACCAGCTTTAGGCTTTTTTTATGGAAAAGGAATTGTAAGAGTAGCAAGAGCAGCAACACATGATGTAATAGCAAAAGACTTTATTGTTTCAGCAAGAGCTAGAGGTCATGGTAATTTTTCAATTATTTGGAATGAAATATTACCCAATGTAAGAGATGCAATTATGGTTGAGGGTGCAATGAGATGGTCATGGATGTTACTTGGTTTTAGTTCATTATCCTTTCTAGGTTTTGGTGTGAGCCCTCCAACTCCAGATTGGGGATTGATGATATCTAATGCAAGAGGCTTGATGTCTTTTGCGTATTGGGCAGTACTTGCACCGATATTTGGATTAAGTTCACTTATAATAGGTATAAATCTAACTGCAGATGCTTTTGCAAAAGCATTAGGTATTGATAGGTCTACAAAAGCACCAGTTTAATATGCAACAAGTTGTTCAAGAAATAAAAAATTTATCTATTGGTTTTACCAGTAAAAAAGGGGAACAAATTTCAATTTTAAAAAATATTAGTACCACAATTAATAAAGGTGAAACAGTTGGTATAGTAGGAGAGTCTGGTTCAGGAAAAAGTACCCTCGCATTAGCAATGATGGGATATGTTAAGCATGGTTTATTTACAATCTCTGGAGAATGTATTTATCAGTCTAATGATATTTTAAAAATGAAAAACAGAGAATTAGAAAATATTCGTGGAAGAAAAATAGCAATGATACCTCAGAATGCTGGGCAGTCTTTAACACCAAATTTAAAAATTGGTTATCAAATTGACGAAGCATTAAGATTACATACAAATTTTCAAAAGGAAGATAGAGATGTAAAAATTTCGGAGTTATTAAATAAAGTTAGGTTACCTTCTCCAGAGACAATTGCAAAAAGATATCCCCATGAACTTTCTGGAGGTCAACAACAAAGAGTTGCAGTTGCAATGGCTTTAGCTGGGAGCCCAGATCTTTTATTATTAGATGAGCCAACTACTGGGCTGGATGTTACAACTCAGGCTCACGTTTTAGAGCTGTTGAACTTTATCGCAAAGGATACAGGTACATCAATGGTTTATGTAAGTCATGATTTAGGAGCTATAGCGCAGGTAAGCGATAGAGTAATTGTAATGTATTCTGGTGAAATTGTTTTAGATGGACCGGTAAGGACTATATTAAAAAATCCAATTCATCCTTATACTTATGGATTATTAAAATCTATACCAAAATTAACTTTATCTGGACTTCCTAATTCAATGTCAGGTAGCCAGCCACAACCTGGAACAATAAAAGAAGGATGTAGTTTTTACGATAGATGTGAGTTTGCTGAAGATAAATGTAAAATAAACTCGCCAGAGTTAGAATTTGTTAGTGAGTTAAATACAAGTGTTAGATGTTTTAACCACAAAAAACTTCATAAAAAAAAGGACGAGGATACAAAATCTTCAAAAAAAGTATTACGAAAATTAACCAAAAATGAAATTTTAGATATATCGTCTGTTTCAATTAGTTATGCAAAACAAAAATTCATAGAACAATTACTAAATAAAATTGATGACACAAATCCAACAGTTAAAGACATAAATATAAAAATTGATAAAGGTGAAACCTTGGCACTTGTGGGTGAATCCGGGAGTGGAAAGTCAACTATTCTTAAATCTATCGCAGGACTTATCAAAGCAAAAGATGGGATAATTAAATTTGATAAAAATAAAATTTTATCAAATGATTTAAAAAAAAGAGATGCAAATTACCTAAGAGCAATACAATTGATTTTTCAAAATCCTGATGAATCATTAAATCCTAATCACACAGTTGAGGAAATTGTATCACAACCTCTTAAACTATATTTTGGTCTTAGTGGAAATGAACTTAAACAAAAAATTATAGAAGTTTTAAAAAAAGTAAGATTAGGTGAGTTTTATCTTACAAGGTATCCACGACAATTGTCAGGAGGTGAAAAGCAAAGAGTAGCAGTAGCAAGAGCTTTTGCTGCAAAACCAGATATAATTCTATGTGATGAGGTAACCTCAGCGCTTGATGTTTCTGTTCAAGCAGCAGTCTTAAATTTACTTCAGGAATTGAAAGTGGATTTTGGCACTACATATATTTTTGTCTCACATGATCTTGCAGTTGTAAAAGCAATAAGTGACCGGGTTGCAGTTTTGTATCAGGGAAGATTGTGTGAAATTGGTCCATCTGAAAGCGTATATAAATTTCCGTCTCACCCTTATACCGAGGTCCTTCTAGGAGCAGTGTTAGAACCAGACCCAGATATTAAACCGAAATTAGTCGCAGAAGACATTGTAGAAGAAAAGCCACCCGAAAAAGGATGCTCATTCCAAGGAAGATGTCCTAGATTATTAGGTCAAATTTGTAAAACAGATGTTCCACCATGGCAAATAGATGAAAATGGAAATGCAATCCGGTGCCATATAAAAATTAATGATTTAAAAAATCAGCAAATGTCAAATTGATACAATTTTTTTATTTCATGAAACAATTAAATTTAATATAAAATTGATTTATGAAAATAAATAAAGTTGTTGTTATTGGCTCTGGAACGATGGGAAGTGGTATCGCTGCACATCTTTGTAATGCCAATGTTCCTGTTACCTTATTAGATCTGACAACAGAAATCAGTCAAAAAGCAAAAGAAAGAATTCAAAAATCAAGACCACCCCTGCTAATTGATAAATCAAAAATTGATGGTATCAATGTTGGAAATATTAATGATGATTTTAAAGAAGTGGCCGATGCAGACTGGATTGTCGAGGCTGTTGTAGAAAGAATTGATATTAAACACAATATTTATAAAAAAATATTTGATACAAGAAAAAAAAATACCATCGTATCCTCAAATACATCCTCTATACCTATTAGCGTTTTATCTGAAAAATTATCCGAAGAAGATAAAAAAGACTTTTGTATTACACATTTTTTTAATCCTGTGAGATACATGGGTCTCTTAGAGATTGTTAAAAGTAAAAGTTCAGATTTAGATAAAATAAAATATCTTAAAAAATTTTGTGAACATGAGCTTGGTAAAGGAGCTATTATTTGTAACGACACACCTGGATTTTTGGGAAATAGAATTGGTGTATTTGCTATGCAAGTAGCAATGACAGAAGCATTTAAAATGAATTTATCTATTGAGGAAGCAGATGCAATTTTCGGTAGACCGATGGGTATTCCAAAAACAGGTGTATTTGGACTTTATGATTTAATTGGTATTGATTTAATGTCGGACGTTTTAAAAAGTTTTATAAAGGAATTACCTGAAAATGATCCATTTCAGAAAGTTGCAAAAGAAATTCCATTAATCACAAAACTAATTAAAGATGGATACACTGGGAGAAAAGGCAAAGGTGGTTTCTATAGAATGAACAAACAAGAAAATAAAAAAATATTAGAGGCTATAAATTTGCAAACAGGAGAATACTCAACATCTAAAAAAATTGAATTAGGAATAGAAAAAGTAGATTTAAATTTGTTAATAAACAGAAAAGATAAATTTGGTGAGTATGCCTGGTCAGTAATTTCACAAATCATAAAATACTCATCTTCTTTAGTTCCTGGTATTACAGATAAATTTAATGATATCGATGAAGCTATGAGACTTGGTTTTAACTGGTCGATGGGACCCTTTGAAATGTTAAAATCGATTGGGGTCAAAAACTTTTTTGATAGAGTAGGAGATGTTAAAGGAAATTCTTTCTTAGAAAATTTATCAAAAACAAAAGATGAAAATTTTTATGGTCAAAGACAGCTTTATACAGATATTGAAACTCTGGGTAAAATCAAACCAACAGCAATCAAAATCGATAAAAACAAATCAGCTGATATATTTAGATTTAAGGATTTTAATATTGTTGAATTTACCACTAAAGCTTGTGCTTTAGATTATGACTCAATGGATGCACTAAAAAAGGCCACAGACAAACCATTAATTATTATGAATGAAAGTATGCAATTTTCTGCTGGAGTAAATTTAAAATACACAATGGAATTTGTAGAAAAACGTGATTTTAAATCAGTTGAAAAATTTATAAAATATTTTCAAGAAACATGTAAACATTTAAAATATTCTAAACATCCTGTAATTTCTGCTCCCTCAGGTTTAGTTTTAGGTGGAGGAGAAGAAGTTGCTATCCAGTCGAATTTTGTTGTATCCCATACAAATATTGTAATGGGACTTGTTGAAACTGGCGTTGGAGTAGTGCCCGCAGGTGGCGGATGTAAAGAAGTTTTATGGAGATGGTCGCAAACAGATGAGGCAAAAAAAGATCCAGATTATGCTCCACTTCAAGTTTTTAATATAATTGGTTATGCCAAGACAGCAACTTCAACCGTAGAGGCTTTGCCTTTAAAATTCTTAAGACCTGAAGATAAAAAAGTTATGAATAGAAATAGTTTATTCGAGGAGGCGAAAAAATTATTATTAGAAAATAAGAATTTCAAACCACCAGAAGAATGTAAATTTAAATTGTCAGGTAAACCCCTGAAAGATAAAATGGTAAAATTATTAGAAAAACTTTATAACGATAAAATTATTTTAGATCACGGCTTAAAAGTTGGTGAAGAATTAGCAACAGTTTTAAGTGGTGGGGATACAAGCTTAGATAAGGAATTAAGTGAAGACAACCTATACAATTTGGAATTAGAGTCTTTCATGAGATTAATAGAGACCAAAGAAACTCAAGATCGTATTAAACATACCTTATCTACGGGCAAACCTTTAGTAAATTAATTAAATATTTTTTGTTGTTGATTGTGCCATTTTTCAAGTATTGGCTTAAGAAATTCGCAACTATAATATTTTTTTCTTCTATCGTCTTTGTCAATAGTTTTTTTTAAATAACCTAACTTTACTCCCTCCAATAATATTGACTGTATTGTTGTTCTGCTCACTGTTGATTTAGTTATTTTACATAAATTTTCAAAAGTAATCTTTTCGCTACCGTAAATATAAAATATTATTATTACATGCACTTTAGTTTTGAAAATAAATGATAACTCACCAGTATCATTAACATGATCTACTAAATCACCAGCTATTTTTACAAATTTACTTTTCATTGTATAAATTTTTACTACTAATTTTTGATAGTATTTTTTAAAATATTATAGATCCAATGTTTATTATGATTTAGAGCCATGCAATTTAATCAAAGTAGATTGCGTCAAAATTGATTGATAATTTCCTAAAAAAGGATCAAATAATTAGGATTTATGCATATTTTAAATTATTTTTACTACCAAAATTTGGTATTAAAATATATTGCCATTTTAAAACTATATTAGTTTTACCCTTGTTAGCTAAAATACTAAGTAAATTAAGGGATTCCATCAATTTTAAGACTTTGGGAGAATTACAACAAAATGAAAATATTATTAAAAAACTCAATAAATTGGTTTTTAATTATTTTTTTAACTTTTGCGCCAACAAACACTCTCGTTTTTGCTCAAAATATTGATCAATTTGCTTTACCAACAGGTGGTCAGGTAGTTAGTGGCAATATTAATATTAATCAACCAAGAGTTGGAAGACTTGATGTAAATCAAACTACCCAACAAGGTATTGTAAATTGGAATACATTTAATGTTGGATCAAGTGCCTCGGTGTATTTTAATCAACCAACTAATAAATCCACTATTTTAAATAATGTTGTAAGTGGAAAATCAATTATTAATGGATCTATTTTCTCAAATGGAAGACTTATATTAGTAAATCCTACTGGAATATTGATGGGACCCACTTCAGCTGTTAGAGCAGAAGGTGCCATATTATCTACGCTAAATATTACAAATCAAAATTTTTTAAATAATAATTTATCGTTTTCAACAGATAAATTATCACAATTAACTGCAAGTGGAAAAATAGATGCTCAGTATGTAGCATTAATTTCTCCAGAAATTAATAATAAAGGACAAATTATTGCAAAAGCTTCAACCGCTCTTGCAGCTGGAGATGATGTTTTGTTAAGTATAAGTGGGAGTAACAAGCTTACAGTTAAAGTAAAACCATCTAAACTTAAATCACTTGCAAAAAATGAAGGTACAATTGAAACTAAAAATGGAATAGTAACAATAAAAGCTGATGCTGCACAAAGTTTAGTTGATGAAACAATTAAAATAACTGATGCAAAAGCACAGGGCCTTGTATCAGAAAATGGTGTTATCAAATTAGTTTCAAATACAGGATCTATCGAAGCAAGTGAAATCAAAATCGATGCAGGATCGAAAGGTGAAGCAACCATCTCGGGCAAATTAGATGTTAATTCATCAACAGGTAAGGGTGGCGATATTGAGATTGCTGGTAAAGAATTAAGTTTAGTATCTGCAAAACTTAGCGCAGATGGTAAAGAAGGTGGTGGTAAAATATTAATAGGTGGAGATTGGCAAGGTAAAGGGGATTTGCTTCAGTCAACTTATACATCAATAGATAAAAATTCAGTATTATCAGCTAGTGCAACAGAAAGTGGAGCTGGTGGAACAATTGTAGCTTGGTCAAACATTAAAGACAGTAACTCTGTTACAAGTGTATATGGAACATTAACTGCAAAAGGTATTGATGGCGACGGGGGTAAAATTGAAACGTCTGGAGCTGTTTTAAATTATAATGGAATAAAAGTTAATACTAGTTCTTTAACCGGCAATTATGGAAATTGGTTACTTGATCCAACCAATATAACAATAGGATCTTCCGAAGCCTCTACCATTGTATCAAACTTAGGAACTTCCGACGTTACTCAAACTGCAGATAATACTATTACAGTAAATAATAATATTGCTTACACTGGTGCTAGAAATGCAACGTTGACATTTAACGCAACGACCTTGGTTTTAGGAGCAAACATAACATCATCAAATGGATCATTAAGTGTTGATGTAAATGCTGCAGTTAAATTAGACACAGATGTTACAATAACAACTAATTCTGGCTCGTTTGATGTGAGCGGGGCTATTTCACCTAATTCAACTTCAGTATCTGGAATACTTCAGTTAAAACGCTCAGGTGCTTACGTTTTAAACGGAAGCGCTGCTACAGCAAGCAACTCAGCTACATCTCTAACCGGAGGAGGTTCTTTATCATGGAACGGAAGCGCTTATACTTGGACGAAACCTAACTCATTATCCGCAACTAAATTATTAGTTGTTGCAGGTGGAGGAGGAGGAGGTCGAGATGGCGGCGGCGGAGGCGGAGCTGGTGGTTTAATTTATAACGCCTCGTACTCTTTATCTGATAATAGTTACAGCATTACAGTTGGAGCAGGTGGTTCAAAATCAACAAGTGTTCCTGGACAAGCATCGAATGGTCAAAACAGTACATTCGGAAATCAAACAGCAATTGGTGGTGGAGGCGGTGGAAGTAAGCAATCTAACGGAAGAGCTGGAGGCTCTGGAGGTGGATATGGTCATAGAAAAGGTTCACCATCACCAGGAGCTGGAACACTTGGCCAAGGAAATAGTGGTGGTAGTGGTGGTTATAATACATATGCAGGCTCTGGCGGTGGTGGAGCTGGAAGTGCCGGAAATGGACCTTCTGGAAGAAATGGCGGAGCTGGTGGAGCAGGACTACAATATGACATTTCTGGAAGTAATCAGTGGTATGCAGCTGGAGGAGGTGGAGGAACCTGGGGAGGAACAGGTGGTGCCGGTGGTTCAGGTATTGGTGGACAAGGTGGATCAAATAGTGGACAGCGAAATGGTGGTAATGGTACAGCGCATACAGGTTCCGGAGGGGGTGCTAATGGATGGGATGGTGGATCTTCAGCAGGAAATGGTGGTTCAGGTATTGTAATTTTAAATTACAGCGCTAACAATGTTGTCTCTGCAGGTTTAACTTTAAATACTGGTTCAGGACAGGTAAATCTACAAAGTACCGTATCTGATCTAACTTCCTTAACTGTTAATACTACCAACAATTCTTCAGTGGTTACTGGAGTGATTAGCGGTGATACTGCATTAACAAAAGCTGGATCAGGTCAATTAACTACATCGGCAAACAACACTTATACAGGAGGCACAACTGTAAGTGCTGGTACATTGTTTGGTGGTGCTGCAAGTAGATCAAATGATGTTTTTGGAACAGGATCTATCTCTGTTGCAAGTGGTGCAACTCTATGGGTTGATCGAAGCGATGATGGCGCTTTAACTAATGCACTAACTTTAAATGGCGGAACACTTCGTGGAACAAATGGTTTTGGTCAGTATTGGGATGGAAACATTACCTTAGGAGCACACTCAACTATAAAAGCTGCTAATAACTTTTATATTGATGGAGTAATAAGTGGAAGCAGCAAGAATTTAACTAAAACTGGAAATGGTACTGTTATTTTAAGAGGAACTAATACTTACTCTGGAACAACAACAGTGAGCGCTGGAACATTAAATATTGGTGGCTCTGGATCTTTAGGAAGTGGTACTTATGCAGGAAATATTTCTAATAGTGGAACGTTTACTTATGCATCAAGCACAGCTCAAACTTTATCAGGAGTTATCTCAGGATCTGGAGCATTAACAAAATCAGGTTCATCAACGTTAACATTATCAGGAACCAATACTTATAGTGGTGACACCACAATTTCTGCAGGAGCAATTACAGTTTCAGGTTTATTAGGAAACGGAACTTATGCAGGTGGTATTAGTAATGCAGGTACATTAACTTTAAGTTCAAGCTCAGCACAAACTTTATCAGGTGCAATTTCAGGCAGTGGGGGAATTACAAAATCAGGTAGTGGAAATTTAACGCTCAGCGGAAGTAGTAACTTTACTGGAGCAATAGTTTTGTCTAATGGAACTTTGATTGCTGGTGCAGATAACGCATTAGGAAGTTCCCCTACAATTACAGCTAGCAATACTCCTACGTTAAAAACAACTAGTGGAACAACTCTTCCTTCGATATCAGTAACTGGCGATGTAATTTTAGAATCATCTATTAAGACGACAGGCACGCAAACATATAATGATAATGTAACTGTAAAAGGAACCGGTTTTTCTTTAATCACATCTAATAATAATATTACAATTGGAGGCAATTTATCTTCAAATAGTAATTCTGGAATTTTACAATTAAGATACAATGGTAAATATATTTTTAATGGTGCGAGCGAGGCAACTGCTACTTCATCTAGCACAAGTATTGGAAACGGATCACTAACCTACTCTTTGGGAGCTTTTACTTGGACAAAACCATCTTCAGTGACTTCAGCTGATCTATTGATAATAGCTGGTGGTGGAGGTGGTGGAGGTTCCAATGTTGGTGGTGGTGGAGGTGCTGGAGGAGTAATTCAAAAATCATCATATTCATTAAGTTCTTCTACTTATTCAGCAACAATAGGAGCCGGAGGAACAAGAGGTTCTGCTCATCGTGATGGTGGAAACGGAGGAAATACTTTATTTGCCTCATTCAATGCAATTGGTGGAGGCGGTGGAGGAGGACATAACCAAAGACCACATGGAAAATCTGGAGGTTCTGGGGGTGGCGCATCTTTTTGGCATGGTAATCCCGGATCTGGAACCGCAGGTCAAGGTAATGCTGGCGCACAAGAAACTACTGGAAGAAACAGAGGTGGAGGTGGTGGAGGTGCTGGTGGAGCTGGAGGAATATTAAATGGAGAAGGTACTAATGGAGGTATAGGAATTCAATCATCCATCACAGGTACTGCTAAATGGTATGCAGGTGGTGGTGGAGCAGGTACTGATGGCGCTACTGGAAACACATATGGAGGATTAATCGGAGGTAGCGGAGTTGGTGGAGATGGAGGTGCCGCAAGAAGAGCTGGAAACAATGCAACTGCACACACTGGTAGTGGTGGCGGTGGAGGTGGAGGTCACTCATCAAATGTTGGCGGACATGGATCTTCAGGTTTAATTGTAATAAAATATGACCAATCAGATGATGCCGATCTTAAAATGAATACAGGCACTGGAGCTGTAACTATTTCAGGAAATGTTACTAATTTAGATTTTCTAGATATGACTAACGTTGGCGCTTCATCATCAACTGTTTCTGGAGTAATAAGTGGAAGCACAAGAGTTATAAAATCTGGAACAGGAACTTTAAATTTATCAGGTGTAAATACGTATACAGGTACCACTACAGTTAATGCTGGTAAATTAAAAGTATCAGGTAGTGGAAAACTAGGAAGTGGAAGTTACTCTGCAAATATTATTAATAATGGAACATTTGAGTATGGCTCAAGCGCAACACAAACAATATCTAGTACAATTTCTGGGACAGGTGGATTAACAGCAAGTGGTGGAGCACTAACATTGTCAGGAACAAATACTTATACTGGCGCGGTTAATATAAATAGTGGTGCTAGTTTAGTAGCTGGATCTGCCAAAGCCTTAGGCGCACCCGCTCCAGCATTAACATCAACATCAACCTCGGATCAGTTTAGCGTTTCAGGTGGTGTAACTTTGGCCTCTTTAAGAATAAACGGCACAGTAAGATTGAATTCAGGAATAACGACTACTGGAGCGCAGAATTACACTGGAAATGTTTTAGTTGCTTCAGGTTCTAGAGCCTCTCCAGTTGAATTCGCAACTACGAATTCGAATATAAATTTTGGTGGAAGTTTAAAAGGACAAGGTAATGCTAAAGCAAGATCGATAACGGTTGACGCAGGTTCAGGAAATGTAACTTATGGAGATAGAGTTGGTTATGCATTTAATCTAATAACTGTTGATCCAACAAATACAGCAGATAGTTTTTATAAAATGACGACAACAGCCAATACCATAACACTTAAAGGTGATGTTATGACTTATGAAGAACAAGTTTATAACGGAGACGTTTTAATTGGTAGTACCGGAAGTAACGGAACTACACGAACTGTATTATCAATGGATCCAAAGGTTATATTTAATGGAAAAGTAAACGATACAGTTAAAGGAAAACATTCTTTAATAGCAAAAGCAGTAGAAATTGACAGAGGAGTAAACGCTGTTCCAACTGTTCAATTTAAATCTACGGTTGGATCTGTTAAAGCATTAAAATCATATACAGGTTTAACTGGTATCCAAGTATCAGGTGCAAGATGGGGTACGATTAATCCTAGTTCAGCTTTTGGAACAAGAATTGGAGTTGGTCAAAAAATGACTGGCGGTGTTGTTAATTCTTCAACAAATGAAAAAGCAAAAATGGCTGCAAAAACTGCTGCAAGAGCATCTAAGTTTAAACCAATAAATGAATTTGGTCCTAGACCTTTGAATTTTAAACCTTTTGGGGGTGGAAATAGTTTTGGTTTAGCAAAAAGTGTTGAAATTGTTTACGCGGATAATCCAAAGTTTGGAGATATAAAAGCAAGACCAAGTGGTAATAATTTTGGAATAGGTAAACCTTTAGCTAAAGGAAGTGTTGAAGGTAACAACCCATCAGGTCAAGGATTTTTTGGAAGATTGTTTGGATCTCCAAAAGGAAATCCAGCAGACTTTAAACCAGCTAATATGGAAACCGCAAAAGACTTTAATGCTCCACCAAAACAATTTAAAGATATAAAAGATTTATTTAAAACATTTGAAGGTAAACCACAAAAGGGCGAATTTTTTAACCCTTATAAACTTGGATCAAAACCAAAACAAAGAGTAGAAAATAAACCTCAATTGCAAAACAATAAAAGTTTAAACAATACAAACATTAACCCTGACGCAATAATAGAAGATGAAGAGAATAATTAATATAAAATCAGTTTTAATTTCAGCATTACTATTAACTTTTATAAGTTATGCAAACGCTGTAGATATACCTACTGTAGATGATTTAAATAAACAAGTTCCACAACTTCCTAATGAAAAAGAACCCGATGCATCTGAAAATTTAGGTAAAACTAATGAAAATATTTTAGAAAGTGATAAAGAAAAAATATTAAAAGTTTTAGTTAAAGATTTTAAAATAGATGGAAATAAGAGATATGATAATGAAATACTTAAGGGTTTAATTAAAGAAAATATCAATAAAGAACTAGATTATGATGCTCTTCTTTATGTTACTACTATAATATCTAACTATTATAGGTCTGAAGGATTTCTAGCAACAGCTTATCTTCCACCACAAGATATTAAAAATGGAATAGTTGAAATTAAAATTACCGAAGCGGTGTTAGGTAAAATTACTTTTAACGTCGATGAAGAAAAAAAATTAAATCTATCAAAGGAAAGAATTAGAAAAAAAATTCTTTATAAAGTTTTAGATGGAGGAGGTTTAAATATTTCTCAATTAGATAAAAATATAAGAAACTTTAACAGAACACCTGGAATTAATGCGATAGCACAACTCGAAGAAGGAAAAGAATTTGGTGAAACAGATATTGTAATTACAGCAAGCAATACTAAAACAATTACTGGATCTTCCCTGGCCGATAACACTGGTTCTCGATCTTCAGGAACTGGCAAACTTACAAATACTATAAACATTGATGGTTTGTTTAATATAGGGGATAGGTTTACTTTCACAAATGTTGCGACTGGAAATAATTTTCAAAAGGGCAAACAAAAAGAAGAGTCTAATTATTATGCAATGTCTACTACATTCCCAATGGGCTATAATGGTATGCAAGGCACGTTTAGACTTTCTAAGATGGAGTATAAACTATCAGCACCATTCGACTCGACTATGCCCTCAGGATATTCAACAGAATATAATTTTACTTTAACTAGGCCATTAATTGAAAAACTTACTAAAAATCTTAATGCAACTTTTTTAGTGTCTAGGAATGACTACGTAAATAATTTAAGCACAGGAAATAATAGTAACAAAGACATGACCAAGGCAACTTTTAACTTAGGATTTGATGGCACTGATACAAAATTAGGTGGAGGAGTAAATTATGGTCTTGTTGGAATTACATTGGGAAATCTAGATTTAAAAGATAATTTATCAAATTACTCTACTGATCAAGCGGGAGCTGATAACAACGGCAGAAACTTAAAAGCTACACTTAATTTGAACCGTCTTCAAAAAATTACAAATAAAACTAATATTTTATTGAAATTTAATGGGCAAGTAGCAGCTGATAATTTGGATGGTGGTGAACAGTTAACTTTGGGCGGACCAAATGCTGTCAGAGCTTATGCTCCTAGTGAGGCAGCTGGAGATGCAGGTTTTACTACTGGTGTAGAATTAAAAAGAAATTTCTTTAATCTTCCAACAACCCTTTTTTATGACTATGGACAAATTCGTTTACATAAAAATAAATGGACCGGTTGGAACTCAACAAATACAGATCTTAAAAATAAATATGCGTTAAAAGGCTGGGGTCTTTCTATGGATGTTCCAGTATTTAATTTATTTACAGTTCAATTATCGCATTCTAGAACAATAAAAGGAAATTCTGGAGTAGATAGTGACGGATTAGATGTTGACGGTTTAAGTTGGGATGGTAGAACATTCATTACACTTAGTAAACAGTATTAATGAATAAGATTATTTTTGTTATTTTATTTCTTCTTTTAGGATCAAAATTATTAATTGCTGATGATAAATCTCCACCAAAAGTAACAACTCAACAATATGATAATTGGACTTATCAGTGCGTTGAAAGTGGTAAAGATAAAAATTGTGAGGTAAGTCAAACAATTAGAATTCAAAATACCAATATCAATTTTTCGGTAACATATACAAAGTTCATAGATGATAAAAAAAATAAAATTCAATTGATAACAATTATTTCACCTTTAGGGATCGATTTAAATAAACAACTTTCACTTCGTTTTGATAATGAAGAGGAAGTAAATCTTCCTTGGTCTAGCTGTGAACAAATAGGATGTCTTGTATTTTTATCAAAAGGATCAGGTAACCCTGAAATGGATAACACTTATGACAAAGTCTATAAAAAATTTATTTCTGGAAATCTTTTAGAGATAGGGGTTTTAGGTTATGCTACAAAGCAACCTTTGATAATACAATCAAATTTAACTGGATTTAAAAAAGCAACAGATAAACTTAATTCAGAAAATTAAAAGTAATCTAATCATACAAAATTTAATCAATTAATTTTAACGATTTTATAAAATCAGGTCTAAGAACATAGTTTGACTTATTACCTTTTTTTATTTTTTTAAGAGCATCCAAGCCAAGAATCACCTTACCTATTGGAGTATATTCACCATTATAAATTGGTATATCTTTTAATATAATAAAAAATTCACTGTCCTCAGTATCAAAATCATCACCTCGAGCCATAGCAACAGAGCCAGCAGTAAATTTAAAATCTTCATTTATTTCGGATTTTAAATTCCCTAAGCCCGATTTTCCACTACCAACCTTTACATAATTTATACTTTCAATATTTCCATACTCAATATCTCCTGCTTGAATTAATGTGTTTTCTATAACTTTGTAAAAAGCTGAATTATTATATAAACCCTTTGTAGTTAATAATTTAAATCTTTTTACTGAATTTGGTGAGGTTTCAGGAATTAATCTAATAACTACCAAACCACATTCTACTTCCATTAAAACAATATTCTCTTTATCGATAAAATTTTGGTTTTCTAAATTCACATCATCAACAAATAGACATTTATTTTTTATACTATAAAAAAAACCAAAAGAAAAAATGCCTAGTAAAATTAAAAATGATAATAATATCTTTTCTGATCTAGATGCTTTGATTTTTTTAATCATTTAAAATGTTTGACTATCTATTTTATTTATAGAATTTTTAATAAAATCTATTTTTTTTTTTAGTTTTTCATCTTTTTCAGAAAGTTTTGTTAAAATATTTTCCTTTTTGATAATAAAACTATATATTTCAGCCATATCTTCAGAGGGAATTGTTTTTGAATATTCAGTAATAAATCCATCGGTATTTTTATATTCATCTAAACCAATACTATCAGAACATATAGAACATCCTGCGTACTGAAACGATTTATCATTAAACTTTTTCCATAAATTATCATCAAATAAAATAGGATGGCTATCATATATCATATGAAAAACTTCGTGGTGTATAACTCTTTCAAAATATTTTGGATTAAAGTTTATATTTAATATTAAAGTTCTTTTTTGTATATCAGGGATACCCGCTGCACCAATACCTGATATAGATAAATTTTCACATAGTACAACAAATCGGACATTATTTTTTTTTAAAAATTGATAATTATAAATATCCAAGTTTTTTTTAATTATTTCATATTTTTTTTTGAGATTGCTTTCATTTGCTTTATCACAAGTAATATTTTTAGTTGTTCCGATTGTAAAACTTTTTTTTAAACTTAAATATTTGATTTTATTTTCGCTATCTAGATTAAAAACTTCTAAATTTGGAATTTTAATAAGATTAAATATTTCATTTGCATTAAGTGGGGAATAATAGGAAAAAAATATAAAAATAATTATAAGAATTCTCATTTTGAAAACATAAATGATATTCCATTTAATTTAGTTGTGGTACATTTAATTTTATAAATAAAATTAATGACAAAAAAAAAAGAACCATTACAACCGATTAGCGGAACAAAAGTTCCTCGATTTGCAGGCCCAAGTACTTTTGCAAGATTACCAGAATTAAGGGATGTAGGAAGTTGCGATGTTGCAATTGTCGGTATTCCTTTTGATGCTGGAACTAGCTACAGACCTGGTGCAAGATTTGGTCCACAAAGTATACGACAGGCATCAAGACATTTGAGAACAAATTATCATCCAAATTATGATGTCGAACCATTTAAAGTTCAACAAGTTGCGGACGCAGGAGATATCACTTGCAATCCCTTTAATATTGATGAAGCTATAAAACAAATTGAAGCTGGGGCTTTAGATTTATTAAAAAAAACCAAAGGTATAATAAGTTTGGGTGGAGATCATACAATTGCATTTCCTTTATTAAGAGCAATGAATAAATTTAACAATGGACCTGTTGCTCTAGTGCATTTTGATGCACATTTAGATACTTGGGATACATATTTTGGTGCTCCTTATACACACGGAACACCTTTTAGAAGAGCAAGAGAGGAAAATTTATTTTTAGATAATTCATCAATGCATGTTGGTATTCGGGGACCGCTTTATAGCAGGGAGGATTTGAAAAATGATGAAAACTTTGGTTTTAAAATAATTCATTGTGATGAATTTCAGTCACAAGGTGTTGATAAAATTGTCGAAAGAATCAGAAATAGAGTTGGCAATAATCCTTTGTACTTATCAATTGATATTGATGTTTTAGACCCGGCTCATGCGCCGGGAACAGGCACTCCAGAAATTGCAGGAATGACTTCTAGAGAAATGGTTAATGTTATTAGAGGATTATCTGGAATAAAAATTATATCGGCAGACGTAGTAGAAGTTGCACCGGCGTATGATCATGCAGAAGTTACATCATTAGCCGCAGCAACGATTGTATATGAACTTACAAACTTGTTTGCAAAAGCAAAAAGATAGGTTAATTTTTAAGAATGCTAAATAAGAAAAAATTCTATATTAATGGAAAGTGGACCGATCCTATAAAAGAAAAAAATTGTTACGTCATTAATCCATCAACAGAAGAAAATTGTGCTGTTATATCTATAGGCAGTAAAGAAGATATTGATGAAGCAGTTCAAGCAGCAAAAAATGCTTTTGAAAGCTGGGCATTTACATCAAAAGAAGAAAGATTAAAACTTCTAGAAACACTTTACGCTAATTATAAAAAAAGATGGGCAGATTTTGCAAACGCTATAACTGTTGAAATGGGTGCTCCAAAAGATTTTGCAACCAAACTTCAAGCCGGTACTGGAGCAAGTCATATGAAATCTTTTATAAGATATTTAAAAGAATTTGAATTTGAAAAACCATTGGGTGATCATGCGCCTAATCAAAGATTAATTTATGAACCAAAAGGAGTTTGTGCATTAATAACTCCATGGAATTGGCCTATGAACCAAGTTTGCTTAAAGGTTATGCCAGCATTAGCTACTGGATGTACAATGATTTTAAAGCCATCAGAATTAGCTCCTTTATCGTCAATGATACTCGCAGAAATAATTGATGAAACTAAATTTCCAGCAGGTGTATTTAATTTGGTTAATGGCGATGGTGAAACAACTGGAAATGCATTAACTAGTCATCCAGACGTTAACATGGTTTCTTTTACTGGGTCAACTAGAGCAGGTGCCTTAATATCTAAAAATGCAGCAAATGATTTTAAAAGAGTTAGCCTAGAATTGGGTGGTAAGGGTGCAAATATTGTTTTCAAAGATGCGGATCCTGAAGCTGTAGAAAGAGGAGCCACAAGATGTTTTAGAAATTCTGGTCAATCATGTAATGCTCCAACCAGAATGTTAGTCGAAAAATCAATCTATAAAGAAACAGTAGATAGACTAATTAAATTTGCAAATGATTTCAAAGTAGATAACCCTAATAAAGAAGGAGACCATATTGGTCCTGTAATATCTGAAACCCAATATAACAAGATACAAGGATTGATTAAGAAGGGTATAGATGAAGGAGCAAAATTAGTTGCGGGAGGACTTGGTAAACCTGATGGTTTAACAAAAGGCTATTATGTAAAGCCAACAGTTTTTGCTGACGTGAATAATCAAATGGAAATAGCACAAACAGAAATTTTTGGACCTGTTTTATCTGTTATTCCTTTTGAGAGCGAAGAGGAGGCAATTAAGATTGCAAATGATACGACATACGGATTAACAAACTACATCCAAACTCAAGATCAAAATAAAGTGCATAGGGTAGCAAGAAAACTTAGATCAGGAATGGTTGATGTAAACGGTGCAGGTATTGCGGTTGATGCACCATTTGGTGGATTTAAACATTCAGGTATTGGAAGAGAAGCTGGAAAAGATGGTTTACTAGAATTCTTGGAAGTAAAATCTATTGGTGGGTGGAGTTAGTTAATCACCGATTTTTCTTTTACACCTTCTAAAAAAGCTAAACATTTTTTAATTTCGCTTAGTTCAATAAATTCGTCAATTTTATGAGCTTGTTGTATCGATCCAGGTCCACAAACTACAGTGCTTATTCCAATTTCTTGAAATAATCCTGCCTCTGTTCCAAAAGATACGACTTCTCTAGAATTATCTCCTGTAATACTAGATACAAATTCGCAAGCTTTGGAGTCATTTACTCTATGAAATCCAATTATTTCTCCAATTATTTTTTTTTTAATAGATGCATTTGGATATTTTTTTTTCATTTCTAATAAAAGACCATCTGCATATTTATCGATTTCACTATTTAGAAATATACCATCCTCTTTATTCACAGGTCTGGTTTCCCAATTGACATGACATTTGTCAGCTATAACATTGTGAGCAATTCCTCCAAATATTCCGCCAATCGATAAAGTTGAATAGGCAGGAGTAAATATGGAGTTTTTTGGTTTCCTATTTATCAAATCATTTCTTAATGACATTAATTTATTAACATATTTCGATGCATATTCAGCTGCATTCACCCCTTCATCTGGTTTGGAACTATGACCAGCTAAACCCTCAAAAAAAGTTGTATACTCATAACATGCTTTGTGAGAGTCTATAATTTTCATCTCTGTTGGTTCGCCTACGATACAAATTCCATTTGTTATTTTTCTTTTTTTTAGTTCTTTAATCAATAAGGGAGCTCCAATACATGCAGTTTCCTCATCAAACGTTAGAGAAAAGTGTATATCTCTTGAAAGATTTGATTTTGAAAATATTTCTGCAAAAGCCAACGAACAAGCTAAAAATCCCTTCATGTCGCAAGAACCTCTACCATATAATTTTTCATCCTTTATCTCTGCAATAAAAGGGTCTGTGGACCAACCTTTAGATACTGGTACTACATCTGTGTGACCTGAAAGAATTATAGGCTCTTTTCCGTTTGGTTTTTTTGCTTTTAATGTAGCAAAAAGATTTACTCTTTTTTTTTCATCATCAAAAACCTTAAAAGATGAAGCACCACATTTTGTAAGTATATCTTCACAATAATTAATTAAAGAAGAATTATTTTCACCTGAAATTGTTTTAAAAGATATTAAATCTTTAAGAATCTTTATTGATTTTTCAAATAATATGTTATCTATTTTCATTACAACTAATTATATATTATTATTATGAAAGAACAAATAACCTATGATGATTTTCAAAAGATAGACATTCGTTTAGGAACAGTAATATCTGTTGAAAAAAATGAAAAAGCAAGAAAACCTTCATTAGTTCTAAAAGTTGATTTTGGAAGTGAGATTGGAATTAAACAGTCTTCAGCACAAATAACACATTTTTATAACAAAGATAATCTAATTGGAAAACAGGTAATAGGAGTATGTAATTTTCCAGAAAAAAATATTGCAGGAGTAATTTCACAAGTATTAATTTTGGGATCTATTGATAAAGAGGGAAAAGTAACATTAGTTCACCCATCTCAAAAAGCTGAAAACGGACTGCCGATAGCATAAAATATGCACCCGGAATTACTGTCATTGTCATTATTTATGCTTGGTACTAGTTGTTCACCAGGACCGAATAATATAGTTGCGTCATATTCAGGTTTTAATTTTGGGATAGTTAAAACTTTTCCACACATGCTTGGTGTGATTTTTGGTTTTACTGCAATGGTGTGTGTACTTAATTTTGGTTTAATAAATGTGTTCAAAATCTATCCCTTATTACAAGAAATACTTAAAGTGTCAGGATCACTCTTCCTTGTTTATTTAGCTTACAAAATAGCGTTTTCAAAAAATCAAACAGAAAATAAAAAAGAGAATCCTGTAAAGTTTTTTGACACATTTTTTTTTCAGTTTTTGAACCCTAAGGGAGTAATTGTAGGAATTATAATAGTATCTACATATGTCGAGAGTGGAAATAATTTTATTAATTATTCATTTTGGGTCATCTTCGTATCATTTACTTGTGCATTAATCAGTATTACTTTTTGGACATTTGTGGGCAAATTTTTCAGAAGATTTGCGACAAATGAGAAATTTATTAAAATCTTTAACTATGCTATGGCTTCTCTTTTATTGGCTTGTATTGGAACATTTTATCTATAATTTAATACATAATTAGGACTTAATAATCTATAAGATATAAATTATGAAACCAGGTAATAAAAATTCTTATAAATCTTTAAAAACAATAAATATTAATTTTAAAGATTATAAATATTATTCACTTGCTGAGGCTGAAAAAAATGGATTATCAGGTATATCCAGACTTCCGAAGTCATTAAAGGTGCTTCTAGAAAATTTATTAAGGTACGAGGATGATTTAACAGTAACTCGAAAACAAATTGACTCAGTTAAAAATTGGCTTAAAGAAAAAAAATCTAATACAGAAATAGCATATAGACCTGCAAGAGTTCTACTGCAAGATTATACAGGTATACCTGCAGTTGCAGATTTAGCTGCAATGAGAGAGGCTGTTAAAGAAAAAAATAAAGATCCTAAAAAAATAAATCCACTATCCTCAGTCGATTTAGTTATAGACCATTCAGTTCAAGTAGATCAATCGGCTAAATCAGATTCTTTTGAAAAAAATGTAGATATTGAATTTGAAAGAAATGGTGAAAGATATTCTTTTCTAAAATGGGGACAGCAAGCATTCAATAACTTTAGAATTGTTCCTCCCGGAACAGGCATTTGCCATCAAGTAAATTTAGAATATCTATCAAAAGTTGTTTGGAAAGAATCTTACAAAAATGATGAATACTTATTTCCAGATACTCTAGTTGGAACAGATAGTCATACAACAATGGTTAATGGTTTATCAGTTCTTGGATGGGGTGTTGGAGGTATTGAAGCAGAAGCTGGAATGCTTGGTCAACCAATTTCAATGTTAATACCTGAAGTGATTGGGTTTGAGGTAAAAAATAAATTACCAGAGGGAACCACAGCAACAGACCTAGTTTTGACAGTTGTTAAGATGTTAAGAGATAAAGGAGTAGTTGGAAAATTTGTTGAGTTTTTTGGTGATGGATTAAAAAATTTATCACTCGCAGATCGAGCAACTATAGCTAACATGGCCCCAGAATACGGAGCAACTTGCGGGTTTTTTCCGGTAGATAATGAAACTTTGAAATATTTAAAATTTTCAGGAAGGGATGAAAATGAGGTAAAAATAGTTGAAGAATACGCAAAAGTACAAGGTCTATGGGCGAGCGAAGATATAGTATTTACTGACACAATCTCACTTGATATGTCAAAAGTAGTTCCAACTATTTCTGGTCCAAAAAGACCTCAAGATAAAGTTTTATTAAATGAAGCTTCAGAAAGTTTTAAAAAAGTTTTTAAAGATGCAACTGGTCGAAATAAAAAAAGTAATTCAAAAGTTGAGAATACAGATTTTGAAATTGAAGATGGATCAATATTAATTGCTGCAATTACGTCATGCACCAACACCTCTAATCCAAATGTTTTAATTGGTGCAGGATTACTTGCAAAAAAAGCAGTTGAGCTTGGACTCAAAACTAAGCCATGGGTGAAAACATCATTAGCTCCTGGTTCGCAAGTTGTAACAGACTATTTAGAAAAGGCAGGGTTAAATAAATATTTGGATGCTCTTGGATTTAACCTAGTTGGATATGGTTGTACTACATGCATTGGAAACTCAGGTCCATTAAATGATAATATTATAAAGGCCATAGAAAGTAAAAATTTGTATGGTGTTTCTGTTTTGTCGGGTAATAGAAATTTTGAGGGAAGAATATCACCACATATTAAAGCAAATTATTTAGCATCACCGCCTTTAGTTGTTGCTTACGCATTAGCAGGTCATATGGAAGTTGATTTATACAAAGAGTCTTTAGGTAAAAACAAAGATGGTAAAGATATTTTTTTGAAAGATATCTGGCCAACAAATAAAGAAATAGAGGATACACTCAATAAATCTTTAAATCCTGAAATGTTTATTAAAAGATATTCAAATGTATCTTTGGGCCCAACACAATGGCAGAAAATTAAAACAGATAAAACTAGCATTTATAATTGGGACAAAAGTTCTACATATGTTAAAAGACCACCTTTCTTCGACTCCCTTTCAGATACTCCAGAGGGATTTAAAGAAATTAAAGATGCAAGACCATTATTGATTTTGGGTGACATGGTTACAACTGACCATATTTCCCCAGCTGGGTCTATTCAAAAAGATAGCCCAACAGGTGAATATTTCATGAAACACCAAGTTTTACCAAAAGACTACAACTCGTATGGCTCAAGAAGAGGAAATCACGAAGTAATGATGAGAGGAACTTTTGCTAACATTAGGATAAGGAATGAGATGGCCCCAGGCACTGAAGGAGGTTACACAAAGTTGTATCCTGACGATAAAGTTATGCCCATATATGATGCAGTAGTCGAGTATAAAAAAAGAGGTACAGATTTAATAGTAATTGGTGGTAAAGAATATGGCACTGGTTCTTCAAGAGACTGGGCAGCAAAAGGAACAAAACTTCTAGGTATTAAGGCTGTCATTGCTGAAAGTTTTGAAAGAATACACAGATCAAACTTAATAGGTATGGGCATACTTCCATTACAATTTATGGATGGCGTCGATAGAAAAAAACTTAAATTAATTGGGTCAGAGCTGATTTCTATTTTAAAAATTGAAAATGGAATAAATCCATCAGATAAAATTGAAATAGAAATAAAATATCAATCAGGTGATATAAAGAAAATTAAAACATTATGTAGAATAGATACGAAGAATGAGCTTGAATATTATAAAAATGGAGGAATTCTACAGTTTGTTTTGAGAAATATGATGTAAATTATGGAAGAAGAAATCCAAATTATCAACGAAAATGCAAGAAAAGAAAAATTTAAAAACTTTTTTGTAAAAAATAGTAAATATTTAATTTTTTCAATATCAGCAATAATAATTTTTATATTTACATATTTTATTTATGTGGAAATAAGTTCAAGAAATCAAAGTAAACTTGCTGAAGAGTATAATTACATAGTAAATAATTTTAATAATTTACAAAATACAGAACAATTAACTAAAGAGTTAATTAAGATTGTTGAGAAAAAAAATCCTACATACTCACCTTTATCTTTATATTTTATCTTAGATAACGATTTAGTAAATGAAAAGAATGAAATAAATAAATATTTTGACATCGTTATTGATATTGGTTCCTTAGAGAAAGAAATAAAAAACTTAAATATTTACAAAAAAGCAATTTATAATTCTAATTTTGTGGATGAAACTGAGTTAGTAGAGATTTTGAGACCTGTAACAAACTCAGATAGTATTTGGAAATCACATTCACTATTCCTGCTAGCGGAATTTTTTTACTTTAAAAATAACAAAGCAGAATCAAAAAAATTATTAAATGAAATAATAAGTTACGAAAATAGCAATAGAGAAATAAAATTAGAGGCTCAAAAAAAACTTAACAGAGATTTTAGTGAATAAAATACTTAAACTTTTTATATTATCTTTATTTTTGTTTTCGTGTTCGCTAAATCCTGACTCTTCATTTTGGTCCAAGAGAAAAATTAATGAAGAGCAAAAAATAATAAATATTAAGCGAGTAACAAAAAAAGAAGAAATATTACTTAAAGAGATAAACAGTAGTTTAGAAATTAATTTATCTAGTTTAAAAAAAGAAAATTATCCTCTAAGTTACTTTGATAATAATAATGGAAGAACAGATTACGATGGAACATTAAAAAGTATATCAAAATATAAATTCTCAAAGATTGAAAAATTCAATGAATACGAGCCCGAAATAATAATTAACCAAAATAATATTATCTTTTTTGACAACAAGGGAACTATTCTAAAATTTGATGAAACTTCAAAACTTCTTTGGAAAAAAAATTATTACACAAAAGTTGAAAAGAAGCTGAAACCTATTTTATTTTTATCAGCAAACCAAGATATACTTATTGTGGTAGATACTATTGCGAAATATTTTGCTATTAATATTAAAACTGGAGACTTATTATGGACCAAATATAATGACTCACCATTTAATTCTCAAATTAAAATTTTTAAACAAAGATTTTATGTTGTTGATGCAAATAATGTTTTGCATTGTTATTCTTTAAAAAATGGGAAAGAAATTTGGAATTTTAAAACAGATAAACCATTGATTAAATCTCAAAAGAAAAATTCATTAATTGTAAAAAAAAATAATATAATTTTTAATAATAGTGTCGGTGATATTACAGCAGTAAATTCAGATACAGGTGAATTAGTTTGGCAAGCTCCAACACAATCAAAAAAAATATACGATGAGTCAATGTTTTTTAAAAATTCTGATCTGATATCTGCAAAAAATTCAATACTATTTTCGAATAACAACAACGGTTTTTTTTCTTTAGATGCTGATAATGGTCTCGTTAATTGGAAACAAAAAATTAATTCAAATGTAAGACCTGTTTTTTTTAATGATTTAATTTTAACAATTACCAACGAGGGTTATTTAGTAATAATAGATAATGAAAGCGGAAACTTGATTAGAAGTAATTATTTATTGAGTAATTTTAAAAAGAAAAAAAGAAAAAAAATCAAACCAATTGGATTTATAGTAGGACTAAATAATATTTACTTGACTTTAAATAATGGAAAACTTTTAGTTGTGGATATTAAAACTGGATCTGTAAACACAGTATTAAAAATTGACAAGGGAAAGGTTTCCTCGCCAATTGTACAAGGACAAAATTTATATGTTGGAAAAAATAATTCTATTATAAAATTAAATTAAATGTTTTTAAAATTACTCGAAAAACTGGGTAGAAAAAAGGTCGTATTAGATAGGGGTCCATCTCACCCAAAGTATAGTGAGGCTAAACCATGGATGAATAGATATTATTTACTTTTTAGAAATCGTCCAAAATGGTTTCCATTCAATATTTTAATTCATGAAATGCTCGATAATGATCATGGCGATGGAGTTCATAATCATTTATTCCCATATATAACAATTATTTTAAGAGATGGATATTATGAAACTTTAAAAACAGGAAAATTTTGGAGGCCACCTGGTTATGTCGGTTTCAGATCTGCTAATAATTATCATAGAGTTGATTTAAAACCTGGCACAAAACCAATAACAATTTTCATCTCTGGACCATTTGGTTTAAGAAAAGGACCAAGATCAGAATATGGGATTGATTTTAAAAAAAACAAATGATCCAAAAGTTTTTCAATTTAGAAATTTCTACGAATGGACAAAAACTGTATGATTTTACAGAAAAAACTAATGATTGGATCAAAGATAATGGATTTAAAAATGGGATTTTAAATATAAGTATTCAACATACTAGCGCATCTCTAATTGTTCAAGAAAACGCAGATCCAGATGTTCAAACTGATTTAATTAATTATTTTGATAAATTAGTTCCAATGAATAATAAGTTATACGTGCATACCGTTGAAGGAAAAGATGACATGCCAGCTCACATCAAATCAGCTTTAACAAATAATCAAATATCCTTAAGTGTTAAAAGTGGAAATCTATTATTAGGAACTTGGCAAGGTATATATCTTTTTGAGCACAGATTAGAGCCACATACAAGAAAACTTATACATCATTTTATTGGAGATTAATTTTTTTTAAGACTTTGAAAAGCATTTAAAGCTTCCTGTCTAGCAACTTCATGTTTTACCAAGGGAGCAGGGTAGTCTTTACCTATTATGGTTTTAATTGCTTCTTGATATTTTTTCTCCATTTCCCAAGGTTTGTGAATAAATTTTTTTGGAACTTTTGTTAATTCAGGAACCCACTTCTTAACATAGTCACCATCTTTATCAAATTTTTCACCCTGAAGTATGGGATTGAAAATTCGAAAATATGGTGCTGCATCTGCTCCACATCCAGCAACCCACTGCCATTGTGCTACATTGTTTGCAGCATTAAAATCTAATAAACAATTTCTAAAATGTTTCTCTCCTTCTTGCCAGTTAATTCTCAAATGTTTTACTAAAAAAGATCCAACAACCATTCTAATTCTGTTGTGCATCCATCCAGTTTCATAAAGCTCTCTCATTCCAGCATCGACTATTGGGTATCCAGTCATTCCTTTTTTCCATGCTTTCAAAAAATTATTATTTTTAACCCATGGAAATCGATCAAATTCTTTTCTAAGATTGCCAGTTAACATTTGTGGAAAATTATTAATTAGGCTATGAGAAAATTCTCTCCATCCAATTTCGTTAATATATTTTTTTATACTAATATTCTTTTTCTTAATTGTTAAACATTTTTCAAAAATATTTTGTACACTAATTTGACCATTACGTATAAATGGTGAAAGCTTTGAAGTACCCTTTTTTGACGGAAAATCTCTATCATTTCCATAATCACTTATATCTTTTTTAATAAATTCGTTCAAAACAGTTTCAGCTTGGGTTTCTGATGTGATCCAGTAATTTTCAAACTTTTTGTACCAGTTTTTTCTGGGAAGTATTTTGTCTGAATTTATACCTCCATTAAAAAAATTTTTAGCTTTTTTAATTTTTTTCACATTTGAACTTTTTTCAGGAACTTTTTCTAAGTAAATTCTTTCAGCGTTTCTCCAAAACGGACTATAAACTTTAAAAGGCGTTCCATCGCTTTTATTTACTTTATAAAATTCATTAAGAACATTGCCTTTAAAAAATTTATAATTTATCTGTTCATTTTCAAAAAGTGCAATTAATTTTTTATCGATATTTAATTCATCTGGTTCATAAATTTTATTCCAGTAAACACTCAAACTTTTTTCTTTTTTGATTTTAGAAAAAAATTTGATTTCTTCTGAATTAAAAATTTCTAGATTAATATTAAATTTTTGTAAATCTTTACTAAATTCCTTAAGGGATTTACTTATCCACCACTTTTGCGCTTCTCTTTTTTGATCAAATTTTAAGTTATTGTATATATAGATTGCAGATACGGACTCATGATTATTTGTTGCATATGACAATGCTGGATTATTTTTTATTCTAAAATCATCTCTAATCCAAAATACTGCGTGTTTACTCATTTTATTTAAGTGTTTCGTTACCCAATGAAATCAATCTTTTGTAAAGTGTTGTATCTGTGTCTCCCTCACAACCAATTAAAAGAACATTTGATTTCTCATTTAAGTCTAACGATTGCTTAATTTTTTTGTTATTACAACTCATTATCAAACTCATTATACCCGGCGCAGAGCACTCCCCACCTATTATTTTATCACTACTAAATTCACCTCTAGCTAACATCGCTACTGTTGTTGCTATGTTATCATCTGATAAACTGAGACAATTATTTACAGAATTTTTAATTATTTGCCATGGGACCAAAGATACCTCCCCGCAGGACATACCACCCATTATACTTTCCTTTTTTATATCCACTTTTGTGAGTTTAGAATTATCTATGCTTGCAAGTACACAATCTGCACTTTCAGGTTCGATAATAATTATCCTTGGTATTCTTTTAAAATATCTTGCAACACCAGCAATTACTGCTGATGCCATACCCCCAACACCTGCTTGTAAAAAAATATGTGTTATATAATGTTTGGTTTGTTCAGATATCTCTTTAATCATCACTGAATATCCTGACATTGTCAATTTTGGAACAAGCTCATAATCTTGCCACGCAACATCTTGAATAATTTCCCAATTATTTTCAGTTGACTGTTTGATACAAGCTTTAAGAGAGTCGTCATAATTTCCATCAACTCTTATAATTTCAGCACCAAAGCTTGCTATATCTCTTGCTCTACTTTCACTTACATTCTCACTTATAAATATTTTACTTTTCAATCCTAGTCTTTGAGCTCCCCAAGCTACTGATTTTCCATGATTACCAGCTGTTGCGGTTGAAACAATAATGTCTTTATTTCCAGCAGAAATTTTTTCTACAGCATATGCACCCCCAAGAGCTTTGAAAGATTTTAATTTGAATCTTTTAGATTCATCTTTATAAAAAATTTTATTTAAATTATAATTTTTAGATAATTTATTTAAATCAATAAGTGGAGTACGTTTATAACCTTCCCAATTTGATATTGATGCGTAAGCATCATCAATAAAACTTTTTGGTAAAACTTTTAAAATTTCTTCACGACTAAAATTATACTTTTGATTTGATACAAATTTATTATGTGACCAGCTATCAAATACGTTTCCTGATTGCATTTAACAATCTAAAGTATTTAATTTTTCCCAATCTGTTATTGGGCCTTTTTTATCAAAATTTTCATTTTGAAAAAAACTTCTTATTTCCTCTTTTTTAAGCTTAATGTAGCTGTTTATAACCGATTCACCAAAAGCATCTTTAAGTATTTTATTTTCCTCTAATTTTTCTAAAGCCTCTTCAAGATCATCTGGTAGTTTATCAAGATCTGGATAATTTTTATAATCAGTGTACATATTACATGTTAATGGCTCGCCGGGGTCAAGTTTCACGCTCATCCCATGTATTCCTGCAGCAAGTATTCCTGCTTGTAAAAGATATGGATTTGAGGATCCGTCCATAAGTCTAAGCTCAAATCTTCCCGGATCTGGAATCCTTATCATATGAGTTCTATTATTTCCCGTATATGAGATACTAGACGGCGACCAAGAAGCGCCAGATTTTGTTGGAGGTGCATTAATACGTCTGAAACTATTTACAGTTGGATTGAAAAAAGCAGATAGTGATGCTGCGTTTTTCATTAAACCACCTAAAAAATTGTAAGCCAATTTACTTAGTCCATACCTATCTCCGCTTTCTAAAAATTTATTATTTTTCTCATTCCATAAAGAAATATGAGCATGGCAACCATTTCCTGTCAGATTTTCAAATGGTTTTGGCATAAATGTAGCTCTTAAACCGTGCTTTTCAGATAAACTTTTTACCATAAATTTGAAAAAAACATGCCTGTCTGCTGTTGTGAGACAATCAGAGTAATCCCAATTCATTTCAAACTGGCCATTTGCATCTTCATGATCATTTTGATAAGGACCCCAACCTAGTTCAATCATACAATCACAAATTTCTTTTATTAAATCATAACGTCTCATCAACGCAGATTGATCATAACAAGGTTTTGATTGCACATCTCTTTGATCTGCAATTGATGCTCCATCTGCTGAAACTAAAAAATATTCACATTCTACACCTGATTTCATAATTAATTTATCTCTAGATAAAATACCAATTTGCTTTTTTAGCATTACTCTTGGCGAAGCCTCAACTTGTTTTCCATCCATCCATAAGTCTGATGCAAGCCAACCAACCTCTTTATTCCATGGAAGTTGAATTAAACTGTCAGGATCAGGAATTGCAAACATATCAGAGTCAGCTGGAGTCATATCTAGCCAAGTTGCAAAACCAGCAAAACCTGCACCATCTTTTTGCATTCCAGAAATTGCACTTGCGGGTACAAGTTTTGATCTTAATACTCCAAAAAGGTCAACAAAGCTTATTAAAAAATATTTTATTTTTTTTGCTTTCGCGATTGAGGAAAGATTTTTTGTCATAAATTATTGTAGCATAGTATTATTTAAATAGAGATAAAAAGAAATCTTTGTAATAAATAAAATTTACTACAATAATAATTATTATTGCTAATACTACACCATATTTAGGTTTAGGCCATGCAAGCCTAGACATTTTACGAGGAGTTTTATTTAAATTTTCTTGATTATTATTCTCGTCCATTTTTTTTTAAAAAAGGGCACACACTAATTAATGTGTGCCCTTAATTTTAATTACCCGTCGGTAATATTGCTTTTCCAATCATTTGGACCACGTCTTTGCCTTGCAAGTTTTTCAAGCTCTTCTTTTTCTTGCTTGGCAGTAATGACATGCCACCCAATCCAAATTATGAGACCAAGAATTACTAATATTCCTTCAGATCCCACACCTGGATATATAGCACCTTTGACTTCAGAGGCGCTTAAATGATCTATCCAGTTTGTTACTGTTGCCATAATTTATCCTCCTTATCTAGTTGCTGAGGCTACCGATTTTTCATCGTCTTTTGCAGCCTCCATTATTTCGTAGTCTAATCCAGCAATTTCTGCTTCTCTAGGAATTCTTAGTCTTCCAACTCCATTAAGAACTTTTGCAATTACATAACCTGGAAACATTCCTAAAACAAAAAACATTATTATTGCTCCAAGAAACATTCCCAACGGATTAATTGATGCGTAAGTTGATCCGTCCCACATAGCTCCGACACTATAACCTGATGATGGATAACCATTTAAAACAAACCCACAGATCACTAAACCTACAAATCCAGCATAACCATGAACTGCAACCGCACCGACTGCATCATCTATCTTGAACTTACGTTCAACCCAGTAATGCATTTTGTATGCGATAACAACACCGATCATACCTATTATCATTGATTGAATTGGGTGATACAAATCATTACCTGCAGACGCGCAGATAACTCCAGCTAAACCAGATGAATAAGTCCAGAAAGGATCTCCTCTAGAAACTACATATCCAGCTAGCAACCCTCCAGAAAGCGACATTAAAAAGTTAAAAGTAATACC
The DNA here is from genome assembly GCA_902536765.1 of uncultured Pelagibacteraceae bacterium. Lineage (GTDB taxonomy): Bacteria > Pseudomonadota > Alphaproteobacteria > Pelagibacterales > Pelagibacteraceae > Pelagibacter. Next base: position 32,984 of record CACAYM010000006.1, read on the forward strand.
ACTTAGTGTAGTAGGAGTTACATATATATTTGTTGCGGTAAAGTAAGTCACACCTTCCATTCCATACTCTGGACCTAAATTGAAAATAGGTATATTACATGCAGCATAGAAACCCCAGAAACCGGTATAAATTAAAAATAATCCAATAGTTACTAACCAAGGATTTCTTGGTCCTATATTTCTAGGTTCTCCGCTTGATGTAAATTTACCTATTCTTGGACCTAAAACGACTAAAATACCCAAAGCAAATCCACCAGCTATTGCGTGAATTACTCCAGATGCGTAAGCATCATGATATCCAAGTAGTTTAAGCATCCAACCGTCAAAGTGCCATCCCCATGCAGCATCTATTGTCCAGAAAACAGATCCAATTGCAATTGCTAGTATTCCAAAAGCAAATGTTGTTATTCTTTCTATAACTGCACCGGATACAATTGAAGCGGCTGTCCATGAGAAAAGTAAAAACGCTGCCCAGAAAACTCCACTAATATGATCACCCAAGTTTACAGCCATTAGCTGACTTGTAGCGACATAAAATTTAGCACTAAAAGCAGAGTCGTCAGTTATTAAAGCATCGCTTCCATTCATTATTGATGGTGCAAGACCTGGTCCTGTTGGAAATGCCCAATAAATCCACCAACCAAATAAAAACCACGTAACTGTTACCAAAGGTATCAGCATTGTGTTTTTCATTAAAGTATGTTGATGATGTTTGTATCGGGAAGCTCCAACTTCATACATACAGAAACCCACGTGAATTAAAAACATGAGTACTACTGTTATCCAATAGTAAAACTCTGTAAATATGGCCGTCAATGCACCTAGTTCGTCAGTCATTTCAAACCTCCATTTGTTATAACAAATTAAGAATATATTATTTGATGGTTAAGTTAGTACAATGCTTAAAAACCTAGATCGAACACAAATAATAAAATTAAAAACAACCTGCAGTAGATGAAAATTGAGATAGATTCTTAAAACTTTCTATATGCTTTTTTAAGATCGACTAGAGGATGATTTGGAGACATTTGAAATTTTACAAGTAGTTCTCTTGCTATCATATCTCTATCTTGTTGATTATTAGGAAGCTTGATTTTTTTTGGTATAGTTACCCAACCGTTTGCATTTCTATCAAATACAGCTGGTCTATCTTCTTCATAACCCATGTGCACATCTTCAAGCCAATTTAAATCATCCCAACCCATTGCATCGATATATTTTTTTAAAAATGGAGTTAATCTAGAATAGTCAGGTAAAAGGTTTACATCGTATCTGTAACCTATTGTTTGACCAATCATTTTTTCTCTAGCGGTCTCTTTTTTTTTACCTAACTGACCTTTTACTTCTTTAGCTTTTTTTTTATTTTTCTTTTTTTTTGCCATTTTAGATTTTGTGGAAATCGTCAACTCCTACAGTATGGTTTGTACCTGATAATGGAACTTTTGCTAAAGCTGAAGCTTCCATTGTTAAAGCCGCCATATCCTCTGGCTCTAAAGAGTGAATATTAGTTTTACCACACGCTCTGGCTAATAATTGCGCCTCTAAAGTCATTGTGTGTAAATAGTTGTAAACTCTTAATGCTGCTTCATCAGGATTTAATCTTTTTCTAAGCTTAGGATCCTGTGTTGCTACTCCAACTGGACAACGACCTGTATGACAATGGTAACAATGACCAGCTGGTACACCCATTTCTTTTTCAAAATTTGACTCTGGAATTTCTTTATTACAATTTAATGCAATCATAGCACCAGTTCCTATTGCAATTGCGTCAGCTCCAAGGGCTAAAGCTTTAGCCATATCTGCTCCATCTCTAACACCTCCAGCATATATCAAAGTAACTTTTCCAGTTTTTCCAACGTCATCAATAGCTCTTCTTGCTTCTCTAATTGCTGCAATACCTGGAATACCAGTATTTGCTGCAGCGATGTGCGGACCAGCGCCTGTTGAACCTTCCATTCCGTCTAAATATATAGAGTCAGGGTCACACTTAGCGGCCATACGAACGTCGTCATAAACTTTTGCAGCTCCAAGTTTTAATTGTATTGGAACTTTATTTTTTGTCAGTTCTCTTAATTCTTGAACTTTTAAAGCTAAATCATCCGGACCTAACCAGTCAGGATGTCTTGCAGGAGATCTTTGATCTATTCCTGCCGGCAATGATCTCATCTCAGCTACTTGATCAGTAACTTTTTGACCCATTAAATGACCACCCATACCAACTTTTTGTCCTTGACCAATAAAAACTTCAATTCCATCTGCAAGTTGAGCATGATGTGGATTAAATCCATATCTTGATTGAATACATTGATAGTACCATTTTTCAGAATACCTTCTTTCATCTGGTATCATTCCACCTTCACCAGAACACGTTGCGCTTCCAGCCATTGTTGCACCTCTTGCTAATGCAGTTTTAGCTTCGTAAGAAAGTGCACCAAAACTCATACCAGTAATATATACAGGTATATCTAATTCAATTGGGTTCTCACATCTAGGTCCAATAACTGTTTTAGTCTCACATTTTTCTCTATAACCTTCGATTACAAATCTTGTTAAAGTTCCTGGTAAAAATACCAAATCATCAAAAGTTGGAATTTTTTTCATTAATGCCATTCCACGCATTCTGTATCTTCCCAACTGTGCTTTTATATGAATATCGTCGATAACTTCAGGTGTAAAAATTGAATTATAACCTAATAAACTTTTATTTCTTTTTGCAAACTCGCTTTTGCCATTACCATTTGAATGACCGTTTTTACCATTTTTTTTCTTTGTCATTATATAGCTCCTTTTTTCTCAGTTGGTTCTAATGCATCGTAATTCCAAAGTTTTTTGCCTGCTACTACTTTTGTCATTTTTGAAACATCAAAATTTTCGCCTAATTCAGCTACTTTAAGTTTTCTTTTTAACCAATCTATATCACTTTTTGTCATAGGTGACTCAATCGCATCACTACCATATGAGCCAATTTTTCCACCTACATATATTGTGCCGTCGTACATAGAGTCTCCTAAATTAATACCAACATCTCCCATAATAATGATTCTACCTCTTTGCATCATAAAACCAGTAAAAGCACCAGCATCTCCACCAACAATAATTGTTCCACCTTTTTGGTCAATTCCAGTTCTAGCACCAACGCTTCCTTTGCAGATTAAATCTCCTCCTCTTATAGCAGCACCAAAACACGATCCAGCATTTTTCTCGATAACAACTTTACCTGCCATCATGTTTTCTGCACAAGACCAGCCGACTCTTCCATTTATCCTTACCATTGGTCCATCAATTGAACCGACACCAAAATATCCTAAGCTTCCTTCAAAAATTAGATTTAATTTATTTAAAATCCCGACACCCAAGCTATGTTTTCCTTGTGGATTTTTAATTACGATAGTTCCATATCCTTGACTCATTAATTCATCAATTCGTCTATTTGCTTCCTTACAATCCATATCTTTTACATCAAGGTCTGTTCTTTTGTTGAAATCAACATCATATGCACCCCAATAAAAAAAGTTTTCTGCCTCATCTGGATTAAAAAATTTTTGTTGTGTTTTTCCAGTTAATACCTCTGTATGAAGACCCATTGATTGGGCTTTTGTTTTTTTCTCTGCAGTTTTTAAATTTGCCATACTTTTACTTCTCCATCAAAAGGATCATATGTATCTATCTCATGTGGTAATATTGATCTTATTGCTATTTCTTCTGATCCCATTGCAACTAAGTCATCAGATTCATAAAGCACTAATGGTTTCGCGGCCATTGTATCTTTTGCCATACCTAATGAGTCTTTTGTTGCAACAAAATAAGTAAACACTCCATCTAAACCAGTTAATGAGTCTTTCATTCCTTCTTCTAAGGTTGCTCCGTTTCTCATTTTTTCAGCTAAATAAACGGCTATAAGTTCTGAGTCACATTCCGACATAAATCTCATTCCTTTATTTTCTAACACTCTTCTATTATTCCAATAATTCGTTAATTGTCCGTTATGAACCACTGAAACATCACTAAAAGGATATCCCCAAAAAGGGTGAGCTGATTTAATATCAACACCCGACTCTGTTGCCATTCTAGCATGACCTATTGCATGAGTACCTTTAACTTCTCCTAAACCATATCTTTCAGAAACTGCTGCTGCATCACCTAAATCTTTTATTAATTCTAAAGATTTTCCTATAGACAATATCTCAACACTTTCAATGCTCTCGATCTTTTTTGAGAATTCCATAAGATCATTATTAAATTCCATTTCATATCTGAAAGAATAAGGTGTTAATTGATCTTCTTTAATTACTTTTGCTCCCAACTCACTAAGCATATTATCAACTAGTTTTTTTCTTTTATCGTAAACACTTGCATCTTCATTTACAGATGTGCTTCCTTCTCCTACGTTTTCTCCAACTTTAAATCTCATTATGAAATTTTTACCATCATTTTCAGCATATAAGGCGTATCCAGTTGAATCTGGACCTCTGTGCTTTAATGCTTGCAACATTAGTTGAAGCTCGGAACCTACGTTTGAAGATTTTCCTCTATGAATTAATCCTGCAATTCCACACATATTTTTTTCCTTTTTGTACTACGGTAAACAATCTAAATACGTATCTAGATCCCATTGTGTCGTAGCACCTAAAAATTTTTCCCATTCATCGTTTTTATACCAGTGAAATACTTTATACATTTCATCGGGTAATGCTGATTTTATTACATCATCTTCAGCTAGTCTCTCTAAAGCTTCACCTAAACTCAATGGAAGTTTTTTAACATCTTTTCCTGCTTTTTGTGCTTCGTAAATATTTCTAGACTCTGGAGCCGCAGGTTTCATTTTATTACTAATACCATCGTCACATGCTTTTAATAAAGCTGCCCCTAAAAGGTATGGGTTATGCATTGAGTCAACTGATCTATATTCAAATCTTCCAGGCGCTGAAACTCTTAAACCGCATGTTCTATTTTGATAACCCCAATCAGCGTAAACTGGAGCCCAAAAACCTTGGTCCCATAATCTTCTATAAGAGTTAACAGTAGATGAACCTAACGCAGTAAGTGCCGGAAGATGTTTCATTATTCCAGCTATTGATTGTAATCCAATTTTTCCTGGTAATTGCATATCCTTTGTGTCAGGCATAAACGTGTTAGTTCCACCTGAGACATAACTAAATACCTCTTCAACACCAGGTAATTTTTTATTACCTAATTTATTTACAGAAATTTTTCCACCCTTCCATAAAGACATGTTTGTGTGACATCCACTAGCTGAAACACCCATAAAAGGTTTAGTCATGAAACATGCAATTAGCCCATGTTCTCTAGCGACTTGAGCACAAATTTGTCTATAGGTAGATAGTCTATCTGCATTTCTAAGTACGTTATCGTAAGTCCAATTTAACTCTAATTGCCCAGGAGCATCTTCATGATCTCCTTGAATCATATCAAGACCCATCGCTTTTGAATATTCAATTACTTTCATGAAAACTGGTCTCAAAGATTCAAATTGATCTATGTGATAACAGAAAGGTTTGGAGAAACCTTTTCCTGTTGGTGTTCCATCCTCGTTTTTAGTAAGCCACATCATTTCTGGCTCTGTACCAACTCTTAATTCTAACCCATGTTTCTTTTGGAATTCATCCATGAAAATTCTTAGGTTTCCTCTACAATCTGATGTTAGGTGGCCACCTGGATTATTTCTTTCTTCTCTATTTCTAAAACAAGTACAAAAAACTCTTCCAACTCTTTTATCCCAAGGTAACTGAACAAATGTTTCTGGGTCAGGTATACCCACAAGTTCCATAGCTTCAGGCCCATAACCAATGTAATTATTGTGTCTATCTAGAAATAAGTTTGCTGTCGCTCCGTAAACTAATTGAAATCCTTTTTCTGCAGTTCTTTCCCAATGATCTGCCGGTATACCTTTACCTACAACTCTTCCAGTTACTGAAATGAATTGAAAATAAATATATGTAATACCTAATTCGTTAATTTTTTCTCTAACATTTTTGATTAATTTTGCTCTGCCAGGTTGATTTACGTGTTTTTCTAGATCAGTCATTTTTCCCCCTTAAAGAATTTTTATTTAACAAAAGTATCGGATATTTAGTTTAGTGTCCATAATGTAAGTCTAACTCCATGGAAAAGGACTGTTCGAAGTAGGGTGTAATTCTCCTTTCGCGTAACGATTGAATCTAAATGGTTTCAATAATTCGCTTTCGTGGCCCATAATTTCTTCAGCAACAAGTTGTCCAACACCAATCATTTTATAACCATGATTTGCATCAGCAATCATATAAACATTTTCAAAAAAACGATCAAAAATAGGGAAGGAGTCTGGAGTTAAGCATCCCAAACCACCTGATGGTCCTTTTCTGTATAGATGAGATTTCCCTTCAAATCTTTTTTGACAATGAGCTAAAGCCGAAGTCCACATATCAGAAAATTTATCAGTAGTTTGATACTCGGGAGACTCTATTCCATACGGGTCGACATTTACTTTATCAAAATGTTTCTCAACAATATAAGGCGATGTTCCACCTTGAACTCCTAGCCCCTCAATATCAGGTTTGTAATATATTCCCCACAATTTATCTGTAATTAATTTGTCATCTTTATCAGAATATAAAGGTGCATCAGTATCTACATGCGTTACAGGAGGCAACTTTCCGTCATTTGTTTTTAAGTAATCTTTATCAACTCCCAAAACACCTTCTTGTAAAAACCAATACTTCCACATTTCAACTTCGTGCATTTTTCCGTCTTTGCCTTTTATGTCAGTTGTCTTTGGAAGCTCTAACATGTTCCAAAAATCTCTTACCCATGGTCCTGCGCCAATAACAACCTGCTCACAGTCGATAGTCCCTTTATCTGTCACAACACCAGTAACTGCATTACTGTTACTTCCCCTTTTAAACCCAGTAACTTTAACTCCTTTAACTATATTAGTTCCGTTATTATTTGCTTTTACTTCTAATGCTTTAATAGAGTCTTTGTTAAATGCATATCCACCTTTTTTCTCATGAAGAACAGATGTAATTCCTTTTGCTTGCCAATCATCAAAGATTGTTTTCATGTATTTTAAACAGTCTTTTTCTCCTTCAATAAAATCTGACTCATAGCCAATAGCTTTTTGTTGTTCATAAATGCTTGCAACATCTTTATGCATCACTTCAGGTGAAATCTGCAAATATCCTACTGGATTATATTTAAATGCTTTAGGATCGCTTTCCCAAACGCTAACAGAGTGTGCCATTAATTCTCTCATGGCTGGCTGGAAATAATTATTTCTTACAACACCACATGCAATTCCACTCGCTCCTGCTGCGGTATCTTTTTTTTCCAAAACTACTACGTCGTTTGGATTTTTATATTTTTGAGATAATTTCCAGGCAGTACTTAGACCGTGAATTCCACCACCTATGATAACTACTTTTGCTTTTGTCGGTAAAGACATATCTCAATTTTTATTTTTCCTGCGACAGAAGTATATATTTTTTTTTATATATAAAATTTATAAGTAGTTTTACAACTTAAGGTTTTACCACTAAAAGCTTAAATTTTTTAAGGTATTTAGATAATCATTAAATTCGTTTACAAAAGATTTGCTAGGTCTAATAAACTTCTTTCTTTGATCATTAGAAGTTTTCTCTAAATAGAAAAAACCTTTTTCACATGCCTCATTAATTATTAATGCCGATTTAGGTCGTGAGGTTTTAAATAGCTTTGTTTTTAATTCCTCTACTGATAAATTTTGTTTAAGTTTATACGCACTCATTACAAGTAGCATCATATGATAATGAGATGGTGATTTTCTAAAAAAATAGTTGCTTGACGTGTGAGACTCCTTCATTTGATCTTCCCAAAATTCAAGAAGATCCTTAGTAGTTTTACTCATTATGATCTTACTTTTAATTTTTTTGGATCGTAGTGTGGAAAAGGAACTATTTTTGCTGGTATCCTTTTTTGATGACCATCTATTTTTCCAACCTCAACTTCTGTATCTAATTCCGAATGTCCGACATCTATTCTACAAAGTGCTATATTTTTATTTAAAGTTGGAGAGATACACCCACTTGTAATAATACCAACTTGTGATCTTCCAATATGAACACAATCACCGTGATTAGCTTTTTCTTTTCCTGCAAGTTCTAAACCAACCATTTTTTTTTGAGGATTTTCTTTCCTTTTAATCAAAATATCTTTTCCAATAAAATCTTCGTTTTTAGTTTTAAGAGGAACTGTAAACCCAACACCAGCTTCAAATGGATCAACTTGTCCATCAAATTCATTTCCAAACAATATCAGCCCAGCTTCAATTCGAAGAAGATCAAGTGCTCCAAAACCAGCAGGTATCAATCCTTCGTCCTTACCAGCATCCATTACAACGTCCCAGACCTTTGGAGCATCAGATGGATGGCACCAAATTTCATAACCCAATTCTCCAGTATATCCTGTTCTTGATACAAGAAGAGGTATTCCACTTAATTCTTTTATTCTACAAATTGTAAATCTAAACCATTGTAATTCTGATATTTTTGGCTGAGTTGGTGGTGTCCAAATAAATTTTTCTAATATTTTTCTACTATTTGGACCTTGCAACGAAATATTGCTTATTTGATCGCTTGAATTTTTTATTCTTACTTTATAATTCTTTTTCTTAGCTTGTTCTTTTAACCATTCGCCCGCATATTCATCACCACAAATCCATCTAAATCCATGATCGCTCATTTTTAAAAGCGTACCATCGTCAAACATAAATCCATTATCATAACACATTGATGAATAAACAACTTGACCAATCGATAATTTTTTTACATTTCTTGTTAAAGTGTAATTCATTAATTCTTCAGCATCAGGTCCTAGAATTTCAAATTTTCTTAAAGCAGATAAGTCAATAACAACAGCTTTTTCCCTACACGCCGTATATTCATTTATCACACCATGCTTAGTGTAATCATTTGGTAACCAATAACCTCTTGCATCAACAAAGTTTCTTGTTAGTTTTGATGTTCTTTCGTAAAAACCTGTGTTTTTTGTTAATTTTGGTTCTGCGTCTGTTTTCATTCTAAAAGCAAATGATTTTGTAAATTCTTTATTTTTATCATAAGTTCTAACAAAAATATCAGTCGGATTCCACGAATTACATGGATCAATATCACTTGGACATGCTGATGTACCACATGTTAAATTTTTAAGAGCTTTCATTATTACATAATCTCCTGGGCGAGCAAAAGATTCATCAGATAGAACTGTATTTTGCCCTCCAGCTGAGGTGTTGAAAAAAAGATTAATCGCATGCCAGCCTTTTTGTTTTTGTACTCCATATTTTTGCATTGCACCTGTTAAATTATCTGAGCAGTTTGGATGACCAAAATATCCAGCATCTTCATAATATTTTGATGTGCATGCAAGATTAAAAGTATCATGTCTACCAACAGTGTCTCTTATTACCTCAACTAAAGGCTCATGATCTGTGTCGTAAAACTTTGAGTATAAACCAGGGCCAGGAAAAGTATTACCCATAAAAGTTCTTGTTGTTTGCCAGTCAAGCCCTTTCTCAACACCCTTTTCAAGCTTTGCTGTATCAAAAGCTACAAAGTCAGAACACTGTCTACCTGTTGGACATATAATTTGAATATAGTCTCCCTCTTTAACTTCAAATGAGATTGCAGTTTGTTTATCGATGTTAGTTTCATTTAATGGATCAAATACAGGATCAGGAATTATGGAATGCTCTTTATCATTAACTATATTTGCTCTTTTAATAAAAATTGTTAAATCAGTAGGTGGGTTTTGTTCATGTACGAGCATTGCAGGTCCTGGTGCTGCAAAAATACTGTAACACTTGTCTTTTGATTTAAATTTTAATTTCTCACCCCACGATGCATCTTTATCAAAAACTATTGCTGACTTTGAGTTCTTTATGTTTAGGTTTCTTTTTTTTAATTGATAAGCTGCAACTCTAGAAGTCTCATCTTTTGATGATAAAATTTTTTTTATTTCTGCACTGTCTTTAATCTCTTTTAAGCTAAGCAGTGAAAGATCTGAATTGCCATCTTTATTGAATACTGCTATCTCACAGATTTGATTTCCCTCATTATTAATTATTTCAATTTCATCATCAGGAAATAATTGTATTCCTGTTAAACCGCCACCATTAACCACATATCTTTCAACTCCAGGTGGCAACACGTTCAATCCGGGTTCTCTTATTTGAAATAATTCACTACTCATAAGCAATCATAAACACTTATATATTATATATATATGTTCTTGTTGACTATACATTTTCTTAGGCACATAATTAGTCACTTAATATATTAAGAAAGGGGAAAATAATGAGAAAAATAATATCTCTTATATCTGCTTTAGTGATTTCAATGGTTTCTTTCGTTGGAGTTGCAAACTCAGCAGATAGTAAAAAACCCATTGTTATACCAACACACAACTGGTCGAGCCAAGTAGTTATGGCGTATGTGATCGGTGGAATTATGGAGAGCATGGGTAATAACGTTAAATACGTTCCAGCTGACTCTCAAGCTGTTTACGAATCTATAAGAATTGGAGACGTAACTTTATCACATGAAGTTTGGGAATCTGCATTTGGAAAATCTTTTGACACTGCTCGAGATAAGGGCGGAGTTTTAGATTGGGGTGATCATGAAGCAAGAACAATTGAGGATATGGGTTATCCTGATTGGGCTGTAAAATATTGTCCTGGTCTACCAGATTGGAACGCTTTAAAGAATCCAGATTGTGCTAAAAATTTTGCAACACCAGACTCTGGTGGAAAAGGACGAATGCTTGAAGGTCCTCAAAGTTGGCACGGAGACCTAATACCTCAAAGAATTGAAGCTCTTGGATTAGGTGATCTATGGACTGTTAAGTTTGCTGGTGGTGCAGATGCACTTTGGGCAGAACTTAAAGCAGCTAAAAAAGAAGGAAGAGGAACTATAATTTTCAACTGGACACCAAACTTCACTGATGGTGCTGGTTTTACTTTTATAGATTTTCCACCATATTATGATGGTTGTAGACCTGTAGACGGTGGTGATGGAAAATGTGGAGCTCCTGATGGCTATTTAAAAAAAGCTGTTAACGAGAACTTTCCAAAAACTCATCCAGCAGCTGCAGCAATGTTCAAGAAATTATCTTTTAACACAAGTCAAATTGGAGCAATGGCTGCTTTAGTTGATGAAGATAAGATGTCTCATGAAGATGCTGCAAAAAAATGGTTAGCTGACAATAAGTCTGTATGGCAAAGTTGGACTAAGTAATCACTTTATTTCAACTTAAAATCAAATTAAAATCTTCCCTAGTTTTACTAGGGGAGATTTTTTTTTTATTTTAGTGTAGTTTATAAAAGTAATGAGAAAGATTTTAATTTATATAATTTTAAGCTTTATATTTTCCAATATTAGTTTTGCAAAAAAATCAGGATGTACCGATGGAGATTGTAATAATGGTTTTGGAACATGGACTTACACTGATAAAACAACCTATGTTGGTGATTGGGTTAATGGGTCAAAAAAAGGAAAAGGTATTGAAACATGGCCAAATGGATATGTTTATGAAGGTGAATTTAATGACAGTAAATGGCATGGTATTGGAAAGTTGAAATTCCCCGATGGCTCCACTTATGAAGGAGAGTGGAAAAATAGTAAAATGCATGGCAAAGGAGTTTTTACCTGGTCTGATGGCAAAGTAATGGAGGGTACATGGAACGAGGGTAACCATGTTAAGTAACATCTATAGATTGTCTGAAAATTACAAAAATTCAATAGGTTTAGTTAGTTTAACAATTGTAATTTTCTTTACATTTTTTGTACTTAACATTTTTTTTGGACCAGATCCAAATGCTGAAAAAAAAATTGCTGAAGAAAAAAAAATTCAAGAACAAGCAAATGAATTTATTGAGAGTTTACCAAGAGGAGTACTAACGTTTTATGAAAGTGATAAAGGAAGAAAGCTTTCAGCAGAAGAATATAAAATCGTATGCAATAATACTAAGATTATTACACAAAGAGCAATTATGGGCGCGAACATCACAGATGCTAAAGCATTTAATTTATATACAGCAAATGGGGGTACTACCGGAAAATATGCAGTTAATTGGAACGATAGTAAAAATAAATGTTTTGCAAAATTTACGGTAAAACCTTTAGAAGGAACTTCAGACTCAGTAACAGTTGAGGGTGAGGCACTTGGATTTTTAAGAACAAGTATAGATACTAGGGTTTATTTTATTAAAAATTTTTAGATGGAGAATACACCAACAATAATAGTATAATTATTTAAATATGTCTTCTACACCAGTAATTAAATGTGAGTCTGTTTACAAAATTTTTGGAACTAATGCCAAAAAAATGCTTCAAAACGCAAATGGTAATGTAGATGCAAAATCATTTCAGGACGCAGGATGTATTGTCGGGGTTAATAATGCTTCATTTGAGGTTTCTAAAGGTGAAATGCTTGTGGTTATGGGTTTATCTGGTTCGGGTAAATCAACATTGTTAAGATGCATATCTCGTTTGACTGACGCAACTGGAGGGAAAATATTTATTGAAGGTCAAGATCTTCTCGCAATGAACGAGAGACAATTAATTGAATTACGAAGAAATAAAATGGGAATGGTGTTTCAGAGTTTTGCCCTACTTCCCCACAAAACAGTTTTGGAAAACATAGCTTTCCCTTTGCAAATAAAAGGAAGTAAAACTAACGAGAGTATTCAAAAAGCAGTAGAAATGGTTGAGCTTGTTGGTTTAAAAGGTAGAGAAAATTATTTTCCAAGAGAGTTATCTGGAGGTCAACAACAAAGAGTAGGTATAGCTCGTTCACTTGCAGTTGAACCTGATATTTGGTTTTTAGATGAACCTTTTTCTGCCCTCGACCCTTTAATTAGAAAAGAAATGCAAGATGAATTTCTGAGACTTCAAGGAGTTTTGAATAAAACAATTCTATTTATCACACATGATTTTGACGAAGCACTAAGGCTTGCTGATAGAATAGCAATTATGAAGGATGGTTTAATTGAACAATTAGATACTCCAGCAGACATAGTTTTAAATCCAAAAACTGAATATGTTAGAAAATTCACTCAAGAAGTGCCAAGAGAAAAAGTTTTAAAGATCGAAGCTGTAATGGACAAATCTTCAGGGGGACAAAATGCTGACAACATCACTGTTTCAAAAGATGCTATAATTGAAACTGTGGCTGAAAAAATTTTAAGTCAGGATAAACCGGTGAGTGTGATAGATAAAAATAATAATGTAGTTGGAAGTGTAAAACCTTCAAAAATAATCCAAACTGTTTTTGGGCAAGGTAAAGAAAAAAAATAAAGTATTATGGCTTTTCTTCAAAAATATCCTAAAGCTGTCCAATGGTCATTTTTGTTATTAGTGTTCTTTGGATTATGTTTTGCAATAGAGGTTCCTGATGGATATGAATTTGCGAAAGCTGGAACTGAATTTATTGATAAAGATAAATTAGATCAAACAAAATACAGTGTGTTTTGGAGATTACCTGCTTTTATAGCATGGATGCCTGGATGGATAAATGACTCAGTTTTTTTTCTATTAAATGAATGGGCACCTATAGAATATTTTGATAGCGATATTCAGGAGACAAAATCTCGTCCAGTTGTTCTTCATATTACAAGAATTATTTCTAGATCAATGCTTTTCATGATTGAGTTCATAAGAGAAATTTTAATTGGAGGTGTTGAAACTGTTGTAGCATTTACTAGCTGGGATTGGTTAGATAAAAATCCATGGGCAGAATTACCGGGCCTTCCTTGGACTATTGTTGCTGGTGCAGCTGTAGTTTTAGGTTATAAATTAAATGGCAGGAATCTTGCTATCTTTGCTGGATTAACTATGATTTATATTTCAGCATTCGGTCAATGGAAACCTTCAATGCAAACTTTATCATTTGTAATGGTTGCAGCGCCAATATCTTTCTTATTAGGATTAGGATTTGGAATATGGGCATACAGAAGTAAAAGAGTTGAAAATATTTTAAACCCACTTCTTAACGTTGCACAAACCATGCCACACTATTCCTATTTAGTTCCAATAATGGTTTTATTTGGTATTGGTGACCATGCTGGAGCAATAGCAACTATTATTTTTGCTACACCTCCTATGGTCAGATTGACTTTGCTAGGACTCAGAAAAGTTTCACCAGAAGTTATAGAGGCCGGAAAGATGAGCGGATGTAGTAATTTCCAACTCTTATTTAAAGTACTAATACCAACGGCTCGTAGAGATATTTTAATTGGTGTTAACCAAGTTATCATGCAGTGTTTAGCAATGGCTGTTATTGCATCTTTTATTGGAGCAAAAGGACTAGGCTGGAATTTATTATTAGCTTTGAACCAATTACGAATAGGTTTAGCTTTAGAAGCAGGAATATGTATAACACTAATCGCTGTTTTATTAGATAAAATGTCATTGGCTTGGGCAAACAAACAAATAAATTATTTTGAAAATCCAACTTTCTTTCAAAGAAATAAATATTTTATGATTTTTGGTGGAGTGGTCATAGCTGGATACATTTTATCATATATTGGAACATTCTATTTCAAAGAAGGATTTAATTATCTGTTTATTGTTCCACACAATAAAGGAATATCTACAGAAGCATTTTGGAATTCTGGTGTAGATTGGATACTTGATAACTTTTTTGATCCACTAAAAGTTTTTAATACTTGGTTAATTACACAAGTTTTAATTCCTATGAAAAATGCCTTCTTAAGAATGCCAGCTGTAGCTACTTTTGTACTTTTTATGGGTGCTGGTTATATTATTGGAGGAATAAGATCTGCAATTGTTGTTGGAAGCTTTACATTATTTATAGCTCTAACTGAGTGGTGGGATAGAGCGTTAATAACCATGTATATGGCAACATTCGGTGTAATTGTTTCAGGTATTTTAGGTATAATAATTGGAACTTTAAGCGCACAAAGCAAAACAAGCACTAAAATTACATTAGCGGTGTGTGACACACTTCAAACATTTCCATCTTTTATTTACCTAATACCTGTAATTATGTTATTTGGAGTAACAGACACTTCTGTTTTAATTGCAGTTGTAATTTATGCAACAATACCCGCAACAAGATACACAATAGAAGGATTAAGAAGTGTTCCATCAGCATTACATGATGCAGGCTCAATGTCAGGAGTTAACAGACTTCAAAGATGGATGAGAATAGAACTACCCTTAGCCTTTCCTCACATGATGCTTGGAATAAATCAAACAGTCGTATTTGCATTGTTTATGGTAATTATTGGAGCAATGATTGGGACAACCGATCTTGGACAATATATACTTAAAGCATTATCTGACAGACAAGGAACCGGCAATGGTTTGATGTTGGGATTATGTGTAGCATTTATTGGACTTGCAGTTGATAATTTAATACGTACTTGGGCTGAAAAACAAAAGAAATTGTTAGGGCAGGATTAGTATTTTGTGAATGGAATACTTGCCATTGATCAAGGAACCACATCATCTAGAGCAATTATTTTTTCAAAAAGTGGCAAAAAATTAATTTCATCTCAATTAGAGTTTAAGCAATTTTTTCCAAAAAACGGATGGGTAGAACATAATCCCAACGAAATTTGGTCGACAACAATCAAAGTCACAAAAAATGTTTTGTTAAAATCAAAGAAGTTAAAAATAAATATTAAAGCCTTAGGAATTACCAATCAAAGAGAAACAACCGTATGCTGGGATAAAAGAACAGGTGAACCAGTTTATAATGCAATTGTTTGGCAAGACAGAAGAACAGAAAACTACTGCAAAAAAATTAAAAAAAAAGAAAAGTTAATTAGAAAAAAAACTGGTTTATTTTTAGACCCATATTTTTCTGCAACAAAAATAAAATGGATAATAGACAACGTCCCAAAAGCTAAAAAATTATTTAAAAAAAATGAGTTGCTGTTTGGTACAATTGACACCTTTTTGATTTGGAAATTAACCAACGGTAAAATTCACGCAACAGATGCTACAAATGCCTCAAGAACAATGCTTTTTAATATTACAAGTAACAAATGGGATAAAGATATTTTAAAAATATTCAAACTCAACAAAAAAATTCTTCCAACTGTTAAAAATTCTGCTGATGATTTTGGTTTTACAAGCGAGAAAATTGTTGGACAAAAAATAAAAATTTCTGCTGTATTGGGCGATCAGCAAGCAGCAGCAATAGGTCAAGCATGTTTTGAAAAAGGATCAGTCAAAAGTACCTATGGTACAGGAGCCTTCTTATTAATGAATACTGGTGAAAAAAAGATCATGTCAAAAAATAAATTAATAACTACAATTTGTTACAGAATAAATAATAAAACTACATATGCTTTAGAAGGGTCTATATTTATTGCAGGTGCTGGAGTGCAATGGCTTAGAGATAAAATCAGGCTAATAGATAATGCATATGAGACTGAAAAGATAGCGAAATCAAAAAAAAATAGTAAAGGTGTTTATGTTGTGCCAGCTTTCACAGGTCTGGGAGCTCCATACTGGAATTCCAAATCAAGAGGTTTAATCACGGGTCTTACAAGGGATAGTGATTGGAGAGATTTAGTAAGAGCAACAATTGAGTCTGTTGCTTATCAAACTTCTGATTTATTCTTATCAATGAGAAAAGATGGTTTAAACCCTAAAAGTGTTAAGGTTGATGGTGGTATGGTTTCAAATAATTGGTTTGTTCAATTTCTATCAGAAATTTTAAAAATTAAGATTACCAGATCAAAAATTAATGAAACTACCGCTTTAGGAGCTGCTTATATGGCTGGTTATCAAACTGGTATTTATAAATCCCTCAGTGATATTAAACAAAATTGGAAAAAAGATAGAGACTTTAAACCAAAATTCAATAAAAGTTACAGAAATAAGTTATTGCAAGGTTGGCAACAAGCAATTAAAAAAACTTTAGCATAATTTTGTTATGGCAAAAATATTAGTAATTGGTGGCGGAGCAATGGGATCAGCTTTTACGATTCCTTGTTTAGATAATAAAAATAATGTTACAATTACTGAGCCTTATAGCAAACAATTTATAAATAATCTTAAATCAAAAAATAAATTTCATTCAGTATTAAAAATAAAGCTACCAAAAAAACTTAAATTCAGAATATTTTCAAAAGAACTTTTAAAAGAAAAGTTTAATTTGATAGTTATTGCACTTAGTTTACCAGGAATTAATTTCATAAGTAAGGAATTAAAAAATATTAAAAATAAAACACCAATATTAATTTTAACAAAAGGTTTAAAATATGACAAAAAAAGAAATAAAATTTTAACAATTTCTGAGCAAATTAAAATTGACACTAAGAATAAAAATATTTCAGTCTTAAAAGGCCCATGCTTAGCAAAAGAACTAGCAAAAAAAAATCAGACCAAAATAATTATCGCAAATAAAAACATTAATATAGCAAAAAAAATTGGAAAATTAATATCAACGAATTATTATTTAGTTGAATATTCGACAGATATAATTGGTGTTGAGGTTTGTTCGGCAATAAAAAATATTTATGCTATGGTTATTGGCGCAGGTCAATCTTTAAATAAGTCTTCAAGTTTATTTCAAAAATCTCTGTTAGAAATGAAATATTTAACAAAATATTTTAATGGTAAAGAAACCACAGTCGAAAGTCTAGCAGGTGTTGGCGATTTATATGTAAGCGCTGCTGGGGGAAGAAATAGTAAAATGGGTGATTATTTAGGTAAAGGTTTTACATTCAAATCTGCTAAGAAAAAATTTATGTTTAAAGATACAGTTGAAGGAGAACAATTGGCCAGAGAAATTGGACCGTTTATTTTTAAAAAAATTAATTTACAAAAAATACCTTTAATGATCAATTTACTTAGATCTTTATTAAAAAATAAAAAATTAAATTTAAAAAAATTGTGAATTTTATGAGATCTAATTGGAACTACCCAACAACCGTCTGGGTCGGTAATAATAGAATAATTGAAATTAATTCTGCATGCAAAAGTCTTAAAATTAAAAAGCCATTGTTTGTCACAGATAAAGATTTAGCAGGTTTAGATTTTGTAAAAAATATAATTAAAATTATTGAAAAAGAATTCAAAAACTTAAATATTTTTTCTAATTTTTCTGGCAACCCTAATGGCGATGATGTTGATAAAGGTGTTAAAGAATTTAAAAAAAATAACTGTGATGGCGTAATAGCTTTTGGTGGTGGAAGTGGATTGGATGTTGGAAAAGCAATAGCGTTTATGTCTGGTCAAACAAGACCAATTTGGGATTTTGAGGATATAGGTGATTATTGGAAAAGAGCGAACAACGATAATATCGCACCTATAATAGCTGTACCTACAACAGCAGGTACAGGCTCAGAAACTGGAAGAGCATCAGCGATAATTAATAATGAAACTGGGGTAAAAAAAATAATTTTCCATCCTAAATTTTTACCGTCGATTGTAATCTTAGATCCGGTTTTAACTTTGGACCTTTCTCCTAGATTAACTGCTGCAACAGGAATGGATGCTTTAGCGCATAACTTAGAGGCTTTTTGCGCTCCTGGATTTCACCCAATGGCTGATGGTATAGCGATAGAAGGTATAAGATTGACAAAAAAATCTTTAATGACTGCTGTTAAAGATGGAAAAAATTTAGAAGCAAGGTCAGATATGTTGGCCGCAGCAAGCATGGGATCTACTGCGTTCCAAAAAGGCCTTGGTGCAATTCATTCATTAAGTCACCCAGTAAACGCTCAATTTAATTTACATCATGGATTATCCAATGCAATTTTTATGCCTTATGTACTCACTTATAATAAAAAATTTATAGAAAAAAGAATAGTATCTATTTGTGATTTCCTTGGTTTAAAAAAAGATTTTAAATGTTTTTTGGATTGGATCTTAGAACTTAGAAAAGATTTAAATATCCCACATGCTTTATCAGAAGTTATCAGCGAAGATAAATTTGATTTAGAAATGTTATCAAAAATGGCTCTTGAAGATCCTTCAACTGCGACAAATCCTAGATTGTTAAATCTAGAGGATATGAAAAAATTATATGACCACAGTATGAAAGGTAATTTATTTTCATGAAAAAAATACTAATAGTAGAGGGTAATCTTAAAGAGGAAAATCAGCAATTTACTAATGCTGGCATTCAAACACACACTGAAAGTTTAAAAGATAGTATTGCATATTTTACAAAAAATTTAGAAATTGATGTAGCAAATCCTTCATCAGATCCTAAAGTTTTTGAAAATATTAAAAACCTTGAGGAGTACGATGGTCTTATTTGGGGCGGCAGTAGCTTAAATATTTATAATGATACAATTGAAATTCGTAGACAAATTGAATTTATGAAAGAGTCTCAAAAAAAAATAAAAAAAATTCTTGCAATATGTTGGGGTATGCAAGTTGCTGTTACAGCAGCAGGTGGAGAAGTAAGAAAATGTCAAAAAGGAACACATAGGGGGATCGCTCATCAAATACAAATAAATGATAATGGGCTAAAACATCCTCTTTATAAAAATAAAAAAAACAATTTTAACACCCCTGCATTTAATTTTGATGAAGTTTCAAAAATTCCAGATAACGCCATACTTTTATCATCAAATAAAATTAATAAAGTGCAAGGGCTAAATTTTAAAATTAATGAATGTGATATTTGGGGTATACAATATCACCCAGAGATATCATACGATAAAATGATAAGATTAATCCATTTTAGAACTGATAGATTAATCGAAAAGAAGGCTTTTGAAGATCAAAAAGAAATTGATAATCATGTTCAAATGATAGAGCAAGAAAATCAAATATCAAATAGGGATTTAAGAATGATCGAATTGAAAAATTGGATTGATTATTTAAATGAAAATTAAATCTAAGCAACAAATAATAGAACATTTTATTTCAGGGAATAAACCAGATCAATTTATTGGTGTTGAGAATGAAAAATTTTTATTTAAAAAAAAAAGTAATAAAAGGGCAGATTACTCTGATTTATTAAAAATTTTCAATTTTTTTACCTCAAAATTTAATTGGGAACCTATTAAAGAAGATGAAAATATTATTGGTTTAAAAAAAAATGGAAAAATGATCACTCTTGAACCAGGAAATCAAATAGAATTATCTGGTAGTCAATTATCTAATATGCATGAAGTCTGTTCCGAGTCATATGAATTTCAAGAAAAATTAAATTTAGCATGTGAAAACTTTGATTTAAAAACTTTATCAGTAGGCTTCGATCCATTTTCGAGTATTGATAAAATTCCAAATAATCCAAAAAAAAGATACAGAGTAATGACAAAAGAAATGCCAAAAAATGGTTCTCTAAGCTTAGAAATGATGTATCAAACAGCTGGTACTCAGATAAATATTGACTACAAGAATGAAGAAGATTTTAAAAAAAAATTTAAAGTTGCATCTTATCTAACACCAATAAGCATCGCATTATTTTCTAATTCTGCAGTCAAAGAAAACAAATTCAGTGGTTATTTATCTTATCGTTCGAAAGTTTGGCAAAACACTTCTAGAGCTGGATTGCCAGAAATTTTTCTTGAAGAAATGTCTTATGAAAAATATGCAGATTTTGTTTTAAATTATCCACTGTTATTTTATCAAAAAAATAACGAATATTTATTTCCAGATGGTAAAACATATTCCGATTTAATAAAACAAGATGAAGCTGACAAAAGTAATCTTGAATTGCATCTATCCACAATTTTTACCGAAGTTAGATTAAAAAGCTACATAGAAATAAGATCT
The DNA here is from genome assembly GCA_902536765.1 of uncultured Pelagibacteraceae bacterium. GTDB lineage: Bacteria > Pseudomonadota > Alphaproteobacteria > Pelagibacterales > Pelagibacteraceae > Pelagibacter. Next base: position 53,725 of record CACAYM010000006.1, read on the forward strand.
TTGGATGCATGCGAATGGGACTGTCATTGTGCTGGTCCAGCATTTTTAATAGGACTTCTTTATGGAAATTTAAATGAAACATATGAGATTATAAATAAATGGAAAAAAAAAGACATTTTAGAAGCATATTTTAATAGTCCATCAAAAGGTTTTGGTACAGAAATAGATGGGAAAAGTATTTTAGATTGGTCGGATATTTTTTTAAAATTATCAAAAAAGGGATTAAAATTTAGAAATCAATTAAACTCAAAAAAAAATAATGAAGAAATATATCTTAAAAATGTTAACAGCATGATCACTAAAAAAAGTACAAAAGCTGAGGATTCACTTAAAAATCTAAATCAATGAAAAAAATTATAGCAATACAATCTAACAACCTAAAAACAATTAATCCATTAACAGATACGTCTTTACAATTAGCAATTGAGGCTCAAAAAAGAGGTTTTAAAGTTTTTTGGTATGAAGCTGATAATTTAAGTATAATAAATTCTAAACTCCAAGCTAAAGGACATCTGATATATTTTTTTGAAGGTAAAAAAAATTTTTATAAAATAAACAAAAAAATTAAATTTAATATTTCAAAAGCTGCTTTTATTTTAATAAGGCAAAATCCACCATTTGATATGAATTATATTAATTCTACATATTTTTTGGATAATATTGATCAAAAAAAAGTTATTAATAATCCGGCTGCGATAAGAAATGTATCTGAAAAATTTTACTCTTCACGATTTTTAAGATTTATGCCTCCGACTATTTTTTCAAATAGTATTGAGGACATCCACAAACATTACAAAAAATATAAGAAAATCGTAATAAAACCTTTAGATGGTTACGCAGGAAAAAATATACTCTTTTTAACAAAAAAATTTTCTAAACCAAAAGTATCTTTGTTTATTAAAAAATATAATTATTTGATGGTCCAAAAATATTTAAATAAAGTAAAATTTGGAGACAAAAGAGTATTTATAATTAAGGGTAAAGTAAAAGGTGCAATTAAAAGAGTTCCAAGAGCAGGATCTAACTTATCAAATATTTCACAAGGTGGAACAGCATTAAAAACTGGATTAAGTAAAAAAGAATTAAAAATTTCCTCATTGATCGGCAAAAGTTTAATAAAAGATAAAATTTATTTTGCAGGAATAGATTTAATTGATGGTTACCTCATTGGAGATATAAATGTTACTTCTCCAACTGGATTACCTCAGTTTAAATATCTTACAGGAAAAAATTTAGCAAAAGATTTTTGGAACGGTTTAGGTTTAAAATAATCCCTCTATATCACCTTTTTTATTTAGTTTTATTTTATCAGCGGCAGGAACTCTTGGTAAACCAGGCATTGTCATGATTGATCCACAAACTACAACAATAAACTCAGCACCAGATGATAATCTTACCTCTCTTATAGAAATTTCATGACCTGTAGGAGCTCCTTTTAATTTAGGATCAACTGAAAAACTGTACTGAGTTTTAGCTATGCAGACAGGTAATTTTCCATATCCATTATCCTCAAATATTTTCAACTGTTTTTTAACATTTTCATCTGAAGTAATTGAACTTGCTTTGTATATCTCCTTTGCAATTGTCTCCACTTTACTCCACAATGATTGATTATCTTCATATAAAAACTTAAAATTTTTCTTTTTTGAAACTTTGCATATCTTAACAACTTTTTTAGCTAAATCTTTTGCACCCTTTCCACCATCTGCCCAATGTGTAGACTCGCTGACTTCAACCTTTTGACTTTTGCAAAAATCTTTTACAGCGGATATTTCTTTTTTTGTATCTAAAATGAAACTATTAACAGCTACAATTGGCGTTAATCCAAATTTTTTTATATTACTTATATGTCTTTCCAAATTTACCAATCCTTTTTTTAGTGCTTCAACATTTTCGTTTTTTAAATTTTCTTTTTCAACACCCCCATGCATTTTTAATGCTCTTATTGTTGCAACAATAACCACACAGCTTGGTTTTAAGTTTGATTTTCTACATTTAATATCTAAAAATTTTTCAGCACCTAGATCTGCTCCAAACCCAGCCTCTGTAACAACATAGTCAGCAAGTTTTAAAGCAGACTTTGTTGCAATTACCGAATTACATCCATGCGCAATATTAGCAAAAGGTCCTCCATGGATTAATGCGGGATTATTTTCTAAAGTTTGGGTTACGTTCGGTCTTATTGCATCTTTTAAAAGAACAGTCATTGGTCCTTGGGCATTTAGATCTTTTGCATAAATAGGTTTGCCATCGGTATTGTATGCGATTGTTATATTTCCAATTCTTTTTTCTAAATCTTTTAGATCATTTGATAGGCAAAAAATTGCCATGACCTCTGATGCAACTGTGATATCAAACCCATCTTCTCTAGGGAATTCTTTTGCAACACCTTTAGTATTAATATTTATGAATCTTAGAGCTCTGTCATTCATATCCATAACTCTTTTCCAAACAATTCTCTTATAATCAATTTTAAGTTTGTTACCCCAATAGATGTGATTATCAATTAATGCAGATAGCAAATTGTGAGCTGATGTAATGGCATGAAAGTCTCCAGTAAAATGTAAATTAATTTGTTCCATAGGTACTACTTGAGCATAACCTCCTCCAGCAGCCCCTCCCTTCATACCAAACGATGGTCCGAGACTAGGCTCTCTTAAACATACTATTGATTTTTTACCAATCTTGTTAAGCCCATCATGTAACCCAACAGAGGTAGTTGTTTTTCCCTCTCCCGCTGGAGTAGGAGTAATAGCGGTTACTAAAATTAGATGTCCATCCTTTTTATTTTTTAATTTATTTAAGTATTCAAGGTTTATTTTAGCAATATGTCTACCCATAGGACTAAAGCTGGTATTATTATCAGGAACTTTTATTTTGCCTAAAATATCCTTAATAGGCTTCATTTTTGCGGCTCTTGCTATTTCGATGTCTGATTTGACTGCGCCCATATATGCTTTCTTTAAGCTTTATATTATGGAACAGATTTCTATACTTTATTATATAATTTTTAAAGAAATAAATTAAAATTAGTTATAATAATTTATGCAAAAATATTCATTTTTAAGCTTAATAAAAAATGCATTCTCAGGTCATAAAGGTTGGGAAGTTGCTTGGAAAGATCCAACACCAAAAAAAGAATATGACGTAGTCATAATTGGGGGCGGGGGTCATGGCTTAGCCACAGCATATTATTTAGCTAAAGAACACAAAATTACAAATATTGCCGTTATAGAAAAAGGATGGATTGGTGGTGGAAACGTTGGGAGAAATACAACTATTATAAGATCAAATTATATGCACGATGAGAACGGTCTTTTTTATGAGAAAGGGATGGATTTGTGGAGAAGTATGTCTCAAGATTTAAACTTTAATATAATGTTCTCCCCAAGAGGAATTATTAATCTTGCACATTCTGATGCACAAATGAATGCATACGCAAGAAGAGGAAACTCTATGAGATTAAATGGTATTGATGCAGTATTGCTCGACAGAGAAGAAGTAAAAAAGAAAGTTCCAGTTTTAGATTTTTCTGACAATGTTAGGTTCCCAATATTTGGAGCACTGATGCAACCTAGTGCTGGAACTGCTAGACACGATGCCGTTGCTTGGGGTTACGCTAGACAAGCTGACTCAATGGGAGTAGATATTATCCAGCATTGCGAAGTTACTGGATTTGATATTAGTAATGGAAAAATGCAAGGAATTAAAACCTCAAGAGGAGATATTAAAACTAAAAAAGTTGGTTTATGTGTTGCTGGTAGCACCTCAATTTTAGCAGAAATGTTAAATATGACATTACCAATTGAAACTCATTTACTGCAAGCTTGTGTTTCTGAACCAATAAAACCAATTCTTGATCATGTAGTAACTTTTGGTGCTGGACATTTTTATTGTAGTCAATCTGACAAAGGTGAGATGGTAATGGGAGGAGATTTAGATGGATATAATAGTTACGCGCAGAGAGGAAATTTACCAACACTTCAACATGTATTGACAGAAGGAATTGCGATGTTCCCATTTTTAAGTAAGTTAAATATGCTAAGAACCTGGGGCGGTATAATGGATATGTCAATGGATGGATCACCAATAATTGACAAAACTCATATTGCAGGATTGTATTTAAACTGCGGATGGTGTTATGGTGGATTTAAAGCAACACCAGCATCAGGTTTTACTTTTGCACACACAATAGCACAAGATAGAGTTCACGAATTAAACGCTGGTTTTAGACTAGATAGATTTAACACTGGTCATCTAATAGATGAAAAAGGTCTTGGAACAAAAACTTGGATTTCTTAAATGCTTTACATCAAGTGCCCACATTGTGGATTACGATCTCAAAATGAATTTGCATATGGTGGAGACGCTTCAGTAAAAAGACCAGAACTTAATAAAGAGATTTCAGATCAAGAGTGGGATGAGTTTGTATATCTAAGAAAAAGCCCAAGAGGAAAACATTTAGAACTTTGGCATCATGTATCTGGATGTAGACAATGGATAAAAGTTCTTAGAGATACCTCAACCCATGAAATATTTAATACTTATAAATCAGAAGAAAAAGTTGGATAATGGTACAAAATTATAGATTAGATAAAATCGGATTAGTAAATAGAGAAAAAAAACTTTCATTTAAATTTAATGGAAAAAAATATTTTGGCTATGAGGGAGATACACTTGCATCTGCTTTAATTGCTAATGGCGTTCATTTAGTAGGAAGAAGTTTCAAATATCATAGACCAAGAGGTTTTTTTGGAGCAGGTGTTGATGAGCCGTACGCTATAGTTCAATTATATAGAAATGGCGAAACAGAACCAAACGTAAGAGCAACTGAACAGGAATTATTTGAGGGTTTAGAGGCGAAGAGTGTGAATTGTTGGCCAAGTGTAAATTTTGATATTGGTGCAATAAATAATTTTTTAAATATATTTTTACCAGCAGGTTTTTATTACAAAACTTTTATGTGGCCGAGAAGCTTTTGGTACAGAATATACGAACCATTTATCAGAAAAGCAGCAGGTTTTGGCGTTGCATCAAAAGAACATGACAAGGAAAGATATGAACATAAATATGAGTATTGTGATTTATTAATTGCTGGATCTGGACCTTCTGGATTGGCAAGTGCTTATGCTGCAGCAAAAAATGGTGCAAGAGTTATTCTTGCTGAAGATAAGCCTCGATTTGGTGGAAGTTTATTAACATCAGATGTGAGTATTAATAATCAAAGTGGAAAAGAATGGGCTGATAATATTATTACAGAACTTAAAGGTATGACAAATGTAACTGTTAAAAATAGAGCTCAAATTTTCGGTTACTATGATCACAATATGCTAGTAATGTCTGAAAGAGTAACAGACCATTTGCCAAAATCAGATGAATTTACTCCTAAACAAAGACTTTGGTATATAAGAGCAAAACAAGTAGTAATTTCTTCAGGATCGATAGAAAGACCAATTGTTTTTGGAAACAATGATACACCTGGAGTAGTCTTAGCATCTGCAGCTAAGGAATACATGAAAGTTTATGGAGTTTTAGTCGGAAAAAAACCTATTGTATTTACTAACAATGATAGTGCTTATGAAACTGCCATCGAATTTAAAAAAAATAATATTAATCCAATTGTATTGGATAGTAGACAAGACAGTAACTCAGAAATAGTTAAAGAAGCAAAGTCTCTTGGTATAGATATTAAATTTTCTCATGTTGTAGTTGCGGCTAAAGGTTATAAGAAAGTAAAATCTTGTGATATTGCAGAAATATCTGAAGATAAGCAAAATTTAAATCAAATTAAAAACATTGAATGTGACTGTATTTGTGTCTCTGGTTTTTGGACTCCAACTATTCATCTTGCGTCTCAATCAGGAGGTAAGACAAAATTTAAAGAAGAAATTGATGCTTTTGTGCCAGATAAATCGAAACAAAAAGAAGTAACCTTGGGTTCTGCAAATGGAGTATTTACTTTAGAGGAAACATTGAAAACTTCTTTTGAGAAGGGTTTTGAATTATCTAAAGAAATTACAAATAATAACAATAGCCAGCAAATACCTAAAGTTTCAGAAAAAAAACATTCTAAACACGATAAGTTTTGGTGTGTTCCGTTACCAAAAGGAAAAAAATATAAAAGATTTTTAGATTTTCAGAATGATGTTGCTGTATCAGATATAGAACTTGCAATTAGAGAGGGTTATAGATCTATTGAGCACGTAAAACGTTATACAACGTTAGGTATGGCTACCGATCAAGGAAAAACAAGTAATCTTAATGGATTACAATTAGTATCAAATATAGAAAATAAAGTTGTTCCAGCAGTAGGACACACAACATTTAGACCACCTTATACACCAATTTCTATTGGAGCTATTGTAGGAAGAGAAATTGGAAAACACTCTAAACCAACAAGAAAATCTCCAATGCATAATTGGCATGAAAAAAATAATGCAGTTTTTGTTGATGCTGGCGTTTGGTTACGACCAAGATACTACAAAAGAGGAAATGAAGGATTATTTGAAGCCTCTAAAAGAGAGGCAGAAAACGTTCGAAAAAATGTTGGTGTTTGTGATGTAACAACGCTTGGAAAAATAGACGTTAAAGGTCCCGATGCAGCTGAATTTTTAAATAGAGTTTATACAAATGCATGGCTTAAATTACCAGTTGGAAAAGCAAGATATGGTGTAATGCTTAGAGAAGATGGTATCGTAATGGATGACGGAACAACTACAAGGATTTCGGAGAATCATTACCATATGACAACTACTACTGCTCAAGCAGCTAATGTATTGTCTCATTTAGAATACTATTTACAACTAGTTTGGCCTGAACTGGATGTTAATGTTGTGTCGACAACCGAACAGTGGGCTGGTGCTGCTATTGCAGGACCAAAGTCTAGAGATTTATTACAAAAACTTTTTCCAGATACAGATGTTTCAAATGAAGGATTACCATTTATGGGATTTGTAGAGGCAAATTTATTTGGTGTTAATGCGAGAATATTTCGAATTTCATTTTCTGGAGAGCTTGCTTACGAAGTAAATGTTGAGTCAGATAATGGAAACTTTATGTGGGAAAAAATTATTGAAATTGGTAAAGATTTTGATTTGCAACCATATGGAACTGAAGCTTTATCAACTCTTAGAATAGAAATGGGCCACGTTGCTGGATCAGAATTAGATGGAAGAACAATACCTTATGATACTGGTTTAGATGGTTTAGTAAGTAAGAAAAAAGATTTTATAGGTAAAAGATCTTTATTGAAAAAAGCCTATAACGAAAAGGATAGACAAAGATTAGTAGGAGTAGTTCCATTAGATAAAAAGACAAGTATTCCAGAAGGGTCACATCTTGTAAAAGATCCTAAAGGAAAGTTACCTAATCCAAAGCTAGGACATATTTCGGCTTCCTGTTGGAGTGTTGAACATAACAACCCATTTTCTTTAGCTATTTTAAAAGATGGAAAAAATATGATTGGCTCAAAACTATATGCTATGTCTCCACTAAAAAATAAAACTATAGCAGTTGAAATTGTATCATCACACTATGTAGATCCAAAAGGGGAGAGAGTGAGATCATGACAAGTATATCACCATTAAATAGTGTTCATTTAGTTGGCAACCATGGTAATTTTAAAAATAAAAATTCTGATGAAATTATAAATATAAAAGAATTAAAAAACTTTAAAATTTTTCAGATTGTAAAGTTTAAAAAAAATAAGAAAAATATTAACGATTATAAATTATCCGGTCTAGATTTTCCTGATAAACTTAGAGTATCTGAAAATAACGATGTAAGAATATTATGGATAGGCCCAAATAATTGGCTTGCATTGTCAGCTACAATTAGTTTATCTGAGGAAATAGCAAAAAATCTTTCTAACGACGAGTTTGCAATAACTGATTTATCTCACTCAAAAGCAATCATTGAACTATCAGGTAAAAATGTAAAAGAGGTTTTAAAAAAAGGCTGCCCAATTAATTTTAATGATATAAATAAAAATGAAGTAGTAAATTCAATTTTTAATGGAATTGCAGTCACAATAGATTTCATAAACGATCAACCTAATAAGATAAGAGTGATGTGTTTAAGAAGTTTTGGAGAATCGTTGTATCATTCCGTCACAGATGCATCACTTGAGTTCGGTTATAAAGCTATTTGATTCACACAAACTGTATAACTTTCAAATCAAACTTGTTCAGAAATAAAGAATCAGTATTAATCCCGCGTTGGGATGATAAGAAAATTTTCATTATATGTAATATTATTAATTGCCTTAAATGGGTGTATACAAACCACAGCATCATTTATTGGACCAGCCTATACAGTTGCAAGTACCGGTAACGTTTATCAAGCAGGATTAAGCGTAACAATAAATCAGGCATTAGTGCATACAACGGGTGAAAACGCTATAGAACATGTTACAAAAATATTAGATAACCTTGACGAAAAAAAAGATAATAAGAAGAAACCCTTTCAAACTGAGAACAATCATCAAGCTTTCGTAAATTCAGTAAAATCATTAATCAGAAATAATAATTAAATTTAAATAAACATTTTATAATTATCTTGGTTAAAAATTTAATTATATTATATGTTTTAATTAATTATGAAATCAATAGAGGGAAATTTTGATAATAGTGAGGTAAATGAACTATTACTAAATCATTTTAAAGAATTAAGATCTGTTTCTCCTGAAGGGAGTACCCACGTACTTGATATACCTGGGTTAAAAGATCCTAGTATTAAATTTTGGAGTATATGGGAGGACAGTAAACTCGTAGGGTGTGGTGCTATAAAGCTATTTGATCAGAAACATGGTGAATTTAAATCTATAAGAGTGACAAACGAATTCAGGAAAAAAGGTTATGGTGAGAAAATTTTAAAACACTTATTAATTAAAGCGAAAAATTTAAATTTAAGAAAATTAAGTATCGAGACTGGATCTGGAGAATTTTTTAAACCAGCAAGAGAATTATTTCAGAAAATTGGTTTCAAAAAATGCCCTCCTTTTGCTCACTACAAAGAGGATCCTAACTCTTGTTATATGAATCTAGATATTTAAATTAATCTATTACCTCGCTTAATTTTTTAAATTCTCCAATTTTAAAAATCAAGGCGTCATCTCTTTTAAAACCAAATTTTTCTGCGTTATCTTTGAATCTTTTTGGAGGTTCCATTATTGGCTCAAGTGACAAAACAAATGTACCCCAATGAGTACCTAAAACTTTTTTACTTTTAAGATCCTGAGCAGCTTGCAAAGCCTCCTCAGGTGATGTGTGATAAATTGATTTTTCAAACATTGGTCTAAAGTCATATGCACCAATATTTATCATTGACAGATCAATTGGCCCAAACTCTTTACCAATTTTTTTGTAAATATTTCCATATCCAGTATCACATGCAAAAAATATTTTTTTTCCAGCGTA
>CACAYM010000007.1 GCA_902536765.1 uncultured Pelagibacteraceae bacterium
TTCTTAATTAAGTGAACGTTTAGATCTATATCCTCTTCTATGTAATCGGTAGCTGGAGACGGAAAACCAGCTCCTGCTTTGTGTAAATAGTAAGGTATAGTCAGTTTCATAATAAATGTTCTTATTTTGTTCTCATTAGTACAACACTTATTCAATAGTGTCAAATAGGTTGTATTTTGAGTCTGGAACTGAATCAAAACTGAATCAAAACGTGAACATCCAAACTACATTTTGTTGGATTGTGGATAACTTAGACAAGGGATAGATTGCTTGGATATAAATTATGGAAAAATTGAATTGTCATTGTGGTCAGATTGAAATTGAAGTGAACTTAACCAAAGGCTTAGAAAATCTTTATAGATGCAATTGTTCAATGTGTAAAAGGAAGGGAGCAATAAGCACTGTAATTGATAAAAAAGATTTGAAGGTGACAAAAGGAGAAGAGTTATTAAAATTTTATCAATTTAATACAAACGTTGCTAAACATTATTTTTGTACTAATTGCGGAATATATACTCACAATCAAAGAAGAGCAGATCCTAATACATATGGTATAAATGTAGGATGTTTAAATGGAATATCTGAGGATGAGTTATTTAGATTTAAAGTAAGAATAAATGATGGACATAATCATATATTAGATAGGAAAAAATAATGATAAAAAAATTAAAATGCCACTGTGGAAATGTAGAAGCTGAAGTAAACATTCCTGACAATGGAATTGAAAAAATAATGAGATGCAATTGTTCTATTTGCAAAAAAAAGGGATATGTAATCGGAGTATTAGGTGAAAATGATTTTAAATTAATAAAAGGAGAAGATTCTTTAAAACTTTATCAATTTTATACTAATACTGCTAAACATTATTTTTGTACTAACTGTGGAATTCATACACATAATAGACCAAGAATAAATCCAAAAATTTACGGAATAAACGTTGCTTGTATAGATGACATTGATGTTTTTAAATTTAAAGATGTAGCTGTAAATGATGGTCATAATCATCCTTTAGATAAAAAATAAAATGTTGCAAATTTCTGCATGTTTGAATAAAGTCAAAAAACCTTGTTATAGGTTTATATCAACTCAAGAAATTTCTAGCGAAAAATTCAAAAATAAAGATAAAATGTTAAGGTCTTTCCTTATACCAGTTTGTTTTTGGATGGCTAAAAAAGTCAAAAAAAACAAAACCATGATTGTTGGTTTATCAGGTGGTCAAGGAACTGGGAAAACAACAATCTCTTCAATAATTAAAATAATTCTGGAAAAATATTTTAAATTAAATGTATTTAAAATTTCAATTGATGATTTTTATAAAACTAGGAAAGAAAGAATTATTTTATCTAAAAAAGTTCATCCATTGTTAAAAACTAGAGGAGTTCCAGGAACTCATGATATTGATATGATGCTTAATTTGTTTAGGAAAGTTAAAGCAAAAAAGTTAAAAAGCTTATCTCTTCCAAAATTTGATAAATCTATAGATGACAGGCTTTCAAAAAATAAATGGTATAAAGTCAAATCAAAACCAGATATTGTAATTTTTGAAGGCTGGTGTGTTGGTGCAAAATCTCAAAGTACAAAACAACTTATAAAACCCATAAATTCTTTAGAAAGGTTTAATGATAAATCTATGAAATGGAGAAAATACGTTAATTTAAATCTTAAAAATAAATATAAAAAATTTCATAGCATGATGGATTGTTTATTATATTTGAAAGCAGAAAATTTTGCTTTATTAAGAAAGTGGAGGTTGGTTCAAGAAAAAAAATTAAAAATAAAAAATAAAAATAAGAAAAACTCCAAGGTAATGAATAAACAAGAAGTATTAAAATTTATGATGACATACCAAAGAATTACTGAACATATGTTTAAAACTGCAACGAAATACTCGTCAATTGTGATGTCATTAAATGGACATCATCAAATTACAAGACTAAAATATAATAAATGAAAAAAATATTAATAATTTTAGCTTTTTATTTTTTGACCTCTAATGCTTTTGCAATTAATTTGTCCCTGGCATTAAAAGAGGCATATCAAAATAATCCGGAATTAAATGCTGAAAGAGAAAATATTAAAGTGTCAAAATCAGATCTTAATATTTCAAGAAGTGATTTTTTACCTTCGATAACATTATCGGGATCTAAAAGTTCAGAAGATACTTCAAGATTAACTAACCGAGATGGTACTAATGCTACAATTACCGATGTTAACCCAGAGTCAAAATCAGTTAAAATAGAACAAAAAATATTCCAAGGTTTTGGGGGAGTTGCTGATTTTAAAAAAAGTAAATTGGGCATAGACTTAGCCGATGCGAAATTATTAAAATCTGAACAAAAAATACTTCTTAAAGCAGTTGAAGCTTTTTCTGGAATGATTGTGGCAAATGAGAAATTTTCAATTAATGAAAGAAATGTCGGTTTACTCGAAAGACAAGTTGAAACTGACAGAATTAGATTAGATAGGGGAGAAGTTAGTGTAGCTGATCTTGCACAATCGGAATCCTCATTAGCAGAGGCACAAGCAAAATTTATTCAAGCTAAAAATGGAGTTGTTACAGCAAGATTAAATTATGAAAATGTTATTGGTCCAATTCAGGATACTTTTGCATTAAATAAAAATTCTGATTTAAATTTAAAAATTCCTATGTCTTTAGAAAATGCAATTAATTTATCAAAAACCAATAACCCCGAACTAATTATTGCAAAACTAGAGTATGAGCAATCAGAACAAGACGTAAAGATTTCACAATCTGATTTGTCACCATCAGCAACATTGTCTTTTGAAACTAAAGAAACTGACGACTTAAGTTCTACAATTGACCAACAAGATAAAGAGACTGTTCAAGCAACAGTATCATGGCCACTTTTTTCTGGAGGAAAAAATTATGCTGGCTTAAGTAAATCTAAAAACTTAAGAAATAGAAAAAAATTATTATTAGATAATGCATTAAGAATTAACGATACTAATGTAACCACTGCTTGGTCAAACATGAAATCAAATGCAAGTATGTTAGAGTCTGTTAAGTTGCAGGTAAGAGCGGCTCAAATAGCAAATGAAGGAATTACTGCAGAATATGAAAGTGGCAAAGGTAGATCCACATTGGATGTGATTCAATCAAATTCTATTTTACTCAATTCCCAAATAAGTCTTGCAAATTCAGAGAGAGAATTTTTATTATCAAAATTTAAACTTCTTCAATCAGTTGGTATTTTGAGCGCCGATCATCTAGGTTTCAATAATTAGGCTATTTTTAGCTTATTTTATCTAAATAAATTAAGTTCTTGCCAATGAGAACAAAATGTGTACATTTAATATCATGATTCGAGTGACAAAAAACGCAAAAAAAAGAGGCATTAAATGACAAAAAATAACTTAAAAGTGGTTAAAACCGCAAAAGATAAAGATTTGGAAAACAAAGAGAAAAACAAGGCGCTAGACGCAGCTATAGATCAAATTACTGATACTTTTGGTAAAGGCTCTGTAATGAAGCTTGGTCAACAGAAAGCTATGGATGTTGAGTCAGTTTCAACAGGATCTTTAAGTTTAGACTTAGCTCTTGGAATTGGTGGTCTTCCAAAAGGAAGAATTATCGAAATTTATGGGCCAGAATCTTCTGGAAAAACAACACTTGCGCTTCAAGTAGTTGCAGAAGCACAAAAGGCAGGTGGTATTTGTGGATTTGTTGATGCAGAGCATGCATTAGATCCAGTTTATGCAAAAAAATTAGGTGTTAATACTGAAGAATTACTAATTTCGCAGCCAGATACTGGTGAACAAGCCTTAGAAATTACTGACACTTTAATAAAATCAGGTTCAATGTCGGTTCTAGTTGTTGACTCTGTTGCTGCATTAACTCCTAGAGCAGAAATAGAAGGAGATATGGGAGATCATCATGTCGGTTTACAAGCTAGATTGATGTCCCAAGCATTGAGAAAACTGACTGGTTCGATTTCTAGAACAAATACTATGGTTATTTTCATTAACCAAATTAGAATGAAAATTGGTGTTATGTTTGGAAGTCCAGAAACTACATCAGGTGGTAACTCATTAAAGTTTTATTCATCAGTTAGAATGGATATTAGAAGAATTGGTGCGATTAAAGATAAAGAGCAAATTATTGGAAATGCAACAAGAGTGAAGGTAGTAAAAAATAAAGTTGCGCCACCATTTAAAGTTGTTGAATTCGACTTAATGTATGGAAAAGGAATTAGCAAAACGGGGGAATTAATAGACCTTGGAGCAAAAGCAGACATAGTTGAAAAATCTGGTGCCTGGTATGCTTATAAAGGTGAGAAAATTGGTCAAGGGAAGGAAAATGCAAAACTTTACCTTGAACAAAATCCAAAAGCTGCTGCTGAAATTGAAATGGCTATTAGAGAGAAAGCTGGCTTGATTTCAAAAAAGATTGAGGGCAATCCTATCGATCAAGAAAAAGTAAAAGCAGAAGAAAAAGAAGAGACACCATCTAAAAAGAATTAACTTTTAGTTATCTAAAAAGGCGCTTATTTTAAGCGCCTTTTTTCCCTATAGTTATCTAGACATCAATTAAAAAAGCTGTATTTTAAAAATATGGCCGATAAATCACTAAACGAGATAAGAAAAACTTTCTTAAAATATTTTGAGAAAAACGGTCATACAATCGTTGACTCAAGTAATTTAGTGCCAAATAACGATCCAACCTTGATGTTCGCAAACTCAGGAATGGTTCAGTTCAAAAATGTTTTTACAGGCCTTGAAAAAAGAGATTATAAAAGAGCTACAACTTCTCAAAAATGTGTTCGTGCTGGTGGAAAGCACAATGATTTAGAAAATGTTGGATACACTCCAAGACATCACACATTTTTTGAAATGTTGGGCAACTTTTCATTTGGGGATTATTTTAAAGAAAGAGCAATTGAGCTTGCTTGGAACTTAATTACAAAAGATTTTGGATTAGACAAAAATAAACTTTATTTCACTGTTTTTAATGAGGATGATGAAGCCTTTAATTTGTGGAAGAAAATAACAGGTTTCGGTGAGGACAGAATAATCAGAATAGCAACATCAGACAACTTTTGGTCAATGGGCGAAACAGGACCTTGTGGACCTTGTTCTGAGATATTTTATGATCACGGAGATCATTTACAAGGAGGTCTTCCAGGAACAAAAGATCAGGATGGTGATAGATATATTGAAATCTGGAATTTAGTTTTCATGCAATATGAGCAAGTAACTAAAGATAAAAGAATTGATTTACCCAAACCGTCTGTTGATACTGGAATGGGACTTGAGAGAATTGCTGCATTACTTCAAGGTACACATGATAACTATAAAACAGATCACTTTTTAAAATTAATAAATTCAATTTCTGATACTGTTAAAGTAAAACCTACAGATAAAAACCTGTCTAGTTTTAGAGTAATTGCAGACCATTTAAGAGCAAGTTCATTTTTATTAGCAGAAGGGGTTTTGCCTTCAAATGAGGGACGAGGTTATGTTTTGAGAAGAATTATGAGACGGGGAATGAGGCATTCACATCTACTAGGAGCTAAAGAACCAATTTTTTATAATATATTTAAAACCTTAGAAAACGAAATGTCTGGCAATTATCCTGAATTAGAAAGAGCACAATCGTTAATTAAAGAAACATTAAAAATGGAAGAGGAAAAATTCTTAGTTCTTTTAGAAAGAGGTATGAAGATATTAGATGATGAGATTGAAAAGATAGATAAAGTTTTACCTGGTGAAGTAGCTTTCAAACTTTATGACACTTATGGTTTCCCTTTAGACTTAACAGAAGACATTCTTAAAAATAAATCACTAAGCTTAGACCACGAAAAATTTAACAAACTTATGAAAGACAGCAAGGAACTTGCAAAGAAAAATTGGAAAGGATCAGGCGATAGTTCAGTAGATGAAATATGGTTTGGAATTAAAGACAAAATAGGCTCAACTGAATTTTTAGGTTATGAAACTAATCAAGCAGAAGGAGTAATTTTAAGTTTAATTAGAAATAACAAACAATCCGATAGTTTAAAAGAAGGTGATGAGGGTATGGTAATTTTAAACCAAACCCCATTTTACGGTGAGTCTGGAGGACAAGTTGGTGATAATGGCACAATATCTAATGGAAATAATATTTTTAAAGTTTCAGATGTTCAAAAAAAATTAGGTAATTTATTTGTACATTACGGAAAAGTTGAAAAAGGAAACTTCAGTTTAAAGGATAACGTAGAACTCAAAATTGATATTGAAAGACGAGAAAATGTGAAAGCATATCATTCAGCAACACATTTATTGCACGAGTCTTTAAGGAGAATACTAGGAACACACGTGATGCAAAAAGGATCATTAGTTGCTCCAGATAGATTACGTTTTGACTTTAGTCATATGAAGCCAATTTCTTCAGATGAAATGGTAAAAATAGATGAACATGTAAATCAAATGGTGAATAAAAAATCAGAGGTAATTACAAGAATAATGACTCCAAAAGAAGGTATTGCTCATGGTGCATTAGCATTATTTGGAGAAAAGTACGGAGATGAGGTTAGGGTGGTTTTTATGGGTGAAGAAGGAAATAAATATTTTTCAACCGAATTATGTGGTGGAACACATGTAAAAAATACCAGTGATATTGGGAATTTTAAAGTTGTTAGTCAATCAGCTATAGCAGCGGGTGTAAGAAGAGTTGAAGCTCTTAGAGACAAACAATTAGATGAATTTTTAAAAAATAAAGAAAAACAATCTAATCTTTCTGAACAAAAAGATGAAGAAACAATTAAAGTTTTATCAGAAGAAATTAAAAAACTTGGAGGAAAACCAAATTTAAATAAAGAAAATAAAAAAGATTTAATTAAAGAATTAAATAAAGAATTAGAAAAATTATCCATCAATGAAATAATAAATAATAAATCAAAAAATATTATTAATGATGAAAAAATTAATGGTGTAAATGTTAGGATGCAAAAAATTGATGGACTTCCTCCAAAAGAATTAAGAAGATTAATTGATAATGGAAAGAAAGAAATAGGGGAAGGAATAGTGATTATTTTTGCAAGCAAAGACGATAAAGTTGGTTTAGCGGTAGGTATAACAGATAAGCTTAAAAGCAAATATGATGCAGTTAAATTTGTTAAAAGTGGTTCAGAAATTATTGGCGGAAAAGGTGGTGGAGGAAGACCTGATTTCGCTCAAGCTGGAGGAGTGAACAAAGATAAAATTGAGGATGCTTTTAAAAGCTTAAAAGCTTTAGTTTAATCTTTTTTTCAAGTTCGCATCAATTACATCTAAGAATTGATTTGTGGTCAAATGTTTAGTTGATGGACCTACTAAGATTGCCAAATCTTTAGTCATCGAACCAGACTCTACAGTTTGGATGCAAGTTTTTTCTAAGTTTTTCACAAATTTTTTTAAATCCTCGTTATTATCTAATTTTGCTCTGTGGTATAAACCTCTTGCCCATGCAAATATTGATGCAATAGGATTTGTTGAAGTTTCTTTACCTTGTTGGTGTAATCTATAATGCCTTGTTACAGTTCCATGCGCAGCTTCTGCTTCAATCGTTTTACCATCCGGGCTCATTAGAACACTAGACATTAAACCTAGTGATCCAAAACCTTGTGCAACTGTATCTGATTGAACATCACCATCATAATTTTTGCAAGCCCATATATAATTACCATTCCATTTCATAGCGCAAGCAACCATGTCATCAATTAATCTATGTTCGTAAGTAATACCTCTTTCTTTGAATTTTTCTTTAAATTCTTTTTCATAAACTTCTTGAAATAAATCTTTAAATCTTCCATCATATTTTTTTAAGATTGTATTTTTAGTTGATAGAAATACTGGCCATTTCCTATTTAGACCATAGTTCATACATGATCTTGCAAAGTCTATGATTGATTGATCTAAGTTATACATTGAAAGAGCTACACCTGGACCAGGAAAGTTAAAAACTTCAAATTCTTTTTTGTCATTTCCATCCTCAGATGTCCATTTTATTTCCAATTTACCTTTTCCTGGAACCTGAAAATCAGTTGCTCTATATTGATCTCCAAAGGCGTGTCTTCCTATACAAATTGGATTTTCCCAACTTGGAACTAATTTTGGAATATTTTTACATAATATAGGTTCTCTAAAAACAGTTCCTCCTAAAATATTTCTTATAGTTCCATTTGGAGATCTCCACATTTTCTTCAAATTAAATTCTTTAACTCTAGCTTCGTCTGGAGTTATTGTTGCACACTTTATTCCAACGCCATATTTTTTAATTGCATGAGCGCAGTCAACTGTAATTTTATCTGAAGTATTATCTCTACTTTTGATTCCTAAATCGTAATATTTTATATCTAGCTCTAAATAGGGAAGGATTAGCTTATTTTTTATGAAATCCCAAATTACCCTAGTCATTTCATCGCCATCTAGCTCAACAATTGGGTTTTTAACCTTAATTTTGCTCATATTAGAATATATATCTTAATAATTGAATTTTGGAGTTTAATATACATATTAGGACCATATTACCAAATATATAATTATGATAGACAAAGTATTTCCACCAATTCATAACGAAGGATATAAATTTTTAGTAATTTTTACAATTGCTACAATAATTTTATACTTAATTAGCAGCTTCTTAGGACTAATTGGATTAGTTCTTACAATCTGGTGTTACTATTTTTTTAGAGATCCTGAAAGATATTCAATAGATGATGATGATTACTTGGTAAGTCCGGCAGATGGTTTAGTTTTACAAGTTCAAGAAAATGAAGGACCAAAAGAACTTAATTTAGAAAATAAAAAATTTACTAAAGTAAGTATTTTTATGAATGTTTTCGATTGTCATGTAAATAGATCACCTTGTGCGGGAAAAGTTTCAGAAATTTTGTACAAGCCAGGAAAATTTTTTAATGCCTCTCTTGATAAAGCTAGTGAAGAAAATGAAAGAAATTACTACAAAATTACTAATTCAAAAGGCGAAGATATAATTGTAGTTCAAATAGCAGGTTTAATAGCAAGAAGAATTGTTACAGATACTTCAGAAAATTCAGACCTCAAACAAGGAGAGAGAATTGGGATGATAAGATTTGGAAGTAGATCAGACCTGTATTTTGAAAATTATAAACCACTTGTTAAAGTCAATCAGAAAACTATAGCTGGGGAGTCACTTATTGCTAAAAGATAAAATGAACGAACCAAGAAAAAAATTTAAAATTGTAACAGATAAAAGTGCAAGGGTAATTTTACCTAATACATTAACACTTATTGGCGTATGTATTGGGTTAACTTCAATTAACTTTGCTCTAAATCAAAACTTTAAACTTGCAATAGTAGCTATTGTGTGTGCTGCAATAATTGACGGCTTAGATGGAAGAATTGCAAGATTAATAAAAGGAACTTCTAAGGTCGGTAAAGAACTAGATTCGCTAACAGATATTATAAGTTTTGGTGTTGCGCCCGCATTTATAATGTATTTTTGGTCGCTAAATGCTCTGGGAAAAATTGGTTGGTTGATTTCTTTAATTTATGTTGTGTGCGTTGCTTTAAGATTAGCTAGGTTTAACGTCAATACTGGTGGAGAACCATCATGGAGAGATAATTTTTTTCAAGGCGTTCCATCACCTGCAGGAGGTATTTTAGTGCTGAGCCCTCTTGTTTATGAACAAAGTGGATTAAACATATTTAATTACAATATAGAATTAATAACACCAATTCTTTTTATAATTGTTTCGATCTTATTAATAAGCAAAATACCAACTTATTCATTCAAAAAAATTGTCGTTCCTAGAAGTACAACAATATTTTTACTTTTAGGTATAGTTTTACTTTTTGGACTTTTATTAATATTCCCATTCAATGTAATTGCAATAGGTTCTTTGATTTATCTTTTAGCTATTCCATTCAGCATTTTTCATTATCAAAAATTGAAAAAAGGTTCATTGTCAAATAAAACATCTGCTGAAGACGAGCCTGAAGATATGTTATAGATGAAAAAAAATGTTATAGTTTCTTTAGCTGATTCAAATTATTTTAATCTGCTAAATGAACTAATAGACTCAATAAAACAATTCGATCAAAGTAATTCCGTAGCAATATGTATTTTAGATGCTGGTTTAGAGCAAGAGCAACTAAACGAACTTTCAGATAAAGTAGATGAAATAAAAAATGCTGAATGGGATATTCAAGTTTCATCAATTAAAGTAAAAGGAAAAGAGTGGTTGAAGAGTCAGGTTTCTAGGGCTTTTTTACCAAAATATTTTCCTAATTATGAAAAGTACCTTTGGATTGATTGCGATGCATGGGTAAATGATTGGAATGCAATTGACCTATATTTTAAAGCATGTGAAAATGGTAAGCTAGGAATTACTCAAACAATAGGCCCAGGTTATAGGGTTACTTCTAAAGTAAATTGGCTTATTGGAAAGATAGCAGTAATAAAATCACAAAATTTTAAACATGCTGTCAGTTCTAAAATAGGAATAGATAAAGCGAGAAAACTTGCTTTCGCTCCTCATGTAAATATCGGAGTTTTTTCTCTAGAGAAAAATTCAAGTAGTTGGAATACATGGCAAAAAAATTTAGAAACCACATTAAAATCAGGGAAAATATTTGGTTCCGAAGGTCTAGCAATTAATATGAGTATTTATATAGATAATGTTGCTACTGAATTTTTACCATTAAGCTGTAATTGGATTGCAAGCAACCTTCTACCTAAATTTGATGTAGGTAGAGACACATTCGTAGAACCTTTTCTACCAAATAGCAAAATTGGAATAATGCATCTTGCAGCAGGTATTTGGGATAATAAAAAAGACATGAGAATTGATAGTTCAGTAAAAATTCAAATTCAAACTTTAGAAAATAAAACTATTTTAAAAAGCTTAAGGTTTGGTCATTAATTGAAAAAAAATAAAATTTCAAAAAATTGGATTAATAAACAGCGTAGAGATATCTATGTACGAAAATCTAAAATAGAAGGTTATCGTTCAAGAGCAATTTATAAACTAAAAGAAATTGACGAAAAATTTAAAATATTAAAAGAAGTCTATACAGCTATAGATTTAGGAGCAGCGCCAGGAAGTTGGTCTCAATATCTTTCAAAAAATATCCAAAATGGAAAAATTTTAGCAATAGATTTATTAGAATTTCAAAAGATCAATAAAGTTCACCAATTAATTGGTGATTTTTCCGAGGAAATATATAAGCAAAAAATTAAAGAATATTTCAATAAAAAAGTAGACCTAGTTGTTTCTGATATGGCAGTAAACACTACTGGAAATAAGAATCTTGACTCTATTGTAACAGGAGAACTTTGTATGGATGCAATGAGTTTCGCAAAAAACCAATTAAATCAGAGGGGGAAATTTATTTCAAAGTTATTTATGGGCACAAGTTTTAATGAAATTATTTCTGAAGCTAAACAAATATTCAAAGAAGTAAGAGTTTTTAAACCACAATCTAGCAGAAAAGACTCAAAGGAAAATTTTATAATTTGTAAAATTTTACGTTAAGTCCTCTTTTATTTTTTTAAGAATCGTATATATAGGATTATGGATCCTATTAAAGAAGCACTTACTTTCGATGATGTTACTCTAGCCCCCAGGTACTCAGAAGTTCTACCATCGCAGGTTGACACTTCTACTTACTTAAGAAACGATTATAAGATTAATATTCCTTTATTGTCCTCAGCAATGGATACTGTAACAGAATCTAAGATGGCCGTAGCTTTAGCTAAAGCAGGTGGAATTGGAGTAATACATAGAAATTTTACAATTGATAAACAGATTAAGGAAATTAGAAAAGTTAAATCTAAAAATCTTAAAGTTGGGGCTGCAGTTGGTGCTGGAGATTTAGAATCAAAAAGAGCCTTAGCAATAATTAAAGAAAAAATTGATTTAATTGTTGTTGATACTGCTCATGGACATACCAAAAAAGTTAAACAAATAATTAAAACAATTAAAAAATACAAACATAAAAAAACATTATTATGCGCAGGTAATATTGCTACTGCTGAAGCTGCAAACTTTTTGGCAAATCTTGGTGTGGATTTAATTAAAATTGGGATTGGTCCAGGCTCAATTTGTACAACTCGACTTGTGGCAGGCATAGGTGTTCCCCAATTAAGTGCAATTATCAATGTGAAAAAAGGTTTAAAAAATAAAAAAGTAAAAATTATTGCTGATGGAGGTATAAAATTTTCAGGTGATATAGCTAAAGCACTAGCAGCTGGTGCTGATGCGGTAATGATCGGTTCACTTTTTGCTGGTACAAATGAGGCACCAGGGAAAATTCTAAAAAAAAATGGTAAAACTTATAAAGTTTTTAGAGGCATGGGCTCAATAGGAGCAATGAACAAGGGTTCAGCTGATAGATATTTTCAATTAAAGCAAAAAGATAAATCTAAATATGTCCCAGAAGGGGTTGAGGGTTTTGTTAAATATAAAGGTCCAGTAGATAAAATAATTTTTAAACTAATTGGAGGACTAAAATCTTCAATGGGATATCTTGGATCTAAAAAAGTTTTAAATCTAAGAAATAAACCTAAATTTGTAAAAATTACAAAGGCAGGATTTTATGAAAGTATGGTACATAATATAGATGAAATTAAAAAAGATGAAAAATATTAGTTCTAAAATATTTAGTCTATTGATGACGATTATTGCTATTTTTTTTATAAGCAATCACTCTTTATCTGAAAATTTCTTTAATGAAGCTAAACAGAAATTTGATCAAAAAAAATATGAGGATTCTAAATTTTTATTTCAAAGAAATATTGTTTTTAATCCAAAAGATGCAGAATCTTATTTATTTTTAGCAAAAATTTATAAAAATGAAGAAAATGAAAAAGAGGAAATTAAGAATTTAAATACTACTTTATTATTAGATCCTAAAAATGAGGAAGCAATGCATCTATTAATTAACTATGAGCTTAAAAAATCGAATTATTCTAAAGTAAAAGAACTTAAAGAAAATTTTTCCTCAATTTGTAAAAATCTTTGTAAAAAATTAGAAAATATTGAAAAATCGTTAGCAGACATTGAACCAAAAAATGGATCTTAACAATAATTTAAATAAGATTTTAATTATTGATTTTGGTTCACAATTTACACAACTTATAGCTAGAAGAATTAGAGAACTAGGCGTTTATTCAGAGATAATTAGCCATAAAAAAATGAATTCGAAACTAAATAAATCTAAAATAAAGGGAATAATTTTATCTGGTGGTCCATTAAATGTTTACCAATCTAAAAAAGTAAAGTTCAGACGAGAATTATTTGAATGGAGTCTTCCAATATTAGGAATTTGCTTTGGTCATCAAGTAATATCTAAAGAATTAGGGGGGAAAGTCAAAAAAGCAAAACACAGAGAATTTGGTTTAGCAAAACTAAAGAGAATAAATAAAAGTAAGCTAACCCAAAACTTTTTCAATCAAAACGGTTTAAACAAAGTTTGGATGAGCCACGCAGATGAAGTAACAAAGTTAGCAAAAGGGTTTAAAGTTATCGCAAAAACTGAAACCTCAAAATTTTCAATTATTGAAAATTCTAATAAAAAACTTTATGGAATACAATTTCATCCAGAAGTAACCCATACAGAAAGAGGGAAAATAATATTAAAAAACTTTATTTTTAAAATCTGTAAAACAAAAAAAAACTGGTCTTCTAAAAATCAAAAAAAAATCCTTGTAGAAGATGTGAAAAGAATTGTGAGTAATTCCAAAGTAATATGTGCTCTTTCTGGAGGCGTAGATAGTAGCGTTGTTGCAAAGTTGATCCATAATGCAATAGGAAAAAAACTGACGTGTATTTTTGTAAATACTGGTTTATTAAGAAAGAATGAAGAAATCCAAGTCGTTAAAACTTTTAGACGTAAATTTAAGATAAATCTTATTTATGTAGATGCTAAAAATCTTTTTTTAAGGAAACTAAGTAAAGTTTCTGATCCAGAAAAGAAAAGAAAAATAATTGGAAATTTATTTATTAAAATATTTGAGAGATATGCAAAAAAAATTAAAAACGTTAAATATTTAGCACAGGGGACGCTATACCCAGATTTAATTGAAAGTAAGTCAGTAACAGGAAGCCAGACATCTAAAATCAAATCTCACCATAATGTTGGAGGCTTGCCAAAAAAAATGAAATTAAAATTAGTTGAGCCATTGAAACTATTATTTAAAGATGAAGTTAGAAAATTAGGTTTAGAGCTTAAATTGTCAAAAGAAATCGTATTGAGGCACCCTTTTCCAGGACCAGGATTAGCAATCCGCATGCCTGGAGAAATAACGAAAGATAAAATCAAGATTTTAAAGAATGCCGATGATATTTTTATAAATTCACTAAAAAATTTCAAATTATATGACAAGATATGGCAAGCATACGCTGCTTTGTTGCCGGTTAAGACTGTTGGAGTTATGGGAGATAATAGGACTTATGAATATATATGTTTGTTAAGAGCAATTACTTCAGAAGATGGAATGACTGCCGATACCTTTGATTTTAACAAAGAATTTATGCAGATTGTTTCAAATAAAATAATTAATGATATTAAAGGTATAAATAGAGTTGTTTATGACATAACATCTAAACCACCAAGCACCATAGAGTTGGAGTGATGAATAACAAAATTAAAAAAATTATAAACAAAAAAAATAAATCTAAAATCGTGTGTCTTACCGCGTACTCAAAAAATATTGCAGAAATATTAGACAACCACGCAGATGTTGTTCTGGTTGGAGACTCTTTAGGGTCAGTGCTTTACAATTATAATACAACAAGAAAAGTTAATCTTAAAATGATGTTAGAGCACACAAAAAGTGTAAGGATGGGTGTAAAAAAAAGTCTTCTCGTAATTGATATGCCTTATAACACATATAGAAATAAATCTGAGGCGCTCAAAAATTCAAAGCTTGCTATGAAACAAACAAAGTGTGACGCAGTTAAAGTAGAAGGTGGAGTTAGAGTACAACATATAGTTCGTCATCTAGTAAAAAATAAAATTCCTGTAATGGGCCACATTGGGCTAACACCACAGACTATTAAAGGTAAATTTAAATCAGTAGGTAAAACTGAAAAAGAGAGAAATAAACTATTAAAAGATGCTCAAGTTTTGGAGAAAAGTGGAGTGTTTGGAATAGTTTTAGAATGTACTTATAGTGATATCTCAAAAAAAATTACTAAATTATTAAAAATTCCAACTATAGGTATCGGAGCTTCTGTTCATTGTGATGGGCAAGTTTTAGTAACGGATGATGTTTTAGGTTTAACAGATGCTAAAATCAAGTTTGTTAAAAAATATGTAAATATAAAAAAAATTATAAATGCAGCAGTGTCAAAATTTAAATCTGAGGTTAAATCAAAAAAATATCCTACAAAAAAATATTCTTATTAGAAATATTTTTTAAAGTTTTCATTGATCGATAATATTTCTAAATCCACTAATCCGCCTATAACAAGTTGAAGGGCAACTAACAAAATAAAACCTAAACCCACGTAAGCAATCCATAAATGTTTCTGAATATAATTAGCAAGAACGGTAGCAAGAGCACCAGTTAAGATTACAGATAAAACTAATCCAAATATCATAAAGCCAAAATGCCCTTTAGATGCACCAACCACACCAATAACGTTATCAAAACTAATTGTTATATCCGCAAATAAAACTTTATACACGCTTTGAATATAAGACGGTTCTTTTGATTTTTTTGTTGGTGATTTAATTTTTTTTATTTCAAATAAGTCTTTTTTAAGATCATAAACAATCCAAATTAACAATAAACCACCAAGAATTTTAATAAAGTAAAATTTAAACAAATATGTTGCGAATAAAGCAAACACTACCTTGAATACTAATGCTCCAGCAACACCCCAAAGTATTATTTGTTTTCTATTTTTTGGTACAAAGTTAGCAGCAATTAATCCTATTATTATTGCATTATCTGCAGCTAAAATTATATCAATAAAAATAATTTGTGTTAATATTACAATTTCTTCAATCAAGGTGATCTAAATTTTATAAAATTAATATATTCCAATTTTTAGCTGGATTTACTAATACTTTGAAATTCTTTTTCCGTCAATTATTTCTTTGAGTTGATCGTATTCTTTGCAATTGCAGCTTTCTAAAATAGTCAATTGCTCGATTGCTTTATCTTTTCTGTTTGTATTTAGATAAAGTTCACCTAGATATTGGTTTATTCTTTTATGGTTTGGCTTGATTTTTAAACCAGATAAATAATATTTTTCAGCTTCATCAAAATTACCTAATTTTCTGCTTGTAAATCCTAAATAATTAAGTGTATCTGCATTATTCGGCTTTTCTTTATTATACTCAAAAAATAATTTGAAAGCCCTTTCATATTTCTTCTCTGCTTTTGCTAAATTTTTTTCTGCTTTGGTTGTATTACCCTTTTTGAAAAATTTGTCTGCTTTTTTTTCCCAATGTTTACCTGACAAAACTAGTTTATGACCCTGATCATACTTTGATATCTTTCCCTCGCCGCTGCTCCCACCAGAGTCCCCTGCAGAGTATGCTGATACGGTTAAAAGAAAAAATGCTATAATTAAAATATTTATTTTATTTAACATGTTTGCAATATATGAATTAGAGTTTTTTAAACAATAATCTTTTTAGCTAGGAGACAATTTTACACCGCAAAAAGTCTAATTTGTAAGCTTTTTTAAATTTTTATATTCTTCGCATCCACAATTCTTAAGAGAATTTAGTACTTCTTTATAATCCCTAGTTCTACTTTGGTTTTTGTAAAAAACTCCCAAATTGTACTTAATACTATTATGCTGATCATTTAACTCTAAACCTAAAAGATAGTAAATTTCAGCATTCTCATTTAATCCTAATTTTGCACTGCATAAACCTAAATAATTTAGTATATCGGGATTTGCAGGATCCTCAGCATTAGCTTCTAATAAAAAATCTAATGCTTTTTCAAATTTAATTTTAGCCTTTTTAAATTTACCTTTTTTTTCAGTTTTCAGTGCTCTTTCTAACTCTTTATAACCAAGTTTGTAAGGCCCTGCTGGAGGAGGTCCTTCTCTACCTAGGTTTTCTTGTTTTCCCTCATATGCATAGGCTTTAAATAATATTGAAATTAAAAAAAATAATAAAAAAAAGTAATTAAAATTTTTCACTGAGTAAATTTTTTCATTTTATTAAGAGGTATTAAATTTAAATTATTTATAGATAGTTCTTCTTTAATTATTTTTGCTGTATTTAAAGAGTTTTCATTATCTCCATGAATACACACAGAATCAATTTCACAAGGAATTTGTTTACCTGAGTAACAATTTATGGCTTGGTTTTTGACCATAGATAAAATGTGTTTTTTAGCTATATTAGGATCTGTTATTAATGCATTTGGTTTTGTTCTAGAAACTAAATTACCATCATCTTCGTAATTTCTATCAGCAAAAATTTCACAAGCAATTCTCATATTTAATTTTTTTGCTGCTGTTTCCATTTTTGACCCGGTTGGAACAAGATATATCAATTCTTTGTTTAGTTTGTAAATTATATTAGCAAGTATGGTTGCTAAATTAATATCTTCACAAGCCATATTATTTAAAGCTCCATGTGGCTTGATATGAGTTACATTTTCATTATGCTTCTCAGCTATACTTTGAAGAATTTCATATTGGTCTTTAATAAGTTTTTCAATTTCTGTATTAGAAATATCGAGTCTTTTTCTACCAAAATTTTCAGGATCATCAAAAGATGGGTGGGCACCAATGCTTACTCCATTTTTCTTAGAAATTAAAATAGTACTATCCATAGTTTCATAATCCCCAGCATGATAGCCACACGCAATGTTTGCTGAATTAACAATTTCTAACAATTTTGGATCGTTAATGTTTGAATGATGTTTGGATTTTTCTCCTAAATCACAATTAATATTAATTTCCATACTATCCATTGTTAAAGTATAACATGTCATGATAAAAAATATATCAAATCTTGGTGACGCAGCACTATATTGTGATTTTGGAAATGAGGTAAATCAAAAGACAAACATTAAAGTAATAAAATATTTTGAAAATATAAAAAATTTAAAAATAAAAGGAATAAATAATATAACACCCTCTTACAATAAACTTATAATATCATTTGATTTAAATGTAATAAATTTTACAGAACTTAAAAAAAAAATTGAAGACATTAATATTTCTGAAAAGGATATAAAACAGGATCATAAATTAATAAAAATCCCAACTTGTTGCGATGATGAATTTGCTTTAGATATTGAGAGACTTTCATCAAAATTAAAATTATCAAAAAAAGAAATTTTAGAAAAATATTTAAATAAAGAGTATTTCTGTTACATGACTGGCTTTATCGCTGGAATGCCTTTCTTAGGTGATATTCATAAAAAAATCAGACTAGAAAGACTAGAAACACCAAGAGTCAAAGTACCAAAAGGAGCTGTTGGCATTACAGAACAGTTTACAAACATCTACACATTTGAAAGTCCAGGTGGCTGGAATATTTTAGGAAGTACTCCAATTAAAATTTTTGATCAAAAAAATGAGAAACAACCAATATTAATTAATCCCGGTGATACTGTGTTATTTTATGAAATTAATAAAAAAGAATACATCAAACTTAATGAAAAAGAATAGAATTATAATTTTGAGAGAAGGTATAAATTCAACTTTTCAAGATTTAGGGAGGAGTAATTTTTACCATATAGGATTACCTTTTAGCGGTGTCATGGATAAAAGAAATTATTTAATAGCAAATAAATTGGTTGGAAACAAACATAATGAGGCTGCTATCGAATTTGCGTACCAAGGACCACTTATAAAAATCGAGGAAGGTAATATAAATTTTGCTATATCGGGCGATATTAAATTCAATATAAAAAAAAATGGTAAATTAATAACTGGTGATTGCTACAAAAATTATAATTTATCAAAAAATGATGAAGTAGATATTATATCAACTAATAATTCAATTTATGGATATTTTGCAGTCAGTGGTGGTTTTGAGCTTAAAAAAAATTTTGGAAGCTTTTCTACTCATGTAAGATCAAATGTTGGCGCGAACAATGGAAATAAGATTCAAAAAGATGAAAAATTCTTACTTAAAGATTTTAAAGATAATTATTCCAATAAAAGTCTTAAATATATGAATTCAAAAATTGAATATATAAGAATATTGAAAGGAACTAATTTTGATTATTTTTCTGAACAATCAATAAAAGAATTTTGCTCTAAAGAATTTTTAGTTACCAAACTTTCTGATCGTATGGGCATGAGACTTAGAGGGCCTAAAATAAAAAATTTAAAAGAAACAAACATTAGATCAGAAGGTCTAACTAAAGGTGTAATCCAAGTTCCAGCAGACGGTAATCCGATTATCATGTTGTCTGATCATGGTACTATTGGAGGTTACCCGAAAATTGGTGTAGTCATAAGTGCTGATTATGATAGATTGGTACAAACACCTCCAAGTAAAAAAATTAAATTTAAATTAATTGAATTAAAAGAAGCAGAAAAACTTTACAAATTATATCAAATGGAAACCGAAAATCTTTTAAGTCAAATATAATGAACATTATTTCTAAATTACCTGGTCCGCTTTTGGTTTTTTTTGGAGCATTAAGTCTCAGTTTTGGAGGGCTTATTGTTAAATCATTTCAAGGTGCAAATCTGTGGCAAATTTTGTTTTGGAGATCAATTTTTTTTATATTAGTTGTTAGTATTTTTTTATTACTGACATATAGAAAAAAAGTTTTTACTGCTTTTGTTAGTTCTGGAATTCCAGGATTAATAGGTGGATTAATATTATCTACTGGTTTTTGTGGATATGTCTTTGCTATGTATAATACCACCGTTGCAAACACAAATTTCATAATTCAAACTCAAACAATATTTTTGGCAATATTTGGGTATTTATTTCTGAAGGAAAAAGTTTCAAAATTAACTTTAGTTTCGATTATTTTAGCAATTTTAGGAATAATTTTAATGGTTGGAACTTCTTTATCCCCAGGTCAAATGTCAGGTAATATCGCAGCTTTCATTATGCCAGTGTCATTTGCAATTTTAATTTTAATTGTAAGAAAATATCCTAATGTTGATATGGTGCCATTACAATTGATCGCAGGCATATGTGCAATGTTGGTTGGTTATTTAGTTGCTGGAAAAATTATGATTTCTTTTTATGATATTTTTTTAGGATTTCTAGCAGGATTTTTTCAATTAGGTTTTGGTTTTATTTTAATTACTATTGGAGCAAGACGAACTCCATCAGCATTAGTGGGAATCATAATGTTAACCGAAGCCGTTTTAGGGCCCATGTGGGCATGGATTTTTATTAATGAGCAACCACCTTTAATGGTCCTTATTGGAGGATGTGTTGTAATTATAGCTGTTCTGCTTCAATTTTTACCACTTTTAAAAAAAAATAAGGCTTCATTACAATCTTAAAAGGCTATCATTTTACTAAATTTATGCTATAAGAACCTTACGGGAGAGACCACATTAGTGTGGCGCCGAAGGAGCAACCACCCCGGAAACTCTCAGGCAAAAGGACCGTAAATATTAACTCTGGAAAGAGAAAAATTCTCGCCGAAGGAGCAAATCTCTCAGGCACATAGACAGAGGGGGCAAAGAGTTAATATTTTATGAAAAAAACGCCTCTGTACAATCTTCATCAAAAACATGGTGCAAAATTTGTGCAATTTGCTGGTTATGAAATGCCAATTCAATATGAAACTGGCATAGTAAAAGAACATATAACCACTAGAAATAATTCAGGAATATTTGATGTATCTCACATGGGTCAGTTATTTTTAAAAGGCGGCGATGAATTAACAAATGATTTACAGAAAATATTCCCAATTGATTTAGCAAAAATTTCAATAAACCAAAGCAAGTATTCTTTTTTGATGAAAGAAAATGGTGGAATATATGATGATCTTATAATTACAAAATTAAAAGATGGTTACATGATAATATTAAATGCTGCTTGTAAAGAGGCAGATCTAAATATTTTAAAAAGTAAAATTGGTGAAAAATATCAAATTAAGTTATCAGATGGCTTATCTTTAATAGCAATACAGGGACCTAAAGCAAAAGATGTTCTAGATTCAATTGTACCAGGTGTTACTAAACTTAAATTTATGAATGGTAATCAATTTAATTACAAAGACGTAGACATCTATATAACTAGATCTGGGTATACTGGTGAAGATGGTTTCGAAATTTCGATTAACAATAAAATTGTGGAAAGTTTTGTAGAAAAACTTATTGAAAAAGGTTCTACAATGATCGGTTTAGGAGCTAGAGACACTTTAAGATTAGAAGCTGGACTTTGTTTATATGGTCATGATTTAGATGAGAATACTAGTCCAATAGAGGCAAATCTAAAATGGGCAATTTCAAAAAGCAAAATTAATGAAAAGTTTCCAGGTTCAGAATTTATTAAGAAACAGTATAACGAAGGTGTTTCAAAACTTAGAGTTGGAATAAAACCTGAAACAAAAGTAATAGCAAGAGAATCTACAAAAATATTTGACGAAAAAGATAATGAAATTGGGAAAGTAACTAGTGGAACTTTTGGACCAAGCGTTAATGGTCCTATAGCAATGGGATACATTCATAACGATTATTCAAAAAAAAATACAAAAATCTTTTTAGAAGTAAGAGGAAAAAGGGTACCAGCAAGTATTTGTGAAATGCCTTTTTATAAAAAAAACTATGTTAGAGAAGGAGGAGACAATGTCAGAAATTAAATTTTCAAAAGAACATGAATGGATAACAGTTGATGGTGAGGTAGCAACTATTGGTATAACCAAACACGCAACAGAGCTTTTAGGTGATATCGTTTTTGCTGAATTGCCAGAGAAAGGATCTAATGTAAATAAGGATGCTACAGCAGGGGTGGTTGAGTCGACTAAAGCTGCTAGTGATGTTTATACACCTATTTCTGGTGAAGTTGTCGATACAAATCAATCAATAGTAGATGATCCATCTAAAATTAATTCAGATCCTGAAGGAGATGGATGGTTTTTTAAGCTTAAAATTAAAGATCCAGCTGAAATGAATACTTTAATGAATAGGGATGAATACGACAAATTTGCAAAGGAGAGTGCTAGTTAATGTTACATAATTCTGAAAAAGATTTTATCAAAAGACATATTGGACCATCTAAGAAAGATGAAAAAGATATGTTAGGACAGCTCGGTTATCAAAATATTAATGAATTAATTAGTCAAACTGTCCCAGAAAAAATATTGTTTAAAGGAGAATTAAATATTGGTGAACCTAACTCTGAATATGAGGCACTAAGAATATTAAAAGGTTTATCTAGAAAAAATCAAATTTACTCAAATTTTATTGGTATGGGTTATTATGGAACATATACCCCAAACGTAATTATAAGAAACATATTGGAAAATCCTGGCTGGTATACTTCTTACACTCCTTATCAACCTGAGGTCGCTCAGGGAAGATTAGAAATGTTACTAAACTTTCAACAAATGATAATTGACTTTACTGGGATGGATATCGCAAACGCGTCCTTGTTAGATGAGGGAACAGCCGCTGCTGAAGCTATGGGTCTAAGTCACAGACTTAATAAAAAAGATAGTGATCTTGTTTTTATTTCTAAAGATTGTCACCCTCAAACAATAGAGGTAGTAAAAACAAGAGCAGAACCTTTGGGGCTTAATGTTTTAATTGGAGACGATGAAGATCTAAACAATATAAAAAATGATATTGTATGTGGTATCCTTCAATATCCTGGAACCTTGGGTGATATAAAAGATCCAAGTGAAAATATTAGTAAAATTAGAAAAAGAAATGGAAAGGCTATACTTGCTTGTGATTTATTATCTTTAGCAAAATTAAAAACGCCGTCAGAACTAGGCGCCGATATTGCTATAGGTAGTTCACAAAGATTTGGAATTCCTTTAGGTTATGGAGGTCCACACGCAGCATTTTTTGCCACTAAAGATGAATTTAAGAGATCTATGCCAGGAAGAATTATTGGAGTTTCTGTAGATAGACATGGAAATAAAGCTTACAGACTCGCATTACAAACTAGAGAACAACATATAAGAAGAGATAAGGCGACGAGTAATATTTGTACAGCTCAAGCACTGCTTGCAATTGTTTCTGCAGCATATGCAATTTATCATGGGCCTAAAGGAATTAGGACGATATCAGAAAGAGTTTCTCAACTTGCTAAAAATTTTGCCGATAAACTAAAACAGTCAGGTTACGAACTTTATTCAGACTATTTCTTTGATACTGTAACAGTGTTAACAAAAGATAAAACTGAACAAATATTTCAAAATGCTTTATCTCAAAAAGTAAATATAAGAAAAGTAAATTCTGAAATGTTAGCAGTGTCTTTTGATGAAAAGAAAAATGTTTACAGAGCAAATCAACTTTTAAAAATATTTAATTGTGCTGAAGCTATAAAAGAAAATCCAACGGAAAGTTTACCTAATCTTCCAAAAAATTTACTTAGAACTTCTAATTATTTAGAACACAAAGTATTTAATAGTTATCACTCAGAAACAGAAATGATTAGATATTTAAAAAGACTTGAGGATAAAGATATAGCTCTTAATAGAACAATGATTGCGTTGGGTTCATGCACAATGAAACTAAATGCCGTTGCTGAAATGATACCTATTAGTTGGAGAGAATTCTCAGAACCACATCCTTTCGCTCCAATAGAGCAAATGGAAGGTTTTAGAACTTTATTTACTGATTTGAAAAATTGGTTGAGATCAGTAACTGGATTTTCCGGAGTTTCTTTGCAACCAAATGCAGGTGCCCAAGGAGAATATGCTGGTCTTATGGTGATTAGAAAATATCATATGGAGAGAGGTGAAAAAAATAGAAATGTATGCTTAATTCCTAGTTCGGCACATGGCACAAACCCTGCAAGTGCTCAAATGGCAGGAATGAAAGTTGTTGTCGTTAATTGTGATAAAGATGGAAATGTTGACTATGAAGATCTTAAAAAGAAAGTCGAACATAATTCAGAAAATCTTGGTGCTTTAATGGTTACCTATCCATCAACGCATGGAGTTTTTGAGGAAAGAATATCTGATATATGCGAATTAATCCATAAGCATGGAGGCCAAGTTTATATGGATGGCGCAAATCTTAATGCTTTAGTTGGTATTGCTAAACCTGGTAACTTTGGACCTGATGTTTGTCACATAAACTTACATAAAACATTCTGTATTCCACATGGTGGCGGCGGTCCAGGTATGGGACCAATAGCATGCAAAAGACATTTAGAAATTTATTTGCCAACACATCCAGTAATAAAAGATTGTGGTCCAGCTACAGGTATCGGGCCCATATCTGCAGCCCCTTGGGGAAGTTCAAGTATTTTATCAATTTCTTGGATGTATATAAAAATGATGGGTTCAGAAGGTCTTAAACTTGCATCACAAATAGCAATTTTAAATGCTAACTACATAGCTCACAAGTTAAAGGACCACTATCCAATATTATATAAAGGTGCAAATGGAAATGTAGCTCACGAGTGTATTATCGATATTAGATCTATAAAAAATGATACAGGAATAACAGAGGAAGATATCGCTAAGAGATTAATAGATTTTGGTTTTCATGCTCCAACAATGTCTTGGCCAGTACCAGGAACAATGATGATAGAACCAACTGAAAGTGAAAGTTTAAATGAAATTAATAGATTTTGCGATACTTTAATTAAAATAAAAAAAGAAATTGATAAAGTAAAAAATGGAGAATTTGATAAGATTGATAATCCAATTAAAAATGCTCCACATACTGATCTAGAATTAGCATCGAATGATTGGAAACATAAATATTCTAGAGAAGATGCAGCTTATCCATCAAAATTTTTAAAATCTAATAAGTTTTGGCCACCAGTCTCAAGAGTAAACAATGTATATGGTGACAAAAATCTTTTTTGTACTTGTCCAAGTATGGATGAATTCAAAGAAGATGCAGCTTAAAGGTTAATGAAAATTGCAGTAATTGGTTCAGGTATTTCTGGCTTAAGCTCTGCATATTTTTTATCAAAAAAACACAAAGTCGATTTATTTGAAAAAGAGGATCACTTTGGCGGACATGCACATACTATTGACATTGATTATAACCAAGATGGCAAAAAAAATTTGCCAATTGATATTGGATTTATTGTTTTCAATTATAAAACTTACCCAAATCTCATAAATTTTTTTAGTGAAAATAATATTGAAATAGAAAAAAGTAACATGAGCTTTTCCGTTTCAGTAAAAGGTAAAAATATTGAATATTGTGGAAAGGGACTTAATGGTATTTTTATTAATCGAAAGAATATTTTTAATCTTAAGTTTTTAAAAATGTTTTTCGAAATAATAAAATTTTATAATCAATGTGACAAGTTCAATGAATTAAATGATGAACTAACTTTAAACAGTTTTCTTAAAAAGAAAAAATTATCTCAATATTTTATTAACTTTCATATTTTACCTATGGTTTCAGCTATTTGGTCTATGCCACCTTATGAGGCAGGTCAAATGCCTTTAAAATTTTTTATAAAATTTTTCCAAAATCATGGACTATTTAAATTTAAAGAAAGACCTCAGTGGTACACAGTAAAAAATAGAAGCAGAACTTATGTAAATAAAATTTTAGAAAAGATCAGTGGCGAGTATTTTAAAAATTATAATATCAATAAAGTTGAGAGAAAAGTAAATGGAGTGAGAGTATTTTATGGAGATGAAAATGAATTTTTTGATTATGATAAGGTTGTTTTTGCAACGCATGCAGATCAAACTATTTCTATAATTAAAAATCCTACCGATGAAGAAAAAAATTTACTAACTAAATTTAATTATAAAAAAAATACTGCACTGATTCATACTGATGAAAAAGTAATGCCATTAAATAAAAAAGCATGGTCATCTTGGAACTCTTCGATTAATTCAAGTAATTTAAAGGAAAGCTCTATTACTTATTGGCTTAATTTATTACAAAATTTAAATGTAAAAAAAAATATATTTTTGACACTTAATCCTTTTTTTCAAGTTGATAAAGATAAAATAATTAAAAAAATTGAATTTACTCATCCTTATTATAACCAGGAAGCTTTGAGTTTTCAAAAAAATTTAAGTAATATTCAAAATAAAAAAAACATTTTGTTTTGCGGAAGTTATTTTGGTTACGGTTTTCATGAAGATGGAATAAAATCATCAATTGATATGCTTAGTTTTTTAGATGATTGAAGAGTCTTATATTTATAACGGCAGGGTAATTCACAAAAGATTTAAACCAAAAGAACATACTTTTAGTTATAAAGTGTTTTCTTTATTTTTGGATTTAGATGAGCTCAATAATATTGAGAAAGAAATACCTTTTTTCTCATATAATAAGTTTAATCTAATAAGTTTCCATGAAAAAGATCATGGTGATAGGAATAATAATTCTTTAAAAGAATGGGTAATAAGAAATTTAAAAAACATAAATATTAACGAAAAAAAAATTAAAATTAAAATTCTCTGCTATCCAAGAATTTTTGGATATGTTTTTAATCCATTAAGCATTTTTTTTGTTTATAATTCAAAATCGTCACTTATAGCAATACTTTACGAAGTAAAAAATACATTTGGGGAACAACACACATATGTATTTAAAACCAATCAAGAAACAAAAAACATCAAAAATGATTGCATAAAAAAGTTTTATGTTTCTCCATTCATGGATTTAGATTCAAAGTATTTTTTTAGAATTGCGAATCCTGGTGAAAACTTATCAGTAGTAATTGATCAAATAGATAAAGATGGAAAATTACTATTCGCCTCTCAAGACGGCAGAAGAACAAACCTTAACGCTAAAAACCTTATATTTTCTTATTTAAAACACCCCTTAATGACATTTAAAATAATATCAGCGATACATTTTGAGGCATTAAGGTTATGGCTAAAAGGAATTAAACTAGTTCCAAAGAAATTAAAAATTAAAAATAATATTAGTATTGAAAAAAAATGAAATTAGTCTCTTTTGCAGATAGAATAGTATTTTCATCTATTAAGAATTTTGAATACGGGCAAATAAATTTAAAAAATTACGATGGTAAAGAATATAAATTGGGAAACGAAAGCTCTCCCCTAAAAGCGAATTTAATAATAAATAAACCTGGATTAACATTAAATATTCTAAACAAAGGAAGTATTGGTTTAGCTGAATCTTATATGCGTGGAGAATTTGAAACTGATAATTTGACAAATCTAATAGAAATTACTGCTAAAAATATCAAAAAAGTGCATAAATTTTCTGGAGTTTTAGATTTACCATTAATAAATTTTTTCAAATATTTATTTATCAAGAATACAAAAAAAAGAAGTAAAGAAAATATTTCTAAGCATTATGATCTTGGAAACGAATTTTTTTCATTGTGGTTAGATAAAACTTTAACTTACTCAAGTGCAATATTTGATAAGGATAAAACTGATCTAGAGGCCGCACAAATTAATAAATATAAAAAACTATCGTTTTTAGTTAAACCAAAAACTGGTGATAGGATGTTAGAGATTGGATGTGGTTGGGGAGGTTTTGCAGAATATGTGGGAAAAAATTATGACATAAAGTTAGATTGCATTACAATATCTCAAAAACAGTATGAATATGCAAAGGAAAGAATATTTAAAAATGGATTAAATGAAAAAGTAAATATAAAGATGCAAGATTACCGTGACGTCGATAATAAATATAATTCAATAGCTTCAATAGAAATGATAGAGGCGGTAGGTCAAAATTATTTAAAAAGTTTTTTTAACAAAATTAAACAAAACTTGGAACCAAATGGAAGTGCAGCTATACAAGCTATCACAATCGATGATAGCCTATATAATAGATATAAAACTAAACAGGATTTTATTCAAAAATATATTTTTCCAGGTGGATTTTTACCTTGTAAAAAAAGCTTAATAAAATATGCAAATGAAACAAATTTAAATTTTAATCAGTGCAATTCATACGGATTGCATTATTCTAATACTTTAATGATGTGGAGAGATGAATTTTTAAAAAAATGGGATAATATTTCAAAACAGGGATTTGATGTAACTTTTAAAAGAATGTGGAATTTCTATTTATCTTATTGTGAAGCTGGATTTAAATCAAAAAATATAGATTTAATACAATTTTCATTACAGAATAAATAATTTATGAAAAAAATTAATTTATATAATAATTTTTTATTGCTAATTTTTTTTGTATTTATTACAAGTTGCTCTGGAAATAGTGCAATGAAACCTGAAGATTTCAAAGACCAAAAACCTAGACTTATAATTGAAGATTATTTGACAGGAAATGTTAAAGCGTGGGGCATTCTTCAGAATAGATCAGGCAAAGTAACACGTCAATTTTCTGCAGATTTAGATGGGAAATGGGATGGTAATCAACTTATTTTAGACGAAAAGTTCAATTGGACTGATGGAGAAGTTCAAAAACGACAGTGGAAAATAAATAAAATTGATAATCATAATTATGAAGGAACAGCAAGTGATGTTGTTGGAAAAGCAAAAGGATATTCCTATGGTCCTGCATTTAAATTTGAATATGTTCTTCTAGTTCCTGTTAAAGGTAGAGAAATTAAAATTACTTTTGACGATTGGATATTTAAACAAGACGATAGAGTTGCGATTAATAGAGCTACAATGACAAAGTTTGGTATAAAAGTAGCTGAACTAACCGTTATGTTTGTTAAAGACTAACGTTTTTGATATTTTGTAAGCTTACTCAATAATTTAAGATATAACCAGTTTGGTAATATTTTAAGAAATTTTAAAACTAAAGTTAATTGTTTTGGAAAATGAATTTCAAATACATTTGAATTTACTAAACCATCATAAATTTTATCTGCAGCATATTCAGTTGTTTTTAGAAAAGGCATTTTGAAATCATTTTTATCAGTCATGGGTGTTTTAATAAAACCTGGTGATATTAATGAAACTCTTACTCCATATCTTTTAAAATCAAAATATAAACTTTCAGCTAAGTTATTTAATGCAGATTTGGATGGACCGTAACCGGTGGAATTTGGTAAACCCCTATAACCAGCTATTGATGAAACAATTGAGATGTGACCTTTCCCTAAATCTTTAAAATATTTTTCTACAGATTTAATAGAGTTTAATGTGCCAAAAAAATTTACTTTCATTACATTTTCAATTTGTTCAACATCAATTTCCTTTTCTTTTTTTGGATCCCATGTTCCAGTTGAAAAAACACATAAATCAATTTTTCCTAGTTTATTTTTAATTTCAGTGAATACCTTATGGCAATCATCTTTATTTGTTACGTCTAAAGGAAACAAAAAAACATTTTGATTTTGCTTTGATATTTCCTCAAGTAATTCAAATCGTCTAGCAGAAATAGCAACATTCCAACCATTTTTAGAAAATTTTATTGCTATTGCTTTTCCAATACCTGTACTAGCACCTGTAATCCAAATTACTTTATTGCTCATGATGAAATGATATATATATCATAATGTTTAAAAATAAATTTTTATCTTTTTTAATTTTCGGATTTGTCACATTTTCTGCTTCATTTATTGGGAGTATAGCGACAATTACATCGAAAGAACCCTGGTATTCTTCCTTAAATAAGTCAGGTCTTAATCCTCCCGATTGGGTATTTGCTCCTGTTTGGACAACATTATATTTATTCATGACCATAGCAATTTGGTCTGCGTGGCATAAAAATTATAAAGATTTAAATATAATTTATATTTATTTAATGCATTTGTTTTTTAATACAACTTGGAGTATTGTATTTTTTGTTTTTCACAATATTTTTGCCGCACTTATAAACCTTATAATAATAATAGTTTTTATTATCATTTTAATGATTAAGTATAAAAAAATAAGTAATTTAAGTTTTATATTAATGATTCCGTATTTACTTTGGTGCATTTATGCACTAACTCTAAATACTAGCTTATATATATTAAATTAATATGGATGATGTTGTTATAGTCGGCGGCGGTATAATTGGTGCTGCTACAGCATATTTTTTATCTAAAGAAGGAAGAAAAGTTAAAGTAATCGAAAGAGATCCAACATATAAAAAAGCGTCTTTCCCTCTGTCTCTTGGAGGTTTTAGAAGACAATTTTTTCAAAAAGAGAATATATTATTAGGAAAGTTTGCTAGGGAGTTTATAAATCAAATTCCAGAATTACTTAAAACTGAAAAAAATCCAAAACCTACTGCTAGTATGGTTCCAAATGGCTATTTATTGATGTTTGGACCTGAGCACGCTGAGGAACAGTACAAAGCTCTTGAAAACCATAAAGCATGTGAGGCTGGAACTAAAAATATAAAAGGATCTGAATTAAAACAAGTATTTCCTTATATAAATTCTGAAGGCATAGAAACTGCAACTTACACTGACAATAGAACAGAAGGATGGATTGATCCGTTCATGTTTCATGGAGCATTAAAAGGTAAAGCAATGGAACTTGGAGCTGAATTTATTAAAGGAAATATAAAAAATTTAGGTGAAATAAATGCTAAAACAATTATATCAGCTGCAGGATGCTGGACAAAAGAGCTTTTAGATGACATTCCTGTCGTTCCACAAAAGCATACAGTTTTTAGAGTTAAATGCCCTAAACATATTCCTGAAATGCCTTTAACAGGCGATTTGACTACAGGTGTTTATTGGAGGCCAGAAGGTAAAGAATATTTAGCTGGATCACCTATTTCAACTTTTGATTCAAAAGACTTAGAACCAGCTTGGAACGATTTCGAAGAACTTGTGTGGCCAGCTCTTGCAAAAAGAGTTCCAATATTCGAGGAGTTAAAACTTACAGGGGGTTGGGCAGGTTTTTATGATTGCAATAAATTAGATAATAACGCTGTAGTGGGGAAACATCCTAAATATGATAATGTTTATATGGCTAGTGGTTTTACTGGCAGAGGCTTAATGCAAGCTCCAGGAATTGGTAGAGCATTAACAGAATTAATTACAACAGGATCTTACCAAACAATCGACATAAGTGTTTTCGGTGTTGAGCGTGTTTTTAATGAAAATGCAAGACCTGAGCCTTACGTTTTATAATTTTTTGACTATAGTACCCAAGTAACCATTAAAACAAGATACACCAATAATGAGCAGTTGCCCTTTTAAAGAATAAAAATCAAAAGAGGGATAAAAACTTATTGCAACACTAAAAAATATATAAGTTACAATAAATGGTCTTATAAACTTCTTTAAAAAAATACTATTTCTTTTTATATTTTGCAGCCTCCTCAGAACCACTAGTAGCCGACCCTTTACTATAAGAATGAGCTCCCATACCAGCTAATTGACCATCTTTTACAATTAAATATTGGTTTCTGATTTCTCTTTTTTCAAAGAAACATTCTAAGATTTCTCTTACTCCATCTGCATATCTAGCTTGTGCAGTCAACGAGGTACCAGAAGTATGCGGTGTCATACCGTGGTTTGGCATAGTTCTCCAAACATGATCATTTGGAGCAGGTTGAGGAAACCAAACATCTCCCGCATATCCACTTAGTTGACCACTCTTAAGTGCTTTTGCAATTGCATCTCTATTGCAAATTTTACCTCTTGCAGTATTAACTATATAAGCACCTTTTTTCATTTTACTTATCATAGCATCATCAAACAAATTTTC
Source organism: uncultured Pelagibacteraceae bacterium (assembly GCA_902536765.1). GTDB lineage: Bacteria > Pseudomonadota > Alphaproteobacteria > Pelagibacterales > Pelagibacteraceae > Pelagibacter. The sequence continues at coordinate 31,637 of CACAYM010000007.1, forward strand.
TGTTTCTGGATGAAGAGGGCAATTTATTGTAACTACATCACAAACCTTTACCATTGACTCCACAGACTCATGAAATGTTAAATTAAGTTCTTTTTCAACACTATCAGGTAATTTGTGTCTATCAAAATAATGAAGATGAACATCAAATGGTTTCATTTTTCTTAAAGCATCTAATCCAATTCTACCAGCAGCTACAGTTCCGATGTGCATACCTTCAACGTCGTACGATCTTTGTACTGCATCAGCAATATTCCAACCACCTTCATTAACAATTCTGTGTTGATTATGGTAATCTCTTACCATTGAAACAATCATCATCACTATGTGTTCTGCAACTGATCTTGAATTACAAAAAGTTACTTCTACAACATCAATCTTATTATCCATTGCAGCTTGAAGGTCTACGTGATCTGAACCGATTCCTGCAGTAATAGCCATTTTAAGATTTTTTGCTTTGGCAATTCTTTCTTTAGTCAAATAGTACGGGAAAAATGGTTGAGAAATAACGATATCTGCATCAACAATGTGTTTATCAGCTTCACATCCATCACCATCTTTACTGTTTGTGACTACCAATTCATGGCCGTTGCTTTCTAAAAATTTTCTTAAACCAAGTTCACCTGATACACATCCTAATAGTTGACCAGGTTTATAATCCCTACCTTTTGGAGATGGCAAAGTCATACCATCTGGATATTTTTCTAATTTTGGAAGCTCTGATAGAGGATATGATTTTGGCATTCCTCCTTTTGGATCATCATACAATATACACAACACTTTCATTTTATCTCCTAATCTAAATTTAAATCATTAATGATTATTTATAACCAAAAGCCTACCATAAAAATAGATGAGCAAGCAATTAAATTATGTCTACTTTGGGTATTCCTTTTTAAATAAAAATTTATTTATTATAACACCAAACATAACCAAAATAATTGATCCAATAAGCACTGGTGTTAATAAATAGTCAAATGAAACAGATCCTATAATTACAATTATTGGATTACCACCTGCTGGGGGGTGTGTAACCTTAAACAAGATCATAAACATAACTCCAAAGCCAACAGCTAGTGGGATATTAATAAAAATTGGCAAAGGAACAAAATTTAAAAAAACAACTCCTATAAGAGCAGTTAAGAAGTGTCCCAAGATAATATTTTTTGGTTGTGCAAAGGGGCTTTCTGGATAACCGTAAAGAAGAACCATGGTAGAGCCAAAAGAGGCTATCAAAAAAATTCCATAAGATGTCTTATATGTTAAAATCGTTAGAACACCTATTGTGATGATTGAAAAAATTCCAGCTAAAGTTGATTGTATTATTAATTTTTTTTTCAATCATATCTATTTATAATTTTTTTTAAAGCATTTACTGGTAATAACAAACAATCTTTTCTTTGGAAATTATCTTTTTTAAAAATTGAATTAAAAGATTTCCAATATTTTGGAGTTAATTCATGCTCATTTTGGAACAAATCATTTGCAATTTTCAAAAACTTATTTACTTCATAAATCTTTTTATTTTTTGAAATACGCGATAGCAGACTAGCTGATGCTTGACAATATATATACAGGACTTAGTTTGATATCCAAAATCAATAATTTTTCTATCTCTTATTTTAAGTGTAATTTCTATTTCATCACCACAAATTGCATTTTTATGCTTATATTTATGAGAGTGATTTTTTATATGTTTGTAGTTTGTAGTATTTTCTGCGATCTTTATAACTTCTAAATCCATTATTAAATTTTTTTGATATCTTTAATCAATTAAAAATTATATTGTAGTATTCTCAAATTACTATTAAAAATTCACAATGTTAAAATTAAAAAACGAGAGTATTGCAATACCAGTGGTTTTATTTGCTGGAATCCTTTGGTCTTTTGGACCTCTTGTAGTCAGATATATGGATCAACCTAACTTAGTACCATGGCAATACTTATTTACTAGAGGAATAACAATTTTTATCCTATTGAATGTTTATCTTTTTTTTGAGGAGGGAATCGATTTTTATAAAAACTATTTAAAAGTTGGTATCTCAGGAATAATAGGTGGAGCAGGTCTTGCAACAGCAATGATTACATTTATATGGTCTATAACTCATACAACAGCTGCAATTACTTTACTTTGTTTATCAGCAATGCCTTTTATGACTGCATTATTAGGTTTTTTATTCCTTAAAGAAAATATTTCAACAAATGTGTGGATAGCAATTGCAATAGCAACAATAGGTATATTTATTATGGCAATTGGTGATTTTGAAAAAGGGTCATTATTTGGTTTAGTTTTTGGTTTAATTTCCGCTCTCGGGTTTTCTATTTTTTCTGTAAGTCTTAGATGGCGTAAAGAAACACCAAAATTTACCACTGTAGCTTTAGCAGGCATTTTTTGTGCAATTTTTTCTGCGATTATAATAATAGAGACAAAAGCAAGTTTTTTATCATCAAGTTTAAATCAAGGATTATTTACTGTACACGGAACTTTGGTCTGTTTGGGTCTAATACTTTATTCGATAGGCTCCAAGGTGATACCGGCCGCTGAACTAACATTGCTTTCTTTAACAGAGGTAATAGGTGGAATATTTTGGGTTTGGTTACCAATACTTGGAATAAATGAGGTACCATCAAATACAACTGTTATTGGAGGATTTTTAATTTTTTTAGCAATTATTTATTACAGCTTAATAATTAAACATAATAGAAGATTTATTGCTTTAAATTAGTTTATGGTTTCGTCTAAAACAATTGTTAACAGCTGGAATGAATGGGATCCTTTAAAACATGTTATTGTTGGAAAAGCTGATGGTTGTTGTATTCCCGCGCCTGAACCAGCCTTAGATGCTAAAGTGCCTGAAGATTCTGATATGAAAGGACAACACGGACCTAGAACAAAAGATACAATTGATAAAGCAAACGAGCTTTTAGATAATTTTGCATCTTTGTTAGAAAAAAGAGAGATTAAAGTTGATAGACCTACTCCAATTAACCATAACCAAAAAATTTCAACGCCAGATTGGGAGGCTGATTGCATGTTCGGCTGTATGCCGGCTCGAGATATAATATTAACAGTTGGAAATGAAATGTTAGAGGCAACTATGAGTTATAGATGTAGATGGTTTGAGTATTTAAATTACAGACCCTTATTACAAAAATATTTTAATGAAGATCCAAACATGAGACATGAGATTGCACCAAAACCAAGGTTAACAGATGCAGATTACAGAAAAGATTATTTGTCCGATAAAATTGGTGTTCAAAAAAGATTAAAATGGGCTGAAGATAAATTTTTTGTAACTACCGAGGAAGAACCGTTATTTGATGCTGCAGATATATTAAGATTCGGAAAAGATTTAGTTGTGCAGCATGGATTTACAACTAACTTAAAAGGTATTGACTGGTTAAGAAGACATTTCAAAGATCATAGAATACACGCAGTAAACTTTCCAGGTGACCCTTATCCTATTCACATCGACGCAACCTTTACTCCAATCAGAGAAGGTTTGATAATTAACAATCCACAAAGAAAAATTCCAAAAGATCAAAAAAAATTGTTTGAGGATAATGGTTGGCAAATTATAGACTCAGCACAACCAGCTCACAATTCACCTCCACCTTTATGTTATTCATCCGTATGGTTATCTATGAATGTATTAGTTTTAGACCCAAAAACAGTATGTGTAGAAAAAAGTGAAGTTTACCAAGCAGAACAACTAGATAAGCTTGGAATGGAAGTAATTCCTGTAGAGCTTAGAGATGCATATGCATTTGGCGGTGGATTACATTGCTGTACAGCAGATGTTTACAGAGAAGGGGTGCTTAAAGATTATTTTCCAAAACAATAGTTATTCAGGGTTTTGTTTTAAATATTCAATATAATCAATTACTTCATTAAATTTTTCGTCTTCTATATCTTTATAGCTCTTTTTAAATTTAGATTTAATACAAATTGCTATATGTGCGTATGGGTTTCTACCATTTGGGTGATTTGGGTGTTCTGGCAGTTTTCCTTTTAAATAGTCTCCAGCTTCCTGGATTATTTTCCAAAGCTTAGCGGAGTTTTCTTTTTGCAAATACTCAGTTTTTTGTTGTTTTGTCTATATCAAAGGTTTTTAACCTGTTTGCTAATTCCTCTTTAACCTCTTTTTCCTCTACTTCTTGCCTTTTTAAGCTCTCAAGTTCTCTTCTTCTTAATCTTTCTTCTCTTAATCTTTCTTCCTCTTCTTTCATCTTTTGTTCTTTATCAAATTTTTCTTCCCATTCTTTAATTTTAATATATTCGAGCTTCTTTTTTCTTTCTTCCTCTTCTTTCATAGCTTTAATAGCTTTATATTTTCTTCTTTGATCTCTTAACTCTTTGTTTTTTTGTTCCTCTTCTCTAACTTTTAAATCTATGTCTTTCCTGTTTTGCTCTTCTTCTCTTAGTTTAAGTTCTTTCTCTTTTGATCTTAATTCTTTGTTATATAAACCTTGTTCTTCTTCTCTTTTAATTAGTCTTTCATTTTCGGTTTTTATCTTTTCCTCTTTTAGTTTTAGTTCTCTCTCTTTATTTTTTAAGTCTTCTTCTTTGGATCTAAATTTATCTAAATCTTTCCTTAATTGATCTTCTCTTAATTTTAAATCCTTTTTTTCTTTTATCAGATTATTATTTTCCTCAAGCTTACGTAGTTTAATTTCCTGAATTTTTTTTTGTTCCTGATTTTTTTTATAACTTGAGTATGCCGAACTTAATGACCGCGCAGTAAAGGAGGCAATTTTTGATAAATTACCCTTACTTTTTGACTTTGAATTTTTTTTTTTTCTAGCCATTTTTATTTTTTTTCTATTTCAGCAAAAAAAACCATGATTAACAAGAGTTAGATTAATTTTTTTTAATATTAATTTGAAATATACACAACTTGAAGTAGAGAATTTTATTTATGTAATTTCTTTTTCAACTACCTTCTCATCTTTCTTTTTTATAACAACACCCTTTCTTTTAAGCATTTTTTGAACTTTTTCTGAGTATGGTTCATCAATATGCTCTGTTACAGGGTTTAATTCCATTCCTAAAGGTGTAATAGTTTGTGGCATAGGAGTAAATTGAGAGTCTGGATTATCAACAACTGCTCTTACTTTCATTCTGTAAACTCCAAAAATTCCTATAGATGCGTGAAAAATTATTAAATATATAAAAAAACCATTAGGACCCACGAAATCCATAAAAAATGAGCATAAAAATGGACCTATCATTGCTCCTAAACCAAAAGCAAATTGTAAACCAGCTCCAGCAGCAACAAATTTTTCCTTAGGAATAAAATCGTTTGTGTGTGCAAATATCAAAGCAAACATTGGAAGACTGCAAAATGAAAATAAAATTACAAAAAAGTAAAACCAATATTTTGGAGTTGCTAAACCCTCAGGCATATATATTTGAGATGAAGCAAATATTGCACAAAAAGCAAAAAAAGATGATCCGAATGTGCAATAAATGATCACTAATCGTCTATCTAACGCATCAGATAATTTACCTATTGGCCATTGCGAAATTGCACCAGATATTGCAACTAAGAAGGTTACAATAGATATTTCAAAAATACTAAAATTCATTGATGCTGCATAAACTGCCAGCATAGAAAATAAAGCTGAATGTGTAGACCCGATTAATAGTGAGCTTACCATTCCAAAAGGAGAAGTATCAAATAGGTCTCTAAGTTTCATGCCCAAAATTCTTTTGAAAGTAGGAGGTTTTCTTTTTGTAAGCAATATAGGTATCAGAGATAGTGACATAATAAGAGATACTAGAATAAATGGTTGAAAGTTTTCAGGCTTGCTAAAGTTAATAAAAAACATTCCTAGAGCCATCGATCCATAAAGAACAATCATATAAATAGAAAGAACACTTCCTCTATTTTTGTTGCTAGACCTGTCGTTTAACCAACTTTCAGCAACTGTGTATAAAGAAACCATACTAAAACCAGTGACTATTCTTAAAATAAACCAGGTAAAAGGGTTTACTATTATTGAATGAAGAAGAATTACAACTGATGCAACAGATGCAAAGGCTGCAAATACTCTTATATGGCCGACACGTGAAACTAAATTAGATATAGTTTTTGCTCCCACAAAATAACCAATATAATATCCCGATAACATAAAACCAGTTGATATTAAGCTAAAATCCTCTCTTACTGCTCTTATACCTAATAAAGATCCTTGATAACCATGAGCAAGCATAATTAGTCCCATTCCTAAAAATAGCGCCCAGGAGTTATTAATAATCTTATTCATTTCAGCGTGAGTATTCTTTTTATTTAAAAAAGCAAGTAGTTAATTTTAATTTATGTTTTTTTTAAGGCTAGAAAAGAGTGTATTGCGATAGTAATAATTATTATAATTCCACCAATTATTGTTTCGAGACTAGGTCTTTCATTTATAACCATCCAAACCCATATTGGACCAATTATTACTTCTAATAAGAAAAACAAATTTACTTCTGCAGCTGTAATAAATCTTGGAGCAATAGTCACAAGTACAAATGGTATAGCAACACATAAGACACACATTAATGGAACTATAATAATATCTGAATCAACTAGATTGAAATTTTTTACAAATATAAATGCAAAAGCTGCAGTACCAAGTTTTCCTATTACAGCCGCGGGGACTAAATCTCTATTTTTGGCGTACCTCGCAAGGTTTGCATTTATTGCAAGACCAAGCGCTGTAATAAACCCAAATACATCACCCAAAATATTTCCTAACTTCACTGAATCGTAAAATATAAATGTCACAGATAAAAAAGTTATTATTATTGCTAACCATGTTTTCTTATCTGGAGCTTCTTTTAAAAAAAAAGCTCCAAGAAAAGCAGAAAGCATTGGAGCCATAGCTACCATTATAAGAGTATTAGCTACACTTGTATTTTGAATAGAAATAATAAAAGTAACATTACATACTGAAAAACTTATTGCATAAAATATTCCTGTATATCCAATATTAATTAAAGCTCTAAAAAAATTTGTTTTATAAAATAAAATTAATCCAAAAAGAACAACAATGAATGGTATAAAACCTCTGTAAAATAATAGCCCCCATGTTTCTATGTTGCTTAATCTTATAAGTAGAGAGTCTGGTGTAATAAATAAAACACCAATAAAAGCTAATAGAGAACCCTTTTTTTGATTAGATAGATTTTGCATTTATATATTCTTCCACCTGTTCTGATGATTTGAGTTTTTCAGAACAAGTTTGATTTTTACAAATCAAAATAAAACTTTCGGCATTATCTTTGTGAATAAAAGTTGCCTTTTCAAAGTATTTTTTTAGTAATTTATTTTGTAAATCCTTAAAACTTTTATCATTTCCAAAAAAAGTAAAGGTTATGTTTTCATTACAAATATCTAGAATTTTTATATAGCTAAACATTTGTGAGTAAGCATTATTAATAGATGAGTGAAACGATTTTTTAAGAATATCAATTTTATTTTTCCAAGAAATTTCCTCTGTAATATTAAAAAGTTTATTACAAACTAGTAAAAATATACTATTTCCATTTTGTATATTGTTATCTATTAGATCAATAGGTTGAACAAATAAATCATTAGATTTTTTTATATTCTTTTGCAAGACTTGGTTTTCATCATTATAAAAAAGCTCCCATGCTTTTTCCAACAATATACAACATTGATTTAATGATTTTTTATCATTTGTGATTTCATAAACACTTACAAGCAATAAACAGAAATACACATAATCCTCTAAGAAAACATCAATTTCTTCTCTTTTTTTGTCATAACAATGAAACAAATTATTCTTTAAAACGTTTTGGATTTTATTTAAGTAATCAATAGCTATTTTAAAAATTTCTTTATTTTCAAGGACTATTGAGGAATGAAAAATAGTGTAAATCCAATAACTGTTTAAATCTGTTTGAGTTTTGTGATCAAAAAGAGGTTTTACTCTCTTGTTTCTCTCCTCTAAAAGTTTGTTCTCTATCTCTTCAATTGCCTCTAATTCAGTATTATTTAATATTACTCCTGATCTTTCAACCAGAATATTATTTCCTTCGAAATTACCAGCTTCAGATATTTCATATTTCTTATTAAATAATTCAAAATCTTCTTTTAAAATATTTTTAATCTCTTGATACTTCCAAATATAATATTTACCTTCAATACCTTCACTGTCAGCATCGTATGCCGAACCTAATAAATTATCTTTATTATTAAATTCTTTATTTATAAAATTTATACTTTGTACTAATTTGGATCTAAAATATTTATTTTTGGTATTTTCAACATAAAAATTTAAAAGTCTAACAAACAAAATATTATCATAAAGCATCTTTTCAAAATGCGGAACTACCCATTTATCATCAACAGTATATCTTGAAATGCCACCTCCTAATTGATCATAAATTCCTTTAGAACAAATATTTTTTAAAAGTTTCTCAGTTACCTCATAAAATTTTTTCTTTTTATTTTTCAAATAGAAGTAAAATATCGTATCGAAAACATAAAACTGAGGAAACTTAGGTGCACCTTGAAATCCACCATTATCATTGTCCATATATTGTAAAATTTTTTCTGCAAAAGGCTCTAAATCCTGATTAAGGATAGCATTTTTTGAATTAATTTCATTAAAGACCATTTTAATCTGTTCAACTTGGGAAATAATTTTTTCTCTATTTTCTTCGTATACTTTTGAAACGTTCTCTAAAACTTTTGTAAAACTTGGTCTACCATGCATTTCTTTTGGCGGAAAATATGTACCCCCAGTAAAAGGTACAGCATTCTCATCTAAAAACATTGACAGCGGCCACCCGCCTTGAGTACCAGTTAGAATACCTAAACATCTTTGAAAAATATAATCTAAGTCAGGTCTTTCTTCTCTATCAACTTTGATATTAATAAATTTTTCATTTAGTATTTTAGCGGTTGTTTCATCTTCAAAACTTTCATGCGCCATCACATGACACCAATGACAACTGGCATATCCAACACTTAAAAATATTGGTTTTTTTTCAACTTTTGCTAATTTAAGTGTTTCTTTATTCCACGGCATCCAATTTACTGGATTATTTTCATGTTGCTTAAGGTATGGACTTTTTTCGTTTTTAAGTAGATTAACCAAAGCTTAATCCTAAGAATGACTGTAAGGCTTTCTAGAAAAAATTCTTTTCACCATTGGTTCAAATTTACTTAATGGTAAAGACTTATAATTTGGATCAAATGATGCTTGATCATATTTTTCACAAAAATCAACACATGCTTGATAGTACTTATGATTTTTATATTTGTCTCTTTTATTTCTATCTCCTCCAAAGTGATGAGCATAATAGTAGGTTTGAAATTCTCCGTGCTTTTCGATAATCCAATGAGTTTTTTCAGAGACATAAGGTTTAAGCACTGATGCAGCATATTCAGAATGATTCATGGGAGCGAGTTCATCTCCTATGTCATGTAGAAGAGTGGCAACAATCATTTCCTCGCTTTCTCCAGCCTTAAATGCTCTAGTAGCACTTTGAAGAGAATGTTCCAATCTAGAAACTTTATATCCCTCTAAAGTATCAGTCAAACCAGACATAAACTCTAAAATTCTTTCTGCAGTTTTACTCGCATAATCTTTTTCATGCTTATCTAATAATAGATAATCATCTTTTGTTCCTTTTTTCATCTCTGTGAAACTTACTTTTTTCATTAGTTGTTTGATCCTGTGCTTAATAAAGATAATTGTGTGACTTTGTCCTCTCCCAATTCATCAATAATTTTTACTGGGTAATCACCTGTAAAGTAGTGATCAGTTAATTGAGGATAATTATCATTTCTATTTTCAAATCCCATTGCTTTATATAACCCATCAATACTTAAAAATTTCAATGATTTAGCTGAAATTATATCTCTTATTTCTTCCACACTTTTATTTGCAGCTAAAAGTTCTTTTTTAGTTGGCATATCAACACCATAAAAGTCAGGAAATTTTATTTCTGGGCTGGCTATTCTAAGATGGACTTCTTTTGCTCCTGCATCATAGAGCATTTTTACTATTTTAGAAGAGGTGGTACCTCTTACAAGTGAGTCATCAACTAATATAATTTTTTTATCTTTTATTACGGAGTGATTTGCATTTAATTTTAATTTTACACCTAAACTTCTAATTTTTTGCGATGGTTCGATAAATGTTCTACCTACATAGTGATTTCTAATTAAACCTAGATCAAAGTTAATTTTCTTTTGTTGTGCATAACCTAGTGCTGCTGCATTACCTGAGTCAGGTACTGGTACAACTAGATCTGCATCAATCTCTTCTTCTTTTGCTAATTCCGCACCAAAACTTTTTCGATATTCATATGCGGTTTTACCATTTAAGATACTGTCTGGTCTTGAAAAATAAATATATTCAAAAACGCAAGGTCTTATTTTTTTTGGCGGGAATGGTTTAATACTCTGTAATTTACCATCCTCAATACATACTATTTCACCATTCTCTACATCTCTTAAGTATTTTGCTCCAATAATATCTAGAGCACAAGTTTCAGATGCTAAAACATAAGAGCTTTTTAATTTTCCGATAACCAAAGGTCTAATCCCAAACGGATCTCTTGCTCCAATTAAAATGTTTTGTGTTAATACAACTAAAGAATATCCTCCTTGGATTTGAAACAATGCATCAATTACTCTATCTACTGTTTTTGATCTTTTTGATCGTGCAATAAGTTTTACGATTGTTTCGGTATCAGATGTCGTATAAAAAATTGAACCTTCCTCAACCATTTTTGTTCTTAACTTAATTGCGTTGGTTAAATTTCCATTATGTGAAACGCCTATACCACCAGCATTAGTATCAGCAAAGAAAGGCTGTATATTTCTTAATGTCGTTCCTCCTGTAGTAGAATACCTATTATGACCAATTGCAAATTTTCCTGGTAAAGTTTTTATAACCTTTTCTTTGCTAAAATTATCTCCCACTAAACCAAATCGTTTTTCTGAATGATATTTATTACCATCAAAAGATACTATTCCACATCCTTCTTGACCTCTATGTTGGAGTGCATGCAATCCTAAAGCCGTAAGTGTTGATGCATCTGAATTATCACTAATTCCAAAAACAGCACATTCTTCTTTTAATTTTGGGTTATATATCTGAAACTTTTTCTTTAGCATCTTCATATTCTTTTTTACTTGGAAATTCTTTTATTAGATAATTACTACCTTTTTTAACATATGAAAAGGTAAATGATTTCCTATTATCTAATGGCCATTTGTCAGAGTTATATAAAATATTTGTTGTAGCAAACAAACAAACAGATACAATATAAGCTTTAACGAATCCAAACAAAAAACCAAAAAAAGAGTCTACCTTGCCCATACCTGTATACTTTACGGTTCTCCTAATTCCTTTATTAATTAAAAGAATTAAAAAAATAATTACAACAAATAAAGATATTCCTAAAAGGATATCCAAGATATATTCATTATCTAAAACGTCTTTAACATAGGGTTTTATTTTAGGGAACATTATTAATGTCAAAACATATGCCAAAAGCCATTTAGCAGCAGATAGTAAACTTAATATAAATCCCTTGATGGAGCAACGAAACAAATAAAATATAGTGATAGCGAGATATATAAAATCAAAAACTGATATTTGATCAAAAATACTTTTTATAATTTCCATTAAATAAAACTATTTGCTGTCAAATGGTTTTGTTACTAAAATTAGTGATGGTAAAAGCGTGAGAACTGAGATCATAGCTAAAAGCATTGCAATCCCTGTAAATATTCCAAAATAGATTGTGGGGATAAAATTTGAAAATATTAGAATTGAGAAACCAAAGACAATAGTTATTGATGTATTCAGTATCGCGACACCCACAGTAGAATGGCAACGTTTTATTGTTTTTTTATAATCTTTTAATTCAGAATATTCCTCTTTAAATCTGTAAATATAGTGAATGCTATTATCCACCGCTATACCAATGGTTATTGCGGCAATAGTAATAGTCATCATATCTAATGGTATTCCCATTATACCAATGATACCTAATATAAAAAAAGCAGCGATAAAGTTAGGGACAACTCCCAAAAATGAAATCTTTAAATTTCGAAATAAAATTAAAAACATTGAAAAAATTCCTATCATAACAAATCCTAAAGTCAAAATTTGTGATTTAAATAAGCTTTGAAGTAAATTATTAAAAAGTATTAATACACCGGCTAATTTAAATTCTTCCTTTTTTAAATTTAATTTATTTTGTAAATCAAAATTAATCTGTTTTATTAAATCATTTCTTCTTAAGTCAGGGAGCGAGTCTTTTACTCTCAAACTTATTCTCGCTTCATTATCTTTAATAGAGATGTATGGGTCGATTATCTCTTTTTTGATAGTATCAGGAATTTTTGTATATAAAACACCCATTTCAAGGGTTCCTAACGGCTTGTTATTATTCAGCTGAGTAGCGACTTCAATTATGGATGCAAAAGATAAAACTTTTCCTACCGCAGGGAGACTATCAAGATAATCGTGAATTTCGTCGATTTTATCAATCTTATCTTTTGTAAACCAATATCTTTCTGAGTTTTGATCATCATCATCACCCCAGTCTTCAAAATCGTCTTCATCATTAATTGTGGATTGATTTTTGTCTCCAAATTTTACTATTATGTCTAATGGTGTTGTGCCACCAAGCTTATCATCAATTAACTTCATTCCTTTATAAATTTCAGTTTTTTTATTAAAATAATTTATGAAACTGTTTTCTACTTCTAATTTCGAAATACCGTAAAGACTAAGAAATATTATTATTATTGTTGTTGAAAAAATTATATTTTTATTACCTATCGCAATATCTCCCAAAATTGAAGTTACCTTAGACTCTTTTTGATCTTTTATCTCTACATTCTTATTTGATATAAAACTCAATAATGTTGGTAAAAGGGTAAATGTAATCATAAAAGACGTTATTAAACCTAACGTCATCATCCATCCAAAGTCAATAATTGGTTTTATTTCGCTAAATACCAAAGATAAAAATGCGCATATTGTTGTTAAAACTGTGTAAAGAATTGGCCAATACATTTTACTAGTTGTCTTATTTAAAATTTCAAAATTATTTGAATTTGGAAATTTCTTTCTTAATTGTAGAAATCTTGTACTCATGTGAATATTCATAGCCATTGTTAAAATTAACATCAGAGCAATAAAATTTGAGGAGATTACTGTTACCTTCCAGTTTAGTATACCTAATAAACCTGTCATTATAAAAACTGAAAAAAAACAACTGCTTATAGGGACAACAATCCAAATTAGTTTTCTAAATACAAACCACAATGTTGCAATAATGAAAAGTAGTACACCAACTCCAAAAACTACAATGTCATTTTTAATAAATGTCATCATATCGTCAGCAATCATTGGTATTCCACCTAAAAAGATATCTGCGTCTCGGTTATAATTTTTAATAATTTCTCTAATTTCAACAATATTATTATGATTTTGTTTTTTAAGCTTTTCTTTATAATTTTCTATTTCTTTTTTTTCTTTTAGTTTATTTAAAATTTTATCTTTTTTTAAATTAACAATTATTCCAGTTGTTTTCCCATCTTCACTGATTACAAAATTTCTGAAAACTGGACTATTCAGAATTTCTTTAAAACCTCTCTCTTTATCAATACCGTCATCTTTTAATGTAACAAAATTATTTAATCTTTCATTTAAAGGTTTATCAGAGTTATTTAATAACGGAATATCTAAAACAGTTATTACACTATGAACCCAACCCAAGCTTTGTAACTTATATTTTAAACTAAGCAGATTATTTATTGAGTTATTATTTGTAAGAGGTTCCTTTGGTGTATAAGTAAGTACCAAAAATTCTTTTGCACCGTATCTTTCAGTTATTTCTCTCAGGTATTGTAAATCTGGATCTCCCTCGATTAATAATGTATCTGATGAGGCATCAAGTTTAAATTCTTTTGAAAAATATCCAAAGCTTATTAATGTTATTATAAGTAATAAAAATATTGTTTTAGGATTAGTGAGTACTATATCTTTATATAACTTTGAGAACATCTATTAGTTATATATATTTTAATTTAGCTATTTTGAGTATCTCTAAATTTGGTAAACATTGCCTCAAACTCTAATAATACATTGCCTGTTGGGCCGTGTCTCTGTTTACCAATAATAATTTCAGCTAAATTCGACACCTCATTCATTTTAGCTTGCCATTCAGCATGTTCTACAGTTGCTGGTCTTGGCTCTTTTCTCTCTAAATAATATGCCTCTCGATACACAAACATCACAACATCTGCGTCTTGCTCAATCGAACCAGATTCCCTCAAATCT
>CACAYM010000008.1 GCA_902536765.1 uncultured Pelagibacteraceae bacterium
TGAGTTTATCTATGTATTTTGTGAGACCTGCAAAATGGAAAAAATATTTTAATCTGATAAATTCGTCCAAAGACGCAAGCAGAACAAAAGCTATAGAAATTTTTCCTTATTTTTCAGCACATTTATCGAAAAAAAAAGATGCAAATAAAGCAGACGCAATATTGATAGCAAGCTATTTTGAGGAAACTTTCAATAAAAAATAAGCGTTTTTTAAAATTAGACAAATTGATGACACAATTAAGTGTGAAAAATTTTTAATGGAAGCTGATATATCTTCACAAGCAGTAGGTTTAGCAACAAACACAGATTTTTCATTAGTGCAATTATTTCTTAGAGCAGATATTATTGTGAAGTCTGTAATGGTACTTTTGATAGCTTGCTCTATTTATTCATGGGCAATAATTATTGAAAAAATAAGATTATTTAAAAAAATAAATATTTCAACTGAAGAATTTCAAGATAAATTTTGGAAATCAAAGTCAGCTGAAAGTTTTTATAACAACATTCCAAAAAATATTGAAGACCCCCTGGCACAAATATTCCGAGCTTCAATGGAGGCTGCATTAAAAACAAGATCTAAATCACAACTGAATGAAAAACTTTCGAATATGCTACAAATAAATATTGAGAAGCAAATGGAGAAAATTGAAAAAAGCTACACATTTCTTGCAACCGTTGGATCAACTGCACCATTTATTGGACTATTCGGAACAGTTTGGGGAATTATGAATTCATTTCAATCTATTGCAATTTCAAGAAACACAAGCTTAGCGATTGTTGCTCCAGGAATTGCAGAGGCATTGTTTGCTACTGCGCTTGGTCTTCTTGCAGCAATACCTGCAGTAGTTGCATATAATAAATTTAGTAACGATTCAAAAAAATATTTACAAAAATTAGAAAATTTTTCTAAAAGATTTTTAACTATCATTTAAAATGGCTTTTAAATTTAAAAGGTCTTCACGTGAACCCATGAGTGAAATAAATGTTACACCTTTTGTAGATGTAATGTTGGTACTTCTTATTATTTTTATGGTAACAGCTCCCTTATTAACAGTTGGTGTTCAAGTTGATCTACCAGAAAGCTCTGCAGACTCACTACCTGAGGAGCAGGAGCCGTTAACTTTGACAATTAATTCTAAAGGTGAGATTTTTATACAAGAGTCAAAAGTCGAATTTGATAAAATTATTGCAAAAATTTTAGCAGTATCAAAAAACAGAACTGATACTAGAATTTATGTAAGAGGTGACCAATCTATAAATTACGGCAGAGTATTAGAGGTTATGGGAATGTTGTCAGGATCAGGATTTACAAAGGTAGCTTTAATTTCTGAGCCTTATAAAGAGAGGTAATGTTTGACTAAAAATATTCTTATTTCTTCGATACTACATTTATTTTTAATTATTATTACTGCAGTTAGCCTTCCTTTTTTAGCAAAGAAACCAATAGATCTACCACCAATTATCTCAGTAGAATTAATTCAAATAGCTGAAAAAACGAATATACCATTCGCTCCAAAAGCAAAAAAAATAATTGAAGAAGTAAAAAAAAAGGAAGAAAAAGTTACTTCTGAACAGGCTCCGCCAAAAAAAGTAAAAAAAGAAAAACCTGATGCTGTTCCACTCCCAAATGAAAGCTTAGAAAAAATAAAAAAAATTGAGGAAAAAAAACAAAACCCTGAAAAAATTGAAGATGAGATTAAACAGGTCTCTGAATTTGAAAAAGATGAGCTATTTGATCCAGATAGTATTGCTGCATTAATAGACAAATCTAAAGAGGAGACAGCAGAAACTACAAAAAAAAATAACAAAATCACACAATCTCAAGATAAAAATGTTGATAGTTTAAGTTTGACATTAAGTGAGGAAGATGCATTAAAAGCTCAAATTTTTAGTTGCTGGAGTATCCCTTTAGGATTGCCATATAACGAAAATTTGTTAGTAAGAGTAAAATTAGAATTAAAACCTGATGGTACCGTAATCAAGTCTGAGATATTGGATCACGCAAGAATGAATAAACCAGGTCAGGGATTTTATAAGGTTTTAGCAGAAAGTGCTCTTAGAGCAATTAAATTATGTCAACCTTTGAGAGTTCCAACTAAAGGTTATGATAGATGGAAAAATTTACAATTAAATTTTGATGCAAGAGAAATGTTAGAAGGATGATAAAAAAAATAACTCTATTAATAATTATATTAATTTTATATACGACTAAACTTCATGCTTTAATTGAAGTTGATATAACTAGAGGTAATCTAGATCCACTTCCTATTGCAGTCTCACCTTTGTCAGCTGATAAGAATACAAATGATAAGCTAAAAAAAGAATTAAACATAAATAAAATAGGGAATAAAATATCTGAAGTGGTTGAAAATAATCTTAAAAATTCTGGATTATTTAATCCATTAAACAAAGATGCATTTTTACAAAAACCAGATATTGCTCATCTGAAACCAAGATTTGAGGATTGGTCTTTAATTAAAGCGCAAGCTTTAATCACCGGCAAAGTTACTTTAAGTGAGGATAAGTTGAGAGTTGAATTTAGATTATGGGATGTTCTTGCTGCAAAAGAAATGATGGCTTTAGCATTTACTACTGTTCCATCAAATTGGCGAAGAGTAGGACATATTATAACAGATAAGGTTTATGAAAGATTAACAGGTGAAAAAGGATATTTTGATACTAGAATTATATATGTTGCTGAAGAAGGACCGAAAACTAAAAGAGTAAAAAAATTAGCAATCATGGATCAAGATGGCTCAAATACAAAATACTTAACGTTAGGAAATGAATTAGTTTTAACTCCAAGATTTAATCCAACTAATCAAATGGTAACTTATCTTTCATATTTTAGAAACTTACCTAGAGTATATTTATTGGATATTGAAACAGGAGTACAAGAGGTAGTAGGAGATTTTCCTGGCATGACCTTTGCACCAAGGTTTTCTCCAGATGGAAAAAAAATTATTATGAGTTTTGCTATGGATGGAAACTCAGACATATATACTATGGACTTAGAAAATAGAATTGTAGATAGAATTACTAATCATCCATCAATTGATACCTCGCCATCTTACTCCCCTGATGGAAAATTTATATGTTTCAACTCTGATAGAAGTGGTTATCAACAAATTTATGTGATGAAAAAAGATGGAACAAATGTAAAAAGAATATCATTTGGTAAAGGATTGTATGGGACACCTGTATGGTCACCAAGAGGAGATTTAATTGCTTTCACCAAATTACATAAAGGAAAATTTTACATTGGTGTTATGAGAACTGACGGTTCAGGAGAGAGATTGCTTACAGAAAACTATTATCAGGAAGCTCCATCTTGGTCTCCAAATGGAAGGGTTTTGATCTTCTATCGAGAAACCAAGACAGACACTCAAGGAAAGGGTTTTTCAGCTAAACTATGGTCTATAGATTTAACAGGGTATAATGAGCGTATGGTTAAGACAGAATCAGACGCTTCCGACCCATCTTGGTCGTCTTTATTAAGTAATTAGATATAAATATTATAAAATAGTTGATTTTTTGACTTGAAAGATTTATCCAGTTGTGGAAAACTTAAAATAATCAATTAAGGAGCAGTGATGAATTTAAGCAAGTTTTTTAAAAATGCATTTTTAGTAATGCTAGCATGTTTGGTACTTTCAGCTTGTGCGACTAAGAAAGTTCAAAATCAAATGCAAGGTGATGTTTATACAGGAACAGACACTGTAGAATATTTAGCATCAGGAGTTCCAGACAGAGTATTCTTTGCTACAAACGAGTCAGTTTTAACAACTGCTTCAAGAGATACTTTAAGAAAACAAGCAGAATGGTTAAGAAAGAATTCAAAAGTAAATGTAGTGTTAGAAGGTCATGCAGATGAAAGAGGTACAAGAGAGTACAACTTAGCATTAGGTGAAAGAAGAGCTAATGCAGCTAAAGATTATTTGATGACTTATGGAATATCAGGTAACAGAATTTCTGTGATAAGTTATGGTAAAGAGAGACCAGTAGACTCTGGATCAAATCCATTAGCTTGGTCAAAAAATAGAAGATCTGTAACAGTTAAAGCTAATTAACTAAAATTTTAAAAGACCCCTGAGTATAAATACTTCGGGGTCTTTTTTTTGCCATCATTATAAATAGTAATCTAGAGTAAATGATTAAAATTATTAAATACTTTATATTTTTTTATTTGTTAAATTTACTTTTTTTACATAGTTCAATAAAAGCTGACAATCATAATATTTACGAATTAATAGAAACAATACAAAAAGATATTAAGATTTTAGAAAAAGCAGTTTATATGAAATCCTCAAGTAATGATCCTGATTTATCTATATCTACAATGGATCAGAACTCTGAAGAAGTGTTGACAAGACACTTACTAAAGCTGTCTGAAATTGAAAACCAATTTCGAGAACTTACAAATAAATTCGAGGAAATAAATTTTAAGTTAGATAAACTCTCTAACAGATTATCCAAATCACAATCTGATAACCAACTAAGATTCCAACAGTTAGAAAATAAAACTGTAAATATCGATATAGATGAGAACAATATTTCAACAACTAAAAAACAGGATAAAGTTTTGCCGGGTTCTTCTGAACCACAAGATCTTGGCGCTATATCGTATAAAGATACAGAGACTGGACAAAAAGATCAGGAGATCCAATCAATTGAAACTACAAATACAGTTTTAACAGAGACTTTTGTATCAGAAGAAAAAATTCTACCTGAAGGCACTCCAGAAAAACAGTATGAATTTGCTACAAGTTTTTTAAAAGTTGGTGATTACAATATGGCAGAAAGAGCCTTCAGAGAATTTGTTAACGATAATCCAGAACATAATTTAGCTGGAAATGCACAGTATTGGTATGCTGAGACTTTTCGAATAAGACAATTATTTACCGATGCTGCATCAGCCTATCTTGAGGGATATCAAAAATATCCAAAAAGCCAGAAGGCTCCTATAAATTTATTAAAACTTGGTGTATCATTAGTACAGATCGGAGAAAAAGACCAAGGCTGTTTAATGATTTCTGGAGTGAAAAAAGAATATCCTAAAGCTAATCAGTCTGTTCTTCAAAAAGCAAAATATGAAGAAAAAAAGTTTGAATGTAAAAAAGAGGAATCTTAAAAAAGATTATTTATTAGATCAAACATTCACAAAAAAAATTTACAAAAAATTTGAGAGAAATGTTAAAGGCATAGACAACTCTCTCGTAGCTGTATCTGGAGGACCCGATAGTTTATCACTAGCATTTTTAGCCAAATGTTATTCAATTAATAACTCAGTTAAATTTAATTACGCGTTAGTTGATCACAAACTAAGAAAAAACTCTAATATTGAAGCAAAAAAAGTTGTACAGATTTTAAAAAAAATAGAAGTTAATTGCAAAATTCTAGTTTGGAAAGGAAGAAAACCAAATTCAAATATTCAGAAAATCGCAAGGAATAATAGGTATCGATTATTAGTGAAAGAGTGCAATAAGTTTGATGCAAAAACTATTTTATTAGGTCATCAAATGAATGATTTACATGAAAACTTCTTTTTAAGAATGACAAGAGGAAGTGGCTTGAAAGGACTAACTTCTCTAGGGGTGAATTCAGAGTTTTCCAAGATTAAATTGTTAAGACCTCTCATTGATATTCCTAAAAAAGATTTGGAAAAACTTGCTTCTATAGTTTTTAAAAACTTTATAAAAGATCCCTCAAATAAGAATGAAGAATTTGCAAGAGTAAGAATTCGAAAAATTCTTGAAATATTTAGCAGGGAAGGCTTAGAAGAAAAAAAAATAAACATTACAATTAATAATTTAAAGTCTGCTAGCAATGCTTTGGATTATT
The DNA here is from genome assembly GCA_902536765.1 of uncultured Pelagibacteraceae bacterium. GTDB lineage: Bacteria > Pseudomonadota > Alphaproteobacteria > Pelagibacterales > Pelagibacteraceae > Pelagibacter. The sequence continues at coordinate 5,842 of CACAYM010000008.1, forward strand.
ACTCAAATAAAAATATTAGAGAAAATACAATTTATTTTAAAAAAACTAGAAGATTTTTTTTAAATAAAAATTTTTTTAAGTGTCCAGATGAAGTATTATTCAGATCATTAACAATGATTCTTAGAGATATAAGTGGAAGATATTACTCACCAAGAGGTAAAAAAATCAAAAGATTAATACTTCTAATGTCCTCTCAAAATAAGGCAAAAAAAACGACTCTCGGCGGATGTGTCTTTGAAAAAATCCACCAAACCGTGGTAATTTACAAAGAATAACATGACAAGGTCAAATTATCGCAAAAATAGACACTTGTTTAATTTAAAATAACTCTTATTTTATAGTAATGAATTTCAAGAATTTAGCGATGTGGGCAATTATAGTGTTCCTAACTATAGGTCTATATAATATGTTCAAAAATCCCCAATCAAACATTTCTAAAAAGAATCAAATTAATTTTTCTGAGTTTTTAACAGAAGTTGATAACGGTAGGGTTGTACAAGTAGAAATTAAAGGTAACAATATAAACGGTGTTTTAGCTGACGGAAATAATTTCTCTACTTATGCTCCAAATGACCCAAACTTAATTGAAAAACTTTCAGCAAAAGGAGTTGCAATATCCGCAGCACCTTTAGACGAAAAAATGCCTTCATTATTTGGAGTATTGCTATCGTGGTTTCCAATGCTCTTATTAATTGCAGTTTGGATTTTTTTCATGAGACAGATGCAAGGAGGCAAAGGTGGCGCAATGGGTTTTGGTAGATCAAAAGCTAAAATGATGAATGAGCTTAAGGGAAAAGTTACATTTAATGATGTAGCAGGTGTTGAGGAAGCTAAAGAAGAAGTAGAAGAAGTTGTTGAATTTTTAAGGGACCCAAAAAAATTTAGTAGATTAGGCGGTAAAATACCTCGTGGTTGTTTGCTAGTAGGTCCGCCAGGAACTGGAAAAACTCTTTTGGCAAGAGCGATTGCTGGAGAAGCTGGAGTACCATTTTTTACAATTTCAGGTTCAGATTTTGTTGAAATGTTTGTTGGAGTTGGTGCATCAAGAGTTCGAGACATGTTTGAACAAGGAAAAAAACATTCACCGTGTATAATTTTTATAGATGAAATAGACGCTGTAGGTAGAAGTCGTGGTGCTGGATTAGGTGGTGGAAATGATGAAAGAGAGCAAACTTTGAATCAATTATTAGTAGAGATGGATGGGTTTGATACAAATGAGGGAGTTATCATTATTGCTGCTACAAACAGACCAGACGTTTTGGATCCCGCACTATTAAGGCCAGGAAGATTTGATAGGCAAGTTGTAGTTTCAAACCCTGATATAATTGGACGTGAAAAAATATTAAAAGTGCACGCTAAAAAAATAACAATGGCTCCAGATATTAATTTAAGAACCGTTGCACGGGGAACACCAGGTTTCTCAGGAGCTGATTTAGCAAATTTAGTAAATGAATCAGCATTGTTAGCTGCTAGAAAAAATAAAAGAATAGTAACAAATCAGGAATTTGAAGAGGCAAAAGATAAAGTCATGATGGGTGCTGAGAGAAGATCTATGGTAATGACAGAAGATGAAAAAAAATTAACTGCTTATCATGAAGGTGGTCATGCACTAGTCTCATTTAATATGCCAAGTTATGATCCAATTCATAAGGCAACAATAATACCAAGAGGTAGAGCTTTAGGAATGGTAATGAATTTGCCCGAAAGAGATAAACATGGTCACTCAATAAAATATTTGAAAGCAAGATTAGCAGTTTGTTTTGGAGGAAGGGTCGCTGAAGAATTAATTTTTGGTAAAGACAATATTTCAACTGGCGCTGGAGGTGGAAATGGTTCAGATATTAATCAAGCTACTCAGCTTGCAAGGGCAATGGTAACTAAATACGGTATGAGTGAAGAATTAGGCCCTGTAGAGTATGGAGAAAATCAAGAAGAGGTATTTCTAGGAAGATCCGTAACACAAACACAAAGTGTTTCTGAAGCCGTGGCACAAAAAATTGATAAAGAGATCAGAAAATTAGTTGATGAAGGCTACAATCAAGCAAAAAAAATATTGTCTGAAAAAATTGACGATTTGCATAAGATTGCAAAAGCATTATTAACTTACGAAACGTTGACAGGAGAAGAAATAGAAAAAATAATTAATAAAAATGAATTTCCAAAAGACAAATTAGACACTAAAGATGAAGAACAAGATCAAAGCTCCGCTTTAGGTTCGATCGGCTTAAAACCAAAAATAGTTCACTAATCCTTAATGGATAAATATTACACTAAACCGTGTAATTTTTATTTTGGAAAAAATTCAATAAGTAAAATCAAAAAAAAAAAATCCCTTCCGCTTCATGGCAATAGATTAGTTTCCTTTGATACTATAGAAATTATATCTAGAAAAAGTTCAAAAACTTTAGGAATACTTGAGGTTAAACTTTTACCAAAAAAAGTAAAATATAAAGTTCAGCAGGATTTAAAAAAAATTACTCAAAAAAAAAATTTTAAAAATTTAAAATTTTCCTCTTCGCCTGTATTAATGGGTATTATAAATTTAACTCCAGATAGTTTTTCAGATGGTGGTAAATATAGAAATATTAAATTTGCTTTCGAACATTCAAAATTGTTAATACAAAAAGGTTGTAAAATAATTGATGTAGGAGGAGAATCTACAAGACCAGGTTCTTCAGATATAAGTGTGGATTTAGAGTGGAAAAGAATTCAAAACTTTTTAAAAAAAAGTAGAGGCTTAAAAAGTTTAATCTCGGTAGATACTAGAAAAAGTAAAATTATGTACAAAGCAAATAGGTATAAATTAAATCTTGTAAACGATATATCTGGATTGAGTTACGACTCAAATACTTTAGAATTTCTAAAAAAAACAAACAAACCGTTTGTATTAAATCATATAAAAGGTGAACCAGCAAATATGCAAAAAAATCCCAAATATAAAAATGTTGTTTTGGATATATATGATTTTTTTGAAGAAAAATTAAAAATAATAAGAAACAAAGGAATTAAACATAATAATATTATTTTAGATCCAGGAATTGGATTTGGTAAAAACTTGAAACATAATATTACTATTTTAAAAGATATTTCTGTTTTTCACTCGCTTGGATTTCCATTACTATTGGGCATATCAAGAAAAAGGTTTATTAAAGATTTATCAGGTATGAATGATAGTAAAGAGAGAATAGGTGGAACTATATCAGCAAGTTTGTGGTCTATGATGTCGGGCGTTCAATTATTAAGAGTTCATGATGTAAATGAAGTTAATCAAGCCATAAAAGTATTTAAAAAACTTAATTTTTAATTAATGCCAAAAAAATATTTTGGAACAGATGGAATAAGAGGAAGAGTAAATGACTCAAAAATAAATGGAGATATGTTTTTTAAATTTGGACTGGCGGCAGGGACGTACTTTAAAAATTTAAAAAAAATAAAACAAACAGCTGTAATTGCAAAAGATACACGTCTTTCAGGATATACTTTAGAACCCGCACTTGTGTCTGGACTAACTTCTGCAGGAATGCATGTATTTACACTAGGACCACTACCAACAAATGGTTTGGCTATGCTAACTAAAAAAATGAGAGCTAACTTAGGTATAATGATAACTGCATCACACAATCCTTATTATGATAATGGTTTGAAATTATTTGGTCCAGATGGTCTAAAATTATCTGATAAAATTGAAAAAAAAATTGAGAAATTAATTGATGCTAAAATTAATAACAATCTATCTTTGCCTGAAAACTTGGGTCGAGTAAAACGATTAGAGAATGCTACTGATAGGTATTTAAATATTTTAAAAAATAATTTTCCAAAAAATTTTAGTTTAAAAGGTACTAAAATTGCTATTGATTGTGCCAATGGGGCTGGATATAAGTCAGCTCCCAAATTATTTAGATCATTGGGTGCAAAAGTTTATAATATTGGTGTAAATCCAAATGGCTTAAATATTAATCAAAAGAGTGGTTCAACATATCCACAAAAAATTAAATCTCTTGTATCAAGAAAAAAAGTAAATATAGGAATTTCTTTAGATGGAGATGCTGATAGGATTATAGTTTGTGACGAAAATTCAAAAATTATTAATGGCGATCAAATAATCGCAATGCTTGCGAAAAGATGGAAAAAAAAAAAAATTTTAAAAGGCGGTGTAATTGGTACATTAATGTCTAATTACGGATTAGAAGTTTTTTTTAATGAAAATAAAATCAAGTTTGTACGAGCAAATGTTGGTGACAGATATGTAAAAGAAAAAATGCAAATGAAGAAATTTAATTTAGGGGGTGAACAATCTGGTCACATAATCCTTGGAAAATTTGCAACTACAGGCGACGGACTACTGGTAGCTCTTGAAATTCTTTTTTCGATGAGAAAAGGAAAAAAAGCAAGCGAATTATTTAAAAACTTTATTCCAACACCTCAAGTTCTTAAAAATATTTATGTCAAAGATAAAAATATTATAAATTCTATAAAGTGTAAAAACGCAATTAAAAAATCAACAAAATTGTTGGGTAAAGATGGGAGAATTTTAGTAAGAAAATCTGGAACTGAACCTAAAATTAGAATAATGGTCGAAACAAAAAATAAAAAGTTAATATCAAGATGTATTAACTTAGTTAAGAGGTCAATAAATTAATTGAAAATAAAATCTAAAATTTTAATTATTGCTGGCTCAGACTCATCAGGTGGCGCTGGAGTACAGGCAGATATTAAAACAATTACCACACTAGGTTCTTATGCTATGACAGCCATAACCGCCTTAACAGCACAAAATACTAAAGGCGTTATGTCAATTGTAAATGTTGATCCAAGCGAAATTTCAAGGCAAATAGAATACACTTGTAAAGATATTAAGCCCGATGCTATAAAAATTGGCATGCTTCATTCGTCAAAAGTAATAAAAGCAGTCTGCAAATCACTGAATAAAATTAGAGCTAAGAATATAATTTTAGACCCAGTGATGGTTACCACAAGCAAGGTTAAACTTATAAATGACAGTGCAATTAAAGCTTTAAAAAATAGAATGATCAAAAAGGTTGAATTAATAACTCCAAATATACCTGAGGCTGAAATATTATCTGAACTAAAAATAAACTCAATAGAGGACATGGTTTTTGCAGGTAAAAAATTAATTAAGATTGGTGCTAAAAATGTTCTACTAAAAGGTGGTCATTTAAGAAAAACAAATATTTGTGATATTTTCATAAGTAAAAATAAAATTAAAATTTTTAAAAACAGAAAGTTAAAAACTAGAAATTCACATGGAACAGGATGTTCCTTATCAAGTGCAATCGCTACGTATTATTCATGTGGAAAAACATTAAACAGATCTTGTGAGCTAGCAATTAAATATGTTAACCATGCAATTAGAACTGGTCCAAATTTTGGTAAAGGAAATGGACCTATTAATCACTTAACAAGTATAAGTATTGATAAAAAATTTTTATGAGCAATGTAGTAGTAATTGGTTCACAATGGGGAGATGAAGGAAAAGGAAAGATTGTAGACTGGTTATCAAGTGAAGCGGATGTAGTTGTTAGGTTTCAGGGAGGCCATAATGCTGGACATACACTAGTAATAGATGGCGTAACTTATAAACTACGTTTACTTCCATCTGGAATAGTAAGAAAAGATAAGATTTCAATAATTGGAAATGGAGTAGTGATAGATCCATGGGCACTACTTGAGGAAATTGAGGAGATAAAATCTAAAGGAGTACTTATAAATTCAAAAAATTTAATTATCTCAGAGTCAGCAAACTTAATACTTCCCTTTCATAAAGAAATGGACGAAATAAGGGAAGATGCTGCAGGTAAAGCTAAAATAGGTACCACCAGGAGAGGCATTGGACCTGCATATGAGGATAAAATAGGCAGAAGATCTATAAGAGTCATGGATCTTCTATCTGAAAAAAATTTACAGCAAAGACTAGAAACAGTTCTTTTACACCACAATGCTATAAGAAAGGGACTAGGTAAAAAAATTTACTTAAAAGAGAAATTAAAAAAAGATTTATTAAAAATTGCTCCAGAAATTCTTAAATTTTCTAAACCAGTATGGAAAGAAATAGATGAATTAAAACAAAAAGGAAAAAAAATACTTTTCGAAGGTGCTCAGGGAATTTTATTAGATGTGGATCATGGGACATATCCATTCGTAACTTCATCTAATACAGTCGCATCTGCTGCAGCAACTGGGTCTGGATGTGGACCTAGCACCATAAATTATGTATTAGGCATTACAAAAGCATATACAACAAGAGTAGGAGAAGGTCCTTTTCCAACAGAATTAAAAGATAAAATTGGAGAGGAATTAGGTAATCGTGGAAAAGAATTTGGAACAGTAACAAGTAGAAAAAGGAGATGTGGATGGTTTGATGGTGTTTTGGTTAGACAAACAATTAAAATTTCAGGAATCAATGGTATAGCTCTTACCAAACTAGATGTATTAGATGAGCTTGAAGAAATTAAAATGTGTATAGGATACGAAATAAATGGAAAAAAAATTGACTATTTACCTGCAGCAGTAGAGGATCAATTAAGGGTAAAACCTGTTTATAAAAAATTTAAGGGTTGGCGATCAACTACTAAAGGGATTAAAAGTTTTGAGAAATTACCAAGATTGGCTAAAACTTATGTTAAAGAATTAGAAAAATTTATAGAAACTAAAATCTCTAGTATATCTACAAGCCCTGAAAGAAATGATACAATTCTAATTGAGGATCCTTTTAAAAATTAATTCGCTGGTAATAGATTTTTTGACTTAGCAGAATTGAGCATGTGTTTCTGAAGTTTCTCAAATGCTTTATTTTCAATTTGTCTAATTCTTTCTCTACTAATTTTAAATTTTTTACTTAGGTCCTCTAAAGTCTCAGGTTCATCATTAAGTCTTCTAGCATAAAGAATTTTTCTCTCTCTTTCATTTAGTATTTTAATGGAGTCTTGTAGAAGATCTTTTCTTTGTTCCATCTCTTCTTGTTGAGCAAATTTTAATTCTTGATCCATTTGATTATCAACAACCCAATCTTGCCATTCATCACCATCCTCGCCAATTGGTGCGTTTAAAGATTGTTCCTTTCCTGATAATCTTCTATTCATTGAAACTACTTCATCTTCGGCTACGTTTAATTTTAAAGCTATATCTTTGACATGCTCATCTCTTAAATCACCCTCTGTTCTTGGAGCAATTTGATTTTTTAATTTTTTAAGATTAAAAAATAATTTTTTTTGAGCTGTAGTAGTTCCAATTTTAACTAAACTCCAAGATCTTAATATATATTCTTGTATTGACGCTCTAATCCACCACATAGCATATGTTGCTAATCTAAACCCTTTTTCTGGTTCAAATTTTTTTACAGCTTGCATCAATCCCACATTTCCCTCTGATATTATTTCATTTAAAGGCAAACCATAACCTTTGTATCCCATAGCAATTTTTGCAACTAATCTTAGATGACTGGTTACTAATTTTTCGGCAGATTTAACATTTCCAGTTGATTTCCAATTTTTAGCTAACATATATTCTTCTTCAGCATCTAACATTGGAAATTTTTTAATTTGATCCAAATAGGCTGCTAGACCACCTTCATTAGATAGGACTGGAAATTTCATAGATGTTGAACTCATAATGGTATTTATCTAATAAAAAATATTAATTTTACAATGGTTTTATTTGTCAGCATTTTTAAGCTTTTTTAACACAAATTCTAAATCTTTTGGTAATTTAGATGTAAATTCTAATTCTTGCCCTGTTCTTGGATGGATAAAACCTATACTTTTTGCATGTAAAAATTGTCTATCTAGTTCAATCAATACTTTTTCAAGATCTAAATCTATATTTTTAATTTTTTTAAACCTTTTTTTGTATTTTTTATCTCCCAAAATATTGTTTCCTTTGAATGCCATATGTACTCTTATTTGATGTGTGCGACCTGTTTCAAGTCTACATTCAACTAAGCTAAATGTCGGTATTTTCTTATTTTCAAAAACATTTAAAGTTTTGTAATTCGTTATTGCTTTTTTCCCCTTTGACATACTTACTTCCATTAATTGTCTGTTCTTAGAACTTCTTTTAATATAAGTTTCGATTTTACCTTTTTGAGGCCTTAGTTTTCCCCATATTAAAGCCTGGTAAATTCTTTTAATAGTGTGATTGTTAAATTGGTTTGATAAATTTTCGTGAGATATATTATTTTTTGCTATTAATATTAAACCAGAGGTATCTTTATCTAATCTATGCACAATCCCTGGTCTTAGTTCATCACCAATATTTGAGAGTTTTTTATTATAATTTACCAGCGCATTTACAATTGTATTATCATAATTACCTGGGCCTGGATGAATTGATATTCCTGCATTTTTATTGATTACCAATAAATCCTCATCCTCAAAAATGATATTTAATTTATATTTATAAGGTTTTAAGGATAATTGTTTAGGTTCAGGTATTTCTAATATAATTGAGTCTCCAATAGCTATTTTTTTTGATGGATCTTTAATTACTTTTTGATTTATTTTTAATTCAGAATTAATAATTAAATTTTTTATTCTTGTTCTACTTAATGTAGGCTCTTTGTCAGCAATAAATTGATCTACTCGCTGATTATCCTCTACTTTCTCTACAATTAAGTTAATGATATTTTTCATAGATTATAATATTAATACTATATGCGCTTGTAGCTCAACTGGATAGAGCGCCAGATTTCGGCTCTGGAGGTTCAGGGTTCGACTCCTTGCAGGCGCACCAAATTATTCACCTATATTTATTAACGACCCCTTTTTTCTTGCTTGACTGAAAGAGTAATAAAACAGGGATACACCCAAAAATAAATAAATTGCATTTAATATAAACGCATTTTTGATATTGGAATAATTTACTACCTGATTTACAAGTATAGACCTTGCTTCCTCAAAAATATAAACCAACGGTAATCCTCTGGCTACATTTTGAAAAAAATCAGGTAAAATCTCTATTGGGTAATAAATACATCCAAGAGGTGCAAGTAGAAATAAAGATGACCATGCGATATTTTCAAAAGCTGGCCCATATCTCAACAGTCCAGATGAAACGAAAAGACCTAAAGTGATCCCAAAAACGTATAAACTTAAAAATAAAAAAAATAATGGAACTCCCAGGTTCAAAATAGATATTCCAAATAAAGGACTTGTTATTAATATTGCAGGAACCAAACCAATTAATGTTCTGATTAATGCAGTACCAACTAACGCAGTGATGATTTCACTTATACGCATTGGAGCAATAAACAAATTTGTAAAGTTTCTGCTCCAGATCTCTTCCAAAAATAACATGTTAAAACTTATACTTGATCTAAATAAGAAATCGTAAAGAATAGCGCAAGTTAAAATAACACCAACAGTGTTGTTGTAATAATCACTATATGCTGTGAAAAATTTTGAAATAAATCCCCACAAAATAATTTGTATAGTTGGCCAGTATATTAGATCCAGGATTCTGGGAAGAGAACTTTTAATTAAAAAAAAATGTCTTAAAAATAATCCAATTATTCTATTTAAGCTCATGATTATTCCTATTAAGTTTTAAAAATACTTCTTCTAGATTTCTTTTACCGTGCTTTTTAATAAGATCGTCAGGTGTACCTTTATCTATAATTACTCCATTATTCATCATCAAAACATTTTTACAAAGTCTTTTGACTTCGTCCATATTATGAGAAGCTAACAAGATTGACATTTTTTTTTCTTTCGAAATTTTTTCAATAAAGGATCTTACAAAGTCTCCTGTTTCAGGATCTAAAGATGCAGTTGGTTCATCTAAAAATAAAATGGATGGTTCATTAATCAATGCTTTAGCTAAGCTTACTCTATTTTTTTGTCCTGATGAAAGTTCTCCAGTTTTTTTATTTATAAATTCTTCTAACCTTAGTTTTTCAGATAAATACTCTATTCTCTCAGAAATAAATTTAACACCATATAATTTTCCATAAACTATTAAATTTTCTTTAACTGAAAGTTTTTTTGGCAACTCAATGTATGGTGAGATAAAATTCATTTTATGAAGTAAAGATATTCTATTTTTTTCAATGTCCAGACCATGAATAACAACTCTTCCATTTGAAGGTTTTAACAAACCCAACATCATTGCAATTGTGGTGGTCTTTCCACAGCCGTTCGGTCCAAGCAACCCCAAAATTTCATTCTCATTAATTGTAAAACTAATTTCTTTAACAGCCTCTTTTTTAAAATAATTTTTTGATAGATTTTCTACTATTACTGATTTTTGCATGATTTATCTTTTTGAGGCTCTTTTTAATCTATCGTTTATGGTTTGACCTATTCCAATGTTAGGAATTTTTTCAACTGCAATTTTTTTAAATTTTAACCTTTTAATATTTCTAAGTGTTTTATACAAATTCTTTCCAGCTTCTTTTAAATTTTTGTTTTTTGATAAATAAAAATAATTTTTATCAAATTTTTTTCTTTTTTGGATTAATACAAATGCCTCATCTAAGAAATTTTTTTTAACGTTTAGCCTAATTGGAATTCCTGGTGAATAATGAAATTGAGACTGCCCTGGGACTTTTGTTGATTTATTTGTTGTATAACTTAACTTTCTTTTTAAAACTTTACTTATTTTTTTTATATCTAGACCACCTAATCTTAAAACCTTAGGTTTGTTTATTAAATTTATTATAGTAGATTCTAAACCAACCTTTGAATTACCACCATCTAAAATGAATTTTATTTTATTTCCAAATTCCTCTTTGACATCTATTTTTGAAACTGGACTTAGTTGCGTATAAATATTTGCACTAGGTGCAGCCAAAGGATATCTTAAATATGTAAGTAAATTTCTTGTAATCAAATTTTTTGGAAACCTTACTGCCAAAGTATTTTTTCCATTTGTCACATTTTTTGATATTTTGCTTTCTTTTTTTAGTTTTAAAACAAACGTTAAAGGACCTGGGCAAAACTTACTATATAACTTTTGAAAATTGCTATTTATTTCACAATCTTTTCTCAAATCTTGCACTCTAGAGTAATGTACTATTAAGGGATTAGATTTTGGTCTCTTTTTTAATTTAAAAATCTTTGAGGTAGCTTTGTCAGAATATGCATTGGCAGCAAGTCCGTAAACAGTTTCAGTGGGTATTGCTACACAATGATTATTGTCTAGTAAATATTTAGCCTTTTTAATATTTGAAAGATCTTTTTTCATGTAATATTAACAACTTTTATATGAAAGATAAAAATTTGCCAGATGATATTAAAAATAAATCTCTTAACGAATTAACTGATTTAGCAAATAATATTATTAAAAATCTAGAGAGTAAAAATACCCTTGATGGATCAATGGAAGAGTATCAAAAATTGATTAAATTGAATTTATTAATTGAAAAGCAATTTCAAAAAGCTTCTAAAGAATTATCTCAATCTACTAAGGAAAAAATACAAAATGTGTTGAAGAAAAATGAAAAAAAAACTAAATAAAGTTGCAAAAGATACAAATTTATTCCTGAAAAAATTTATATTTAACCAAAAAAAAACAGACTTATTGAGTCCAATAAAGTATGGGTTATTGCCAGGGGGAAAAAAGATAAGATCAAAATTAATAGTTGATGTTGGAAGAATATTTAATATCGACTATAAAAAATTAATCCAAATTAGTGCAGCAGTTGAATGTATTCATGCTTATTCTTTGATACACGACGATCTTCCTTGCATGGATAATGATAGGTTAAGAAGAGGAAAATTATCAACTCATGCTAAGTTTGGAGAGTCTACCGCTATACTAGCTGGGAACTCCTTGCTAACTATAGCATTTGAGATTCTAAGCCAACCGACTTTAAAAATAGATTATAAATCAAAAATAAACTTAATAAGTCTTTTATCTAAGAGTGCAGGGCATACAGGAATTGCTGGTGGTCAGTACTCTGACCTAAAATTTGAAAAAAAGAGGAAATCTTTAAAAAAAATTGTTGATATGCAAATTAATAAGACAGGAAAACTATTTAGCTTTTGTTGCATGGCACCTGTAATATTGTCAAAAAAAAACAAATATTTAAACTTATTCAATTCTATAGGTTCTAAAATAGGATTGCTATTTCAAATTGCAGATGACTTAATAGACTATTCTGGATCTACAAAAAAAGCTGGTAAAAAAACAAGAAAAGATTTGAAAAAGGGTAAGGCCACCTTAATTGGTTTACTAGGTTATGAAAATGCTGTTAAATATGGAGATAGATTAAAATTAGAAATATTAAGTAAAATAAAAAAATTTGGAAATAAGAATAAAGATTTATCAGATACTATAAATTATATTTTGATTAGAACTAAATGAAAAAAAATTATAAATTTTTAAATAATATTAATTTTCCCAGTGATATTAAGAAATTATCTCATAATGAATTAAAAACTCTCGCTGAAGAGGTAAGAGAGGAAATGATAGATGCTGTCTCTGAAACTGGTGGACACCTTGGTGCAGGTTTGGGAGTGGTAGAATTGACAGTAGTTCTTCATTATATTTTTAATACTCCTAATGATAAATTAATTTGGGATGTAGGACACCAAACCTATCCACATAAAATTCTAACTGGACGTAAAGATAAAATTAGAACTTTGAGAAAAGGAAATGGTTTGTCTGGTTTTACTAAAAGGTCTGAAAGTGAATACGATCCATTTGGTGCAGCTCATAGCTCAACATCAATATCATCAGCCCTAGGAATAGCTATAGCAAATAAATTATCAAATAAATCTGACAACGTAATTGCTGTAATAGGTGATGGAGCAATTAGTGCAGGTATGGCATATGAGGCAATGAATAACGCAGGTTCAAGTAAGACCAAACTAATTGTAATTTTAAACGACAACGATATGTCAATTGCAAAACCTGTTGGAGCAATGAGGGCATATTTGGCTAAAATTTTTACTGGTAAAATTTATTTTAGCTTGAGAGAAACCGTTAAACTTATAATTTCAGCTTTCTCAAAAAGATTTAGTAAAAAAGCTGGGAAAGCAGAGGATTTTTTACGTTCAGCTGTAACCGGAGGAACTTTATTTAGTTCAATGGGCTTTTACTACGTAGGGCCTATAGATGGTCATGATATAGACGCTCTAGTTTCAGTTTTAAAAAATGCTAAAGAAGTAAACTATGACGGTCCTATTATGATCCATATAAAAACAAAAAAGGGCAAAGGTTATAGTTTTGCTGAAAAATCTGAAGATAAATACCACGGGGTTACAAAGTTTAACGTAAACACAGGTGTTCAAGAAAAATCAAAATCTAACGCACCTTCATACACTAAAGTCTTCGCAAACACATTAGTTAAGCACGCAGAAAAAGATAGTAAAATAATTGGAATTACTGCTGCAATGCCATCAGGAACTGGAATGGATATTTTTGGTAAGAAATTTCCATCAAGAATGTTTGATGTAGGTATTGCAGAGCAGCATGCAATTACATTTGCTGCTGGATTAGCAACAGAGGGATTTAAGCCCTATGCTGCAATTTATTCTACATTTCTTCAAAGAGCGTATGATCAAGTTGTTCATGATGTAGCAATTCAGAGTTTGCCAGTTAGATTTGCAATAGATCGAGCTGGACTTGTTGGTGCTGATGGACCAACACATGCTGGATCATTTGATATTACTTATTTATCGACACTCCCAAATTTTGTTGTGATGGCTGCAAGTGATGAATCTGAGTTAGTAAAAATGATTAATACTTCAATTGATATTAATGATAGACCATCAGCCTTTAGATACCCAAGAGGAAATGGAAATGGTGTAGAACTTCCAAAGTTAAATGAGAAACTTGAAATAGGAAAAGGAAGAATAATTAAAGAAGGTAAAAATGTAGCTTTAATTAATTTTGGTGCAAGACTAAATGAATGTTTAATTAGTAGAGAAAATTTAATAAAAAAAGGTATAAACTTGACATTAGTTGATGCTAGATTTGTAAAACCTTTAGACGAAAATTTAATTTGGCAAATAGCCACTGATCACGAAGCATTGATAACTATTGAAGAAGGATCTATAGGAGGTTTTGGTTCACATGTTGCACAATTTTTGAATGAAAAAAACTTGCTTGATAATAATTTAAAGTTTAGATCAATGTTTTTGCCCGACAGATTTATAGATCATGATAAACCTGATTTGATGTATAAATATGCAGGTTTAGATGCTACTAATATAGAAAATAAGATATTAGATACTATAAATTCTAAAGTTGTTGTAAAAAAAAGTAATTAACTATTGCATTGAGCATTATGCATCAAGTAATGATCAAGTAGTACACAATGCATCATGGCTTCTCCAATTGGAACTGCTCTTATACCTACGCAAGGATCATGTCTACCTTTTACAGAGATAGAGGTATTTTTACCAAATCGATCTATTGTTTTTCTACTTGTCAAAATTGATGAAGTTGGTTTAACAGCAAATGATACGGTAATTTCTTGACCAGAGGAAATTCCACCAAGTATTCCACCAGCATTGTTAGAGTCAAACTTTGTTTTATTACCTTTCTGAGATATCTCATCTGAATTTTGTTCTCCTGTTAATTGCGCTGAATTCATTCCAGATCCAATATTAACTCCTTTAACTGCATTTATACTCATCATTGCTGATGCAAGATCCATATCTAATTTTGAGTAAATAGGAGCTCCCAAACCAACTGGCACGCCTCTTGCCCTAACTTCAATTATTGCTCCACAAGAGGACCCGGCTTTTCTTATACTTAATAAGTATTTTTCCCAAAGTTTTAAAATTGACTTATCTGGGCAGAAAAAAGGATTTTTTGAAATAAACTTATCATCCCATTTTTTTATATCACAACCAAGAATTCCTAATTGAGTGACTGCACCTTTAACATTATATTTTCTTCCAATTTTTTTTTCTAAAACTTTTTTCGCTATTGCTCCAGCTGCCACTCTAGAAGCTGTTTCTCTAGCTGACTGTCTACCGCCACCTCTATAATCTCTTATTCCATATTTTTTGAAATATGTGAAATCAGCATGACCAGGACGAAATTTATTTTTTATTGTTTCATAATCCCTAGATTTCATATCCTTATTATAAATAATCATCGATATTGGAGTACCTGTTGTTCTACCTTCAAAAACTCCTGACAAAATATTTACTTTATCATCTTCTTTTCTTTGGGTAGTGAACTTAGACTGTCCAGGTTTTCTTTTATTTAATTCTTTTTGGATATCAGCCTCATTTATACTTACATTAGGAGGACAACCATCCACGACACAGCCTATGGCTGGACCATGAGACTCTCCCCATGTGGTGAATCGAAATATCTTTCCAAATGTGTTAAATGACATAAAATATAATATATAGATTATTTTGTTTAAATTATGAATCAAAAAAACTCTTTAGGTCTTGATAAATGTTTTGGTGAATTAGATGATCCATTTCAGTTATTTGAGGAATGGTTTAATGAAGCGAAAAAGTCGGAAATAAATGATCCAAATGCCTTAGCGCTAGGCACAACAGATAAAAGTGGAGTTCCGAATGTCAGAATGGTACTTCTTAAAGGTTTTAGTGATAAAGGTTTTGTTTTTTACACAAATCTTAATAGTAAGAAAAGTGGTGATTTAAAAAATAACCCTAATGCAGCAATGTGTTTCCATTGGAAAAGTTTATTAAGACAAATAAGAATAGTGGGAAATATAACTAACGTTTCAAACAAAGAGGCTGATGATTACTATAATAGTAGAGCATATGGAAGTCGTATTGGTGCTTGGGCCTCTAATCAAAGTACAGTTTTAAAAAACAGAGAAGAATTATACGAGTCGATTGAAAATTTTAAAAAAAAGTTTCCTGACGAAAAAAAAGTTCCAAGACCTGATTATTGGTCCGGGTGGTGTCTCTCACCAAATGAAATTGAATTTTGGCTAGATGGAGATAATAGAATTCATCAAAGACTAAAGTATTTAAAATCAGGAAATAAAAGTTGGAAAAAAGTTTTATTAAGTCCCTAAAAATTTCTTTCTAAACTAAATGAAGTTAATTTTTTAAGAATTTCTTTTTCTTTTGTATCTGGAAATATACTGAGCGAATTAGACGATAAACCTATAAAGTATTCTGCTTTTAAATAACAATCATTGATAATATCATATTTTTTTATCAGCCCTAGAATACTTTTGAAATCGCTTTCAGATCTTGCATGTTTTAAAAAACAATTTTTAATATCTTTTTTTTCATCCGCATTTGCTTTTTGATTTAATAAAATGATAGGTAATGTAACTTTCCCTTCGAAAAAGTCATTTCCAATTTCTTTTCCAAATAATTTGAGTTCTGAGTTATAATCTAAAGTGTCATCTGCAATTTGAAACGTTAGCCCTAAATTTTTTCCGTAAAATTCTAAAGCATCTTTAACTTTATTTTCCTGATTTGATAAAATTGCACCAACTTTTGTTGCTGCAGCAAATAGAGATGCTGTCTTCGAAGATATTATCTTTGAATAAGTTTCTTCTAACATATCAATTTCTCTATTATGTTGTAGCTGCAAAACTTCTCCCTGTGAAATCTCAGCTGATGTAGAGGATAAAAGTCTTAAAACTTCTTGGTCACCATCTTCAACCATCATCTCAAAACACCTGCTCAATAAATAGTCTCCAACTAATATTGATGATTGGTTACCCCATATTTTATTTAATGTTTTTTTTCCTCTTCTTAAATCGCCATTATCAATTACATCGTCATGCATAAGTGTAGCTGCATGTATAAGTTCAACACAGGCAGCGAGGTTTACGTCTCTGGTGCCTTTTTCATAACCGCATAGTTTAGATGATCCTAATGTTAATAAAGCTCTTAGTCTTTTACCTCCAGTGTCTAAATGATATTTGGTCATTTTCTCCACCAGATCTACTTTACTTATAAGCTTAGTTTTAATTCTCTCCTCAACTAAAACTAATTTATCCTCAACAGAGCTTTTAAGGTCTAAATAAGAATTATTTATCTTGTTTTTAAGTTGGACAACTGTTCCCATAAATTCAAAGTATTATATATATATCTTTATTATACTTAACAATTGACGCACCTCAATCTTCAACTATAAGGAGACTTTATATTTAATCATAAATTTTATAAGCATACGTATGTTTTCAGTTTTCAAAAAAAAAAAAGTTATACCTCACATAAAACTAAATGGTGTGATAGGCAATGTTGGAAAGTTTAAGCAAGGAATAGATTTTGCAGGTCAAGAGGAAATTATTAAAAAAGCATTCTCTTTAAAAAAATCTCCAGCTGTTGCAATATCAATTAATTCTCCAGGTGGTTCGCCAGTTCAGTCTCATCTCATTCATGATTACGTGAAACAACAAGCAAAGAAGCACAAAAAAAAGGTAATAATATTTGCTGAGGATGTTGCTGCATCTGGGGGATATCTAATTGCTTGTTGTGGAGATGAAATTTATGCAAACCAAAGCTCCATCATAGGCTCCATCGGAGTTATATACTCATCTTTTGGATTTACTGAGCTAATAAGTAAAATAGGTGTTCAAAGACGAGTTTATACTGCTGGTAAAAATAAAAGTACACTTGATCCTTTCATGAAAGAAAAAGATGAAGATATAGAAAGGCTTAAAAATATACAATTAGATCTTCATAAAGATTTTATTGAAGTTGTTGAAAAAAGTAGAGGAACAAAACTAAAAAAAGATATGGGCATAGAACTTTTTTCTGGTGAGTTTTGGTCAGGAAGAAAAGCCAAAGAGTTAGGTCTTGTAGACGGAATTGGAAATGCAGATCAGATATTAAAAGAAAAATTTGGTGATGATGTCGTAATAAAGAAATTCGAGAAAGCAAAAGGTTGGTTAGCTAGAAAACTATCTTCAGAAAGCAGTACAGAACAAGTGATAAATATTTTAGAAGAAAGATCTATCTGGCAAAGATATGGTTTCTAAAAAAAAAAAGAAACAACCAAAATTTCAAACTTTTCAAGATACTATTTTGAATCTTCAAAAATATTGGAGTAAGCAAGGCTGTATAATTTTACAACCCTATGACATTGAGGTAGGAGCAGGCACATTTCATCCAGCAACAACACTTAGATCATTGGGACCAAAACCGTGGAAAGCAGCATATGTTCAACCCTCAAGAAGACCAACTGATGGAAGATATGGTGATAATCCAAATAGACTTCAACATTACTACCAATTTCAGGTTATTATAAAACCATCACCAAAAAATATAAAAAAACTTTATTTAAATAGTTTAAATACTATAGGCATTAATCACAAAGAGCATGATATTCGTTTTGTAGAAGATGACTGGGAAAGTCCGACATTAGGTGCAGCAGGACTTGGTTGGGAGGTTTGGTGCGATGGGATGGAGATAACTCAATTTACGTACTTTCAACAAATGGCAGGCTTTGAATGTAAACCTGTGTCTGTGGAACTTACATATGGTTTAGAAAGATTGTGTATGTTCACTCAACAGAAAAAAAATGTTTATGATTTAATATGGAACAATGAGGATGTTAAATACAGAGATGTATTTCATCAAGCAGAGAAGGAATTCTCCACCTATAATTTCGAATTAGCAAACACAGAAAACCTTTTTAAAATTTTTGATATGATTGAAAAAGAAGCTAAGATGCTTACTGAAAATGATGTTTCGTTACCAGCTTATGACCAGTGTTTAAAGGCAAGTCATATTTTTAATATTTTAGATGCACGAGGTGTAATTAGTGTTGCTCAAAGAGCTGAATATATATCAAGGATAAGAGAAATAACAAAAGGCGCAGCTGAAATTTGGTTAAAAAGTCAAACTTAAAAATGTCTGAATTTTTTTTAGAAGTTTTTACAGAAGAAATACCAGCAAAATTACAAAATGATGCGAGAAATTCTTTATCTGATAATTTTAAAAAATTATTTCAGGAAAAAAAAATAAAATTTAAAAGTAGCAAAGTCTTTTCTGTACCAAATAGATTGGTAATATTATTTGATGGATTAAGCAAACAAATTATTTTTGAAAAAGAAGAGAAGCGAGGTCCAAGTACAAAATCACCAAAAGAAGCACTAGATGGTTTTTTAAGATCAAATAAGATTACTGAAAAAAAAGTTTATAAAAAAGAAACAGAAAAGGGAGAATTTTACTTCTTTTTAAAACCTAAAGAAAAAATAAATACTAAAGATATACTTGAAAAAGAAATACCTGTAATTTTAGACCAAATTGATTGGAAAAACTCTATGAGATGGTCAGACCACAGTTTACTATGGGGCAGACCTCTAAAATCATTAATTGCTATTTTTGATGGTAAGTTCATTGATTTTGCTTACCATCATTTAAAAAGTTGTAATTTTATAATACTAGATAAAGAATTTGAGGATAAAAAAAAAATAGTAAGAAACTATAAATCATACATTGATTCTTTAAAAAAATTAAACATCACAATTGATCAAAATCTACGTAAATCAATAATTGAAAAAGAGCTAATTAAAAGTTCTAAAAAAAATAATATTCACATTGAAATTAATGAAAAGCTTTTGAGTGAAGTAACTGATTTAGTTGATCAGCCTAATATTTTGTTATGTCAATTTGATAAACGCTTTTTATCTATGCCAAAAGAAATCCTTGTAATTACAATGCAGCACCATCAAAAATATTTTCATACTCTAGACAGAAAAGGAAATATTACAAATCAGTTTTTTGTTGTTGCAAATAATAAAGATAGCAAAGGTTATATTAAGGCAGGCAATGAAAGAGTAGTAGAAGCAAGACTAAATGATGCTGAATTTTTTTGGAATAAAAATAAAAATCAAAATTTATTTAAACAAGTATCAAAACTTAAAAGTATGAATTATTTTAAAGGATTAGGGACTTATTTTGATAAAATTCAAAGAATGAGAAAATTAGGTGGAGTAATCTCAGATGAACTTTTAATCAGTAAAGATAAAATTGAAATTTCATGCTCTATCTGCAAAACTGATTTACTATCAGATATTGTGGGAGAATTTCCAGAACTTCAAGGTGTTATGGGGGGTTACTTTGCTGAGTCGCAAGGTTTTGACAAAGATGTTTCTCTCGCAATAAAAGAACATTATTTACCTAATTCACTCGAAAGCAAAGTTCCAACAAAACCTTTTAGTCTTGGTCTTTCATTAACCGACAAATTGGATACATTAGTTGGTTTCTTTGGTGTAAACCAAAAACCAACAAGTTCAAAAGATCCATTTGCTTTAAGAAGAGCAGCATTAGGTGTAATCCGACTAATACTTGAAAATAAGACAAATATTAGAATTAAAGATCTAATAAATTATTCTTTACTTTTGTACCAAGAACAAAATTATAAATTTGATAATGCTGCTGTACAAAACGATTTATCTGAATTTCTGTTAGAAAGATTAAAATACTACATGAAAGATAAAGCAATTAGACCTGACATAATTAATGCCAGCTTAAATAATAAAAATATTAATAACATAAATGAAATTTTTAGAAAATCTTTTGCTTTAAATAAAATTATAAATAAAGAAAGCGGAATAGATATTATTTCAAGTTATAAACGAGCATCGAATATTATTGAGAATGAATTAAAAGATAATAAACTAGAACTAGCAGATACTGCTGATCCTGGAATATTTAAAAATGATTTTGAAAAAAATTTATTCAAGAAAATAAAAGAATTAAAAAAATATTTTACAAATATAGATAATGATGAGAATTATGAAACGACTCTTGATAATCTTAAGACTGCAAAACCTATAATTTTTGCTTTTTTTGATAATATAATTGTTAATGACAATGACGAAATAATTAAAAAAAATCGATTGGAACTTCTTCAAATGTTTTGTAGAACATTTGAAAATTATATTAATTTTTCTAAAATCGAAAGTGCCTGATGAAAGATTTGATTTTAAACTTTAATTCTAAGTTTTCAAAAAAAATCAACAACCCAAAGAATTTTCTTGGTGGAAAAGGTGCTAATTTATCTCAAATGGGAAGAATGGGATTGCCAGTTCCTCCTGGATTTACAATTTCTACTAAAGTTTGTGATTTATTTTATAAAAATAATAAGCAGCTTAATAAGCAAATAACAAAAAAAATTAGTAAGCAATTATCTCAAATTGAGAGAGAAACAAATAAAAAGTTTGGAGATTTAAAAAATCCTTTGTTAGTCTCTGTAAGATCAGGTGCAAGAGTATCAATGCCAGGAATGATGGATACGATACTAAATTTAGGTTTAAATGATAAAACTGTTATTGCTTTAGCTGACAAAACTTCAAATAAAAGGTTCGCAAAAGATAGTTACAGAAGATTTATTCAAATGTATTCGAGTGTTGTACTTGGAGTAGATAGTTATAATTTTGAGGAGTTAATTGAGAATTATAAATTAACAAAAGGTGTTTTGTTAGATACCGAATTAGATGAGCGAGACTGGGATGCATTAATTGGTGATTTTAAAAATGTGGTAAAAGAAAAGACCAAGAAAGATTTCCCACAAGATGTTTATAAACAACTTGATGGAGCAATATCTGCAGTCTTTTTATCTTGGCAAAGCCATCGTGCTAAAGTGTATAGAAAAATAAATCATATACCAGATGATTGGGGTACTGCAGTAAATGTTCAATCAATGGTTTTTGGCAACATGGGTGATGACTGTGCTACTGGAGTAGTTTTTACGAGAGATCCATCGAGCGGAAAAAATGAAATATACGGCGAATATTTAATCAATGCACAAGGCGAAGATGTTGTTGCGGGAACAAGAACTCCTCAACATATCACAAAAAAAGCAAGGATTAATTCTGGCGCAAAAGAATTCTCTATGGAAGAAACTATGCCAAAAGTATTTAAACAACTTAAAAAAATATTATCTACTTTAGAAAAGTACTACAAAGATATGCAAGATGTTGAGTTCACCGTAGAAAATAAAAAACTCTGGATGCTTCAAACTAGATCTGGAAAAAGGACCGCAAAGTCAGCAGTTAAAATTGCAGTAGACATGGTAAAAGAAAAATTAATTTCTAGAAAAGAAGCTATTTTAAGAATTGATCCTAACTCTTTGGATACACTTCTTCATCCAACTTTAGATGAAAAAAGTGAAATAAAGGTAATAGCAAAAGGATTGCCTGCATCCCCAGGTGCGGTTAGTGGAAAGGTAGTTTTCTCATCGGAAGAGGCAGAAAGACTTAATGGCATGATGCAAAATACTATTTTAGTTAGAGTCGAAACATCACCAGAAGATATACATGGGATGCATGCAGCCAAAGGTATTTTAACTTCTAGAGGAGGAATGACTAGTCATGCTGCAGTTGTTGCCAGAGGTATGGGAAGACCGTGTGTTTCTGGATCAAGCGAAATTAATATAGATTACGAAAATAAATTATTTAAAACTGATCAAATTCAAGTCGCAGAAGGCGAAATAATAACAATTGATGGTTCCAGCGGAAGAATAATATTGGGAGAAGTTCAAACAATCAAACCAGAAATATCAGGTGATTTTTCAAAATTAATGAGTTGGGCTGATAGTTATAGAAAACTGAAAGTAAGAACTAATTCAGAAACTCCAACTGACACTAAAACAGCAAGAGACTTTGGAGCAGAAGGTATTGGACTATGTAGAACAGAGCACATGTTTTTTGATGAAGATAGAATTATGTCCGTTAGAGAAATGATATTGTCTAAAACAACAAACGATAGAAATAAAGCTCTTGCAAAACTACTTCCTCATCAAAAGAAAGATTTTATAGAAATATTTAAAATAATGAACGGCCTTCCAGTTACTGTTAGACTTTTGGACCCTCCATTACATGAGTTTTTACCAAAAAATGAAAAAGAAATAAAAGATGTTTCTTATGCACTTGGATTAACGGTTACAGAGATTGAGTCACGAATAAGTGAGTTACATGAACATAATCCAATGTTGGGACATAGAGGATGCAGATTGGCTATTTCTTTTCCTGAGATTTATGAAATGCAATGCAGGGCAATTTTTGAAGCTCTAATTGAATGTAAGAATAAGAAAATTAAATCAATTATTCCAGAAATTATGATTCCTTTAGTATCAACCGAAGCTGAAATAGAAATAATGAAAAATCTGGTTGATAAAGTTGCAAATCAAGTAGAAGCAGAAAATAAAAGAAAAATAGATTACTTAGTAGGTACAATGATCGAATTACCGAGAGCTGCGATAAAAGCTAAAGATATAGCTAAACATGCTGACTTTTTTAGTTTTGGAACGAATGATCTAACACAAACAACATTTGGTATTAGCAGGGATGATAGTGGTAAATTTTTAAATGATTATATTGAAAATAAAATATTTGATGTCGATCCATTTATATCAATAGATGATGGAGTGGGAGATTTAATTGAAATTGCTACATTAAAAGGAAGAAAGCAAAATAAAAAACTTAAACTAGGAATTTGTGGAGAGCATGGCGGAGATCCAAAAAGTATCAATTTTTGCTCAAAAACAGGTCTTAATTATGTTTCTTGCTCACCTTATAGAGTGCCTGTTGCAAGACTTGCAGCTGCACAAGCACAATTAAAAAAATAATTTAAATTTCTAATTTTAAATCAATTGCAGATACACTATGTGTTAGCCGTCCAATAGAAATTCTATTTATACCAGTTGATGCTATTTTTCTTATATTTTTTAAATTAACATTACCAGACGCCTCAGTTTCATATTTATTCTTAACTAGTCGAACACCTTTTTTTAGATTTTTGAGGTTCATATTGTCGAATAAAATAGTATCAAATTTTAAATCTAATATTTTTTTTAATTGATTTAAATTATCTATTTCAACGGTAATTTTTTTTCTATTTTTTTTTGCTTTAATAATTAATTCTCTTATGTTTGTATAAGCAATGTGATTGTCTTTAATTAAAAATTCGTCACTTAAATTAAAACGATGGTTATATCCTCCACCCAAGTTAACTGCATATTTTTGAATGGCTCTTAGACCTGGTATAGTTTTTCTTGTACAGCAAATCTTAGTATTTTTCTCAACCTTATTGACAAATTTATTTGTTTGAGTCGCTATACCTGAAATATGACATAAAAAATTAAGAGCTACTCTCTCACCAGTTAAAATATTCTTTACATTTCCAAAAACTTCCGCAATTACCTGTTTATTCTTAATTTTTGATCCCTCTTTTTTTTTAATTTTAAATAATATTTTTTTATCAATTATTTTAAATGTTTGTTTTGCTAAATCTAAGCCTCCAATTATACCGCTAGAATTTGATACAATTTTTGCTTTTATTTTATTTTTGTTATTTAAAAGTTTTGAAGTTATGTCTCCATAGGGATAGAGATCCTCTTTTAAAGCCTCTTTACAAATTTTGTAAATATATTTTTTTGATAATTTTATTTTAGACACAGAATTTATCTGCCAATCTCTGCCATTCTTTCTACTGATTTTCTAGCTTTATCTATTGTTTCTTTACTCATAACAATTTCGTTTGTCTCATTTTCAAGACAATCTAATATTTTCGGTAAAGTAATTCTCTTCATATGTGGGCATAAATTACATGGTCTTATGAATTGAACATTTGGATTATCAATTTGAACATTATCGCTCATTGAGCATTCAGTAACCATCATTACTTTCTCTGGCTGATTATCTTTTACGTACTTAATCATTCCACTAGTTGAACCTGCAAAATCACTTGCACTAATTACATCTGGAGGACATTCAGGATGTGCAATAATTTTTATCCCTGGATTATTTTTTCTAATTTCATTAATTTCTTCATCATTAAATTGTTCGTGAACTTGACAAGTACCTTTCCATGAAATTATTTCAACATCAGTTTGCGATGCAACATATTTTGCAAGATAATCATCTGGAAGAAAGATTACTTTTTTAACATTTAATGAATTTACTATTTTAACTGCATTTGCTGAGGTACAACAAACATCTGTTTCTGCTTTTACATCAGCAGAGGTATTTACATACGAAACTACTGGTACACCTGGATATTTTTTTTTAAGGTTTCTCACGTCTTCACCGGTAATGGATGACGATAAAGAACAACCTGCTCTCATATCAGGTAAGAAAACTTTTTTCTCAGGACTCATCAGCTTTGCAGTCTCAGCCATAAAATGTACTCCACACATTATTATAATATCAGCTTTTGTTTTTGCTGCCTCAACAGCTAAAGCAAGCGAGTCAGCTGAAAAATCTGATATACCATGATAAATTTCCGGAGTTTGGTAATTATGCGCAAGGATTACTGCGTTCTTTTCTTTTTTAAGTTTATTGATTTTGTATATATATGGAGCATGAACAGCCCATTCAATTTCGGGTATGGTTTTTGAAATTTTCTTATAAATAGGATCAGTTGCTTTTTTTATTTCAGTGTTAAGTTCCATACTTTAAATCTATCAACTTGAAAGATAATTGTCATTCACTTATTCTGCCGCATAAATGCGGTCATGCTGAAATTGGTAGACAGGCACGGTTGAGGGCCGTGTGAGCCTAGCTCATGTGAGTTCAAGTCTCACTGACCGCACCATTTATTCAAACCAATTTGGCTTTAAAAGTTTAATTTTTGCTGAACCACAAGTAAAGTTTTCACTAATTTTGATATCACTATCTTTGAACTTGATTAAACCAAAAGGATAACTCTGATCAATCAATACTTTTCCAAATATTTTATTATTTTGTTTAATTTCATCGTCTATTTTTATTTTACCTTCTAAAACTTTTATAGGAAATAGCTTTTTAGATTGTTTATCTTTTAGTTTTATTCTTGCAGTATTCTCCTGTCCAACATAGCATCCTTTTTTAAAATCAAGACCATTAAGTTCCTCAAAATTGCATTCGATACCGAATA
The DNA here is from genome assembly GCA_902536765.1 of uncultured Pelagibacteraceae bacterium. GTDB lineage: Bacteria > Pseudomonadota > Alphaproteobacteria > Pelagibacterales > Pelagibacteraceae > Pelagibacter. The sequence goes on from CACAYM010000008.1 coordinate 31,626, forward strand.
ATTTATTTTGTAGTTTTTGTGTATCTATTTGAGGTATACCAATATCAAAACTATGGTCGTAATATTCTTTAATATTCGAAGATTTTAAGTTTAATTTTTTTATAGACAGATAAAGCTTTTCTAAGTTTATAATAATTCTACCTCCTAAAGTTGAGTTTCTCGGATCTAAAATTATAGGATCAGATCGATATTTAATTGTATTACCAACAATATCTTTTGCATTTTCAAAAGTTAAAAACTTTTCCTTACTTATTACAGCTACTACGAATTCATTGCTTAAATTTAAAATTTCAACTTTGGATCTTAGTTTATATAAATTTAACTTATTAAATAGCTCATTAATAATTTTTTTTTCGCAATCAATTAAATATCCTTCTTTGTGTTTAACTATAATAAAATCAAATAAATATTTACCTTGTGGTGTCAATAAAGATGCAAAACAACTGTTATCCTCTGAAACTTTGTTTAGATCGTTTGTAATTAAGTTTTGAAGAAACTCATTACAGTCATCACCATTAATGTAAAGAACTCCTCTGTCTTCTAAAATATAAACTTTATCCACATTCATAATTGATTATTAATCACTAATAATATAATTACTATTTTCAAAAATGTTAGATCTTATTATTAAAAATGGCTTATGTTTTATTGAAGGTAAACTTCACAAAAAGGACATTGGGGTAAAAAACGCCAGAATAATAGAAATTTCAGATAAAATTTCAGATGAAACAAAAGAAACTTTTGATGCGCAAAATTTAATAGTTTTGCCGGGATGCATGGATACACAAGTACACTTTAGAGAACCAGGTTCAACAGATGCAGAAGATCTTCACACAGGTAGTAGAGCAGCAGTCGTGGGAGGTATTACAAGTGTATTTGAAATGCCCAATACAAATCCACCAACAACTTCAGCAAAAGAATTTAAAAATAAATTAAATTTAGCAAAAAAAAGAATGTTTTGTAACTATGCGTTTTATTTTGGTGCCACACCAGATAATTCAGAGGAACTTGCAAACTTAAAAACCCTCGAGGGATGTTGTGGGGTAAAATTGTTTGCTGGTTCATCTACTGGTACTCTGCTTGTACACAAAGAGGAAGATATAGAAAAAGTATTTAAACACACATCTAAAGTTGTTGCAGTTCATTCTGAAGACGAAGATATATTAAATCAACGAAAAAAACTCAGGGTTCAAGGAGATGTTAAAAGTCATCCTGTTTGGAGAAATGAGGAATGTGCAATGTCTTCTACAAGAAGAATTGTAAAAATTGCGATAAGATTAAATAAAAAAGCACATATACTTCACATAACAACTAAAGAAGAAGTTGATTTTTTATCACAACATAAAGGAAACATTACTTTTGAAATTACCCCTCAACATCTAACAATTTATGCACCTGACTGTTATGACGAATTGGGATCATTTGCTCAAATGAATCCACCTATAAGAGATAAATCTCACTATGATCGTTTGTGGTATGCTATTAGAAACAATTTCAATGATACAATTGGGTCAGATCACGCACCACATTTAGCAGAAAATAAAAAAAAAGAGTATCCAGGTTCTCCATCAGGAATGCCAGGTGTACAAACTTTGTTACCTGTCATGTTAAACCATATAAATGATGGTAAATTAAAATTAGAGCAATTAATCAAGTTAGTATGTGAAAATCCTGTTAAAATTTTCGGAATACAAAACAAAGGTTTTATTAAAAAAGATTTTGATGCAGATTTCACAATAGTTGACATGAACAAAGAGATTGAAATCAAAAATGAAAATATAGAAAGTAAGTGTAAATGGTCACCTTTTGATGGAAAAAAATTCAAAGGCTGTCCAGTTGCAACAATAATAGGTGGTAAAATTAAAGTTAAAAATGGAGAGATCCTTGGAGATGCTGAGGGAAAACCGATTGTATTTAACTAGAATTATATATTAAGAATTTTACTTTTTATCAGGTCAGCTTTAATTTCATCTAAAATTGTTGGATCATCTATTGTTGCTGGCATTTTATATTCCTCTTTATCTGCAATTTTTCTTATTGTTCCTCTTAATACTTTGCCAGATCTCGTTTTTGGCAGTCTTTTTACTACTAAAGCTGTTTTAAATGCTGCAACTGGACCGACTTTATTTCTTACCATTTGCACACATTCTTTTGCTATTGTTTCATTATCTTTTGTTACCCCTGCTTTTAATGCAATTAAACCAATGGGCAATTGTCCTTTTAATTGATCTTTAATACCAATTACTGCACATTCAGCAACTGATTGATGTTCAGATAAAACTTCCTCGATTGCTCCAGTTGAAAGTCTATGACCTGCAACATTAATAATATCGTCAGTTCTAGACATAATCCAAATATATCCATCATCATCAATGTGACCCGCATCATAAGTTTGGTAATAACCTTTGTAGTTGGTCATATAATTTTCTTCATATCTTTTATCTGCGTTCCACAATGTTGGAAATGTTCCTGGAGGAAGAGGTAGTTTTACAACTATATCTCCCATCTCATTTGGTTTTGCTAATGATTGATCTGGTTTTATAATTTTTACATCATATCCTGGAACAGCTTTACAAGCTGAACCATATTTTGTTTTCATCATCTCTATCCCAGTACAATTGGAACTTATGGCCCAACTTGTTTCTGTTTGCCACCAATGATCTATTACCGGGACTTTTAAAAGAGTCTCTGCCCATTTGATTGTATCTGGATCAGCTCGTTCTCCAGCTAGAAAAAGAGCTTCAAATTTACTTAAATCATATTTAGAAAAAAATTTTCCATTAGGATCCTCTTTTTTAATAGCTCTAAAAGCTGTTGGAGCGGTGAATAAAGATTTTACATTATACTCAGAAATTATTTTCCAGAAGGCACCAGCATCAGGAGTACCAACAGGCTTTCCTTCAAAGAGGACTGTTGTACATCCTTTGAATAGTGGAGCATAAACAATATATGAGTGCCCTACAATCCATCCTATATCACTCGCTGACCACCAAACATCATCAGTATCGATGTTATAAATATTTTTCATAGTCCATTTTAAAGCAACTATGTGTCCGCCAATGTCTCTAACAATACCCTTGGGTACACCTGTAGTCCCTGAAGTATACAAAATATATGCAAACTCATTTGAATTCATTTCAACACAGTCAGTATCATTTGCATCCGACAGAGCTTCATCCCAGCTTATCTCTTTTGGAGCTTCCAATTTGACTTCATGACCTTTTCTTTGAAACAAAATAGTTTTAT
>CACAYM010000009.1 GCA_902536765.1 uncultured Pelagibacteraceae bacterium
CGCTCTCTGGAGAGTTTATAAAAAAAAAGGAAGTGGCTTCGAGCTTCCATTAACAGGTTTATTGGTTGGCGGTGGTTTTATTTGTTATGCACTAAGTTTTCTATTAACAGATGTAATAAGAGCTTTAATACTTTTTTACATGACACCTATTTGGACTACTATTTTTGAAATCTTATTTTTAAAAAGAAGACCTGGCTGGCAAAGAGCCGTCACACTTTCACTAGCTCTAGCTGGCTTATGGATAGTTTTTAGTAAAGATGCAATTATACCTTTACCCCAAAATGCCGGAGATTGGATAGCTCTTGCTGGTGGAGCAATTTTTGCAGGAGGAATGATAAGACTTGAAGTTGTAAAGACCGATGGAGTATTCCCGATTATATTTTCATTTTTCTTCTATGGAACATTATTTAATATTGTGGCTGGTTTTTTATTAGTTGATTATTTGGGCGAGGCACCACCAATAGAGTCTTTTATTCCAATGGCAATGTTTTTAATTGTTTTGTCATTATTTTATTTCATTCCTACAGGAATTGTTATTCTTTGGGCACCAAGCAAACTAGGTGCTGGACTATGCTCAATTCTTTTTCTAACAGAAATAGTTGTTGGAGTTGTAAGCTCCAGTATTTTAACCGATGAACCTTTTGGATGGAGAGAAATAGTTGGAAGTTCAATGATTATTTTAGGTGGAATTTTAGCTGTTGTTCTTGCTCCTAAAGAGGATAAAAAAATTACCGCTTAATATTTGGTATCCACTAAATCAATCAACATATTAATCATATCTACTTTGTAACTTTCTTTTGTTGCTGATTTAGTTTCTAAAACAGAAAAAAATGCAGCAACGTTTCCAGTTTTTAAATTAACGGCTAAAAATTGACCACCATAACCTGAATGGCCGATCATATTTCCAGATACCATAGTAGAGTTAGAATAATATAAATATTTATTATTTGATAAGTTCATATATTTTGGACCAACATTGTTTAAAGTTCGGTTTAAAAAAGAGCTTGAGCCAATCTTCCTATTTCCCACTCCTTTACCTTTTCTTGCAAATAAAAGACCCATTCTTAAAAAGTCTCTTGTAATCAAACATCCACCCCCTGACATCCAAGGCATGCCATATCTGTCAGATGCAATATAAAGCCCATCTTCAAACCCAGCTGCCTCAACCGCTTTTAACATCCAATGTCTTAATGATTTACCGCTGATCTTTTCAACTATTAATCCTATAACATCGGTATTTGCAGATTTATAAAAAGCTAAATTACTTTTGTTTTTTAAATTTTTATTTTTTTTTGATTTGATTGTATTTAAATAACTTTCCTGACTTAAATGCGTATCACCACTTTTTGGTAGTCTCCATCCACCAACAGGTTCATGTAAAAAAGATGAAGAGTATGCCCTGGTGTAATCTTCTGTGTAGGCATTTATTACATTCATATTTAATACGTCTTGCACTTTAGCATTGGCATATCCACTCCCAATTTTTGGAAGGTAGTAAGATACTTTTTTATCAAGATTTATTGACTTATTATTCAAAAGTTCTCCAACGAAAAGATTAACAAACATTTTTGTTATAGACATTATCGTTTGAGGTTGATTTTTTGGAAAATCTTTTGCGTATTTTTCAAAATAAATATTTTGTTTATTTCCAACTATTAAGGAGCAAAAAGACTTTTGTTTAGTCATTTTTTTTACCAGTGGCTGTTTATAGATTGTATCTTTGTATTTTTTTTTTAATTTTAAAACCAAATCTGATCTTAAAAATAATCCATATCTATTTATTTTGTGAAGATTTCTATAACCATGTCTTCTAGTTTTAGGGAGATTCCATACAGCTTTATTATCTTTGACTGTTGCTAATTCAGGATTCTTATATGATATTATTTTAGTCAAATTTAAATAAAGTTAATCAAATTTCAAAGATTTTTTTTGTTCATATTTTTGATGATAACCTTCTGCCTTACAATAATTTTTCTCTTTTGAAACTTTGGTAGAAACTTTACCGCCAAGTTTATTATTCATTTCCTCTAAAACTTTTTCCGCAATTTTTTTTTCTTCATCATTATTATAAAAAATTTCAGATCTATATTGAATTCCCACATACGTACCTTGACGGTTTACTTGAGTAGAGTCGTGTAATTTAAAAAATAGTCTCACCATATCTTCATATGATTTAACTTTTTCATCATACTCTACTTTAACAACTTCAATATGACCAGTATCTCCACCGCATACTGCTTTATAAGTAACATTTGGTTCGTCTCCGCCGCAATAACCACACTCAGTAGAAATTACTCCTTCAATACCTTCGTACTTAGTTTCATCCCAAAAGCAGCCAATACCACCAATAAACGTCTTCATATTTTTATTTTATATTAATTTTTTAGAATTGAAATTGCTTTTATCTCTTCAACTCCAATACCACAACAACCACCAATAATTTGTGCCCCACTATCAATCCATTTTTTTGCGCTTTTAACATAATCAATTGGTTTAATATCCTCAGTAAACTTCCATTCTGGTTTAACAAAGTGTCCTCTGTTTGGATAAGCGCCAACTGTATTATTATGATTATTTTTTAGTATGCTGACTGCTTCTTCAGTTACACTCATGTTTGAGTGCGCAACAAGTATTGGTCCTGAATGAAATTTTTTAAATCTATGTAATGAATCTTCAAGTTCCTCATAAACTTGAGGATCTTTATGAGACACATCATCATCATATCCAAGATGAATATTTTTATTTTTATCAAATACACAAGATATTGATAACCACGTTGGTAATCTTAAATTACTTGAACATTCAACTAAAGTTTCAACAATGTCAGCTTGTGACGACATAGCTTCAAGAATAATTAAATCTACTCCTGTATCTGACAAAATTTTTAAGTGTTCATCAAAACTTGGTTTCATTTTAGCAACACCATCTTTCATAAAATAACCGTAAGTGGAGACAGATCCAGCAACTAAAACATTTTTACCTGACACGGCCTCTTTTGCAATTTTGATACTTTTATGATTGCATTCTTTAATCAGATCTTCATAACCATATTTTTTCATTGATATAGGGGTTGAAGCATAAGTATTTGCGGTTATTACATCAGCACCAGCTTTAACATAATTTTGGTGCACTTTTAAAAGTTCATTTGGACTATCTAAAGAACATCTCCCACACCACAGTCCTTCATCCATTTTTGCTCCAACTTTTTGTAATTCTCCTCCTATTCCCCCATCAAGAATTATTATTTTTCCTTCAGCTAATCGCTTTTCAATTGATGAATAAGACATTTAATTTATTTGTTATTTGTAAAAGCGCAGATTTTATTTCCATCTAAATCGCGAATATATGAATAATATACACCAGAACCTTCTGGTCTTTCTCCGCCGCTTCCTTCGCTGCTACCTCCTGCTTTTAAACCGATCTCATGAAATTTATCAACTATCTCTCTTGATGAAACAATAAAAGAAACTTGTGTTCCATTTCCGAAAGTAGCAGTTTTACCATTTGCTGGTTTTGTAACATAAAATTCTATAGCACCATCACCATCTTTTTGCGTATATCCAGCACAAAATTCATCAGTATCTTTTCTTTTTAAATTTATAATTTGTAAAACTTCATCATAAAAATTAATGGCTTTATCTAGATTATTTGTGCCTACCATTACATACCCAATCATCTTAATTTTTCCATTCAGTGATAGTTTTCACTTCCAAATATTCATGTAAACCCCAGGTACCCCCTTCACGTCCATTTCCAGACTGTCTATAACCACCAAATGGAGTGCCAGAGTCCGCAGGTTTATGATTTACGTACACAATTCCAGATCTTAATTTTTTTGAAACTCTTTTTGCTTTTTCTTTATCTTCAGTTTGCAAATAGTTTCCAAGACCATATTCAGTGTCATTTGTAATTTTTATTGCCTCCTCTTCATTCTCAAAGGGAATTATAGATAAAACTGGACCAAAAATTTCCTCTTTAGCAATTCTCATATCATTATTTACATCTGTGAACACTGTTGGCTTTATAAAATATCCTTTTTTGAAATCTTCAGGTTTCTCAGGTCCACCAGCTACTAAAGTTGCGCCTTCTTCAACTCCGCTCTTGATTAAACTTTGAATCTTATCGTATTGCGTTTTAGATATCACCGGACCTATATGTTCGCCAGCTTTTGATGCAAGATCTACTTTAATTTTATTAGCTTCATCTGCAGCTTCTTCTACTGCTCGTTTGTATATTGATTTTTCTACTAACATTCTTGTTGGTGCATCACATGATTGACCAGAGTTACTCATGACGTTTCGTATTCCATCTCTTACTGCATCAGGATAAGCATCAGCAAATACAATATTTCCACCTTTACCTCCAAGCTCTAAACAAACTCTTTTAATTGTATCAGCTGCATTTTTTGTAATTAACTTTCCAGCTCTTGTCGATCCAGTAAAGGAAACCATATCAACATCAGGATGTCCTGATAAATCTGTACCAACACCTGGCCCATCTCCGTTTACTAAATTAAACACACCCGCAGGAAATTTTGCTTCATGAATCATTTCTGCAAAAAGCATTGCTGATAAAGGAGCTATCTCAGAAGGTTTCAAAACCATTGTGCAACCAGTTGCAAGTGCTGGCACAACTTTTAGAGCTATTTGATTAATTGGCCAGTTCCAAGGGGTAATTAAACCACATACACCAATTGGTTCATATACAATGTGATTAACAGATCCTTTGTCAAAACCAGGTTCAAAATTAAATTCTTTTAATCTTTTTATAAAATCTTCAATATGACCCGCACCTGATGCAGTTTGATTAGCTGAACACCAATCTTTTGGGCAACCAAGCTCAGTTGATATGGCATCAGTCATTTCATCCCATCTAGATTTATAGATTTCTAATAATTTTTCTAAAAGTTTTATTCGTTCTTGCTTTGAAGTTTCTTTCCAAGTTTCAAAAGATGACTTTGCGGATTTTACAGCAAGATCAGTATCTTCTGAGCTACCTAGAGAAATTATTGCGCAAACTTCTTCAGTAGAGGGATTAATCACATCAAAATCTTTTGCTTTAATTGGATTGACCCATTGTCCATTGATATAAAATTTTTTTTTATCTTTCATAATTTATTTTTTTAATTTTGATAATCAGGTTCTTCTTTATCTAAAATTAATCTGATTTGATCTAAATGTGCTCTACCCATATCAGAAGGATAGTTTGACCACTCTTGTGCTGTTTTTTCTGCCACTTCGTGTGATGCTACATTTAATTCTTTACCAGTTGCTAAAGCTGTTAAATATGTTTCTGCAGATTTTTCAAAATAATATAACGCATCAAATCCATCCGAAACAGTTTCACCAGTAGTTAAAATTCCATGATTTGACATTAACAGATTTTGTTTATTACCCAATGCAGCAGCCATTTTTAGCGACTCTTCCTCAAAACCCATACCACCATACTCATTATATATAGATACTCGGTTATAAAACCTCATCGTATTTTGATCTATTGGAGGAAGAGTAGGGTTTTTCAAAGCAGAAAGAGCTGTCGCGTATTTTGAATGAACATGAAATATACATTTTGCATGAGGTACTTTTTGGTGAATTGTCCCATGAATATTTATTGCAGTAGCATCCACAAGGTCGGGTTTTTTTTTTAATTCCTCGATATTTTCTTTGGTAACCAAAATTAAATCGCTTACTTTCATTTGGCTAAAATGAACACCTGATTTATTAACTAAAAATTCATCAGTTGAACCAGGCACACACGCGCTAAAGTGATTTGCAACTCCCTCATTCATATTCAATCTAGCGGTCCATCTAAAGGTAGCTGCTAAATCTTTTTTTAATTCTGTTATTTCCATATTAATTATAATAAACTATACCATTAATAAATTATGAACAATAAAGTATTTATATCGTGTGCAGTTACTGGATCTGGTGATACTGCTAAAAAACATCCCGATTTACCAAAGACACCTGAACAAATAGCAAAATCTGCAATCGAAGCAGCAAAAGCAGGTGCAGCGATTGCACATATACATGTTAGAGAGGAAGATGGAACACCAAGTAGAAGATTAGAGTTATACAAAGAAGTTGTCGATAGAATTAGATCATCAGACACAGATGTAGTTCTAAATCTTACAACTGGAATGGGTGGTGATTTAGATATAGGAGAAAATAGTCCACTTCAATTTGGTCCATTAACCGATATGGCAAATGTAATGGAAAGAATTGCAAATGCGGAACAGTTCTTGCCTGAGATTTGTACTCTTGATTGTGGAACTTTAAATTTTGGAGATGGATCTGTTATTACAATTAATACCCCGAGAGATTTAAGAAAAGCAGCAAAAAGACTTCAAGAAATAAAAGTTAAACCAGAGATAGAAGCTTTTGATTTAGGAAATATGTGGTTTGGAGCTCAGTTATATCAAGAGGGATTACTCAGTGATCCTCCAATGTTCCAAATGTGTTTAGGTATTCCTTGGGGTGCACCCGCTACACCTTTAGCAATGCAAGCAATGAAAGATATTATGCCGAAAGAGGCAGTATGGAGTGGTTTTGCAATTTCTAAAAATGAAATGCCTTATGTTGCTCAAACAATAGTAATGGGTGGAAACCCAAGAGTAGGGCTTGAGGATAATTTATATATTTCAAAAGGAAAGTTAGCTACAAATGCTCAACTAGTTGAAAAGGCAAGAAGAATTGTTGAGGACTTAGGGGCTTCGGTAATGACGCCTGCCGAAACTAGAGAAAAGTTAAAACTAGTAAAGCATAAATAAAAACCTTTCAAACTACATCCTGTGGCAACTTGCTCCAATATTAGAGTTGATAAGATAACTTTTAATATTAAATAACCGTTATGAATTTAAAATTTATAATCAAAAAGTCTTTATTAATTATATCAATTACTTTATTACCAACTTTGTTGAATGCAGCAGATGTAACAATTGAGATGCTAAACAAACTAGGAAAAGAGAGTATGGTTTACTCACAAAAAATTGTAAAAGTAAATTCAGGTGATACAGTTTTTTGGAAAGCGACAACCAAAGGTCATAACGTAGAGTTTATAAAAGGTGGGTTTCCTAATGGTGTTGAAAAATTCAAATCTAAAATGAACAAAGATGCTGAATATAAATTCACTGTGCCAGGTATTTATGCTTATTGGTGCACACCTCATAAAAGTATGGGAATGATTGGATTCGTTGTTGTTGATGGAGATAAATCAAATTTAGAGGCTATAAAAGCACTTAAATTTTTTGGAAAATCAAAAAAAATTGCTCCGGATTTAATAAATCAATTATAATTAATTAGTTTTAACTGCTTCTTTTAAATGCTCTTTGGCAAGTGCCTTAGATAATTCTTTTTGGGTTAGATAACCCCTAGTGTTTCCACTTTTATCTACAACCTCACAGTTTGCATTTGAACAAACTACTTGTGGTAGGAATTCCTCTATAAATTGATCTTCATTTATTTTAACAAGATTTGATTTGTCAATATTATCAACCTCATTTACTGATTTCATTATTATTTTGGCCTTTATAACTTTTGCTCTATTTACATCTTTAACAAATGCTGAAACATAATCATCTGCAGGTTTCATTATTATTTCTATTGGGGTTCCTACTTGAACTAATCTTCCTCCATTTAAAATTCCAATATGATCACCTAATTTTAAAGATTCATCTAAATCATGTGTAATGAAAACTATCGTTTTTTTTAATTCGCCTTGTAAATCAAGCAATTGTTTTTGCATGTCACTTCTTATTAAGGGGTCAAGTGCTGAAAAAGCTTCATCCATTAATAATATGTCAGTATCAGTAGCAAGTGCTCTTGCCAAACCAACTCTTTGTTGCATACCTCCAGATAATTGGTTTGGGTATTGGTTTTCAAAGCCACTTAAACCAACAGCTTCTATTTTTTCCATAGCAACTTTATTTTTATCCTCAGGTTTTTTACCCTGGACCTCAAGTCCGTAACCAACATTTTCTAAAACAGTTTTATGTGGAAATAGTCCAAATCTTTGAAAAACCATGCTCATTTTATGTCTTCTAAAATCTATTAATTTATTTTTGTCTAAACTCATCACATCAGTACCTTCTACAGAAACCACACCTGATGTTGGGTCGATTAAACGATTAATATGTCTAATTAAAGTAGATTTACCTGAACCAGATAAGCCCATACATACAAACGTTTCACCTTCATCAATCTTAAGTGACACATTATCTAAACCTACTGTATGTCCTGTTTTTTCTAAAACTTCTTCTTTAGTAGCACCTTCTTGCACCATCGGTAGGATCTTCTTTGGAGAGGGACCAAATATTTTATAAACGTTATTAATTTCAATTTTACTCATTTTTTTAAAGTTTTAACAGTTGTCCAAGTTTGTTGCAAAGTAACAAATTTTATTTTTGATATTATTAAAAAAAACAATAATTTATCAACTATAAATTGCATTGAAAATGTAAATAAGTATAATAAATTTTAACCATGTTTAGTATTTCAAAACTTGAAAAAAATGGAACTTACCTAAGAATTCTTTGGAGCGATGGAGAAGAAAGTAAATTTAACTATTTATGGTTAAGAGATAATTGTCCAACGGCCCACGACAAAGATTCTAGGCATAGAATGTTTGATATATTAAACGTTTCTAAAAATTTAAATCCAGCAAAATATAAAGTAAATGATGAGGGTAAACTAGAAATAGTTTGGAGCGAGGGAAATCATACAAGTTTTTACGACATTAATTGGTTAAGAAAAAACTGTTACACAATCAAAAATAAACAAAAATATATTTCTCCATACCAACTTTGGGATAAATCGATTGAAAAAAATATTAAGTCTATAAGCATTGATTGCGATGAAATCATGTCTTCAGAGGAAGGTTTAATTAAGTGGTTAAAACTTCTTCACTATAAAGGAATAGCTTTAGTAAATAACGCACCAACAAAAGAAAAGTCAGCTTTTGAAGTTCTAAATAGAATTAGTCACACAAGAGAAACTTTTTTTAAAACACCTTTTGAAGTTATAAATATACCCAAACCAAATAACTCAGCCTATACAGCTCACGCATTGAAAAATCATATGGATTTACCTTGGTTTGAAAATCCACCAGGCTACCAGTTTTTACATTGTCTTATTAATTCTGCTAATGGAGGAGATTCTTCAGCAGTTGATGGTTTTGCTGTTGCAGATTACTTAAGAAATAATGAAAAGGATATTTTTGATACTTTAGTAAATGTACCACTAAAATTTAGAGATAAAGATTATACCCAGCAAGCTCACAGAAGTTTTTATGCTCCTGCAATAAGTTTAACTAAAGATGGTGATTATAATGATATTAGATTTAGTGTTGCAACTATGGATGCATTAGATTGTCATCCAGATGTGATGGACCAAGTTTATTTCGCGCATCATAGATTTGGCAATCTATTACATGATGATAGATTTGTTATTAAGTTCAGACTAAACCCAGGGGATATATACTCTTTTAATAACAGAAGAGTTTTGCACGGCAGAACAGCATTTGATCCTAACTCAGGACATAGACACCTACAAGGTTATTATATGGATCGTGATGAAATAATAGGAAGACTCAGTTATCTTTCGCAATAATTATAAATTTTCAATAATAAGATTTTTTTCTAAAAATTTTTTCCTAAATTTTTTATCTTTTACTGTGTAAAAATAAATAGGTTTTTTTATTTTAATTAGTTTTTTGTTGGTAAGAAATTTTTTTTCTAAAACCAATAATCTAAGGTACTTTAATTTACTTTTTTGTAAAATTAGCTTTGTTGAAGTAGTCGAAGAAAAAACTAGCCCTAAATTTAAATTTTTTTTAATTTTATTTAAATTTGAAATATTTTTTTCATTAAAAGAAGTTATGCTATAATGTTTTAATCTCTTTATAATGGGAATAAGATTTAAAAAATTTTTTTTTGTAAATTTTGATTTAATTTCAAGCATTAAGTAATTTTTTTTTGAAATTTTGATTACTTCATTCAAAGTTGGAATATGCATTTTATATTTTGATGCTATTTTATTTATATCTTTATATTTTAAATTTTTTACTAACTTTTTACTCTTAAATCGTTTTAGGCTAAAATCATGGTAACAAACAATTTTATTATCTAAAGTTGTATGTAAATCAGTTTCAATTCCATAATTTTTTTTAAAGCAAAACTGGAAGGCTTTAATTGAATTTTCTTTGAAAGTTTTTTTTGCCAGTCCTCTATGAATAATATTATGACCTTGTCTGTTATATCTCATAACCTTTCTTTTCAGGTTCTTTATCTATAAGTTCGGTTGGAAAACCCTTTGCTCTAAAGTCTATTTTATTTTTATCCTCCATTCTTTTAACTATCATTGAAGACCAGGCACGAGGACCATAGTTTTTCAAACCTTCCTGAAAAATTTTTACAATCATTGGCGATATTTCTAAAGATGAATTAAGTTTTTTTGCTAAATTATCAAATAAGGAAGTATCTTTTAAAACTAAATCCATTGTAAAATTTATATTATAAGAACCATTTAATATTACTTGGCTTTCTGTTTCGTGTACAAATGAATTTCCTGAGGAAATAGCAATTCCTTTAAAAGTTTTTTCTAAATCCAAATTAGATTTTTTTGCAACAGTCCAAGCTTCACCTAACGCAACTAAATGAACTGATGCTAAGTAATTTGTTATAACTTTTAAAACAGAGGCAGAGCCCAATTCTCCAGTATGAAGAATTTTTTCACCCATAGCTGATAGAGCAGAAAAAATTTTTTCAAATGCAGATCTTTCTCCACCAACGAATATTGCTATATTTCCTGTATCAGCTCTATGGCACCCACCACTTACAGGTCCATCAAGAGCAAATGCTTTTTTTTGTTTAACTAACTTTCCAATTCTTTTTACCTCGTTTTCATCCGTTGTACTCATTTCGAGCCATATCTTATTTTTTGATAATCCATTAATTACACCGTCTTTAGACTCCATTACTTCTCTACATATTTTAGGCGAGGGTAAGCATGTAATAATTAGATCAGAGTCTTGGGTAAGTTCTTTTGGATTTTTTGAAATACTTGCTCCTTTTGAACTTAAATTATCCATTGTTTTTGGGTCAAGATCGTAAACAGTCAATTTGAAGTTGTTTCTCAATAGACTGCCTGCAAGTTTCCCACCAACGTTTCCTAGGCCTATAAAACCAATTTTCATTTGCGTCCTTATTGTAAAGTTAATTTATTTTTCACATGTTATATTGTTTAAGTAAGAATGTATTTATATAAAAACAAACTTGTAATATTAATTTTTTTAAGTTTTTGTTTTCAGTCTATTTGCAATGCTGAGTTGATCAAACCAAAAAACTCAATTAAACCGTTAGAGGTTGTAGAGATACAATTAAATGGGTTAAAAAATAATAATGAGCCGTACGAAGATTTTGGTATTGAGCAAACATGGGAGTTTGCACACCCAAATAATAAAAAATATACAGGTCCACTTGAGAAATTTAAGTCAATGCTCAAAAGTGACATGTATCAAATGTTAATAAATCATCTCGAAAATAAAATAGATATTATCTCTGCTTCAGAAAATAGTGCAACCTATAGAGTTACAGTTTTGGATGATAAGAAAAAATATTATCAATTTGAATGGGTAGTTAAAAAATATGACAAATCTGGTCCACTTAAAAACTGCTGGTTAACAAGCGATGTCTCACAACCAATGCCACTAGGATCGTCAATTTAAATGAAGAAAAAACCTTTTTATGAAAGAATTCCAATTTTAATGTTAATTTTATGTGTGCCAACAATAGGTTCTACTCAACTTGGTTGGTATTTCTTTGGTAAGCAATTTGGCCTCAACTTAGGCATGATAGTAGGATGTATAAGTGTAACTGTGGCCGCGTATTTGATGTATATAAAAGGATGGAGAGATGAGGATGATGACTATTAAAATTTTGTTTCGTTCAAACCAAAAATCTAGTAGGAATCGGTTTTATGAAATCAAAAGCTAAAGTAGTTATTGTCGGAGGTGGAGTAGTTGGTGTAAGTGCTTTATATCATTTAGCAAAAAAAGGTTGGTCTGACGTTGTATTAGTTGAAAGAAAAGAGCTTACCTCTGGTTCAACATGGCATGCTGCAGGTTTACTGCCACTCTTTAATATGAGCTACTCGGTTGGCCAATTACACAAATACGCTGTTGACCTTTATAAAACTCTTGAAGAAGAGACAGGTAAAAATGTTGGCTTTAGTGTTGTTTCAAATATTCGACTTGCAAGTACAAAAGATAGAATGGATGAATACCATCAGTATGCTGGTGTTGCACAAACAATAGGCGTAGATGTAAAATTTTTAACACCAGATCAAGTAAAAGAAATTTGGCCTTTATGTAATACAAGTGATTTGGTTGGAGCAATTCAGCACCCAGAGGATGGTTACATTCAACCTGCTGATCTTACACAAGCTTTAGCTACTGGAGCAAGAAATAGAGGAGCAGAGATTTACAGAAATACAAACGTAGTTGGAATTAAACAAACAAAAAATGGCTGGGTCGTTGAAACTGATAAAGGGAGTATAGAATGTGAACATGTTATGTCATGCTCAGGAAACTTTGCAAGACAAACAGGAAAAATGGTTGGATTAGAAATACCAGTCATACCAGTTGAACATCAATACATTGTTACAGAGCCTCATCCTGAAATTCAAAAAAGAAAAAAAGAAGGTTTACCCGAAATGGGAGTATTAAGAGACAGTGATAGTAGATGGTATATGAGAGAAGAAGCAGGTGGTCTTATACTTGGACCTTATGAAGATGGTGCTCCATGTTGTTATGTTGATGGACCATCAAAAGATTCTGAATACGAATTATTTCAAGAAGATTTAGACAGATTAGCTCCACATATTGAAGGAGCAATTCATAGAGTTCCTGCTTTTGGAGAGGTGGGTGTCAAAAAAGTTTATAATGGAGCAATTTGTTATACTCCAGATGGGAATCCAATTGTTGGACCTGCATGGGGACTTAAAAACTTTTGGATAAACGAAGGTCATAGTTTTGGAATAACTGCGGCTGGAGGAGCAGGTTGGCAATTAGCAGAATGGATTATAGATGGCGAACCTACAATTGACATGCTTGGTGTTGAACCTAGAAGATATGGTGATTATTGCTCTAAATCTTATTTAAAAGAAAAGAATGAAGAAGCTTATAGAAATGTATTCATAATTCATTACCCTGATGAAGAAAGAGAAGCAGCAAGACCATTAAGAACAGCACCGTGTTATGACAGAATGAAAAAATTAGGAGCTGTATTTGGTCAAAAATTTGGGTGGGAAAGACCTAATTTTTTTGCAACTGATGGCATGGAACAAAAAGACGACTGGTCCTTTAGAAGATCAAAATGGTTTAAAGCAGTTGAAAAAGAATGTAAGAACGTTAGAGAAAATGTCGGACTTTTAGACATGACAGCATTTGCAAAATGTAGAATAAAAGGTCCAAAAGCAGAAGAATTTTTAGATAATTTGGTTGCAAATAAACTTCCCAAAAAAGTAGGTAGAGTAAATTTATGTCATGCTTTAAACACAAAAGGCGGCGTGCATTCAGAATTTACAATCTTAAGAGAAGCCGAGGATAGCTTCTATTTAGTTTCTGCTGGGGCTTTTCAAAGACTTGATCATGACTGGATCCATAAATGGATGCCTAAAGATGGAAGTGTGATATTTGAAAATTTAACTAACAGTACAGGAGTGTTAGTAGTTGCGGGTCCAAAATCAAGAGATCTAATGCAAAGAGTTTCAAAAGATGATTTTTCTAATGAGAATTTTAAATGGTTGAGTGCGAAAAATGTAGATGTTGGTTATGCACCTGTAAATGCTATGAGAGTAAATTTTGTTGGTGAATTAGGCTGGGAACTCCATCACCCAATTGAATATCAAAATCATATATTTGACAAGTTAATAGAGGCGGGAAAAGATTTAGGTTTAAAACCTTTTGGAATAAGAGCGATGAACAGTTTAAGAGTTGAAAAATCTTACAAACTTGTAGGTACAGAATTGTCAATTGAGTATGCGCCGTATGAGAGTGGATTAGATAGATTCATTCATCCAAATAAAGGAAGCTTCATTGGATTAGATGCACTGAATAAATGGAGAGAAAAAGGATTTAATAATAAATTGGTAACTTTGGAAGTACATAACGTCACCGATGCTGATGTATTAGGAAATAATCCAATTTATGAAAATGGATCTGTTGTTGGAAGAGCCACAGGTGGAGATTATGGTTTTAGATTAGGAAAATCAATTGCACTTGGTATGGTAAAACCTACTTTGGCAAATGTTGGACAAAAACTTAAAATTGATATACTCGGCAAAATGCATGAAGCAACAATTTTAGAAGATAGTCCTTACGATTCGGAAAATAAATTACTAAGAGCCTAATGAAAATACTAGTAGCAGTTAAAAGAGTTATTGATTACAACGTACAAATCAGAGTCAAAGAAGATGGATCTGGCGTTGTTACTGATAATGTTAAAATGTCAACAAATCCACCAGATGATAATGCCGTTGAAGAGGCAGTAAAAATAAAAGAGTCTGGTAAAGCGAAGGAAATAGTTGCTGTAACAGTTGGAGAGGAAAAAGCTCAAGAGACAGTTAGGAAAGCATTAGCAGTTGGTGCTGATAGAGGAATATTAGTAAAAGCCTCTGGCACTATTGAGCCATTAGCAGTTGCAAAAATTTTACAAAAAATTGTTGAAAAAGAAAAACCAGATTTAGTTTTCATGGGCAAACAAGCCATTGATGATGATTGTAATCAAACAGGTCAAATGTTAGCTGCAATTTTGAATTGGCCTCAAGCAACATTTGCTTCTAAAATCGATGTAAAAGAAAATGTATTAGAGGTAACAAGAGAAGTTGACGAAGGCCTTGAGACAATAGAGGTTAAAATACCATCTATTGTTACATGTGATTTAAGATTAAATGAGCCTAGATACGCATCTTTACCTAATATAATGAAGGCAAAAAAAAAACCTCTTGAGCAAATAGATGCTTCAGAATTAGGTATTGATATAAAACCTAGAATCGAGCAGATTAAAGTTGAAGAACCGCCTAAAAGAAAAGCTGGAATTAAAGTTTCTAGTGTTGAAGAGTTGGTTCAAAAACTAAAAAATGAGGCTAAAGTAATATAATGTCAGTTTTATTAATAGCAGAGCATAATAATAAAGAGATAAAGCCATTTACACTTAATGCTATAACTGCTGCATCTCAAATAAATGATGATTTACACGTATTGGTAATAGGTAAAAATGCTGATCCGGTTGCAAAATCATTATCAGAAGTTCCTAATGTTAAAAAAGTAATACATGTGGATAATGATATTTACGAAAACTATATTGCTGAAAATTATACACCAGTAATACTTAAGCACGCAGAAAACTACTCACACATTGTTTGTTCAGCAAATACATTTGGAAAAAATTTAATGCCTAGAATTGCTGCATTGTTAGATACTTCTCAAGTTAGTGATATTATAAAAGTAATTTCTGAAGATACTTTTTTAAGACCTATCTATGCAGGTAATGCCTTTGCAACAGTTAAAAGCACTGATAAAAAAAAATGTGTCACTATTAGACCTACATCATTTGATCCAGCTCCAACTTCAGGTGGATCAGCAGAAATAGTTAGAGGTGAAAATACAGATCCATCTCAAAATACTAAATTTGTAAAAAAAGAAGAAATAAAATCAGACAGGCCAGAACTTGGTACTGCAAGAATAGTAATTTCAGGCGGAAGAGGAATGCAGAGCGGTGAAAATTTCAAACTAATTACAGCAATTGCTGACAAATTAAATGCAGCGATAGGTGCATCAAGAGCAGCAGTTGATGCAGGTTACATCACTAATGATCACCAAGTTGGTCAAACTGGCAAGGTTGTTGTGCCAGATTTATATATAGCAGTTGGAATTTCGGGTGCAATCCAACATTTGGCTGGCATGAAAGAGAGTAAAGTAATTGTCGCAATTAATAAAGATGGTGAGGCACCTATTTTTTCTGTTGCAGATTATGGCTTAGAGGCTGATTTATTTGATGCTCTTCCTAAATTTCTGGAAGAATTGAACAAATTAAACACTATACAAAAATAACAAATACTGTAAAAATTTCCAATATGTCTCGTGAGGTAATGGAATATGATGTTGTAATTGTTGGAGGGGGTCCATCTGGATTATCAGCAGCAATTAGACTTAAACAATTAAATTCTGACTTAAATGTTTGCGTTCTAGAAAAAGCTTCTGAAATAGGAGCGCATATTTTGTCAGGCAATGTTTTTGAAACTCGTGCTTTAGATGAGTTGATTCCAAATTGGAAAGAATTAAATAGTCCAATTAAAACAAAAGTTTCTAAAGAAAAATTTTTATTTTTAGGTAAAACAAAATCTTTGAGTTGGCCTACTTGGTTATTACCTAAGGTTCAACAAAACCATAATAACTATATTATCAGCTTAGCAAATTTATGCAGATGGCTTGCAGAACAAGCCGAAGGTTTAGGCGTTGAAATTTTTCCAGGTTTTCCAGCTAGTGAAATTTTATATAACGATGATGGTTCAGTTAAAGGTGTTGCAACACAAGATATGGGTTTAGATAAAAATGGTGAAAAAAAAGATAGTTATGAACCAGGCATGGAATTACATGCAAAGGTTACGGTATTTGCTGAAGGGTGCAGGGGACATCTAGGAAAACAATTAATAAATAAATTTGAGTTAAATAAAGGAAAAGATCCTCAGCAATACGGAATTGGTTTCAAAGAGATATGGGAAATTAATGAGGATATGCACCATGAAGGTTTGGTAATGCATACTGCAGGATGGCCACTAGATAATCAAACCTATGGTGGCAGCTTTATGTATCACGCGGAGAATAAACAAATTTTTCTAGGGTATGTAATTGGATTAGATTATAAAAACCCACATTTATCTCCATTTGATGAATTTCAAAGATTTAAAACTCATCCAGCAATAAAAAAATATATAGAGAATGGAAAAAGGATTTCTTATGGTGCGAGAGCATTAATTGAAGGTGGCATTCAAAGTTTACCAAAAATGTATATGACAGGTGCTTTACTAGTAGGTTGTGATGCAGGAACACTAAATATGCCAAAGATTAAGGGCTCTCATACAGCCATGAAAAGTGGAATGATTGCAGCTGAAACAATATTTGAACATTTAGGTCAACAAAAAGACCTATCAATATATGAGGAAAAATTCACTAAAAGTTGGGTTTATGAAGAGCTTCATGCAGCCAGAAATGTAAAACCTAGTTTTAGTTGGGGTTTAATACTTGGAATAATTTTTACAGGAATAGATCAAATATTATTTAGAGGTAAACTACCTTTTACTTTAAGCCACAAACATGCTGACCATGAAACATTAAAAGATGCGAAAACAATGCCGAAAATTGATTATCCTAAACCTGATAATAAAATTACTTTTGACAAAACAAGCTCTGTTTATTTGACGGGAACAAATCATGCCGAAAATCAGCCAGTGCATTTACAGCTTAAAGACCCAAATTTACCAATTAGTTATACATTAGAAAAATATGATGAACCTGCCCAAAGATACTGCCCTGTAGGTGTTTATGAAGTTCAAATTGAAAATGGTTCTTCTAAATTTGTAATTAATTCGCAAAATTGTATACATTGCAAAACTTGTGATATTAAAGAGCCGTCTCAAAATATTAACTGGGTAACACCAGAAGGTGGCGGTGGACCAAAATATGGAAATATGTAAAAAAATTGTTTTATTTTCAATTTTAATATTTTTCTCCTTAATCCAATATACACAAGCAAATAATCTAAAAGATATAAAACCAACTATTAAGGATTTTATATTAATGAAATACGAAATTTTTTTCTTAAAAAATCAATCTAGAGTATTAAATTCAAGAAAAGTAGGGCTAATGGTTCGTTATCAATCTATAAATTATGAAATCAAAATTGATGATGATGCTAATACAAAAATAATAATTAACTCAATAATGGATAAAAATAGATATCTAAAGAAAAAAAAATATAAGCCTAAGATTTCAGACTGTAATATAGTAAGAAATAAAATTGTTACTGACAAATTTGGTTACAATCCATTAACATTAAAACAAAATTATTCAGTCACAGAAGATGTTTTGTTTGAATATATTAAAAATAATATTTTTAATTTTCAAAATTTAAAAGAGGATGAAATTAAAAGATTAATAAGCAAAACATCAGTTACAGTAAACATTATACATCCTATTGCAAAATTTAATTTAACTTGCTCTGGTAAATTATCAGATGCACAACTTTATTAATTTAAGATAAATCTATTGCAAATTTTTTCAAAGTTTCAATAGGAATTAATTTTAAAGTGTTTTGATGTGTTTTTTTTAAATAAATCGGACATCCTTTACCTGCCTCAACTGCCTTTGCGTACCAACTAGCACATACACACCAACTGTCCCCTTCCTTTAATCCGGGAAAACCAAACTCGGGATGAGGAGTGATTAAATCATTCCCTGCATTCTTACACCAACTCAAAAAATCATTATTTACCTTAGCGCAAACTGTATGAACCCCTTGATCATTCTCGTCTGTTTTGCAACATCCGTCTCTATACCATCCAGTTAACGGATCCATAGAACATTCCTCAAGATCTTCTCCTAGAACATTTTTTTGATTATCTTCCATTAAATTTTTGTAGGATTCGGCTGTCCTTTATAAACTTTTTCTGGATCAAATTTTTTTTCTTTCTCTTCAAATTTCATTTCAATATTTCTAGCATTATCGATTTTACCTAATGGAATCGATCTATAAAAACATGATCTATAACCAACATGGCAGCTAGCACCCTCACCAATATCAACACTCATCCAAATAGAATCTTGATCATCATCAATTCTTAGTTCCTTAACTTTTTGAACAAATCCACTTGTTTTTCCTTTGTGCCAAATTTGGTTTCTTGATCTGCTCCAATAATGTGCTTCTTTTGTTTCCATTGTTAATTTAAGTGCTTCTACATTCATGTAACCATGCATTAAAATTTCTTTTGTATTGGCACATGTTGTCACAACTGGTATCAAGCCATCATTATCAAATTTTGGTGATAAGAGCTTACCTTCCTCTATTTCTGCAACATTTTCTCTTTTTTTAAACATATATAGTTCTTATGTAGCACATTCATAGATATATTAAATATTTTAAAAATAAGTATTTATATGTATAAGGGCCTTCATGAAATTAGTTAAAGAATTAAATAAATCCGCATTAGAAAATGAAATTTCTGATAGAGAAGCAGAAGAAGCTTTCGTTAAAATTTTAAAATATATTGGTGAAGATCCTGGTCGAGAAGGCTTACTAGAAACTCCAAAAAGAGTTAGAAAAGCATTCAGAGAATATTTCAAAGGCTATCAAGAGGATCCATATAAAATTTTATCAAAAACATTTGGGGATGTTGATGGGTATAATGATATTGTAATCCAAAAAAACATCTCTGTTCAAAGTCACTGCGAACATCATATGGCACCAATAATTGGTATAGCTCATGTAGCTTACATTCCTAACGAGAGAGTTGTAGGATTAAGTAAGTTAGCAAGAGTAGTAGAAGCTTTTTCTAAAAGACTCCAAACACAAGAAAGATTAACTATGCAAATTGCTAAAACTGTTATGGAAGCGCTAGATGCGAAAGGTGTTGCTGTAACAATAGACTCTAATCATATGTGTATGACCATGAGGGGAGTGAAAAAAGAGCAAGCAACAACAGTAACTAATTACTATTTAGGTCAATTCAAAGAAGATCTAAGTTACCAAAACAGATATTTAAGATTTATAAGCAAATAAATATCTGTATAATAATTTTCAGATATGTCTGATAATTTCAAAGCATTAGTTGTAAATCAAGAGGGTGATAAATTTTCCAGAGAAGTAAAATCAGTAAATAAAGACTTTTTAAAACACGGAGATGTTTTGGTAAAAGTTGAATATTCTGGATTGAACTATAAAGATGCTCTAATTTTAAAAAACGGGGCTAAATTGGTTAAAGAGTTTCCTCATATACCAGGAATAGATTTTTCAGGAACTGTTGTAGAAAGTAAAAATGAAAATTATAAAGAAGGCGATGAAATTATTTGTACAGGATGGAGAGTTGGTGAATTATATTATGGAGGATATTCACAGTACGCTAAAGTAAAAGGTGAGTTTCTTGTAAAAAGACCAAAAAATTTATCAGCAAAGCAATCTATGATATTAGGAACAGCGGGCCTTACAGCTATTCAATGTGCATTTGCAGTTAAAGCAAGAGAAGAGCTATTGTTACAAAAAAAAGTAGTAGATGTGATTGTTACTGGGGCTTCTGGTGGAGTTGGAAGTATGGCGGTAATGATTTTAAATAAATTAGGTATTAACGTTACTGCAGTTTCAGGAAAAAAAGAAAATCATGATTATTTAAAAACCTTAGGTGCTAAAAACCTTATAAATACTGCTGATTTAGATAAAGACGCTAGACCTCTTGATAAGGGATTGTATGATGGTGCAGTAGATACCGTTGGAGGAAATATCCTAGCAAATGTTCTTTCACACATAAGAGATAAAGGGATTGTTGCAGCATGCGGTAATGCCAATCACTATAAGTTGAATACAACAGTTATGCCATTTATTATTAGGGGAGTAAAGCTTTGGGGTATAAACTCAGTAGATACCTCAAAAAAAAGAAGAGATTTTTTATGGGGAGAACTACCAAATCTTATAGACTTTGGTTTATTAGAAAAATCCGTTAAAGAAATAAGATATTTAAAGTTTTGTTATTTGTTACCCTGCTTCCATAATTTGATATCAAAGAAAATGATATCAATACCACGCTAGATAGTAATGCTAGATAGAGAGTATTAAGAGAAAGAGTAACAATTT
>CACAYM010000010.1 GCA_902536765.1 uncultured Pelagibacteraceae bacterium
ATTTTCTTCTGAATTATGATAAACAGTTTGTCCATGAAAACCTACTAAATCAATTTGATTTTTAGATTTTTTTAATATGGAATTAGCAAATTCAGCGTGTAAAATGGTAATTTCTCTCTCAATTTCAGTTAAGTCGTTCTTATAATTTTTTAAATCTTTGTAATTGATTATTTTATTTTTTAGCTTAGAAAGTTTATTGTAAAAATCATTCTTGTATTTGTAGTAAAAATTGTCAATAACTTTAAATTTATCAATTCCGTTTGAATGTATTATTGACCCATCAATGCCATCCATTGACGTACCACTCATCAACCCTAAACAGTAAAAATTTTTGCTCATAAATATTTTTTAATCTGATTAAATATCAAGTATATTAAATTTACACTTTTTAAAAAAAATGAACAAATCGTTCTTAACAGAATTTAAAGAAAGAGAATACTACAATCAGTGTACTGATTTTAACGAATTAAATGAATTAATGAATAATAAACCTATTAGAGCTTATATAGGTTTTGATTGCACAGCTAAAAGTTTACATGTTGGTAGTCTTTTACAAATAATGTGTTTAAGAATGCTCCAAAAACATGGGCATCAACCGATAGTTTTGTTAGGAGGCGGAACAACGAGAATTGGTGACCCATCTGGTAAAGAGGAAACTAGAAAAATATTATCCGATAAAGAAATAGATTCTAACATTAAAAATATTCAAAAAGTATTTAATATATTTTTAAAAACAAGTAACACAAAAACAAAGCCAATATTCGTAAACAATCATAAATGGCTTGGCAAACTTAATTATATAAAATTTTTAAGAGAAATTGGCAAACATTTTACAATCAATAAAATGTTAAGCTTTGATAGCGTTAAACTAAGGTTAGATCGCGAGCAATCTTTAAGTTACATGGAGTTTAATTATATGATACTTCAAGCATACGATTTTTTAGAGTTAAATAGAAACAAAAATTGTCTTGTTCAAATAGGTGGTTCTGATCAGTGGGGTAATATAGTCAATGGGGTCGAATTAATAAAAAGATATTCTGGTAAACAATCATTTGGTTTAACAACTCCTTTAATAACATTAGCTTCAGGTGCGAAAATGGGTAAGACTGAAAGTGGAGCAGTGTGGTTAGACAAATCATTGTTATCACCATACGAATACTGGCAATTTTGGAGAAATACAGATGACAGAGATGTAATTAAATTTCTTAAAATGTTTACCGATCTAAGTTTAAAAAAAATTGATGGAATAAAAAATAATAATATAAATGAATTAAAAATTTTATTAGCAAATGAAGCAACCACAATGCTTCATGGTGTGTCATCTGCTAAAAAAGCAGAACAAACAGCTAAAAAAACTTTTGAAACTGGTTCTATTGGTGATGATTTACCTACTATAAAAATTAACAAAAGAAAAATAGAAAGTGGAATAAATATTTTAGATCTTGTAGTTTTATCAAAACTTTTAATTTCAAAAAGTGAAGTTAGAAGAATAATCAAAAATAGAGGTATTAAAATTAATAATGAAATAATTGAAGACCAAACTTTGAAAATTTTTTCAGAGAATTTTAAAAATCAAAATTTTCTTAAATTATCGCTTGGAAAGAAAAAACACGTAATAATTAAATTAAATTAATTTATTTTTTTGATTTTTTCTAATGTTCTCGTTATAAATCTGGGTGTTAAAGTTTTTATCGGATTTACTGATGTCTTAATGTCTTTGGGTGGGCCTTTTAATTTAAAGCTTACACCAAACACACCTTCACCTGTTTTTTTTCCAACTAAAATATCTCCTAGTATTGGTATGGAACCAACAAATTTATTAATTGTGGTTGCAGGAACTAAAGTGCCTCTTAAACTAACAATTTTATTCTTTTCAACATAACCTTCCATTAAAATCGAAATTGCAGGTCCAATTGCATAGAGTTCATTTATCTCCATAAGATTTTTTTTATTTTTAAAATTCATTTCTAATTCATCAAATCCCACTCCTTCACCTGACAGAATGTCAGCAATTCCTTGCAATGATGCAAGCGTTAAAATTTTAGTCAAAGCTGGTAACTCTTTTAGACTAAATTCGAAGATCTTGAGTTTAGACTTAGATACTTTATTTTTTTTGACTGAATAAAAATCAATTTTTCCTCCTTCAAAACCCTTAACAAAACTATATTTTTTAACAAATGGTTTAGCTTGATCAGAGAAAAAAGTAGTAATTTTTTGATCTTCTTGTGTCTTCACAGTAATTGATAAAGTATCTTTATTTGGAAATGAGGACTTTAATGACATATCATAAACTTCATTACCTTTTATTTTTATTTTACCTTGTAGGTTTAAAATATGGTGGTCTAAGTCTAAATAATTTTTTTTGAATTTTATGTCAAATGTTCTCTCTTTCTCATCAAAAATTTTTGAATTATTTGTATTTTCAAACAAAATTTGATCTATAATTTTATTTAAATTAAAATTTTTACCTTCGACTACAAAACTATTTTTTTTGTTTCGAACTATTGATATGTCGTTTTTGTTTTTATTTATATCTAGATAGTTTAGAATAATTTTTTGAAAATTAGTTATTTGAAAATTTTTTGAGAAGTAAATATTATTTATATTTATTAAATCATTTTTTTTTTTAATATTTATTTGATTAAAAAGATAATTTTGACTTTTTCTTTCACCAACAATTTTGATATTCATGACCTCATTATCCTCCTTTGCGAAATTGATCAGATCAATTTTGAAGGGGATTTCTTTAATATCTAAATCAAAATCGAACTTTAAATCCTCTTTATTTATCTCAATATTATATTTAATATTATCTTTTTTGTCTCTTACTTGTAAAATCCCAAAACCGTCTAAAAATATTTTATTGTTAAAGTTAATATTAATTGTTTGATCTAAAAAAGTAATTTTATTATCAAAATTAGAAATATATTTTTTTATTTTTAGATTGCCAGTATCGTATTCAGCTGATTTTAAATTTATTTTAGAATTTAATTCAAAATCTGACAATTTAAAATTTTTTGATAAATTAAAATTAAAACTATTTTTTGAGGATAAATTAATATTTTTTATATTTTTATTTTTCACAAGCATATTTATTATTGATTTTGGTATTATGTTCTCTTTACTATCGATTGCACCTGTAACTAAATAACTGTTATTATCTTTGCTAATTAAAATTTCGTTTGCAAAAAGTTCTAGACCTTGATACTCGGATACTAAATTTGTAATTTGAATTTTATTTTCTAAATACCTCAAATTACCCGATATTTTTTCTATTTTTTGTTTATTAAAAAAATCAATAGATAGATTTTCTATATCAGCAATAATTTCATATTTATCTTTTTTTAACTCTCCATTATCATCAAATTCTAGCTTTATTGAAATTTTAGTATCTCCAGTTTTAACTATTTTATCAATTAATAATAATTGAGCACTATCTTTATAAAATCTTGCAAGTTTGATAATTTCTTTTATTTGATTTTTTTTACTGTCTATAAATAATTTTTGAATAGCAAACTCTCTTTTTAAAAAAGATTTTAAATCATAATTAGTAGTCACTTTTTTTAATTTTATTTCCTCACTCTCCAGTAAAATAACTGGATATTCGGTTTCTAGATCTATTGATAGTTTTGAAATATTTAGTCGTAATTTTATGTCATTTAATTTCAGATTGACTTGTGGGAAAATAATTTTAATTTTTTTTTGAATCTTATTATTAAATTGACTTGTGCTAATACCAATAAAGTTTAAATATACAATAGATCCGATTAGAAAAAAAAATAAAATATAAAATGTTCTTTTAATCATTTATTTATACAATGAGCTTTCTAAAAAGGAGTCAATATCTCCGTTAAGAACCTTATCTGGATCTGAACTTTCAAAACTAGTTCTATTATCCTTCACAAGTCTATATGGATGTAAAATATAAGACCTTATTTGGTGTCCCCAACCTATATCTGTTTTTTCACTTTCCAGATTTTTAGCCTCGTTTTCCTTTTTTTTTAACTCGAAATCATACAATCTAGCTTTAAGCATTCTCATACAAGTTTCTTTATTTTTGTGTTGAGATCGTTCATTTTGACATTGGACAACAATTTTTGTTGGTATGTGGGTTACTCTAACTGCACTGTCAGTTGTATTTACATGTTGGCCTCCCGCCCCGCTCGACCTGTATGTATCAATTCTTAAATCTTTATCCTTAATTTCAATTTCTATGCTGTCATCTATAATTGGATAAACCCATACGCTGGCAAAACTTGTATGTCTTCTTGCCCCGGAGTCAAACGGTGAAACTCTAACTAGTCTATGAATACCAGATTCTGATTTTAGCCAACCGTATAAATATTCTCCATTTAATTGAAGTGTCGTTGACTTTAAACCTGCTTCTTCGCCTTTGTGCTCACTAATAACTTCCGATTTGAACTTTTTGTTTTGTGCCCATTTTAAATACATTTTTTTTAACATTTCAGCCCAATCTTGACTTTCTGTGCCTCCAGCACCTGCATGTATTTCAATGTAGCAGTCTAAAATATCACTTTCATTTGATAAAAAACATTTTATTTCGTTTTTTTTGGCTTTATATTTTAATTCTATACAATTCTTAACTAAATCTTTAATTATATTTTGATTATTTTCCTCAATCGCTAAATCGTATAAATCAGAAAAGTCTTGAATTTCTTTTCTGCACTTTTCATATGACTTAAACAAGTCCTCGTAAAAGTTTTTTTCTTTAATAATCTTTTGGGCTAAATTTTTATTTTTCCAAAAATCTGGTGATAATATTTTTTTATTATTTTTCTCTATTATTGAAGAAATATTATTTTTTTCAAAGAAACTCCTTTATTCTTTGATTAATTTTATCTATTTCTTGTTTGTGTTTTATAAAATCATTATCCATTAGTAAAACCTTAAAATATTATTGTTGTTCAGTCTATTATTTAATATCATATTTTTATTATTTTGATTTAAATCTTTTTTTTTAAAAACTTCAATTATTGTTTGTTTTGAGCCAAATGAAGCTTTTTTTCCTGTTTTTGGGTCAATTACCATAAGTGTAATATTCTCTGCAACTTTGAATGGTCTTGCATCCTCTTTTTTAACAGTATTTTTCATGAATTCTTTAAATATTGGCATTGCGGTTCTTGCGCCTGTCTCTTTTTTTCCAAGAGATCTTGGGTTGTCAAAACCAACATATACACCAACAATCAATTTCGAGGTATATCCAATAAACCAGGTATCTGTATTTTTGTTTGTTGTTCCAGTTTTGCCAGCAATGTCCAAATTTAAATCTTTTAAACCCTTTCCAGTTCCTCTTTGTATAACTCCCTCAAGCATTGACGTGATCTGATATGCCGTTTCAGGTGAAAAGATTTGTTCAAAATTATCTTTAATATTTGGATATTTTTTACTTAAATAGGAAATTTGTTCGCACTTATCACATTTTCTATTTTCATTATTTAAAATGGTTTCACCTTCACTATCTTGAATTCTGTCAATTAGAATAGGCTTAACAAGCTTTCCACCATTTATAAAAGATGAGTATGCTGATGTTAATTTTAATAGAGTGGTTTCAGCTGATCCAAGTGATATTGATAAAAGTTCATCAGGTTTTTGATAAATTCCTAATTTTTTTGAAAAATTGATTATTTTTTTTAAACCTAAATCTTGGGCGATTCTAACTGTCATTAGATTTCTTGACTTTTCTAGTCCTGTTCTCATAGTTGATAAACCATAAAATTTTTTTCCATAATTTTCTGGCTTCCACAATTTCAAATCTTCTCCTTGCTCTAAAACTAATGGAGCATCTAAAACTAATGATGAGGGATGATAGTTATTTTCCAACGCTAGTGCATAAATAAATGGTTTAAAAGCAGATCCTGGTTGCCTTAATGCTTGTGATGCTCTATTAAACTCACTTTTTAAAAAACTAAAACCTCCGCTCATTGCTAAGACTCTTCCAGTAAAAGGATCCATTACGACGATTGCTCCATTTACCTCTGGTATTTGTTTTAGATTAAAAAAATTATTTTTATTTTTTTTTACATAAATTATATCTCCAACAGATAAATACTTTTCGCTTCTTTTAATCCATGAAATTTCAGTTTGTCCCAAAAAGCCTTTGATATTATTTTCTGTCTCAATTTGAATTTCTGCATCATTTACTTTTTTAACGATTGCTAATTCCCAGTTAATTGAATTTTCTAAATTGAAATTATCAAGGTCTTTTGACCAATTATTGCTATATTTCTTGTTTGTGAGTGGTCCTCTCCAACCTTTGCGTCTATCATAATTTATTAATCCATCTCTTAAAGCAGAAGTGGATGCTGATTGAATTTTTAAATTTAAAGGAGTTTTTATATTTAGACCATCTTTGTATACTTTATCAAAACCAAATTTTTTTACTACATTTTTTCTAATATCCTCAACGTAGTATCTTGCATCCTCTAAATATATTTTTTTTCTTTTTTTTAATTTAATTGACTGTTTGATAAACGAGTTATATTCCGCCTCTGTTATAAAATTATTTTCAAATAAATTTTTAAGTACAAGATTTCTTCTAAATTTTGCAAGTTCCTTATTTTTAAAGGGATTATATTTACTTGGAGCTTTTGGTAATGCTGCCAGTAAAGATGACTCTACATAGTCTAGATCAGTAATTGGTTTATCAAAATATTTAAGACTAGCAGCTGCAATACCATAAGATCCACTACCTAAATAAATTTGATTCAAATAAAGTTCTAAAATTCTTTCTTTTGTTAAAGCTCTTTCAATTCTAAAAGCAAGAATAGCTTCTTTGATTTTTCTGTTTATACTGACTTCATTAGATAACAAGAAGTTTTTTGCTACTTGTTGAGTTATTGTTGAAGCTCCTTCTAATCTTTTAGATAGAAAAATATTTGATATATTATTTTTAGTGGCTCTTAATACACCCTTTGCATCAACTCCTGGATGATTAAAAAAATTTTTATCCTCTGCTGATAAAAAAGAATTTATAATTTTGTTTGGAATAGATGAATAAGGCACAAAAATTCTTTTCTCTGATGAAAAGTCATTTACAAGCTCGCCTTCGCCTGAATAAACTTTGCTTGATACTGGGGCTTTATAATTCTTTAAAAATTTGTAATCAGGTAGCTTGTTAGAAAATATCCACAAAATCGATATTGCAAGAACTACTAATCCTAAAAAACCTGCTGTTAAAAAAACTACAATTTTTTTAATTAATTTGTTCATTTATGTTTTATTTATTAATTAAATTTGGTAATGTTATGGCAACAGAATTTATAAAACTATTACTAATGAATAAAACAATCAAAATATTATGGAAAAAAATTTATACATTGATGCTTCGCATCCGAATGAAACTAGAGTTGTACTTAAATCAAATGGAAACATTGAAGATTACGAATACGAGAGTTTAACCAGCACATTAATTAAAAACAATATATACTTAGGCAAAGTAAGCAGAGTAGAACCATCTTTGCAAGCAGCATTTATAGACTTTGGGAGAGACAGACATGGTTTTTTATCATTTAACGATATTCAATCTGATTATTATCAAATACCACAAAGTGATCTTGATAAAATAAAACAAGAAGAAGAAAAAGCGAGAGAAGAATTAATTAAAGAAAGTGAAAAAGAGGAAGAAAAAAATATTATAGAAAATAAAGTAGATATAGATGAAACTGCTGAAAAAAAAATTGATCAAAATTCACAATTTGAAAAAAATTATTCTGAAAAAAAATATCCTTTCAAAAGGTATAAAATTCAAGAAGTTATAAAACCAAATCAAGTCATACTTGTCCAAGTTTTAAAAGATGAAAGAGGAATGAAAGGTGCGGCCCTAAGTACATTCATATCAATAGCTGGAAAATATATAGTATTAATGCCTAACACTCCCAAAGGTGGAGGTATTTCAAGAAAAATATTTAATCCATCTGATCGAAAAAAAATTAGATCAATTCTTAATCAAATTAAAATACCTAAAGAGATGGGCATCATAGTTAGGACTGCTGGTTCTAACAAAACCAAGAATGAAATAGACCGTGACTTACAAAGTTTAATAAAAGTATGGGAATCAATTAAAGATAAAGCCATGAATTCAATAGCTCCCTCAATCATTCATAAAGAAAGTGAAATTATTAAAAGAACTCTTAGAGATATGTACGATGAGGACACACAAAACATAATTGTTGAAGGAAATGAAGGATACCAAAAAGCAAAAAATTTTATGAAATTAATAATGCCAAATCACGTTAAAAAAATTAAAAAATATAGAGAAAAAATTCCATTATTTATCAAAGAAAAAATTGAGATAAAACTAAATGAAATTTTTGAAACAGAGGTAAAACTTAGTTCAGGAGGTTATTTGGTAATAAACCCAACGGAAGCTTTAATTTCAATAGATGTAAACTCTGGAAAATCTATTAAACAGAAAAATGTTGAAAGCACAGCCTTAGATACTAATCTTGAGGCTGCTGAGGAGATAGCTCGTCAAATTAAAATTAGGGATCTTTCAGGATTAATTATTATTGACTTCATAGATATGATGAATTTTGGGAATAGAAGACTAATTGAGCGCAAATTAAAAGAGAAATGTAGAAATGATAGAGCTAGGATACAAATAGGTCGAATTAGTAGCTTTGGCTTGCTTGAAATGTCTCGTCAAAGGTTAAGGGAAAGTTCTATCAAATGGCAAATTTCTCTTACTAATGAAACTCACGCACTAAAAATTATAAAAAAATTAGAAATAGATGCAATTGAAAACAAGGCTAAGATTGTTGATTTAAGTGTATGTGAACAAATAAATAATTATATAAAGGATAATCTAAGTGAAAACTTAAAATTTATTGAAAAAAAAAATAAATTTAAAATTAATATTATTGTTGATAACTCAATGATAATATCAGATTTTAAAATTGAGTGTAAAAATAAAAGTAAAAAAGTTTTAAATGTTTTAGAAAATATTACAAAACTTGAAAAAATTCGAGATATATCTTTTAAAGATAGTAAAACAGATAATATCAAAAAGTTTAAAAAAAGAAAATTTAAGAAAAAAAAGTTTTTTAAAAAGAAAACTAAATAATTCCTTTATTAGTTGTAGATCTGCTTCCGTAAATTAATTGCTTAATCCTACCTGCTAGATAAGAATAACGACCTGCGATAACAGAAAGCTTCATTGCCTGTGCCATTTTAAATGGGTTTTTAGCTCTTGCTATTGCTGTATTGACTAAAACACCATCGCAACCTAATTCCATTGCGATAGCCGCATCTGATGATTGACCTAACCCTGCATCAATTATTAAAGGTAATTTAGTTTGTGACCTGATAATTTTTATATTAACTTGATTTAAAATTCCTAAACCTGACCCTATTGGAGCAGCCAAAGGCATTATTGCTACGGCTCCGACATTTTCCAATCTTTTAGCCATCAAAGGATCGTCATTACAATAGACCATTACTTTAAAACCTTCTTTGCTCAAAACTTCTGTTGATTTTAAAGTTTCTATCATGTCTGGAAACAGAGTTTTTTTATCACCAAGGACTTCAAGCTTAACTAATTTCCAACCTCCAATCTCTCTAGCCAATCTTAAAGTTCTTAAAGCTTCCGAAGATGTAAAACAACCTGCAGTATTTGGTAAATATGTTATTTTTTTTGGATTTATATAATCCATTAATAATGGTTTATTTTTATCATGAATATTTACTCTTCTGACAGCAACTGTAACTATATCAGCACCAGATAATTCAACACATTTTGCACATTCTTCAAAATTTTTGTACTTACCTGTTCCAATTATTAATCTTGAGTTATATTTTTTGTTTGAAATTACTAGAGGATCTTTTTTTTTCATTTCAACCACCTCCTATAAAATGAACAATTTCAATTTTATCGAAGTTTTTTATCTTTATTTTATGTAAGTTTTGTTTGTTTACAATTTTTTCATTCAATTCAATCGCAACTTTTTTCTCAGAAATTTTATATTGATTGACTAGATCTTTTAAAGTCATTTTGGGCTTTATTGTAAAATTTTTTCCATTTATTTTTATTTTTACTTTGTTTATTTTTTTCATAATATATAAATAATTAATGCCACATAGAATAATAATTATCAATGGGCCTAATCTTAATTTATTGGGTGAAAGGGAACAATCTCAATATGGCAAATTAACTTTTGATGAATTAAAACAAAAATGTTTGCATGCCGCTAAAGTTAAAAAAATCGAGGTAGATTTTTATCAATCAAATATTGAGGGTGAAATTGTTACCAAAATTCAAGAGTCGAGAAATAAATTTGACGGTATTATTATAAATGCGGCAGGGTTTACACATTCATCTGTTTCAATCAGGGATGCACTAGAGATAATAAAGAAACCAAAAATTGAACTTCATATTTCTAATATTTATAAAAGAGAGGATTTTAGACATAAATCTTTAATAAGTGGTGTTGTGAATGGAATAATATGTGGTTTAGGAGTTAATGGTTATATTTTAGCCATAAATGCAATACAAGAGTTGATTGAGAATGGAAATAGATAAAAAAGTTATAAAAAAGTTAATTGATGCTTTTGAAGAATTAAAAAAATCTTTAAAGCAAAATGGTGAAAAACTAGATATTTCAGAAGTAGACACAATAATTGAAAATGTAGTAGATGAAAATTTTAAATCTATAAAAAGTCCTATAATTGGGACAGCTTATTTGGCACCAGAGCCAGGAGCAAAGCCATTTGTTGAAATTGGAAAAAAAATTAAAAAAGGAGATACTGTTATGATTGTAGAGGCAATGAAAACTATGAATCATGTTCCTTCAACACATAATGGCACAGTAAAAAAAATTTCAGTTGAAGATGGTCAACCTGTTGAGTATGACCAAGTTTTAATTCTTGTTGAATAATGTTCAAAAAAATTCTCATCGCAAATAGAGGAGAAATTGCCGTAAGAATAATTAGGGCTTGTAAAGAATGGGGTATATCTACTGTTGCGATACATTCAGATGTTGATAGAGAAAGCATGCATGTTAAATTAGCAGATGAAAGCATATGTATTGGCCCACACCAACCGTCAAACAGCTATCTAAATATTCCTGCAATTATGTCAGCAATTGAATTAACTAACTCAGAAGCTGTTCATCCTGGATATGGTTTTTTATCTGAAAATTATAATTTTGCAAAAATTCTAGAGGAAAATAATATCAAGTTTATAGGACCTTCCTCTAAGTTAATTAGAATGATGGGAGATAAAATTCAAGCTAAAAAAATTGCTAAGGAAAATGGCTTACCAGTAATAGAAGGATCAGATGGAGGTGTATCAGATATCGAGGAAGCAAAAAAAATTTGTGAAAAAATTGGATTTCCAGTTTTAGTTAAAGCAGCTGGTGGAGGTGGTGGTAAAGGAATGAAAATAATTAATAATGAAAATAAATTTGAAGAACTTTTTCTAGCTGCAAAATCTGAGGCAAAAAAATTTTTTGCAAATGATGAAGTATATATAGAAAAATTTTTTCAAAATCCTAGACATATTGAGGTACAAGTTTTATCAGGAAAAAATCATACAGTTCACTTACACGAAAGAGATTGCTCTATTCAAAGAAGGCATCAAAAATTAATTGAAGAAACACCAAGTCCGATTTTAAATAATGAATTAAGAAAAGAGTTATTTGATAAAACAGTAAAAATGGTTTCTGAAATTGGATATGAAGGTGCTGGGACTGTAGAATTTATTTATGAAAAAGGGAAATTTTATTTTTTAGAAATGAATACGCGGGTACAAGTAGAACATCCTGTTACAGAAATGGTTACTGGTATAGATATTATTAAAGAACAAATTTGGATTGCTTTCAGTGGAAATACAGCTTTAAAACAAAGTGATATTGTTCCAAGAGGACATGCTATCGAATGTAGGATAAACGCTGAGGATGCGAGCAAAAATTTTCAACCATCACCAGGAAAAATAACAATGTGTCATCAACCATCTGGGTTTAGAACTAGAGTTGATGGTGCTATTTACCAAGGATATAAAGTAACTCCTTTTTACGACAGTATGATTTGTAAACTTATCTGTCATGGAAGAAACAGAGAAGAAGCCATTCAAAGAATGATGAGATCATTGGATGAGTTTGTAATAGAAGGTATTACTACAACTATTGATTTGCATAAAAAATTACTTAGCCATAAAAAATTTTTAGATTCTGATTTTAATGTTACATGGCTAGATAAAGATAAAGTAATTTAGGAGATACACTTTGTTAACCATAAGTCATATACGGGATGGTCAAAAGTATTAATTGAAGGACTTGAAGAAAAGGTCCACCCATTAAAAACAAAAACTTCATTATTCTCTATATTCTTTAAATCTTTGACTTGTAAATATGCAATGATTTCAGGGTTATCATCAAATTCAGAGTTTTTACATTTTAATGGTTTTATAGAAATATTTTTAAAAATCTTTTCTTCACCTATTTTTATGTTTACTTTATAATTTTTAGAACTTATTTTATCGAGAATTTTCAATTCTATAAAATTACCCTCATTAACTCTTTCGCTTGCAAAGATATTTTTTGTTAAAACTATTAAACAATAAAATACTAATAATTTAATTTTTCCAAGCTGAATATTTTTTTTTAATTTCATTATTTTTTTTATTTGGGTGGTAAGCCTCGCTTGTTCCAGTTTTATTCTCACTATGAGGTTTTTGCCAACTATATTTTTTTAATTGCTTATTTAACTCAATTTTATTTTTTGTAAAATGAATCCATGAATACCAAACATTTGAGATTTTTGATGCGTCTATTTCACCTTTATAAATAACCCACCTCTTATTTTTTTTTTTATTTTCATAATATTTATTTCCAAACTCATCTTGTCCAACTAATTTTCCATTTAAAAAAGTATATATACGAGTGCCCAATGTTTGTTGATTCCACCATACGAAAATTTGTTTAAAAACTGTCAACATAAAAAAAAAATAAAATTTCAATTTAAAATTGCAAAATTTAGATTAGACTAAATTTTGATTTTGTATATACATAATTATTCAACGACTCAAATATAAAAAAAATATGGCAAAATATTTAGTAGAAACATATTATAATTGTAGCTTTAAGGTCACTCATTATCTAGACGAGGTGAATGAAAAAGAACTTTCAGATTTAGAAAATAGAGATGATGGGAAATTTGAAATTATCAATGTTAAATTAGATAATAGAAAAACTAAAAGTTTAGAAAAAAATTTTAGTGATAGTAAAACCGATAAACAAGTTAAACCTATTAACGTAAATAATAGTAGTAATAAAAAACAAACTGTAGCGAGGGATGATAAAGTAAACTTTATCAAAAATATTCATGATAGTGTTAATAAGAGATTTAGCATGCCAGATAGAAGGAAAGGATATATTCAGAAAGCAACTATAGGTGATCATAAAGTTTATCTACACACCGGAGAATACGAAGATGGTAAAATTGGAGAAATATTTATTGATACGAGCAAAGAAGGCGAACTAGTAAAAGCTTTAATGAATAACTTTGCCATAGCAGTTTCCTTAGGCCTTCAATACGGGGTCCCTCTTGACGAATTTGTAAGTGCGTATGTAGATACAAAATTTGAACCGTCTGGAAAAGTTTTTGGCAATGACAGAATATTAAGTGCCAGCTCTATACTTGATTATATTTTCAGAGAACTTGCAATTTCTTACTTGGGTCGTGAAGATTTAGCTCACACACCATCAATCGGTTCAAATCCTGATAAAACTAAAGATATAGATGAAGACGGAGAGGAAGAACAAAATCAATTTTTAAAGATCGTGAAAGATATTACAAGCAAAGGTTTTGTTCGGAATAATTATAAGAAAAAACTTGTTGACCTTTCTGATATAAGAATAAATTTAAAGGGTAAAAAGTAATTTATTTTTTTTTTATTACTATATTTAACTCTCTTAATTGCTTTTCAGTAACTTCAGAAGGCGCATTCATCATAAGGTCTTCTGCATTTTGATTCATTGGAAATAATGTTACTTCTCTAATATTTTTCTCTCCAGCCAACAACATCATAATTCTATCAATGCCTGGAGCTATACCTCCATGTGGCGGTGCACCAAAGCTTAAAGCGTTAATCATTCCTTTAAATTTTTCATCAACATCAATTTTTTTATAACCTGCGATATCAAAAAGTTTGTACATTAAATGTGGTTTATGATTTCTTATTGCACCCGATGAAAGTTCTATTCCATTACAAACTATATCGTATTGATAAGCTTTTATATTTAATGGATTTTTAAAATCTAAATCTTTCTCCTCACCCTGAGGCATTGAAAATGGATTGTGGCTAAACTTTATTTTTCCTGTAATTTTGTCTGTTTCATACATAGGGTAATCTACTATCCAACAGAAAGCAAAGGTATTTTGATCAATTAAATTTAATTCATTTGCAATTTTATCTCTTGCAGAGGACATTAGCTGTAAAACCTCTGCTTCATTATTACATGAAAAAAATATGCTATCACCTACTTCAGCATTGGTTATTCTCATTATTTCTTTTAGGGAGTCTGAAGAAAAAAATTTTCCTACTGGCCCCTTAGCTAAAAAATTTTTGTCTTTTTCGATTGTAAAATATGCCATTCCAGAGGCACCTTCTGATTTTGCCCATTTGTCAAGATTATCAAAAAAACTTCTTGGCTTGTCTTTTGTATTTTTTGCTACAATTGACCTAACAATTGCACCAGACTTCACTAGTTTTTTGAATATTTCAAATTTAACATCATCTCTTTCAAATATTTTTGTTAAATCCTTAATTTCTAACGGATTTCTTAAATCTGGTTTATCTGTGGCATATTTTAGCATGGTTTCATCGTATGAAATTCTTGGAAAGTTTTCATACAATATTTTTTTATCAGAGAACTTTTTAAAAATTTTACCGAAAAGATTTTCAACAACATTAAAAACATCCTCTTGTTCAACAAATGACATTTCTAAATCTAATTGATAAAATTCTCCTGGACTTCTGTCTGCCCTAGCATCCTCATCTCTAAAACAGGGTGCGATTTGAAAGTATTTATCAAATCCAGAAATCATTATCAGTTGTTTAAATTGTTGAGGGGCTTGCGGTAAGGCATAAAATTTACCTGGATTTAATCTGCTTGGAACAATAAAATCCCTTGCTCCTTCAGGACTTGAGGATGTAAGTATCGGAGTTTGAAATTCAACAAAACCTGATTTAATCATCTCTTGCCTAATAAATGCAATTACTTCTGATCTTAATAATATATTTGAATGAATTTTTTTTCGTCTTAAATCCAAAAATCTATACTTTAACCTTATTTCTTCAGAATATTCTTGGTCACTGAATACTGGCAGGGGTAATTCTTTACATGTACCGAGCATTTCGTAAGAATTAATCTTTATTTCAATTTCACCTGTTTTAAGCTCTTTATTTTTAGTCTCTTCTGATCTTTTACTTACAATACCATTTATTTTAACAACGCTTTCAAGCTGAATTTTTTCTAACTCTCTAAAAAAGGGTTTATCTTTTTCTATAATGCATTGGGTAGTGCCATAGCTGTCTCTAAGATCAATAAAGAGTAAATTCCCATGATCTCTTTTTTTATGAACCCACCCAGACAAAATTACATGTTCACCGCTGTTTTTACTGGTAAGTTCTGAGCAATTGTGTGTTCGATACTTATTCAAGTTATATCCCTAGTGCTTCTTTAATTGTTTTTTGATCAATAGATTTTTTTTTTTTTAAACTAATTTCATCAATTTTATATATAAATTCGAATATTTTACCATAAGACCTTGTTATTCTTTTTGCAGCAAATTCAACTAATTTGTTATCAATTTTAATTTGTTTATCTGATAAGTGCTTTGAAATTAATACTTTTATTAAATCATCATCAGGTTTTTCAATTTTAGCATAAAGACAATTTTTAGATCTTGATATTAGATCTGTAAGTTTAAAATTCATTTTACTAAAAGGTGAAGTCGAATTAATTATTAAATATTTTGAGTTTTGATCTACAAAGTTTATAAGGGAAAAAACCGTATTTTCATCTGCTTTTTCATTAAAATCTTCTAAAATTATATTTTGGTGGTATCTTAAATTGAAATCATTATTAAATTTGAATTTATTAGCATTTAAAATTATACCTTTATTTTTTTTAATAAAAATTTCAGAAAGATGCGATTTACCACTGTATTTTTCTCCATCAATATTAATTATATTTTTTTCCCACTTAGGCCATTTGTCAAGTAAAGTGAATGCAAAATAATTAGAACTTGAGACAAAAAAATCCTCTGATCTATAACTTCTATCAAATTGAAAGTTTATTAGCTGTTGTTCTTGTTTAGACATTATTTTTTACTTAACTTTCCATATTGATTCATCTGTGTCTATAAGGAAATTATTTTTCTCTGCAATATTTAAAAATTGCTTCGGAGAACCATTAAATATAATTTTATAATTTACATTGATATTATTAAAACTGTTTATTGAATATTTAGATACTTGATCTACTGAAGATAAAAATTTTTCAAATTTTATATTTTTTTTATATTCAGATGAAGACATTGTTAAATTAATCGGCAATTTTACTGATCTGTTAATTTTATTAACTTGTTTCCATTCATCTTCAAATATAAGCTTTATTTTATCTATCAATTTTTCTAAATTTTTTGGTGACAGAGTATTCTCGTTCAAAAAAATTTCGCTTTTAATTTTAAATTTATTATTAAATTTAATTTTTGAAAAAATTTTAAAATTATTTTTTTCTCTGTATATCAGACAGATGATATATTCATCAGTATTATATTTGTTTATAATTTTATTAAAATTGTATTCTTCAAGAATATTTATATTCTTATTCAATATCTCGACTATTTCAATATCTTCAGAAGGGAGGATATAATCAATTAAATGGTAATTTTTTTTATTTAAATTCCAATCGGTATAAAAAGGGTTTTGATTAAAAATATTTAAACTTTGAGAAGAAGAGTTAACTAAAATTGGCAAAAAAATTATTTTTTTTACATTAGGTGTTGAAGGAAAAATGTTTTTTTTTTCAATAAATAAAAAAGTATTTTGCTTATTAAAGTTAACTTCAAAAGTTGCGTTATATATATTATTTTTAAATCTTTCATTTTTTATATTGAATGAATCAATTAAATTTCTAATTTCATCCACATTAAAACTGGATATTTTATCCATCTCGTCAGATGAAATTGTCATGCTCAAAAGTTTCTGAAAAGCAAGTTTAATAGCTTTATCAATTATTTTCTTTTTTTGAAAATTTGAATTAAATGGTACTTTTATTTCTACATTGCTTACTTTAAAATTAGATGAATATGCATCTGTATTGGTTGAAATAATGAATAGAACTGCCAGAAAAAAAATTATATAAGTTTTTTTTAAACTTAAAAAATTTGTATTTAAAAACATAATATATTCTAATGAATAATAGCAAATTTACATATCAAAAAAGTGGCGTAAATATATCTGAGGCAGATAATTTTGTTAATTTTATTAAAAAAAACTCAGGAAGCAAAAAAAGAAAAAATAAAAATATTGGTGGATTTGGATCAATTTCTGATATCCCAAAATATTTTAAAAATCCAAAGATTGTTGCTAGCACCGATGGTGTTGGAACTAAAATTGAAATAGCAAATATGCTTAATAAATTTAACACTATTGGAATTGATTTAGTAGCCATGTGTGTTAATGATTTAATTGTACAGGGTGCAAAACCATTAATATTTTTAGATTATATTTCAATTAACAAAATAGATTTAAAAAAATTGAAAGCAATTGTGGGCGGCATCAATAAAGGTTGCAAAATTTCTGATTGCAAATTAGTTGGTGGTGAAACGGCAGAAATGCCTGGAACATATTCAAAAAATAAATTCGATATAGCTGGATTTGCAGTAGGAATTGTTGAAAAAAAAAATATTCTAAAAAAAAGCAACATAAAAAAAAACGATGTTGTATTAGCTGTACCTTCAAGTGGTGTTCATTCTAATGGGTATTCACTTATTAGATATATTTTGCAAAGAAAAAAAATAAATTTAAAAAGTGATAAATTCTTAAGACGCGAATTAATGAAACCGACTAAAATTTATGTTAAAGAGGTTTTAAAACTTTTAAAACTAAATTTAATTAAGTCCTGTGCAAATATTACGGGTGGAGGACTAGAGGATAATTTAAAAAGAATTATCCCTAAAGGTCTTACTGCAAATATAAATTTATCTAAATTAAAACCTAATAAAATTTTTAAGTGGATACAACAACAAGGTGTAAATAGCAGTGAAATGTTAAAAACATTTAATTGTGGTGTTGGTTTCTGTTTAATTACAAATTATGAAAATATTTCAAAAATACAAAAAATATTTAGAAAAAAATATAAACCTTATATTATTGGAAAAATTAGTACTGGTGATAAGAGTGTGAAGTTAAATGAAAAAATATCTTGGAAAAAAAATTAGTACCGCAATTTTCATATCCGGCAGAGGTTCTAATCTTAAAAATCTGATTAAATTTTCAAAAAGTAAAATATCCCCAATTCAAATAAATTTTATATTCTCAAACAAAAAAAATTCTCCCGGATTTATGTATGCAAGAAATAATGGATTTAAAACACTTTGCTTACCAAATAGAAATTTTATGTCAATTGAAAAAAAGCTACTTCAAATTTTAAATAAAAAAAAAATAAAACTAATTTGTCTTGCGGGATTTATGAAAATTTTATCTAGCAATTTTATTAAAAAATTTAGAGGTAAAATAATTAATATTCATCCATCTTTATTACCGAAATATAAAGGCCTTAATACTCACATTAGAGTTTTAAGAAATAGAGAAAAATACTCTGGATGCACGGTACATTTTGTTAATTCAAAATTGGACTCAGGAAAAATTATTTTGCAAAAAAAAGTTAAAATTAGAAAAAATGATACTGCAAAAAAACTTTCTAAAAGAATATTGTTTGAAGAGCACAGAATGTACCCAAAAGCTATAATTAAAATATCTAGCTAGTTTTGAAGAAAAAATCTATTTCTATTTTTGCGTTTTCTAGGCTATCTGAGCCGTGTACTGAATTTTTATCAATAGATTTGCCAAATTGTCTTCTTATTGTTCCCTCTTCTGCTTTACTGGGATCAGTGGCTCCCATCAAATTTCTATTGGACTTTATTGCGTTTTCTTTTTCTAAAACCATTACAACTATTGTGCCTGATGATAAATATTCACATAAATCATTATAAAATGGTTTTGTTTCATGCACTTTATAAAATTGTTCCGCTTCAGATTTTTCTAATCTTAACTTTTTTTCCTTAAGAATTTTAAAACCTTTATTCTTAAAAATTGTTTTTATCTGTTGATCTAGATTTCTTTCTACAGCATCAGGTTTTATTATTGACAATGTTTGCTCAATATTACTCATAATACTCTTCGACTAGTTTGTTTAATAGTCTTACCCCGTATCCAGTTGCACCTCCTGAATTTAAAGCACCACCGTATTTTGAAAATGCCATACCTGCAATATCAAGGTGTGCCCAAGGAGTTTTTTTTAAAATAAATCTTTGTAAAAATTGTGCAGCAGTAGTTGAGCCTGCACCTCCTACATAATTAATATTCTGCATGTCTGCATTTTTAGAGTCCATTAACTTATCAAAGTTTTTATGAAGTGGCATTCTCCACAATTTTTCGTCAACTTTTTCACCAGCCTCAATTAATTGTTTTGATAGATTGTCATTATTTGAAAAAAGACCTGCATATTCTGATCCTAGTGAAACAATGATAGCTCCAGTTAATGTTGCTAAATCAACGATAATTTTAGGTTTAAATTTTTCTTCTGTAAAAGTTAAAGCGTCTGCTAGAACAAGTCTTCCTTCAGCATCAGTATTTAATACTTCAATTG
>CACAYM010000011.1 GCA_902536765.1 uncultured Pelagibacteraceae bacterium
TTGGAAAAAAAGCTCTTGAAAAAATTAAAAAAAGTGGATTAAAGCAAAAAATGCGAGGGGTCATGTTTGGTGGAAAACCCTATAAACCTAATGGTAAGCTTTTACCAGTTCTTTCACTAAGTAAAAAAATCATTGGAAGAATTACATCTGGAATTTTTTCACCAAGAATAAAAAAAAATATAGGTCTTTCAATGATTTCAAAAGATTATTGGAAAGAAAATCAAAAAGTTTTAGTAGAAACCTTAGACGGCAAATTAGTAAAAGGTACTATTACCTCTTTGCCATTTCCTAAATAAA
This sequence comes from uncultured Pelagibacteraceae bacterium, assembly GCA_902536765.1. Taxonomy (GTDB): domain Bacteria; phylum Pseudomonadota; class Alphaproteobacteria; order Pelagibacterales; family Pelagibacteraceae; genus Pelagibacter. Next base: position 298 of record CACAYM010000011.1, read on the forward strand.
TATATATACATATAAACATGTTTAAACCTGTTATTGTTGGATATGCTCGTTCACCCTTCACTATGGCAAGGAAGGGTGCACTTATTGATGTTAAGCCAGTAAATTTATTATCCGAAGTTGTAAAAAATTTAGTTTCTAAAAGCAAAATTAATAAGGAAGATATTGAAGATATTGTGGTTGGTTGTGCTTTTCAAGTTGGTGAACAATGTTTCAACATTGGAAAATTAGTTACTTTTTTAGCGGATATGAATGTTAAAACGTCAGGTATGACCGTTGACAGGTGGTGTGGGTCCTCAATGGAGGCTATCCATATAGCGTCAGGTAAAATTGCAATGGGGTCAGGCAAAGTTTTTATTTGTGGTGGAGTAGAAAGTATGTCTAGAGTAAATACTGGATTTGACCCAGTCCCTTATCCTTATACTGAAAAAGAAAATCCACATGTATATTTTTCAATGGGTACTACAGCTGAAAACGTAGCTAAAAAGTTTAATATTTTAAGAGAAGAGCAACAAGAATTTGCAATATCAAGTCATAATAAAGCACATGAAGCTCAAAAAAATGGAAAGTTATCTGAAGAAATAATTCCAATAGGTGAATGTAAAGAAGACGGAAATATTAGACCCAATAGTACTCAAGAAAAATTAGATCAATTAAAACTTGCTTTTGATACAAAAGGAACAGTCACCGCAGCAACATCTTCACCATTAACTGATGGGGCAGCGGCAACAATAATCTGTGAAGAAAATTATGCAAAAGAAAATAATCTTAATATATTGGGCAGAATAATTTCTACAGCTGTTGAAGGTTGTGATCCAGATTACATGGGACTTGGTCCAATAGGTGCATCAAAAAAAGCACTTATGCGTGCAGATTTATCAATTGATAAAATTGATATCTTTGAACTTAACGAGGCTTTTGCATCGCAATCTTTAGCTTGTATAAAAGATTTAGGTATTGACCAAAAGAAAGTTAACATTGATGGAGGTGCATTAGCCTTAGGACATCCACTTGGAGCTACAGGAGCTAGAATTACTGGAAAAGCTGCTGATCTTCTAAGAAGAGAAAATAAAAAGTATGCACTTTCAACCCAATGTATCGGTCTTGGCATGGGGATTGCTACTGTAATTGAGTCGGTAGATTAATTATCTACTTATTCCTCTAATTCTTTCTGATCTTCTTCTTAAAAGTTCAGCTGTTACTAAAATAAGTGTTGATAAAACAATTAAACATGTTGCAACCGCTAAAATAGTTGGACTTAATTGTTCTCTTAGACCTGTCCACATTTGAATTGGAATAGTTGTATTATCTAATCCAGCTAAGAATAAAACAACTACTACTTCATCAAAAGAAGTTACAAAGGCAAATAAACCACCTGATATTACTCCTGGTAAAATCAAAGGTAATGTAATTTTCATAAATGTATTAACAGGATCACTTCCCAAACTTGATGCTGCTCTAGTTACACTATGATCAAAACCAGATAGTGTAGCAGTCACTGTAATTACTACAAATGGAGTTCCTAAAACAATGTGTGCCAAAATTATTCCTGTATGTGTTGCAGCCAAACCTGCTTTTGCCATAAAGAAAAATATTGCAACACCAGATATAATCAAAGGTACGATCATCGGAGATATTAATGTAGCCATTATTATTCCTTTATAAGGCATGTGTCTGCTACTTAACCCTAATGCTGCAACTGTTCCAAGTATCACTGAGCCTATTGTGGCAAAGGTTGCAATTATAAAACTATTTTTTGTTGCAAGACCCCAAGGATTTTTAGTTCCATATATCATATCCTTATACCATCTTAGTGAGAATGCATCTGGATCTAATCTTTTCATTCCATCTGAAAAAACTAAAAACTCTTCTGCATTAAATGATAATGGAAAAATTACAAACAAAGGTGCAATCAAAAAGAAAAAAACACAGGTACAAATAAAAAGATAAAAATAGTGCCAAATTCTATATCTTGTCTCTGTATATTTTGGTAATGCCATAATTATCCTAGTTTTATATTATCTACTCCTACAAGTTTGTTATAAATCCAATAAATTACAAGAACTCCAGTCAGAAGCATTAGACCCATTGCAGATGCAAAACTCCAATCTAAAGTACTTTTCATATGAAAGGCTATTTGATTGCTTATTAAAGTGCCCGAGGCACCTCCAACAAGTGCTGGTGTAATATAGTATCCAATTGCAAGTATAAAAACCAATAAACAGCCAGCCCCAATTCCAGGAATTGTTAAAGGAAAATAAACTTTCCAAAAAGCTACAAAAGGAGTTCCTCCAAGTGATTTTCCTGCCCTCATTAAACTTGGGGAAATTGTCTTCATAACGCTATAAAGCGGTAAAACCATAAAAGGTAATAGAATTTGGGTCATCGCAACATAAGTGCCTGTTTTGTTATACATCATTTCTGGTCTGTTTTCCTCGCCAACAAGGCCAATCCATACAAAAAAATCATTTACAATTCCTTGTTGTTGTAAAAGTATCATCCAACTTGCGGTTCTTACTAATAAAGAAGTCCAGAAAGGTAATAGAACGCAAATCATTAATAGATTACTATATTTCATTGGTAAGGTTGCTAGTAAATGTGCTATCGGATACGCCATTAAAAAACATAATATAGTTACAAAAAAAGCAATCTCCAAAGTTCTCAGCCATAATATTCTGTGAACTCTTCTATCCTCTGAAACTTGTGATATTTTTCCATCTTCATTTTCATACATATCCATTGCTTTGAGATATTTTGAATAAGTAATATCTGGGGCTCTTCTCTTTATAGCTCTCCAATATTCAACATTTGCCCAACGTTTATGCACATTCATGATTTGCTCTTTATAATTACCTTGTTCAAATTTTTTCATTTTACGTTGAAGTTTTTTTAGAATACTTTTAAAACCATTTTTTTCGTAATTTAATTGAGTGGCTAATTTTCCAAATGTCTTTTTCTCAACAAGAAATTTATAATCCAAATAAAATGCCTCGAAAACTTCCTCTGGGGGTAATTCTTTACCATCCCATTTTTCCATTGCTTTAAATGTTTTTGGAAGCATATTTGTGACCATTCGATCATCTACGCTTCTAAAAAGCATTTCACCTATTGGAAAAATGTAAGTAATTATTAAAAAAAGTAACAATGGAGCTACTAAAAGAAAAGCTTTTATTTTATTTTTTTTTTCTGCTTTTTTTAAGCTTACCTCTAAAGGAATTCCGTCAGTAGTTAATATTTGTTTAGTTTCACTGCTCATAAAATAAAAAGGGCGGTTATTAAAACCGCCCTAAATATATTATATAATTTTAATCTTTAAAACTTAAATTATAGTCCAGCTTTCATTGCTTCCCATTTTTCTCCAAGCTCTGTACCATTATCGGCCCAGTAAATTGGATCAACTAGGAAGTAATTTTTTGTGTTTCCTGGTGCAGTTGGCATTTCTGGAACCATGTTTGTTTTACCGTCTTTGTACCACGGCTCACCTGCTTCCATAATTTTTAAAGATGATTTTCTCCAAGGTGCGTATGCTATATATTTAGCACTTCCTGCTAAACCTTCTGTACTTGTCATCTCAGCTAATGCTTTTTTAGCATCTGCTTCGTTTGGTCCACCTTTGACTAAAACGAAATATTCATAGTCAAGACCTTGGCCATCCCAAACTTGTTTTAATGGTGCGCCTTCTCCAACGATTGCGTTAAAGAATCTACCATTCCAACCAGTTGCCATCACTACTTCACCACTCATTAAAAGTTCTGGTGGTTGAGCACCTGCAGACCAAAATACACATCCACCTTGAGGGTCTGTGCAAAGTTTTTTGATCTTGTCCATTGCTCTCTGTACACCTTTTTCAGTTTCTAAAGCTTCGTAAATTTTTGCTCCACCTTTTCCAGGTTTAATGCCATCAGCTGCTAGTGCAATCTCTAAATTTGTAAGTGCACTTTTGTATATAGCTCTTTTTCCTGGAAATTTTTTTGTGTTAAAGAAATCTTTTATAGTTTTTGGAGTACCTTTTACATTTTCAGTATTATAAGCGTAAGTCCAAGAATATAAAATATTTCCTACAGCACATTTACTTGGCATTGGAGCAAAGAAATCTTTACTCGCTGGAGTCCCATCAGGTGCTGGTGGAAAGTCTTTATCAAAATCAAATTCAACAAATAAACCTTCGTCGCATCCAGTAATAGTATCCATTGCAAATACATCGATTATATCCCATGTAATTGCACCAGCTTCTTTTTGTGCTTTAATTTCAGATAATCCACCAGAATAATCCACCCAGTTAATAGGCACACCAAGTTTCTTAGCAGTAGGATCACCATATCCTAATTTTTGACTTTCAGTATATGCTCCACCCCAAGATGCAACTGTAACTGCAAATGCTGATGAAGTTATTGAAAGAGCAAAAGAAAGGGTAAGTAATAATTTACTTAATTTTTTCATTTATCCTCCGTTTAAACGTTTTTTTAAAAACATAATTACAACAAGTAAAAAAAACGGAGTCAACCAAGTATTTACAAAAAATTAAGTGGATTAGGGCTGATTATATTAAGAATAATTCTAAATTGGTTTATTTTGGGTCTAAAGCTCTTGCATCGGTTGAGTTCCAACTAATATTAATTGTATTGCCAAGTTTGATATCGATATTTTGTGAACTATTTGGAACTTTTAAAATAAATTCAGGATTTCCAAGAACGTTTAGTCTTACACGGGTATGATCACCATGATAAATCACTTCCTCAATTTTCCCCTTATAATTATTATCCATTTTTTGAGATGGGTTAATAAGAGCTCTTTCAGGTCTTATAGAAACAGTTGTTTTATCACCTTTTGCTTTAACATTTATTGGATTAGCTACTATTTCACCTTCTTTTAATTTAACTTTGCATTTTCCATTAGAAATGTCTGATACTTCACCCTGGAAAGTATTATTTTCTCCAATAAATTCTGCTACGAAAGAATTAACTGGTTCTTCATATAATTTGTCAGGTGATGAAAGTTGTTGAACTTTACCATCATTAAATACAGCAATTCTGTTTGACATAGTTAATGCTTCACCCTGGTCATGTGTAACATAAACTACCGTAACACCAATACTTTCATGAATATGTTTAATCTCATACTGCATGCTCTCTCTCAAATTTTTATCTAGAGCACCTAATGGTTCATCCATTAAAACAACAGCTGGATCAAAAACTAACGCACGAGCTACAGCGACCCTTTGTTGTTGTCCACCTGATAATTGCCCTGGCATTCTGTTTTCAAAACCAGTTAGAGAAACCATAGACAGTGCTTTATCAACTTTTTTATCAATTTCGTCCTTTGAAACTTTTCTTACTTTTAAAGGAAAAGCTAAATTTTCATAAACAGTCATGTGTGGAAACAGTGCATAATTTTGAAATACCATTCCAATTCCTCTTTTGTGTGGAGGAATATTTGAAATTGGATTTGAATCTAAATAAATTTCTCCATTTGTTGGGGTTTCAAAACCAGCCAACATCATTAGACATGTTGTCTTTCCAGAACCGGATGGTCCAAGCATTGTTATAAATTCACCTTCTGAAATATCTAAGTTAAGATCTTTAACAACTAAAACTTTGCCATCATAACTTTTATCGACTTTATCGAATTTGACGAATTCTGAATTCTTAGACATAAACGTGTTTTAAAACATTTGTGTGATGTTTTTTCAAGTTATTTTATATGCAAGTCTTTGGGGAAATTACAAAATAACTCACTTCCTTTGTCCGTAATTCTAATAGACTCTGATGCTTCAACACCCCAATCACCAAATTGCATTACAGCAATCATATGGAAACAAACATTTGGTTTAAGAATAGTTTTATCTCCTTTGTAAATATTTAAAGTATGTTCACCCCAATCAGGAGGATATCCAATTCCAATTGAATATCCTGTTCTAGACTCTTTTTTAATATTATATTTATCAAGAACTCCCCAAAATTTTTGAGCAACATCATCTGCTGTGTTTCCAGGTTTAGCTGCAGATATTCCCTCATTTAAAGCTTCGTTTGTTGCTTTCATTGCGTCTATTTTTTTTTGCTCTGGTTTTCCAAGATGGACCGTTCTTGCCATTGGACAATGATACCTTTTGGTTACTCCAGATAATTCAACAACAGTCGCCTCTCCTTTCACAAATTTTTCATCTGTAGCTGTTAAATGTGATGCAGATGTACCTTTGCCTGTGGGTAATAAAACAGCAATACTTGCATATTCTCCACCAATTTCTGAAGTTCCTCTAAATAAAGCCCTTTGAATTTCTGCTACTGCATCACACTGTCTTACTCCAGGATTTATGCTATCCATTGCAACTTTCATTGCATTTTCGGAAATCTTTGCAGCTCCCTTCATTAGATTTATTTCCGCATCTGACTTTATTAATCTTACCCAATTAACTAATCTTTTAGAATCTTTGATCTTTGCATTTGGTAATCCTTGTTTTAACTTTTCGTAACAAAATGCAGTAAAGTAATGACTATCCATTTCAACACCAATATTTGATTTTTCCCATTTTCTTTGTTTAATAAAATCGATTAATGCGTCGTATGGGTGTGTTGGCCATGTATGAATATACTTTTCTTTATAAACTATAATATTTTCCCTTTTTAAATATGTCTTAATATAAGCGCCTCCAGCATCCTGGGCCCTAACAAAACAAATCGGTTCCTCTAAATCAACATGAACAAGTACACATTGAGAATAATAAAAAGACCATGCATCATATCCGGTAAGATAATTCATATTATTGGTATCTTGGGATATTAGCAATTCTATACCTTTTTGTTGCATAGATTGCTTTGTTTTTTTTAATCTTTCTTTATATTCATCTTTTGTAAAGGACATGGTTAATTTGAATTAAATAACTTTCCAAAACCAGATATAGAATTATTTTGATCAATCTTTTCTAACGTATCCCAAATTAAAACTTGATTGCTAGAAAGAACAAATTTTTTCAAGTTTTTCTCAAGTTTTTGAATAATTTGAAGAACTGGGAGAGCCGTACACGAAATAAATACTGCATCAGCATCTCCATGATCCATATTTGTTAAAACCTCATACAAAAAATCTGGATCTACTTTCCAAATATCACTATCGGAGTCAATATCTAAATATGAATTTGATGTTACTTGAAATTTCTCATCCTTGAAAAAAGAGACAACCTGATTATTCAATTTTTGGGGATAAGGAGTAAAAATAGAAATTTTTTTAATATTCAATTTTTTTAATGCAGCTATGGCTGCAGTGCTAGGAGTTGTAACTTTTGATAAAGGTTTTGCATTTTTTATCTTTTTTTCAATAGTTTCATAACCACTTGCAATTGTTCCAGATGTACAACCATAAACAACACAATCGATTTTCTCATTTGGCAAAATATCATTTGTAACATTTGTAAGATCTTCTGACATTTTTATCAAATTTTCTTTTGTTAAAGGGTCATATGTCTTTATACGATTAACAAAAAAATCTATATCTTTATCTTTGATGACATCCGCAAAATCTTTTTCAATTATAAAATCTGAGGCTAAAGCAATCAAACCAATTCTAGGGTTTGTTTTTTTTGAAAATTTTGGATCAATTTTTTTTAAATTCATACAATTCTTTTATTTGTGTATATTCCTCTAAAACTTCAGGATTTGCCAGCGCTTCTTTATTTTTAATTGTGTTGCCTTCTATTATATTTTTCACCGCCAATTCTACAATTTTTCCATTTTTGGTTCTAGGAATGTCGTTTACTTTAAATATTTTATTTGGAACATGTCTTGGTGAAGCATTTATTCTAATCTGTTGTTTAATTTTTTTTATTAATTCATCATTTAGTGTCACTCCATTGTTGAGGACAACAAATAAAATTATTCTGATATCATTATCCCAAGATTGACCCACAACAATCGACTCTTTTATTTCTTTAAATTTTTCTACTTCGGAATATATTTCTGATGTGCCCAGTCTTACACCACCAGGATTTAATGTTGCATCAGATCTGCCATAAATTAAAAACCCACCTGAATTTTTTATCTCTCCATAGTCTCCATGATGCCAAATATTTTTATATCTGTTAAAGTAGGCATTTTGAAATTTTTTATTATTTTTATCATTCCAAAACTTTGTTGGCATTGAAGGAAATGGAGTTTTACAAACCAACTCGCCCTTTATATTCTTTACTGATTTACCGCTTTCATTAAAAATATCCACATCCATTCCTAAGCCTTTTGATTGTATTTCTCCTGAAATTACAGATTTATAAATATTTCCAAGTACAAAACATGAAACTAAATCTGTGCCACCAGAAATTGATGCAAGATGAACATTTTTTTTAATTTTTTTATATACATATTCAAATCCTTCTTTTGATAACGGAGATCCAGTCGAACATATTGTATTTAGTTTTTTTAAATCAAAATTATTTGAAATATTACTTTTTTTTAAAGCATCTATATATTTTGCACTTACACCAAAAAGTGTGATTTTTTCTTTACTAACAATTTTTAATAGTAAATCTTTTTGTTTAAACATTGGAAATCCATCGAATAAAACGATAGACGCCTTAGAACCTAGACAGGTTACTAACCAATTCCACATCATCCATCCACATGTTGTAAAATAAAAAATATTATCATTTTCTTTTATATTTGAATGAAGCTGATGCTCTTTTAAATGTTGTAACAGTATCCCACCTGATCTATGGCATATGCATTTAGGTTTACCTGTCGTTCCACTTGAGTAAAGGATAGCAATTTCAGTATTAAAATTAAATTTTTTAAAATTAATTGATGATGAGGAATATCTTTCAATTTCTTTCCAGAATTTAAATTTTATACCTTTTGATTTCTTAAAATTTAGATATTTTTTTCCAGGGTAATTAATTACTAAAACATGTTTAATTGATTTAATTCTTTTTAATATATTTGGAAGTCTTTCAATAACATTGATTTCTTTTCCGTTATAATAATATCTATCACCAATAATTAAAATTTTTGGCCGTATTTGAGCGAACCTTTCAATCAGACCATTTAAACCAAAATCTGGAGAACAAGATGACCATATTGCTCCAATTGCAGAAGTAGCAACAAAGCTTTCAACAGTTTGAATTATATTTGGTAAGTATGCAGACACTCTATCACCTTTTTTAATACCTATTTTATTAAAATATGAAATTATCTTGCTCACATTTTGATTTAGCTGAAACCATGATCTTTCTTCTCTAAACCCATTTTCACTTATGAATGTAATAGCTTTTGAATTGTCACTTTTGACTAAGATGTTTTCAGCGAAGTTTAATTTGTAGTCAGTTAAAAATAAATTTTTATAAAAAATTTTTGAATTTTTAATTTTATTTTTTCCTTTAAGTCCCTTAACTTTACAGAAATCCCAAATACTGTCCCAAAAATTTCCTTTATATTTTATACTCCAATTAAATATTTTATCGTAATTACTTTTGAAATTAAGATGATATTTATATTTTATGAATTTTTCATAATGCATCAAATTTGAATTCAAAATTTGATTTTTTGATGCTCGCCACAATTTTTTCATGTTTAAAGTTTCTTTTTTGGATAAAATACCAGCATTTTCCCATCAAAATATATAATAATTTTAATGTTGAAAATTAAATTTAATCGTCCTTAAATTGATTTTTTATAAATACTAACAAATTAGAGGAAAAATGAGAAAATTAATAATTGCTGTATTTTTATTTGTATCTTCTATGGTCACAAATTCTAATGCAGATGGACACGGAATTAAAATGGGCATTATTTTAGGTTTCACTGGTCCAATTGAATCACTTACACCCGCAATGGCAGCGTCTGCAGAACTTGCTTTCAAAGAAGCTTCAGACTCAGGCTCATTACTTGGCGGTAAAAAAATATCAGTAACAAGAGCAGACTCGACTTGTGTGGACTCTGCTGCAGCTGTTACAGCTGCTGAAGGATTAGTTTCTGGTGGAGCTGTTGCAATTATGGGAGCAGATTGTTCAGGAGTCACTGGAGCAATTGCAGAAAAAGTTGCTGTACCGAATGGAGTTGTTATGATTTCACCATCAGCTACATCTCCAGGACTAACAGATATTAATGATAGGGGTTATTTTTTTAGAACTGCGCCATCAGATGCAAGAGGAGGACAAATTCTTGCAGATATAACTAAAGATAGAGGAGTTAAAAGCGTTGCAATAACTTATACAAATAACGACTATGGAAAAGGACTTGCAGATGTATATTCAGCTGCAGTTAAAGCTCATGGTATTAAAGTAACAACAGTTGCAGCTCACGAAGATGGTAAAGCAGATTATTCATCTGAGGTTGCAACATTAGCTTCTGCAGGTGGAGACGCTGTTGCAGTTATTGGATA
>CACAYM010000012.1 GCA_902536765.1 uncultured Pelagibacteraceae bacterium
GGATATTTCCAGGCTAAAAATAAAATTAGAAATTATGAACTTGATAATTTTTTAATTTCCAACAATATTGCTGATAATAATTTAAAATTCGATTCTTTTTCAAAAAACCTAATAAGAAAATTTATGAAAAGAACAGATTCATTTCGTAAACTTAAAAAATTTATTATTGAGACTAAGGATTTGAATAAGAATACTTATTTTAAAAAAATTGATTTATACCATAACTCTAATCTTATTTTCCTCGAAGGACATTTTGAATGCGAAAAATACTTTATCAATTTTAAAAGTGATATTAAAAAAATATTTAAAATAAACAATGATTTAGTTGATGCCAATAGTCAATATATAGATTTGCTTCGTAATTGCAATTCTGTATCTATTTGTATAAGACAAAATAGATATTCTGAAAGAGAAAATAAAAATAATACGAAATCTGTTCGATTCACCAAAGATACTATTGATTATGTTTATAGATCAATAGATTATATTAAAAAAAGAGTTGATAATCCTAGGTTTTTTGTTTGGTCAAACGAATTTGGAAATTTAAGAGAATATTTTAGTACAAACGAATTTGTTTTTATTGATAATAAAAAAAATAAATCTTTAAATGATTTTAATTTATTCAAATATTGTAAACATTTTATTGTAGGTCCAACATCTTTCCATTGGTGGGGGGCTTGGTTAAATGATAATCCTAAAAAAATCTGTATCAGACCTAAAGATATAAATCCCTCTAATAATAAAAATTTTTGGCCCGATGAATGGATATCGATTTAAATTTTTACCTTATTTAATGCATTATTTTTAAATATATTTGCTTCTTTTATGTACCTTCTAACCATTTGTGTAGTTTTGTGACCAGTCATCGCCATAATACTACGCTCATCTGCACCAGCTTCCGCAGCAACAGTTGCAAATCCTGATCTTAAACTATGTCCTGCAAAATTTTTATTTTCAATTCCTGCTAATTCTAAGTATTTTTTCATTAACAAGACTACAGTTTGGTCAGTTAATCTTTTTTCTGTTAACGTTGAACCTTTGGAAAACCTTCTAAATATAGGTCCAGATTTAATTTTAGATATTTCCAACCATTTTTTTAGATTAATTACTGGACAATAGTTTTCATTAGTGAAGTAGGGCAGACCTTTTATCATTCCTTCGCCATATTGATCGGTTTTTGATCTGCGAATTTTGATTTTTAACCCTTCAGATACAAATTCTAAATCCTCATGATCTATTGATACCAATTCAGTTCTTCTGAAACCCCCACCAAAACCTACTAAAATAATCGACTTATCTCTCAACTTTTTAGTATTTTCGACTTTTTGTTTATCTATTACATTAATTATTGATTTTAAATGATTGATTAATATAGGTTTTTTTCCTATCTGAATACTTCCATTAACCCTTTTAATTCCCATTAAATTTTCAATTATGATTGGGTGTTTAGTATCTAAATAATGTCCTTTTAATTTATGAACCATGCTTATAGATACTAATCTTCGTCTTAAAGTACTTACTTTTTTTGAATTTCTAAAAAGGTGCGTAAGGTATAAAGAAACTATTTTAGGCTCTGATGGTAGAGAATTAAATCCATGCTTTGCACAAAAAACTGAGAAATCTCTAAAATCTGATGTATATGCTCTTAAGGTATTATTTGCCTTAGAACTTTTTAGATTGTTTAATGTTGCCTCATGAAGCAATTTTAAGTCTGTTGTCAGTTCATTCATATCATTAGTATTGATAACAATTAATTATCATTAGTAATAATATAACTCATTTAATAAGTCAAGCAATTAATGTAAAAGATTTTTAATGCCAAGATATGTAATTATAGGTCTAGTTGTTATTGTAGGAACATTTCTAATTATGAATTATTGGCCAAAATTAAAAAACCAAACAAAAACCCGAATATTAATGGGCATATTTGGAATCTTTTTTATAAGCATATTTGTCCTCTTATTTTTATTAATGTATTAGGAAACTTTGATTGATATTTTTAGTATAATTATTGCTGGTATTTTTTCGTGCATAATTCTTGATATTTTGGGGTTTTTAATGAAGTTTTTGGGTATTCCTGAACCTTCCTGGGCTGTCGTTGGTCGATGGACCTATTATATGCTTAAAAAAGCCAAATTTTATAACCCTAATATTGCAGAAATGGCTTCGTTCAAATATGAGGTCGTTCTAGGTTGGCTATTTCACTATTACTTATCAATTTGTTGGGCTATTATTTATTACATTTGTTTTATATTAATTGGTTTTAAAATGTCCTATTTTTCAGGCTTCATATTTGGGGCTCTAACTACTTTAGCTCCATTATTGATATTTTTGCCATTTACTGGACAAGGTATATTTGCCAGAAATACAAATATACCTCTAAAAACCTCATTAATTTTTTTGATTAGACATTCAATTTATGGAATTGCTATGTATGAAGGTTTTAGATGGTTCAATTAAGCAATGAAAAAAGTTATCCCCACTATTCAGTAATTTTAGAAAAAAAATAAAAAAACAATCAAAAAGTGATTAATACAACTTATTATTATTGGTATTGTTGCAGTAATTAAGAGGCAACTCTTAACTGACCGACTGGGGAAATGCCGAGAGGACCAAGCCAGGAGGCAGAAAGCTTCGCAGAGTAGCGCTAAAATTGTGAGGCGGGAGGCATGGCGGTAGCGCCTACAACGACGTGCCAAAACAACTGTTCTTTGCACTGTAAAAGGTGCAAGGAAACAGGGGTTTTTAAGATGAAAGGTACATTTTTTCAAAAAAAAGTTTGGAACTATTTAAAAACTATCCCAAAAGGTCAGGTTAGAACTTATAAACAAGTAGCAATAGGCATTAAAAGACCAAAATCGGCCCGTGCAGTTGCTAATGCATGTGCTAAAAACCCTTATGCACCCCAAATACCGTGTCATAGAGTAATTAGATCAGATGGAGGGCTTGGAGGTTACTCTGGAATAGGTGGAATCAAGAAAAAGCTCCGATTACTTAGATCTGAGAAAGTAAGTATTTAACCCCTTTTAGAAGTTATTTTCTGTCTAAAAAGTTAACAAAATCAACGTTTTTTTAACATTTTAATTAAAATTCATGTTAAGAGCATAATTCACCCTTCAGTTGTAGCATTTAGCACAGTCTGCTAAAATTAGACCCCTCTATGTCCGTTTAAATGCCATATTCAGTTTATGCATTGCTCTATTATTAAACAATATCAACACTCTTAAATTGCCCTATTTAATACGTTCTTATAATTTTTAATTTTTTAAAAACAGAAATAGTTCATTCAAAAACCTCTATTTTATGCCATTTTTTATATTTTAAGCTATTTTTGAGAGAAATATAAAAAATTATCCTTAATTTAAATACTAGAATAACAATATTTTAATTAATAATGCTGGCTATATTGATTAATTAAATCATTTTTTATTAATACAAATAATCTAATAATTACAATAGTTTAAAACTTATACTTAAAGTTTTACATTAGTAATTAGTAAATAATTGATACCTAATATTAAAATTTAGAATTATGATAGGCTTCTCTTCTCGCAATGTAGATACCAGAAAAAACGATTATAAACAAACCAAGGAAGGTCCAATTATCTGGGAAATCACTAAAGAAATAATAGCCAATTATAATATTAGTAATAATTTCAAAGTAGCTAAAAGGAGCAAGTTTAGACGCATCGGCATATTTAAGGGATAATATGAGAAAAAAATGACCTACACAAGCAAATACACCAATAGCACCTAATAATGACCACTGATTTAACGTAGGTGCAACCCAAACAAATGGCATCGTTAAAGATATAATTATCGCCCCCACTACACCAGTTAACAAAAGCGTTAACAAAGGATTGTCTGATTTACTTAACTTTCGTGTAATAATTAAATAAAATCCATACATAATACCTGTACCTAGCGCAGCAAAACTTGCTAAATTTATTTCTACAAAACCAGGTCTAATAACAAGTAGAGATCCCAAAAAACCAATTATTACAGCTAACCACCTTTTATATCCAACTTTTTCTCCTAACAGAATTGGTGAAAATGCAGTCACTACTAATGGAGCTATAAATGCAAGCGTTAATGCTTTTGCTAATGATATTATTGATATTGAATAGAAAAAACAAACATTTGCTATTAAAAGTAATAATCCTCTTAAAATTTGTAATTTAGGTTCACTTGTCCAAACAAGATTTTTTCTAAAAAGAAAAAACATTACAGGCAAAGTAAAAACTACTGTAAAAAAATACCTTCCCCAAGTAATTTGTAAAACCGGAAGATCGGCACTAAGGTATTTAGCTATACCATCCATTATTGGCAACATTACCCAAGCCAATAAGTTAAAAACTATAGCCTTCATTAAGGAAAGAAACTTAATGCTATGAATACAATAATTGGAATAGTTACAAATGAAATAACTGTTGATACAAAAATCATACTTGCCACATTATCTACGTTCTCTTTAGGTGAATACATTGAACCAACAAGAAAATTTAGAATTGCGCTAGGCATCGAACATTGAATTAATAATACGCCAGCGGCAAAACCACTTAAATTGAAATAATAAATAATTGCAAAACCAACAGCTGGACCTAAAATAACTCTAGCAAATGATGAAATTAATGATCTTTTTAAAGAAAAAACTTTAAGACGAGTAAGTGCAATTCCTAAAGACATTAAAATTAGAAATATAGTAGCATACATTAATAAAAATGTAGTATTTTCAACAAATACGGGAAGCTCTATATTAAAATAAAGCAATAATACAGATATAATAATCGTATAAAAAGGTGGGCTTTTTAAAATTACATCAAAACTGAATTTTCTATCAGCTAAAAAAACACCAACAGTGAAATGAAAAAGAATAATTAATGCTGTTATTGCAGCAGCTACACCTAATCCGTCAAAACCATATGCAAAAAGACATATGGGAAAACCCATATTACCAGTATTTGGCATCATAAAAGGTGGCAATTCTCTAATAATGTCCTTAGATTTTATAAAATATAAAAAAATAACTCCTATAACTGCAAAACCACATATAGCTATTAAGTAATACCAAAAATAATCAACAAAGGTTTGAAAATTTATATTTTTAACATTTAAAGCATAAATAATCATCGCGGGTGAACCGACATTTGCCGCAAAGTTAGTTATAAATTTTGTATCAAATTTTTTATCTTTTTTACCAACAAAGTACCCAATACCTATTATGAAAAAAACAGGAAATATGACTTCGAAAAGTTTTATATATATTTCCATTAAAATAATCTTATAAGAACTGGTTTTTTGACAATATTTTTAATTGAATTAATTGATCTTAGACATTTTTTTGAGTTATTTTCCTTCACATTATGAGTAATAATTATAATAGAGGCCTTCTTCTTTGTATTATCAGGTATTTGTATTAATCTTTGAATTGAAATTTTATATTTTGCTAAATGTCTTGTTATTTGAGACAAAACCCCAGGTTTATCATTTACCTCAAATCGTAAGTATAGTGAATTTTCATAATTCTTATCATCATATATTCGAGCAGTTTCTCTTGCATTATTTGGTAATCCAAATGGAAATTTTATATTTCCACGTAATATAGATAAAAAATCTGACATCAAAGCAGATGATGTAGGTCCAGGTCCTGCACCCTCCCCTTGTAAAACAGTCTCTCCTACTGGCATACCTTCTAGGATTACTGCATTCATAACACCGCTAACATTTGCAATATATGTGTTTTTCTTTACCAAACATGGATGTACTCTTTCAAAAAGTCTATTATTTACAATTTCTGTAATCCCTAAGAGCTTTATTCTTAAATTTAATTGATCTGCCATATCAAAATCTTTACTTTCAATATTCTCAATTCCCTCCATTAAACAATTTGATTTAGAAATTTTTTTATTAAAAGCTAATGCAGAAAGAATTTTAACTTTTGCTAAAGTGTCATAACCGTTTAAATCTAATTTTGGATTTCCTGGTTCTGCATATCCATGATCTTGAGCTTTTTTTAATACACTTTTAAATGAATCACCTGTTTTTTCCATTTCAGTTAAAATATAATTGCATGTGCCATTAAGTATTCCGTAAATTTTATTTATTTTGTTTGTAGCCAGCCCCTCTTTAATTGTTCTTAAAATTGGTATTCCTCCACCAACAGAGGCCTCAAATTCAAGATTTACCTTTTTTTTTAAAGCCATGTTGGAGAGAAGCTCACCATGTTTTGCTATAAGAGCTTTATTTGGTGTAATAACATGGATTCTATTAGTAATTGCCTTTTCAACTACCTTTTTTGAAATACCATCTGATAATCCTATACATTCAAATATAATATCAATTTTTTTTTCAGAAATTAATTTTAAAGGATCTGAGAAAAAAATATTTTTATTAATTTTGAATTTTCTTTTTTTATTTTTATTTTTTGCACTTATTGCAACTATGTTAATAATTTTACCTGTTTTTTTTTGTATTTCTTTTCTTTTAGTTAATATTTCTTTATAAAGATAACAACCAATCTGTCCTAAACCTACTATTGCAACATTATATATTTTTTTCATTTATCTATATTTGGGTAATTATTCGATTTATTATAATTTTCGAGTTTTTTCTTGTATTCATCAATACTTAAATTAAAAAAATTACTAAAATCTACATTCTTAGATAGATTGTTTTTACTATTTTGAGAACATGAATTTAATAGAATTAGGATAATTATAAATATTCTAATCACTGAATACCTTCTCTTTCTTTAAAACCTAATCTTAAATTCATATTTTGAACTGCTTGACCCGATCCACCTTTAATTAAATTATCTATAACAGATAATAAAATTATTTTATCTTTATATTTTGATTTGCAAACAGAAATAATACACTTATTTGTTCCTATAACTTCATTAGTGCTTAATAGAGCATTTTTATTTGCAACTTTAATAAATGTTTTTCCTTTATAATATCGTCTAAGCACATTTATTACCCTGTTTTGATTTATGTTTTTATTCAAATCAATGTAGATTGTACTTAGTATTCCTCTAAACATAGGAGTTAAATGTGGTGTGAAATTAAATCTTATCTTTTTATTTGAATACTTATTAAGAACTTGCAAAATTTCTGGATTGTGACGGTGTAAACTAATTCCATATGCACTAAGAGACTCGTATAGATTTTTATCTTTAAACTTTTTATGAACACCTCGACCAGCACCAGAATATCCTGATTTAGAGTCAATAATAATATTATTAGTTTTAATTAGTTTGTTTTTAATTAATGGAACCAGCGGTAAAAGTATTGAAGTTGGATAGCATCCTGGACAAGATATGATTTGATAATTGCTTAATTTTAATTTTGATAACTCTGGTAATAAATAAACGCTATTTTTAATATTGTGTACTGATTTATGCTTCTGCTTGTACCATTTAAAATATTCTTTAGAACTATTTAATCTAAAATCACCTGACAGATCAATTAATATACTATCTTTGTTTAACTTGTTTGAAATAAGTTGTGCTTCACCATTTGGGAGAGCACAAAAAATTATATCACATTCATTTATTTTAGATTTTGTAACTTTGCTAATCTTTGGAAGTTTATATTTAATCGATGTGTCAAAATAAGTTATTTTTTTGCCAATTGAAGTGTAACCACACAGATATTTGATTTTTATTTTTTTATGTTTAATTAAAATTTTGATTAATTCGATGCCTAGATACCCAGTAGCACCAGCAATTAAAACATTTATTTTGGACATTTTGTGACTATACCAATTTATATTGAAAAAAAAATTATCTTTTAGAAAACTGGAAGCTTCTTCTAGCTTTTCTATGACCGTATTTTTTTCTCTCTACGGCTCTAGAGTCTCTTGTGGTCAATTTTTCTTTTTTAAGAGTGGATTTACATTCCGAGTCCATCATTACTAAAGCTTTTGAGATGCCGTGAACCATTGCACCTACTTGACCTGTTAATCCACCACCTTTTACTTTACATTTAACATCGTATGAGGTTGCTTGATTAAGTATTTCAAAAGGACGTAGTAATTGCATTTTATGATTAGCTCTTTTAAAGTAATTATCATAATCTTTTCCGTTTACTATTATTTTGCCAGTTCCTTTTTTAAGCCAAATTCTAGCAATTGACGTTTTTCTCTTTCCCGTTGCGTATTTACTGTCTTTGATGTTAAAATTTGTATCCATATTAATTTCTTATAATATTTTTATTGTTCATTTTTGCTAAATCTATTGTTTGAGGATTTTGTGCTGAATGAGGGTGTTCTTCACCTGAATAAATTTTTAATTTTTTTATTTGATTTTTAGACAAGACACCTCCAGGAAGCATTCTTTTAACAGCTAATTTTAATATTTCTTCAGGTTTATTTTTTTCAGTAAGTTTTTC
>CACAYM010000013.1 GCA_902536765.1 uncultured Pelagibacteraceae bacterium
TTAAAAAAATTCCAATAAATCTTGAACTATCTACTAATAAAAAAATAATTAATTTAGCTATAAAGTATAAACCAAAATTTATTTGCCTGGTACCTGAAAAAAGGAACGAAGTTACTACAGAAGGTGGAATTAATTTAAAAAAAAATTTTAAAAAAATATCTAATATAATTAAATTATTTAATAAAAATAAAATAAGAACTAGTTTATTCGTCAATCCAAGTATTGAAGACATTAAACTTTCTAAGAAAATAAAAACAAAATGTATAGAAATACATACAGGAAAGTTATCAAGATTAGTTAGATCAAAAAAAAATTTTAGTAATGAGTTAAACAAAATAAGAAAATGTGCTTTATATGCTAAATCCTTAGGTATCGAAGTACATGCTGGCCATGGTCTTGATTATAAAAGCACACTTTTATTATCTAAAATTAAAGAAATATCAGAATTTAATATAGGTCATTTTATAATTGGTGAAGCGATTTTTTTTGGATTAAAAAATGTTATAAAAAAATTTAAAAAAATTTGTAAATAAATGGAAATAATTGGTAACGGGGTTGATATAATTAAAAATTCAAGAGTTAAGAATTTAATAAAAAATCCTAAATTTCTTTCAAGAATATTTTCAGTAAATGAAATAAAAGACTCAAAAAAAATTAAAGATAAAATAAATTTTTTTGCTAAAAGATTTGCAGCTAAAGAAGCATTTGTAAAATCAATTGGTATAGGTTTTAGAAAAGGAATTAATTTCAAGGATATTTATGTAAAAAAAAACAAGTTAGGAAAACCTACAATATCTTATAATAATAAAGTAAAAAAAATTTTAAACCAAAAATTCAAATCAAATAAATTTAATGTTTACGTCTCTTTATCTGATGAAAAACATTATTCTATAGCATACGTAATAATAAATAAATTATGAAAAAAGTAATTTACGATAATATAAAAACATTACTTTATGCTTTGATTATTGCTGTATTTATAAGATCAATATTTATTCAACCATTTTATATACCCTCATCCTCTATGGAACCTAATTTACTCGTAGGAGATAGACTCTTTGTTACTAAATATAGTTATGGCTATAGCAAACATTCTTTTCCATTTAGTCCGCCATTATTCAAAAATAGAATTTTGAGTAAAAAACCTAAAATCGGAGATGTTGTCGTTTTCAAGACTCCCGCTGACAATAGAACCGATTATATCAAAAGATTGATTGGTGGCCCTGGAGATACAATTCAATTTTTAGATGGAATAATTTACATTAACGATCTAGAAGTTTTTAAAGATCTCAAATCAAGTGATGACATTATATTTTGTGGAGATAAAATGATTGATGTAAATACCTTTGAAGAAAAATTATCTGATATAAAATTTAAGACCGTTTATGGCAAACATTATACATTTCAAAATTCGCAAAAATTCGTTGTTCCTAATAAACATTATTTTTTTTTAGGAGATAATAGAGATTGCTCAAAAGATAGTAGATTTTTAAGTAGTGTTGGATATGTACACGAAAACAATTTAGTTGGCAAAGCACAATTTATTTTTTTTTCATCAGATACAAGAAAAGGAAGTATATTTGAAATATGGCGTTGGAATGAGTTAATAAGATTTGACAGATTTTTCAAAAAAATAATTTGATATGAAAATAGACGATTTAGAAAAAAAAATTAAAGTAAAATTTAAAAATAGAGATCTATTAATTCAATCGTTAACTCATAAAAGTTATGACAAAAATATTAATAATGAGAAACTTGAATTTTTAGGTGATAGAGTCCTAGGGTTTGTAATCGCAAAAAAACTATTAGAAATGTATCCAGATGAGAAAGAAGGCATATTGGATAAGAAGCTTGCATCATTAGTTAATAAAAAAAAATGCTATGACGTAGGTAAATTTTTACAATTAAATGAAATTATAAAAACAAATACTTCAACAAAAAAAAATAACAATATTGAAAATAAAATAATCTCAGATGCTTGTGAGGCAATTATAGGGGCAATTTTCTTAGATCATGGGATAAACATTGCTGAAAAAACTATTTTAAATTTATGGGCAATAGATCTTAAAAATTCTATTGAAACACAAATAGATGCTAAAACGAAATTACAGGAATATTCCTTAAAAGAATTTAAAGTTTTACCAGTTTACAAACTTATAGAAAGTAATGGGCCTAATCATAAGCCTACATTTAAAATTAAAGTAAAAATTAAAAATTCAAAAGCTGAAATTGGTTTTGGTACTTCAAAAAAAACTGCTGAACAAAATGCAGCAAAAAAATTGATAAATAAAATTAATAATTTATGATGAAAATCGATCAAGGCTTTTTGATAAATAAGTTAAAATATAATGAAAATTCAATAATTGCTGATTTCTATACAAAAGCAAATGGTAGAACCACAGGTATTATATTCGGTGGTACCTCTAAAAAAATTAAAGGTTATCTTCAGATTGGTAATTATTTTCATTTAAATTTAAATTCAAAAAATAATTCAAAAACTCTTTCTATTAAAGTAGAAATTTTAGAACCATACACTCCATTTTTTTTTGATAATCAAAAAAAATTACATTGCATAATATCCGCAATGAGTTTAGTTAAAAACCTGACTCCTGAAAATGATAATAATGTTGAGGTATTTAATTTAATTCAAAGTCTATTTAAAATTTTAGAAAAAAAAAATTGGCTTAAAAATTATATAAATTGGGAATTAATGCTATTAAAGTATTTAGGATATGATTTAAATTTAAAAAATATAGTACACAAAGAAAATGTAAATAATAATGAAATCTATTATGTTAAATCATCAGTACAAAAAAAAACTGTTCCTAATTTTTTAATTAATGAAAGTATTGAAAATGTTGATTATATGGAAATATTAAAAGGACTTACAATTGTAGGTAATTACATGGAAAAAAATATTTTTTCACCAAATAATATGAAAGTTCCAATACAAAGAAAGCAATTTGAAAATTTATTAAGTAAACAATAATTATAATTCCTTTGCAATTCTATCAGCAAAATATGTAATTATTGCATTTGCACCTGACCTTTTAAAACTAATTAAAGTTTCTATTATTACATCTTTTTTAAAAATGTTTTTTTGAATTGAATTTGTAATCATGCTGTATTCACCAGAGACTTGATAAGCTATAACAGGAATCTTAAAATTAGTCTTTATCTTTTGAATTATATCTAAATAAGGTAAACCAGGTTTTATAATTACCATATCAGCTCCCTCTTTTATGTCTAAAGCCACTTCTCTCAAAGCTTCATCCGAGTTTTTAAAATCCATTTGATATGTTTTTTTATTTCCTTTGAGAAAATTTTTTGAACCCACTGCTTCTCTAAATGGCCCATAATAGCCAGAGGCATATTTTACCGCATAAGATAAAATTTGAACGTGTTTAAATCCATTTACATCTAAAGCTTTACGTATTTTACCAACACGTCCATCCATCATATCGGATGGAGCTAACACATCACAACCAGCCAATGCTTGATTCAATGATTGATCAACCAATATTTTTATAGTTTCGTCATTTTCTACGTCATTATTGTTATAAATTCCATCGTGACCATGAGAAGTATAGGGATCTAATGCTACATCGCACATAATTCCAATTTTATATTTAAATTTTTTTTTAATTTGTCTACACGCTTTACATATTAGATTATTTGGATTTAAAGATTCTGTTCCAAGAGAATTTCTAATATGGTTTTTTGTGAATGGAAATAGAGCTATCATTGGAATACCTAAATTTATAGCTGATTGAACAACTGAATTTAATTTATCAAGGGTATACCTGTAAACACCAGGCATAGATTTAATTGGTATTTTTTTATTTTTTCCATCTATAATAAATATTGGTAAAATAAGGTCGTTAACTGATAAATTGTTCTCACTTGTTAACCTTCTAGACCATTCTCTTTTTCTATTTCTTCTTAGTCGTAGCTGAGGATATTTTCCAGTGATAATCATTCTCAATAATTTTTTTATATGCGACAATAGTTATATGTAATATAAGAGGAAATAAAGTATTAATTTTGACATGAATAACGTAACGCCACTTAATAAATTTTCTAACACTAACGTCCCGAATGATTTTCAAAAACAAAGCGTTAAATTTGATATCGACAAATTGAGAAATGCATGCAATGAAGTTTTAAAGATCAAGGGATTTGATACAAGTTTGGGAATACCACACTTTGCAGGTATCTCTTTAAACCAAATACCTGGAGATCCAGAATCAATCAAAGGAAATAAAGTAAGAGGTGTCTATTGGACAAAACCTGATGCAACAGGAGTAGAAGTTACAAGAGACGTAAAAATTGATGAAAGCAAATACACAGAATTTGTTAAAGAATTTGAACACACTTATTTCAAAGAAGTTTATGATGAACTATCAAAAAGATATAAGCTTGGAAGAGTAAGACTTCTATTAAAAGAACCAAGATCAACATTAAGCTGGCACAGGGATCCGGAACCAAGATTACACATACCAATTTATACAAATCCAGGTGCCATAATGGTGATAGACAAAAGAGCAGAGCATATGCCAGCAGATGGATCAGTGTGGGTTACAAATAACATTAAATATCATAACGCATTTAATGGTGGTGAAGAAAATAGAGTTCATTTAGTTGCATGTGTTTTGGACTATAAATTTAATTAAATTTTTTATATAATATTTTATTGAAAAAAATATTTATTTCATCTGATCATGCAGGTTTCACATTAAAAAAAGAAATAGTAAATTATTTAACAAAAAAAAAGCTTCCTTTTAAAGATTTGGGTCCATTCTCTGATAAAAGTGTAGATTATCCTATATATGCACATAAATTAGCAAATAATGTAAAAAAAAATAAAAAAAATGTTGGTATTTTGATTTGTGGTTCAGGAACAGGGATGAATATAGCGGCTAATAAACACAGGAATATAAGAGCTGCTCAATGCTTTAGCTTGAAATCTACTAAATTATCTAGATTGCATAATGATGCAAATGTTATTACATTAGGGTCCAGATTAATTTCAAAAAATAATGCTATGAAGTATATTAGCATTTTTTTGAGTACAAAATTTGAGGGTGGAAGACATTTAAGAAGAGTTAAAAAGATATAGGAGCAAATATGTCAAGTGAAGGAAAATATTTAAACGTAGATTATAAAAATTTTTTTGAAAAAAAACTTTCAGAGACTGACCCAGAAGTTTACAAGGCAGTTACTGATGAACTTATTAGACAACAGAATCATATCGAACTTATTGCATCTGAAAATATTGTATCTCAAGCAGTATTAGAAGCTCAGGGATCTGTATTGACGAACAAATATGCAGAAGGGTATCCTGGAAAAAGATATTATAATGGGTGTGAACATGTTGATGTAGCTGAATCTTTAGCTAATGAAAGATTAAAAAAATTATTTAATTGTAAATTTGCTAACTCCCAACCCCACTCAGGTGCACAAGCAAATGGAGCAGTTTTTTTAGCTTTATTAAAACCAGGTGATACATTCATGGGTATGAGTTTGGACTCTGGAGGGCACATAACTCATGGCCTAAAAATATCCATGTCTGGAAAATGGTTTAATGCAATTTCCTATGATGTAGATAAAAAAACTGAGCTTCTTGACTATGATGTAATTGAAAAAATGGCATTAGAACATAAGCCAAAATTAATTATTGCTGGTGCTAGCGCTTATTCACGAGTTATTGACTTTAAAAGATTTAGAGAAATTTGTGATAAAATTGGTGCGTACCTAATGGTTGATATGGCGCATTTCTCAGGTCTAGTCGCTGGTAAAGGTTATCCTAATCCTGTTGATCATGCACACGTAGTCACATCAACAACTCATAAAGTATTTAGAAGTGCAAGAGGTGGAATTATTTTAACAAATCATGAAGATCTTGCTAAAAAATTTAATACAGCTGTTTTTCCTGGGTATCAAGGTGGACCATTAATGCATATAATTGCTGCGAAAGCTGTAGGATTTCTTGAAGCTTTAAAACCAGAATTTAGAGAATACATAAGTTCAGTTTTAGCAAATGCTAAAATGTTAGCAGAAACATTAAAAAATAATGGTTTCAAAATTTATTCTGGTGGTACTGACACACATTTAATGTTAGTTGATTTAAGACCTTTTAATGTAAAGGGTAATATAGCTGCGGATAGTTTATCAAAAGCAAATATTACCTGTAATAAAAACGGAATACCTTTCGATACAGAAAGTCCAATGGTTACATCAGGAATTCGATTAGGATCACAAGCTGCAACTACTAGAGGGTTTGGTTTAAAAGAATTTGAAAAAGTTGGTAATTTAATTACGAAAGTCATTAAAGGATTATCAGAAAATCCCGAAGATAATAGTAAGGTTGAAGCTGAAGTGAGGAAAGAAGTTGTAGATCTTTGTTCAAATTTCCCTATATATAAGCATTTAAGATAGTACTTAAAAATAAAATTTATGATCTGTCCTGTTTGTAAAAAAGGTGAAACTTCTGTTGTTGATTCAAGACCAACTGAAGATGGTACTAGTATTAGACGCAGAAGGCTTTGTGTATGTGGAGAACGATTTACAACATTTGAAAGAGTTCAGTTTAGAGAACTAACTGTCGTTAAAAAAAATGGAAGAAAATCTACATTTGATAGAGAAAAATTATCAAAATCAATTTATATAGCATTAAAAAAAAGACCAATAGATACTGATACTGTTGAAAAATTTATTACAAAGATTTCTAGATCCTTAGAAGAGTTAGGTCAAAATGAAATAGCATCCAATACAATTGGTACTATGGTAATGGAAGGTCTAAAAGATTTAGACCCTGTAGCTTATGTTAGATTTGCTTCTGTATACAGAAATTTCAGGGAAGAAAAAGATTTTATCCAGTTTGTTGACAAGATAGATGTCTTCAAAAAGAAATAATTCAAATTTAGATCATAATTTCTATATGGAACAGGCCTTGGGCTTGGCTGAAAAAAATTACGGCCTGACGGGTGAAAATCCTTCTGTAGGTTGTGTATTAGTCAAAAATAATCAAATTATTTCAACAGGAGTAACCGGCTTTAATGGAAGACCGCACGCTGAGGCTAATGCAATTAAAAATTCTTTGACTAATGTACAAGGTTCAACTTTATATGTAACACTTGAACCTTGTAATCATTATGGCAAAACACCACCATGCACAAATTTAATTAAAAATAAAAAGATTAAAAACGTTGTTTATGGCATTAATGATATTGATCCAAGAACAAGCAAAACAGCAAAAAAATTCTTTAAAAATAAAAAAATTAAAGTGAAAGAGGGTATTTTAAGCAAAAAGCTTAATAAGTTCTATAAAAGCTATTTTTATATTAAGAAAAATAAATTACCATACGTTATTGGAAAAATAGCTTCTTCTAAGGATAACTTTATCAAATCTAAAAAAAGTAAAATGTTAACTAACAATTTTTCTCAGGATTTATCACATTTATTGAGGTATAGATCTCATGCAATTTTAATATCTTATAAAACATTAAATTCGGATAATCCCAAATTAAGCTGTCGATTAAATTCACTAGAACAATATTCTCCTGTACGTGTTGTATTAGATAAAAATTTAAATTTAAAAGTTAATTCATTTATCATTAAAACTGCAAAGAAAATACCAACTTATATTTTCTATAATAAAAATAATACAAAAAAAATTAATCGTTTGAAAAGGTTTGGTGTTAGGCTTATATATCTTAATTTAAAAAATAAAAACT
>CACAYM010000014.1 GCA_902536765.1 uncultured Pelagibacteraceae bacterium
GAACAAAGTAATAGATTAAATTTACCAATTTTAGATAAATTAAAAAATCTTGAAGAATTTTTAAAAGAAAATATTGATACAACAATTCTTTTTGGCGATCTTAATTCAAAAATTAAAAAAATTGATATTAAAAGAGACAAGCCGTTGTGTATTTTGATTGGACCAGAGGGTGATTTCTCAATTAAAGAAAGAGAAATTATTTCTAAAATGAAAAATATAATTCCTATAAATGTTAATAAAAATATTTTAAGATCTGAAACTGCTGCAATAGCGATGATTTCAATAATCAGTTATACTTTATTATCTTAAATATTTATCTATCACCTTGAACATATCTTTATATTTAGCGTGATGATTAATTCTGTCTAAATACTTTCCGTCTTTTAATAGTAATACCGATGAACTGTGATTAATTAAATAATTTCCATCCTCATTAAATATTTTTTCTGATAAGACACCCCAAGATTGAGATAATAGAAAAACTTTTTTTGGATCACCAGTTATTCCAAACATTTTATTTTGGAATGTTTCCAAGTAGTTTTTTATCACACTTGGGCTATCCCTATCAGGATCTATACTAACAAAGAAAACCTTGAAGTCTTTTCTCTTTCGCTCGCTTAAATTGTTAATAACCAAATCTATATTGCTTAAAGTCATTGGACATATATCTGGACAATTTGTAAAACCAAAAAAAATTGCTGTTAATGGTCCTTCAAAAGATTTTTCAGTTATTGTATTATTATTTACATCTTTAAGTGAAAAAGTTGATCCTTTGAATGATGCGACAAGATCTTCCTTTTGACCTTGAATAGATAAAAAAACTGGCAGCATTAAAAACAGAAAAATTACCAGACATCCACTTATAATTGCAATTGATGTTTTTATTTTCATTGTTGATAAATAATTATTATTTATTATATAGGATCCATGAGCAATTTTATAAAGAAACTTTTCGGCACACTAACTGAAAAACCTTGGGAGAGTGATAGAGCAAAAATAGATGATGCTCATATAGGTAAGACTTTCGACCTTTCAGTTCAGACTTCTGCTGTAATAATTATCTTTGGTATTGCAACTGTTTTATTTAGTTTGATATTTACAGGATATATTTATTCTATACCCCCTGAACAAGATACAAGATATCTACTAAAACCAAACTTTCTTTGGATAAACACATTTATACTTTTTGTTATTGCTTACTTTTTTTCAAAAATAACTAGCGACTTAAAGCAAAAAGAAACTATGAGGATAAAAAGAAACATAATCTTAGTTGGTGGCCTAAGTTATTTGTTTTTATTTGGGCAATTGTATTTTTGGGTGCAATTAATGCAAAGTGGAAACTATGTTTCAACTAATTCATATTTCTCATCATTTTATATTTTCACTGCGCTTCATGGAATGCACTTGCTTGGAGGATTATTTTTTTGGGGTAGAGTAGCTAGTAGAATTTTAAAAATGGAGCAGAATAAAATTCTTGATGAAGAAAATAATATTTCTGCGTTATCTATGTACTGGATGTTTTTATTAGTAGTTTGGTTAGCTTTCTTTTTAATGATTTATATTTTTAATGACTCATTTATTGCTTGGTGCAAAACACTTATTTCTTAATCAAGAAAAAGCACAAGTATTGACCCTACAACCGCGATAACAGCTAACAATATTTTTACTGACTTTAAATATTTCTTTGTTTCTGGTTTTGTTTCTCCTTTTGAGAACGCCCCAGCCCCGAAGGATATGACAACATAAAATAGTAAGACCAAAATGAGCAAGACTACAAGAATTCCAAATTTACCGAGCATAATTTACTGTATATATAAGTTTATTTTCTTTAATTTTATGACATTTTGTCATAGGTATTTATACTATTAATAATCTATATAAATAGCCATGCACGCAGGTATAATATTTTTTTTAGTCATTTTAGGTTCAATACTTTTCCATATTTTTACACCTTGGTATTGGACTGATATTGCATCAAACTGGAAAGGAATGGACGATACTATAACTCTCACCTTTTGGGTAGGTGGAGGAGTATTTGTAGCTGTTTGTCTTTTCATGATTTATTGCGTTTTTAAGTATTCCTATAAAGAAGATAGAAAAGCAGAGTATAAACCTGAAGACAAAAAATTAGAAAAAATTTTAACAGTAGCCACTACACTTGGAGTTGCAGCTCTACTAGCTCCAGGATTAATAATTTGGAACCAATATGTAAACGTTCCAAAAAACTCAATTGAGATAGATGTCATGGCATGGCAATGGGGCTGGCAATATAGACTGCCTGGTAATGATGGAAAACTCGGCACTACAAAAGTTGTAAATATAAATGACGATAACCCATTTGGTATCAACTTAGACGATCCTTACGGAAGAGATGATGTGATGGTACAAAGTGATATAATTAATTTAGAAAATAATAGACCAGTAAAAATTTTACTAAGATCTGTAGATGTGCTTCATAATTGGTACGTGCCTCAATTTAGAGCAAAGATGGACGCTGTGCCAGGTGTTGTTACTTATTATTGGTTCGAGCCTAACAAAGTAGGTGAGTATGAAGTTTTGTGCGCCGAATACTGTGGAGTTGGTCATTATGCAATGAGAGGTGGGGTAGAAGTACAAGATCCTAATAGTTATCAGCAATGGTTAGGAGAACAAGAAACTTTCTCAGACCTTTTAGCTAAGCAAAATAAGGAAATTGAGACAAAAAAGGTCGCAAAAAATAATTCAAAAATTGAAAAAGTTATATATAAAGAGGAAAAATAATTATGTCTGACGAATACGAAAATAAATCTGGTTATCAAGCACAATCATCAGAAACACTTACAGGTTCTGCTGGTTCAACTCCGGATATTGACTATGTAAGACCAGCTGAATTACCAGAACAAGATTTATATCACGGTCATACTTTTATAACAAAATGGGTTTTTTGTCAGGATGCTAAAGTAATTGGAGTGCAGTATTTTTTAACTGCTGTTTTTACTGGAATTGTAGGTTTAATTTTATCTTGGTTAATGAGATTGCAATTAGGTTTTCCAGGTCTTGCAGGGTTTATAACTGCTGAACACTATTATCAATTTGTAACAATGCATGGAATGATAATGGTGGTTTATTTTTTAACTGCCTTATTCTTAGGAGGCTTTGGAAATTATTTAATACCATTAATGGTTGGAGCAAGAGATATGGTTTTTCCATATGTAAACATGTTAAGTTTCTGGATGTTCTTTGTTGCAGTGGCAGTGTTAATGGCAAGCTTTTTTGTTCCAGGAGGTCCAACCGGAGCAGGCTGGACACTATATCCTCCACAAACTATTTTAGAAGGTACACCAGGTTCAGGAATGGGAATTCTACTAATGTTAGTCTCTTTAGCTCTATTTGTAATTGGTTTCACTATGGGCGGATTAAATTACATGATCACAGTTTTACAAGCTAGAACAAGAGGTATGACTTTAATGAGAATGCCACTAACTGTGTGGGGAATTTTTACAGCAACTGTTTTAGCGATGTTAGCATTCCCAGCTTTACTAGTAAGTGCAATAATGATGACGCTGGATAAAGTTATTGGAACAAGTTTCTTTATGCCTACAATTTTAAAAGCAGGAGAAGTACTTGAGTATGGTGGTGGAAGCCCAATTTTATTTCAACACTTATTCTGGTTTTTTGGTCATCCTGAGGTTTATATTGTAGCTCTTCCAGCATTTGGAATAGTTTCTGATTTAATTTCAGTTCATGCTAGAAAAAATATTTTTGGATACAGAATGATGGTATGGGCAATTGTTGGAATTGGTGCCTTAAGCTTTTTCGTTTGGGCGCATCATATGTATGTAAGCGGAA
Organism: uncultured Pelagibacteraceae bacterium; assembly: GCA_902536765.1. Lineage (GTDB taxonomy): Bacteria > Pseudomonadota > Alphaproteobacteria > Pelagibacterales > Pelagibacteraceae > Pelagibacter. The sequence goes on from CACAYM010000014.1 coordinate 3,829, forward strand.
TGAACCCATGGTTTGGTTTCTTTTTTGCTACAACAACTTTGATTATAGCAGTTCCGACCGCTATGAAAGTTTATAACTGGATTTTGACATTGTGGAGAGGAAACATAAGAATTAATACAGTAATGCTTTGGTGTTTAGGATTTATAGTAACATTTGTTAATGGAGGTATAACTGGTATATTTTTAGGAAATGTTTCCGTTGATGTTCCATTATCAGACACTTATTTCGTTGTAGCCCATTTCCATATGGTAATGGGTATAGCCCCGGTTATGGTTATCATGGGAGCGGTATATCATTGGTTTCCATTAATAACTGGAAGATTATTAAATGAGACTTTAGGTAAATGGCACTTTTGGGCAACATTCTTAGGCGCTTATTCGATATACTTCCCAATGCATTATCTAGGATTTATAGGGGTTCCAAGAAGGTATTATGAAATGTATGACAGTCCGTATATGACTTCAGCTGTAGGAATGAATGAATTTATTAGTTTAGCTGCTTTCTTAGTAGGTGCAGCACAATTTATTTTGATCTTCAATATAATTAAAACTTTAAAGACTGGAAAACCAGCTCCTAAAAATCCATGGAAAGCAAATTCTTTAGAGTGGCATACTTCAACACAGCCACCTGAACATGGAAA
>CACAYM010000015.1 GCA_902536765.1 uncultured Pelagibacteraceae bacterium
CATTTTTGGCATCAATTTCTACCCAATTTGGTTTAATTTCAGATTTTTTTATAAATTTTGTCATTCGCTCGGATTAATACTTTTAATTAATTAGTATGTCAATTAATAGGTTGTATTTTAACGTCAAAAAAACCTTTATAGACAAGGTTTTTTTTAAAATTGGACATTCAATCTAGCTGTAATAAAATAAATTTTTAAAAAGGGAGGAAATTAATGTCAAAACAATCGAAAAATCCGGAAACTATAGCGTTACATGGTGGAGATTACAGAAGTGATCCTGCTACAACTGCTGTAGCTGTTCCTATATATAGAACAACGTCTTATCAATTCAACAATACTGGTCATGCTGCAAATTTATTTGCTCTTAAAGAGTTTGGTAACATTTACACAAGGATTATGAATCCTACAAATGATGTACTTGAGAAAAGGGTTGCAGCATTAGAAAATGGATTAGCTTGTGTTACAGTTGGATCAGGACAAGCGGCGTCTACATTTGCAATTGTAAATGTATGTCAAGCTGGGGACAATTTTGTTAGCTCAACTGATCTTTATGGTGGTACAGTAAACCTATTTACTCATACATTAAAAAAGTTAGGTATAGAGGTAAGATACGCTGATCCATCAGATCCAAAAAATTTTGAAAAGGCAATTGATGAAAAAACAAGATGTTTTTATGCGGAGACATTACCAAATCCAGCTTTACGTGTTTTTCCTATGAAGGAAGTATCAGATATTGGAAGAAAACATAATATACCATTAATTATGGATAATACTGCTGCACCAATTATATGTAAACCTCTAGATCATGGCGCTGCTGTAGTAGTTCATTCATTAACTAAATTTATTGGTGGACATGGTACTGTAATAGGAGGTTGTTTAGTTGATGGTGGTAATTTTGATTGGACTGCTGATCCAAAAAGACAACCATTGTTTAATGAGCCTGATATGAGTTATGGTGGAGCAAAATGGGGAGAAGTGGTTCCTCAATTAACCGGCGCAAACGTTTCATTTGCAGTTAGGGCAAGAGTGTGTCTTCTTAGAGACTTAGGAGCACCATTATCACCTGATAATGCTTGGGGAATAATCCAAGGTCTTGAAACCGCTCCATTAAGAATGCAACAACATTGTTCTAATGCAACAAAAGTTGTCGACTTTCTTCAGAAACATAAAAATGTTGAGCGTGTAATATATCCTACGCTACATAAAGGTGCTATCGGTGATAGAACTAAAAAATACTTCTCCGGTGGTAATGGAGCTTTAGTGGGTATCGAAGTTAAAGGAGGGGTTGAAGCAGGTAAAAAGTTTATAGAAGCCTTAAAAATGTTTTATCATGTTGCTAATATTGGTGATGCAAGAAGCTTAGCAATACACCCAGCTACAACGACACACAGTCAATTGACACCAGAAGAACTTTTAGCAGCTGGTGTTACACCTGGTTATGTGAGACTTTCAATTGGAATTGAGCATCCTGATGATATTATAGCTGATCTGAAACAAGCTTTAGACGCTTCAGGAAAACCAAGTCTAAAAGCTGTTAGTTAGAAATTTGTTTATTTAAGTTTAAGAAATAAATACAAGAACTAACTAAAAAAATTGAACTTATCTGGTGCATAGATGCTAAATAAATCTGTGCACCATGCAAAAGGGTAAGAATTCCTAGTACAATTTGAATTATCAGAAATAATCCAATTAAATGAATTGGCCCGTATAATCTTTTTAAATTATTTCGGTAAATCTTAAAAAGTATATAAATATAAAAAAAAATTATTAAATAAGCTAAATTTCTATGCAAAAACTGAACTAATGAAGGATCGTTAAAAGCAGATAAATCAAATAAGTTAGATATTTTGTTATCATCAGGAAAATAATTTGAGCCCATCATGGGCCATGTATTGTATATGGTGCCTGCATCCATACCAGATACGAAAGCACCAATTGAGATTTGCGTATAGATAGCGAATAAGAAAAATAAAGACAAATTGAAATTAATATTTTTTGAAGAAGGATTAAAATTTTTCAAATTTAAATAATTCCATAATATTAAGGAAAGTATAATAAAAGCAATCATCAAATGGACAGCTAATCTGTAATGGCTTACATCAACTCTATCGACTAAACCACTTGAAACCATATACCAGCCTATAAAACCCTGAAAACAAATTAAAAAAAAAATAAAATACAAATTGATCATTTTCTTAAAACTTGTGCGATATGTAAAATATATTAAAGGGATTAAAAATGTTATACCAATTAATCTTCCTAAAAATCTATGTATCCATTCCCACCAAAAGATTACTTTGAATTCACTCATGCTCATGTCATAATTTTGTAACTTAAATTCAGGGATTTTTTTATAAAGATCAAAATAATTGTTCCAAGCATTTTCATTTAAGGGGGGGAAAAAACCTGCAAATAGTTCCCATTGAGTTATAGATAAACCAGAGTCAGTTAGTCTAGTTAGGCCACCTACTACTATCATAATCGATATGATCCAAAACATAAACAAAAGCCAAGAAGAAATACTTTTTTTCAAAGAAATATTTTCTATGTACATAATAAGATAAATATATTAATTTTTATTAAAACCAATTGAATAAATGTCGCCAAAAAATAAAAAAAAACTTAGTATTTTAAGAGTAAAGCTTGATAAATTAGATGATAAACTAATAAATTTGATTAAAATAAGAACTAGTTTAGTTAACCAAGTTGTTAAACTTAAGGAAACTAAAAACGAGATTGTAGATAAAAAAAGAATATCAATCATATTAAAAAAAATTAAAAGAAAATCTATTTTAAAAAAAATTGATCCTGATATTACAAAAAGAATTTGGAAAAATATGATCTGGTCTTATATTAATTACGAAAGAAAGATTTTTAAAAAAAAATAATTATTTACTATGTGGAGGCAATTTTTTTTCAACAAAAATTTCGTGTTTTCTTGTAGATGGATTATATTTTCTTGCTTTTAATTTAACTTTAGCTTTTTCACCACCAGCAGGTTTTTTAACATAATAAAAAAAAGGACTATCAGGTTTAGCCTCTGGTACCAATCTAACTTTGACGTGTGTTTTTTTTGCCATTGAATTTATTTTTTTAAATTTTTTATTATATTAGATATCTTAATTATTCTTAATCTAATATTTTTATCTGTCTTACTTATAGGTACATTTGATAACTCGTCAAGATCTAATCTTTTAGCATTAAGTGCATTTTTTACTCCTTTAATAGTCATACCTTTGTCTTTTAACAAATATTTTATTTTTAATAGCAGATCTATTGTTTTTTGATCATAGTATCTTCGTTTGTTATTTAATAATATTGGTTTTATTTGTTTAAATTCTTTCTCCCAAAATCTCAATATATGTGTATTTAGTTTTCCATTTTTTTTATCTTTTAGATTCAAAAGATCGGCAACCTCACCTATTGTCTTATAAGCTTTATTTAGTTTATTTACCATTAGCGTTTATATATTTTTTAAAATCTTTAGATGGTTTAAATGTGATAACAAATCTTTCAGAAATAGTATTTTTTTCTTTTGTTGAAAAGTTAAAACCTGGTCTTTT
>CACAYM010000016.1 GCA_902536765.1 uncultured Pelagibacteraceae bacterium
ATAATTTTTTTTTTTTGTAATAGATGCCACGTTTTTACATGGTTCAATGCCAATTATATTTTTTTTATTAAAATTGAAAAGGAATGCACCATCATTACTTCCTATTTCAATAATAAACTTAGGATTAAATCTTTTCTTAATTATATTAGAAATATTTTTGAAAGATTTTACCATTGTATTTGACAATGAAGATCTATATGGATAACTAGAGTTAAACATATCTTTTGTTGGAATTTTTTTATTAATGGAAACAAGAAAATTTCTATCATTAAAAACTATTTCTAATTTGAATTTTTTTTCCTTTTTATTGATTTGTTTTTTTTGTAAATATGAATTTGCTAGTGGTTGATATCCTAAATTTAAAAATTTTCTTATCATTTTCTTAAATAGTAAATTATAAATTTTGTTATTCCGAATATGTAAGCAATATTTTTTATAACAAAATTTTTGTTAAGAGACAAACTGCTTAAAATTAAGTAAATAGAGGATTGAAGAAATTGTCTAATCAATTTGATAAGTCTAAACTTTTTTATTTTAAAATCGTATAAATATTCGCCATACTTAAAATTTAAATTTCTTATAAACTGAACCTTAGTGTTATTAATTGATGATGCACCTGACGAATGTTTTGCAATTGCTTTTTTACATAAGACCATTTTAAATTTACTCCTATTAACTTTTCTCATTAAAAAAACATCCTCCCAGTATAAAAAAAAATCTTCATCAAAAAAACCAATTTTCTTAGTTTTATTTGTGTCACACAACATACATGCCGCATTAAGACTATTTTTCATTTTAAAGCCTTTTCCTCTTTTATTTTTAAAAGAAGGGCCACTAAAAATTATTTTGTCATTGTATTTAAATGCATTTTTTAAATATTGAATAGATTTTTCATTTATTAATATATCTGCTTGCGTGAATAAAAAGTATTTGGTTTTTACTTTTGATATAAGATAATTTGTTGCTTTGGGTAACCCAATATTATTTGATGAAAAATAATATTCAAATTTAATTATAGAATTTTTTTTAATAATATTTTTATAATTTTTGTCTGAATCTTGGGCAAAAATAATAACTTTATAATTTTTGTACTGATTTAAATCCTTTAATCTTTTTAATGGCGTCCTATATAAAGTTATTATTATAGTAATATCTTTTTTCATATATCTTCAAATAATACTAATATAACTCTAAATAAATAGTTTTTAATTTTTAATATTATCTGGCGGAGAGAGTGGGATTCGAACCCACGAAAGAGTTACCCCTTAACACGCTTTCCAAGCGTGCGCCTTAAACCGCTCGGCCATCTCTCCTAAATGTAATCTATATAAAATTTATCTATATACTCTCTAAGAGTTTCTTTCCAAGGTCTCATCATGTTCAAACCAATTTTATTAAGTTTACTATTTTTTAAATTTTCAGATTTTGGTCTTTCAGCAAAAAATGTTTTAGAAAAATAATTAGATTTAACTTCATTTATTTTGATTTTTTCTTTCAAATTTAGAATATTTATAATTTCTTTTGTAACTTCTAGTCGACTTGTATTACCTTCACAGACCATGTTGTATAAACCATAGTTATTGCTCTCTATTAATTTTTTAGTATTTCTTGCAAAATCATATGTATAAGTTGGTGTACCAAATTTATCATTGACTACAAATAACTCTTTTTTGCCGTCTTTTATTTGTTTTAATATTTTTTGTATGAATTTTTTGTCTTTTTTGGGTCCCCCACCCATCATCCAGCCTGCTCTACAAATAAAATACTTTGTACAATGATTTAAAACATACTTTTCAGCTTCATATTTTGAAGAGGCATATACTCCAATTGGTTTTGGCAAATCATGCTCATCATAAAAATCTTTCAATCCATCAAATATGCCAGCAGTGCTAATGTATAATAAAGGTATTTTTAAAAAGTTGCTTATCTCAACTGCAGTAATAACTGAGTGAGTGTTTGTTTTAATTGTTTCCTCTTTGTGCTTTTCACAGTACTCTAAATCTGTAAATGCACCTATATGAAATAAATAATCTGGATTAAATTTTTTTACTTCAGATTTATAATTATCTTTATCACAAAAATTTAAATAATTTAGCCATTTTTCATTAACATCTTTATCTGTACAATATAGGTTATAGTCATTAGAAAATTCATAATAAAATGCCTCGCCCAACATTCCTCCAACACCTGCCAAAAAAATCTTTTTTTTCATATTAAATTAAAAATTTAAATTATCATTTGTAATATCATGAAATTTTAAAGGCCAAACTATATAGTTTGAGTTTTTTTTAAACCAATAGCTTAAAAACCTTTCTGCTAAAAAGGCATAAACTCTTATTCGGCTATATTCTCTAGTTTTGTCAAAACCAAAAAGCTCTTCGCAACTTTCCAACCATTTAAATAATACTTCACAATAATCACTGTATAGCTTAGGCGATTTACAGATAAAAATATTATTTGCGTTAAAAGATCCTTGTGTATTAACAAAATTTCGAAATCCATCTCTATTTTGATCGTCAAGAAATTCAATAGCTTTATCCAATTCTCCATGCCCATGATACATGTCGTAATGAACTTTGATAGTCATGGTTTTTTTAGATAAGAATACAAATGGGTTTTTTAAAAGTTGCATTCTACCATGTTTTAAAACTTTACTAAATTTTGTTGAATTAACAAAAAATTCCTCTCTAAGAACAACTTCATGATTTTTCCACTCATTTGGAACTTTCTGTAATATAGTTTTAAAAAAGTGTTTATTTTTTTGCTCAACAGAATCCTGTGCCCAGAACCTTCTATAATGACAGAATCCAACCCATTCTTTATCGAAATTTCCATTTAAGTCATTTTTCCATAACCAGTAATAAAAAGTATTTTCACCATACCAGCTATTTTTGTGACTAATGTTTTTCAATGTATTATCTCTGACCCATTCTTTATCAAATTGTCCATTTCCCAAACCTACAGGCACATAATTGAGCCTTTTAATTTTATCTAGATGTGAGTTACACATTGAAATGCAATACATTTTTAAGTTTTCCATACTCAAACTATCCAATCGTTTAATTTAGTTTTATTGTCAAAAACATATTTTGGAAATGATCTGTCTAAATCTACCCGTAAATATTCTTGTTTTCTATTAAACAAATCTTTGCCTTCGGTAACATAATTTTTAATTTTTGTTATAAAATTAATATGAAAAATTTAACTTTTCCTGATTGGTACGGTTCAAAATTATGTAAAAAAAAATATTTAAAATCACCACAGTGGCTCAGAAATCAAAAAGTAAAGAATTACTCATTTTTAAAATTTTTTAAAATTAATTGGAACATAAT
>CACAYM010000017.1 GCA_902536765.1 uncultured Pelagibacteraceae bacterium
AAAGTATCATTTTTCGTAAAAAAAGCGAATATCGATTTATTTCTAGAGAATTTTACTAAATTGTTATAAATATTTATGTAGTTTTTATTTTTCATGAAAAATTATTTATTATTATTATTATTCTCTTTTATTTTAAGTTGCAGTACTAATAAAGTGGTTAAACACCACGGTGTTCATTTTTTAGAGAAAAAACATCAAAAATTAAATATAAACAGCACTAATAAAAATGATATTTTAAAATTATTGGGTGAACCTTCCACAAAAAGTACATTTGATAATGATATTTGGATATATATAGAACGAAAAATTTCAACTGGTAAGATCTATTACCTTGGTAAAGAAAAACTTATAGTTAATGACGTATTGGTTCTTGAGTTAAATGATATGGGCTTACTTGCTTCAAAGAAGTTATATAAAAAAGAAGATATGAATAATTTAGAATTTGTAGAAAATTCAACTGATCCAGCCTATAGAAAAAGGTCTTTCGTATATGATTTCTTATCAAGTATGAGACAAAAAATAAATGACCCTATGGGTAAAAGAAACAAAAAATGATTTTTTTGTCTTAGCCTTAAAATTAGGCTGCAATCACAGCAAGAAGAAGTAATGCTACTATATTGGTGATCTTAATCATTGGATTTACTGCAGGACCTGCTGTATCTTTATATGGATCTCCAACAGTGTCACCAGTCACGGCCGCTTTATGAGCTTCTGAGCCTTTGCCACCAAAGTTTCCATCTTCAATATATTTTTTTGCATTATCCCAAGCTCCACCTCCGGCTGTCATCGATATAGCTACAAACAATCCTGTTATAATTACACCTAATAACATTGCCCCTACAGATGATAGAGCTGCAACTTGTCCACCAATAGGTAATATAATTAAGTAAAGAACAATTGGTGAAAGAACTGGTAATAATGAAGGTATGATCATCTCTTTTATAGCGGCTTTGGTTAAAAGGTCCACAAGTTTTCCATAGTCAGGTTTTGATTTTCTTTTCATTATACCTGGTATTTTTTTGAACTGTCTTCTAACTTCAACAACAACTGCACCACCTGCTCTACCAACCGCTTGCATACCCATTGAGCCAAATAAATATGGTAACATACCACCTACCAACAAACCCACAACTACAAAAGGATTTGATAGATCAAAAGATACAACAATGCCTTCAAGTTTTGATCCAGTAACTTTTGAAAAATGTTTGATATCTTCTGTATATGCAGCAAATAAAACTAAAGCTCCTAAACCAGCAGAACCAATCGCATATCCTTTTGTAACTGCTTTTGTCGTGTTTCCCACAGCATCAAGTGCATCAGTCGTTTTTCTTACATTTTTTGGTAGATTGGACATTTCAGCAATACCACCTGCGTTATCAGTTACAGGTCCATATGCGTCAAGCGCAACAACCATACCAGCTAAAGCAAGCATTGTGGTCACCGCAATCGCAATCCCAAAAAGTCCCGCTATATAATTTGTTAATAAAATTCCAGAAACTATAATTAGAGCCGGAACAGCAGTAGCCTCCATTGACACCGCTAATCCTTGAATTACATTGGTACCATGGCCTGTAGTTGAGGAAAAGGCAACACTTTTTACTGGTCTATAATTAGTGCCAGTATAATATTCTGTAACCCATATAATTAATCCAGTAATCGCTAATCCGATAACACCACAAAAATACAAACTCATTCCAGTAAATGATTTATCAGATACAGTATATGAATTTTCTAGTCCTAAAACATAATCAGTTATAGGGTATAAAATAGCTAATGATGTAAGCGCAGTCACTATAAAACCTTTGTATAAAGCAGCCATAATATTTTTTGAATTTCCTAATTTAACAAAAAATGTACCTATAATTGATGTGATTATACACGCTCCCCCTATAGATAATGGATAAACCATCATATTTAAATCTCCATAAAAGAAAATTGATGACAAAACCATAGTAGCAACTATTGTAACAGCATAAGTTTCAAACAAATCTGCAGCCATTCCAGCACAATCACCTACATTGTCACCTACGTTATCAGCAATTACAGCAGGATTTCTTGGATCATCTTCAGGAATACCTGCCTCTACTTTTCCAACTAAATCCGCGCCTACATCTGCTCCCTTAGTAAATATACCTCCACCAAGTCTTGCAAAAATTGAAATTAATGAAGCACCAAACCCTAATGCAACAAGTGCATTTACTATTTCTCTTTCATCAACACCAAATGACAATAATAAATAATAATAAACTGCAATAGATAAAAGTGCCAAACCAGCAACTAACATTCCAGTAACTGCACCAGATTTAAAAGCTATTGATAGACCCTCAGGAAGACCTTTTCTTGAGGCTTCAGCTGTTCTTACGTTTGCTTGAACAGAAACTAACATTCCAACATAACCAGCGAGACCTGATAAAGTAGCTCCAATAAGATAGCCTAAACCAACTAAGATACTAAATGCATAACTAATAATAACTAATACAACAATACCAACAATCGCAATTGTTTTATATTGTCTGTTTAAGTATGCTCTTGCACCAACTTGAATAGCTGATGCAATTTCTTGCATTTTGCTGTTACCTGAACTTGCATTTAAAATGATTTTTCCCGTAAAGAAACCATAAACAATTGATAGTAATCCTGACAAAATTATGAGTTTAAGAATATTTGATGCTGAATCTTCCATAAATCCTTTAATTATAATTAGTAATTAATAAAAACCGCACATTACA
>CACAYM010000018.1 GCA_902536765.1 uncultured Pelagibacteraceae bacterium
GGATCAACTGGGAAAGGTGCTGGAGTATTTGCAAAAGTAGCTAAGTCTGCTGGCATTGACTCATCAGGACCATATACAGGTGAATCTTACGATGCAGCTGCATTAATTACACTTGCAATGCAAGCTGGTGGTAAAGCAGACAGAAATACTATTCAAAAAAATGTAATGTCTGTTGCGAATGCACCCGGAACAAAAATCTATCCAGGCCAACTTAAAAAAGCTCTTGATTTACTAGCTAAAGGAAAAGCTGTAAATTATGAAGGTGCAACAGGAGTAGAATTTACTGATGTTGGTGAAGCTTTTGGTTCTTTCTTGGAGAAAGAAATTAAAGGCGGCAAGTTTAAAACTAAAAAACAAAGATAATTTTTATTTTAAAAACCCTAGCGTTTCACGACGCTAGGGTTTTTTTTATTTGAAGAATCAGCTCTGATACTCGCTAGAATTATTAAAATCATAAAAGGAATACAAATTATGTTCATTATCTTCCAACTTGTTAAAGTAATAAATACTCCCGCTGATAAACTGCCCAATGCATGAACAGAGTAAACGATAAAATCATTTAAACCCTGCGCTTTATATTTTTCTTTCTCTTCGTATGTAAGCACAAGTAAACTTGTTCCTGATATAAATAAAAAATTCCAACCTATGCCTAAAAAAATAAGAGCGAACAAATAATTAAAAAAAGTTTGATCAAAAATACTTATAAAAGATGTAATGCTGTAAAAAAATATACCAATATAAATTACGTTACTATGGCCTATTTTTTTAATTAGATGCCCTGTTACAAGTGATGGCAAAAACATTGAAGCAACATGAAACTGAATTACAATACCTGTTTTACTTAAACTCATTTTTTCCATAACATGCATACTTATAGGTGTTGCTGTCATTAAAAAAGTCATTATTGCATATCCAAATGCTGATGCCGTTAACGCCTGAATAAATCTTGGTTGAGAAATTAATTCTAAGTAACTTCTTCCAGAATAATTAATATTTTCTTTATTAATTGTTTTACTTTCATAAAACAAAAAAAGAATTGTGGGAATAAATGTTAAAACAGCTAAAGATAAATATGATCCTACATATAAATTCTCGCTAACTAAATCTTTTGAATAGTTGGCCAAACTTGGTCCTAAAAAAGCTGAGATGATACCTCCAAACAATAGTATCGAAACCGCTTTAGGGGCCATATTTTTTTCAACACTTTCTGCAGCAGCAAAACGATATTGATGAGTAAAGGCCATCCCAATACCTATAAAAAAGTTAGCAAAACAAAAAATATTAAAATTCTGATTAAATATTGAATAAGCTGCCAAAATTGAAAATAATGTATTGCCAATAGATGCGTAAATAAAACCAAGTTTTCTTCCAACTAAACTCATAGTTTTTGTAGCCACAATTGCACCAATAGCTATTCCGACAACAGAGATTGACATAGGTAAAGTTGCTAATGATTTCATGGGGCTTATTTGAGATCCTATAATTCCACTTAAAAAAACAGTAACTGGAGCTGCTGTAAAACTAAATATCTGACTTAATGTTAATAAAATAAGATTTTTATTCATTAAAATATGTATTTATCTCCTAAATAAATAATAATCCCTATTGCAATGCCTGTTAGAATGTAAAAAAACATAATTTATTTAATATTTATTTTCTCAGGTATTAATCCTTTAGGACGGTATCTCATTATAATCAAAAGTCCAATTCCAACCAGTAAAAATCTAAAATATGCAGCGCTTTGAATTAAATGTTGTTTAACTGTATTAGTTTCCTCTAAGTGTGCAGTAAAAAAATTTATAAAAAATAAAGCAATTGGTGCAGCCTCTACCCATAAAAACCAAACAACAAAACCTCCAAGAATTGCACCAAAATTATTCCCAGTTCCTCCAACAATGACCATTACCCATATTACAAATGTGTATCTCATTGGTCTATAACTTCCTGGTGTAAATAGGCCATCATTTGTAACCATCATGGCACCAGCTATTCCCACTATTGCGGAACCCAAAATAAATATTAATAAATGTTCTTTAACAACATTTTTTCCCATTGCATTTGCAGCCACTTCATTATCTCTTATGGCTCTCATCTTTCTTCCCCAAGGAGAATACAATGCTTTTTGAGTAAGAATTAATAAAATTATTACAACAGTCAAAAATAGACCTGCAAGACACAATTTTACATAAACTGAAGATGCATCAATCACTAATTGATTTAAAACATCTTGTCTTTCAGACAAAGAGGTAATTAGATCTAATTTTTTTGAGTGAAATTTTTCTACTAAATCTATAAACCACGTTGAACCTTGTAAATCGACTTCGTAAGGAACCGGTCTTTTTAAACCAATAACATTTTTTACGCCTCTTGCTAGCCAATCTTCATGTTTAATTATTGAAACTATAATTTCAGCTATAAGTAAAGTTGCTATCGCTAAATAGTCTGCTCTTAGTCCAAGTGCAATTTTACCGACTATGAAAGCTATACCTGCAGCAAACAAACCACCAACTATCCATGAGAAAATTATTGGCAAACCTAATCCACCAAGAAACCCTGTTTTGGCTGGGTCAACAGCCTCTATATTTTCAATTGCTGGACCAGAAATATATCTTATGGTTACAAAACCTATAATAATAATTGCAGCAACTATATAATTTCTTTTTTTTGAATTTTCAAATTTTCTTAGAACCGTACGGATTATATAAACACCAGAT
>CACAYM010000019.1 GCA_902536765.1 uncultured Pelagibacteraceae bacterium
ACTACTGCCTCTGGTATCATTGGCATGTAAATTATTACTCTGTCACCTTTACTAATACCATGGTTACTCAATGCACCTGCAAATTTGGATACTTGAGCCTTTAATTCTTTGTAAGTGAACTGTTTTTTATTCCCTGTGATTGGACTATCGTAAATTAAAGCAGTTTTATCACCTCTACCTTGATCAATGTGGACATCTAATGCGTTGTAACAAGTATTTGTAATCCCATCGGTGAACCATTTGTAGAAAGGAGGGCTATCTTTACTCAAAATTTTAGTCGGTTTTTTAAACCAGAAGATCTCTTCTGATATTTCTTTCCAAAATTGTTCTGGATTTTTTAAAGATTCCTCATAAATTTTGTTAAAATTTGATCTCATATATATGACTCGATTTTTTTAGTATTTTTGGTACTTAGGTTGTATTAAATTTCAAAAACACAGTAAAATCAATACTTATTAGAGGTAAAAAAGTCTTCTATTAACTATTTTTATTTGGTAATTAACCCCTAACTTCGCAGTAAGTAATCTTACTGCTGTAGTTTATATAAACTATAAAAACTAACTAATGAGGGAGTTTTTTATGAAAAAACTTAAAACGCTAGCTTTAGCTTTATTTGCTCTTGTTGGAGCAACTACAGCGGCTAACGCAGCAACAGCCTTTTTAGCTACGGATGACTTCGTTGGAATTTCATTCTGGTTAATTTCAATGGGTATGTTGGCAGCTACAGCGTTTTTCTTTATGGAGCAAGCTAATGTTAGCACTCAGTGGAGAAAATCAGTAAACGTGGCTGGATTAGTAACTGGTATAGCATTTATTCACTATATGTATATGAGAGCAGTATGGGTTGAAACAGGTGATACTCCAACTGTTTACAGATATATTGATTGGTTAATTACTGTACCACTACAGTTAATAGAATTTTATTTAATTCTAGCTGCAGTTAAAAAAGTTCCAACTGGAATATTCTGGAGAATCTTAATTGGTTCTTTAGTAATGTTAGTAGGTGGATATTTAGGAGAAGCTGGATTCATCAACCCAATGCTTGGTTTCATTATCGGTATGGCGGGATGGATTTACATCCTTTATGAAATATTTTCAGGAGAAGCAGGAAAAGTTGTTTCTAAATCTGGAAATAAATCACTTGCAACAGCATTTGGTGCTTTAAGGATGATCGTTACAGTAGGTTGGGCTATTTACCCACTAGGTTATGTATTTGGTTACTTAACAGGTGGTATTGATGCTAACTCACTTAACGTGATTTACAACTTAGCAGACTTTGTTAATAAGATCGCATTCGGTGTTATTATTTGGTCTTGTGCAGTTGCGAACTCTGGAAGAAGCAGAGCATAATTCTTTAAGAGTAAGAAATATTAATAGGGCAAGTACTTTGTACTTGCCCTATTTTTTTTTGTACCTATATAAGTTAGATGGCAAAGATTACCTACATAGAAAATAATGGAAAATCTCATACAGTAGAAGTAGCTGAGGGATTGACAGTTATGGAGGGCGCCGTTCAAAATAATATACCAGGAATTGATGCTGATTGCGGTGGTGGCATGGCATGTGCCACATGCCATGTTTATGTCAAAGATGAATGGTTTGATAAAGTTAATAAAAAAAGTGAAGGCGAAGATGATATGATTGACCAAGCCTATGAACCAAAAAAAAGTAGTCGATTGAGTTGTCAAATTCAAGTTAGCCCAGAAATAGATGGTCTTGAAGTTCATTTGCCTGGAAAACAGATTTAATGATTAAAACAGATGCATTAATAATTGGAGCGGGTCCAACAGGATTATTTACTGCACATCAATTAAAATTGATTGGTCTTGATTGTGAGATTGTGGATAATCTTGATAAGATAGGTGGACAATGTATTGAATTATATCCTGATAAACCAATTTACGATATTCCAGCAATTCCAGAATGCACAGGAGAAGAATTAACTAATAATCTTTTAAAACAATTAAAACCTTTTAATATAAAATTTCATTTAAGTGAAAGAGTAGATGAATTAAAAAAATATAATGAAAAATGGAAAGTAAAAACTAGCAAAGGAACAGAATTTGAAACTCCAAATGTAATTATTGCAGGAGGAGTAGGATCCTTTGAGCCTAGAAAATTTTCGCCAAAAGAATGTGAACAATTTGAAGACAAAACCATCTTATATTCCATTAAAGATAAAAAAATATTTGATGGTAAAACAGTATCTATTTTTGGTGGAGGAGATAGTGCGTTAGATTGGGCTTTAGAATTATCAAAAACGTCAAAAGTTAACTTAATACATAGAAGAGATGAATTTAGAGCAGCTCAGGCTACAGTTGAAAAAGTAAAAGAGCTTTCAAACGTTGGTAAAATCAATTTAATTACCAATTCTCAACTTAAGACGGTAAGTGGCAATGGTAAGCTTGAAGAAATAGAGATTGAGAATGATAATAAAGAAACTAAAAGACTTAAGACAGACTTTGCGCTTGGTTTTTTTGGTCTTATTATGCAATTAGGCCCAATTGCTAATTGGGG
>CACAYM010000020.1 GCA_902536765.1 uncultured Pelagibacteraceae bacterium
AAAAACATCCAGAGTTAACAACTGCTGATGCTATTTTAAAAAGACCAGATCTTTTTCCACACCCAGAAGATCCGTCAAAAGGTGGGTTTCATATTTGTCCTCCAGGATGGAACTGTGAATTAAGTAACAGAAACCATTTTAGAGCATGGGAAATGGAGAAAAAAGGTTGGAAGATAGTTGAAACTGGTTCAGCTGCAGGATTAGATGGTTCAATTGCTAAAGCTGCAGAAAGAGGAGAAAACTGGTTTGGTTACTACTGGTCTCCAACATCTTTAGTTGGAAAGTATGATCTTCAAGCTGTAGATATGGGTGAGTTTGCCGGTAAAGATAATTGGGATAATTGTTTAGCAAAACCTGAACAAGAATGTGCTAATCCTAAGAAATCTTCATGGGTAAAATCTGAAGTATTCACAGTCGTTACTGACAACTACAAAAAAACTGCTGGAAAAGATGGTATGAATTATCTTAAGAAAAGAGTTTATCCAGGTACAGCTATGAATGGTATGTTAGTATGGATGGCAGAAAACCAAGCAGAAGGTGCTGATGCTGCAATTGAATTCCTAAAAACACAAGAAAGTGTTTGGACTAAGTGGGTTTCAAGTGGTGCTGCAAAAAAAATCAAAAAAGCACTTTAATTAATAATTGTCTGAACCCGTTATAATTAACGGGTTCAGAAATAAAAAAAATTTTTATGGATTTCTTTAATAAAATTCCCGAAATGGATAGAGACGCTTTAAGAGAATTAAAGAAGGGAATTGATTTAAGTTTTAAAGAATTTTCAAGAGAGTATGGTGACTCCATTGAGGGTTTTTTCGATCCTCTTTTACATTTTTTAATATGGTTAGAAAAACTATTAGTAAGTAGTCCATGGCCGTTAGTAATAGGAGTGTTTGGGCTTTTAGCCTGGATAGGTTCAAGAAGTATTAAATTAGTAATTGGAACAATGGTTTGTTTCCTGATTATTGGTTACTTTGGTATGTGGAAAAATTGTATGGCTACAGTTGCTATAATTTCTGTTTCAACATTAGTATGTATAGTTGTAGGTATTCCAATAGGTGTTTTAATGTCAAAATCTAACAGGGCTGAAAAAGCAATTTTACCAGTTCTAGATATGATGCAAACAATTCCAAGCTTTGTTTATTTGATCCCTATTATAATGTTACTGGGTATTGGAAAAGTACCTGGTTTATTGGCAGTTTGTATATATGCAATTCCTCCAATCGTAAGACTTACTAATTTAGGTATTCGTGAAGTTGACAAAGAAACACTTGAGGCCAGTGAAGCTTTTGGTGCTACACCGTTCCAAAAACTAAGGTCAGTACAAATCCCATTATCTCTACCTACAATATTTGCAGGCATAAACCAGACTATAATGATGGCATTAGCAATGGTTGTTATAGCTTCGATGATAGGTGTTAAAGGGCTAGGAATTCCAATTCTTCAATCAATTTCTAATCAATATTTAGCCCTTGGAATGATGAATGGACTTGCAATTGTGGCCTTGGCCATAATTTTTGATAGAGTTACCCAGCAGTACGGTCATAGGATCCAAAAGCATAGAGGTCAAAAAAAGTAACCTGTTTCAATTTGATCTCAAATTTTTATAGACAGTTTTTTCAAAATAAATAAATATCTTCCAATGAACTTTTCTTTAGAAATTGGACCAAAAACAGACCTTTCCACTCTTCCTACCCTTAAGGATGTTTACATAACAATGCTTCCAGGTGGTGATTATAAAGAGACTGCGGAACAAGCTGTTAAATTAGTTCAAAATGGTTTTAATCCAATTCCGCATTTCCCGGCACGATCTATTGAAAGCGAAACACAACTTAAAGATTATATTTCTATATGTAAAGACGGGGGTGTGAAACAAGCTCTTATTATTGGAGGAAGTAGAGAGCCAGTTGGTAAATTTGATAGCTCGATACAACTTTTAGAGACGGGTTATTTTGAACAGATGAAGATAGGAATTGCTGGACATCCAGAGGGGAGTCCTGATATATCGGATTCTAAATTGGAAAAAGCAATGGAAGATAAAAAGCCTTACGCTGATTATATAGTCACCCAATGGTTGCTAGATCCTCAGCCTATAATTGACTTTATATCCAAGCAGTCAGTACCAGTTCATGTTGGAATTACTGGACCACTTAAAATCACTAGCCTAATTAAATTTGCTAATATTGTAGGTGCAAAAAATTCCATTAACTTTCTAAAATCTAATTTTAGTAAGGCATTAGATTTGATGAAACCTAAAGACCCTAATGAATTAATTGGGAAATTAAAAATGCATACCGATTTTTTTCACATTTATACATTCGGCGGCTTGAAGGAAACTAACAAGTGGTTGAAGGAGAATGAATATGTCTAAAGAATTTGATTATTCAAAAATGAAACATGCAA